>DATGQD010000063.1:0-35661 GCA_035304385.1 Cyclobacteriaceae bacterium
AACAATGATTTTCTCATGCTGCGCGCACTGCGAGTCCTTAAGGGAGATAGTGACCGGGATGTGTGCAATGGGAGGTAAGTTGAATAACTGCAATTTGAGTTCACTCCCAGCCAAAAGCACCTTGTCAGACGCCAATGCGGCTAGAGACGAAAAGGTATTTGGGGATCTTTATTTTGACCTGAAGGCGTATTTTGATCGACTTTTCCCGGACAGCCCAGCTAATAAGGATTCCGTATATGTCATCGATTCAACAACCATCCGGCTATTTCAAGAGGTTTTTAAGGGTGCAGGGATGCGTGGTGCTGATGGTAGACGAAAAGGGGGATTAAAGGTGCATATGGCTGTCCAGGAATCTAATCCGACTGCCTGCATCGTTCACCTTTCAGCGGCTGCAAATAATGATAATATCTTCATTAAACACCTCAATTTCCCCGAGGGCAGCAAACTGTCCGGGTAAAAACCCTACCCCCTCCAATCGAAAAAGATCAAAAAACCACACTGAATTTATTCAAAAAGGGCTTTTTGACTTTGATTAATTTTATCCCGGACAGCAGTGATTTGTGATTAGGGATTTGTGATTTGGCCCCTCATATCAGTGCGCGCGGGAAAAGTCCAAAGTTTCGTCGTTGATTACCATTCCCTATTGTCGCGTAAATCGAAAATCACAAATCCCTAGGGTTTCCTTAACAACGGCAACGAATAAAGCCTCTCCCCTCCCGCATCGGCAATCGCGTTGCGGATGGCGGGGGCGATGCCATAGATAGGCGCTTCACCGGCGCCGGCGGAGGGAAGGTCCTTGCGATCGACCATGACGATCTCAAGTTCGGGCATGTCGGTAAAGCGCGGCACGCGGTAGCGTGAGAACATGGGGTTTACAATACGGCCGTTCTTAAAGTCGATCCACTCGAAGAGCGCCCCTCCCAGTCCCTGGACGACGCATCCCAGTATCTGATTCTCCAGGTGTACGGGATTGACAATGGCGCCGCATTCGAACGCGGCAACGGCACGTTTAACGGTGACCTGGCCATCATCCGGATTCACCAAAACCTCGGCTATTGTCGCCACATAACCGCCTTTTTCGATGCCGCATCCAATGCCATGGCCCCGCCCTTTTGCCCGACTTCTACCTGACCATCCATAGGCTTCAGCGCATGCCTTCAATACGTTTTTTAATCGTTCGTTACTCAGGTTTGTCATCCTGAATTCAAGCGGATCAATGCCCAGGTCGTTCGCCAGGTCATCCATAGCCGATTCCCTGGCGAAAATATTTGCAGTGCCCGCAAGCCCGCGATAGGATCCTTGTCGTAACGGTGAGTCTACGGGGTGGAATTGTATTCGCCTTTGATCGACGTCGTATTGTGTTTGGATTGCCGAGCCTCCTGAATTGTAGTTATGAAACTCCCAGGCCGTAAGCTTTCCGGAAGCGTCGGCGCCGGCTTTCACCTGGATGACACCGGCAGGTCGAAAATACGCCCACGTAAACTCTTCCTCTCTGGTCCACACAATCTTTACCGGGCGCTGCGCCTCGCGCGCGAGGCGTGCCGCTTCCAGGGCCGCGTCGCCGGTATGCTTGCCGCCGTATCCCGATCCCGTATCGGGCATAATGACGCGTACATTTTCCTTAGGTATCCTGAACGCACTGGCAACCTCGTCCTGAACGCCGAACGGACGTTGTGTTCCCGTCCAGACCGTTACCTTGTCGCCCTCCCACCTGGCGACCGCCGCTCTCGGCTCCAAAGGCGCGTGAGCAATGTAATCGACATAAAAAGTCTTGTCGGTCGTTGCCTTTGCCCGTGCCAGACCGCCAGCAATATCACCGCCGCCATCATTGCCGCGAGGGGCTTTGGCATGCTTTAACAGGTAGTCGAATATCAGGTCGCGCGAAGGCTGAGGTTTTTCCTCCCACTGAGCCCGCACCAGGGTCAACGCGCGCTCGGCGGTAAGTGGGTCAGGAGCACACACGCCGACGAACTGTGCATCGTGCACTGCCACGACACCGGGTAAGGCCTGCGCGCGGGAAAGATCTGCACTTTTAAGTGTCGCGCCGAAAGCTGGCGGCCGCAACACCTTTCCATACATCATGTCCGGCAACTTCATGTCGGACACATACTCGTGCTTACCCGTAACAAAGTGCGCGGCGTTGACCTTCGGTATCGATGTGCCACACACTTTCCATTGGCCGGGCGGTGTAGTAGCGGCCGATTCGTCGATGGGCTGAATGAGTTTCTCGCCTCGAACGATGTCGGAAAACAAAAGCGGCTTTCCGTCTTTGGTGTTGTGTATCTTACCTTCGGACACTTTCAGCTGTGCGACGTCCACATCCAGTTTCTTCGCCGCCATCTTTTTCATTAGCTCACGTGCGGACGCTGCCGCCTTGCGCAATTGAGAGCCCATGTATGGGATAGACCGGCTACCGAATGTGCCCATATCGTACGGAGTGAGGGCGGTGTCGCCCATAACCATCTCGATGGATTCGAACGGAACCGTCAGCTCTTCCGCGACAATCTGCGCGAGCGACGTACGAATATTCTGACCAACCTCCACCTTTCCGGTGTATACCGTTACGTTGTTATTCTCGCCCACATGAATCCACGCATGAATGCTGTTGTCGTTGGCACCGGCGACGTCGGCACCATCGTCAGACAGCGCATGACCCGCGACGAATGTTATGGCAATTCCACCACCCAGGTAGCGGAAAAACTGCCTGCGGTTAATCGAGAAGCGATGCAGCGGAGGTCCCTGAAGTTCGTATTGTTCGGCAGCAAAAGGTTCTTCACTTGTCCGCATCGCTTTCAGGTCGTTTTGATGGATCGAATGGCGCTGACGATACGCGGATAGGTTCCGCACCGGCATATGTTGCCGTTCATGAAACTACTGATCTGTTCTTCGGTCGGTTCGGGATACCGTTCCAACAGCGCTGCCGCTGTCATGACCATGCCCGACGCGCAATACGCGCACTGAAACGCATCCGCATCTACAAAAGCCTGTTGTACCGGGTGGAGTTCGCCCTCAGGTGCGAGTCCTTCGATGGTGACGATGCGCTTGTGGATAAGACTGGAGAGCGGCGTGATACAAGAGCGTGTCGGCTGGCCATCTACCAGAACCGTACAGGCTCCGCACGCACCCTCGCCGCAACCATACTTCGCCCCGGTGAGATCGAGATAATCCCGCAGCACCGTGAGTAAGTTCGCCGTCGGCTCGACGTTCACAGTATAGGTCTTGTCGTTGATATTCAGTTCCATGAAAAACTGTTGTTATTCCGACGCATATCAAAACTAACAAATAACGCATTAAATAAACACCTTCGCGGGACGTGGGGTCACGGATGACGGTGGACACAATGTGGAACCCTATCCCCAGGTTGCAGATGCGATAACGGAACAAGGTGACCGGACGCTGATGGCCGGATATTTGTGATGTATGCTGCAAGTCTTGGCAAAAAATGATACTTTTCCTTTTCCGTGAGGGCGCTGACCCGCGGGCAATGTATCGATGAGCAGGATATTGGTGACGTTGCTTTTGACCTTCGGCTTCATCTCATACGCCAACGCGCAGGATGAGGAGGCGGCCAGGCAGCAGTATTTGCGTGAGCAAGCCATGCTGAAACGCATGATGCTGAACCGTGAGCTTGACTCGGGCGTGTATTGGATGGATCAGGGCGAGTACAAACTGGCGGACGCGAAATTCCGCTATGTGCTGGCGAACATTCAGGGGGTACCGTCCGACCTGGCCTTTCACTTTGGGAAGAATTCATACTTCCTGGGGCAATATGCGCAGAGTGTCGACTGGCTGACCAAGTACATCCAGCTCAAGGGAACGAACGGGCAGTACTCGACCGAAGCTGTGCAATGGTTGAAAAAGGCGGAGGAAGGTGTGTTGCGGGCACGGGCTGAAGAGGCGAAGGACCGCCCCCAGCCGGTATTGTCGTCAAAGTATGAAATCGACTGTGGGCCAACCGGTAAGGTGGTTTGTCCGGTATGCTACGGCGACCACGTAATCATCCGACGGGGCGCATTTGGCGATCAGTATCAGACTTGCCCATACTGCAACGAACACGGGATTCTGACGTGCGAAGAGTACAACCAACTAATTCGCGGAGCGCTGAAACCCAAATTTTAGCTATTTTTGCGGGTTTCCTATTCCCCCGGAACAGGATTAACTGCAATCTACCGGTGTTATGGCGCTACACAACCGCATAAACAGCCGTATTTTGAAGGAAAAGCTGCATACGACGCGGCAGGATCGTTCGACCCTTTCCTTTTACAAGTATGCCCGTATCGATGATCCGGCGTACTGGAGGGATCAGCTTTATATTGGCTTTTCGGCCCTGGAAACCCTCGGCCGGGTGTATATCGCTTCCGAGGGCGTAAACGCGCAGGTAAGCATCCCGAACAGCAGGAAAGCGGATTTCCGCAACTATGTCGATAGTATCCCCTTTCTGGCCGGCGTCAGGCTCAACTTTGCTGTAGACGACAACGGCAAATCGTTTTTCAAGCTTAAAGTCGTCCGCAAGAAAAAGATCCTGGCTGACGGTCTGGACGACAGCTCTTTCGACGTAACCCAGACCGGACCTCACGTGGACGCCCTCGAGTTCAATCGCCTGGCCGACGAACCGAACACAATTATCGTCGACATGCGCAATCACTATGAAAGTGAGGTAGGACATTTCCGCAATGCGCTATTGCCGGACGTAGACACGTTCCGGGAAGAACTCCAGGTGGTGGAAGATCTCCTGGTTAACCATCGCGACAAGAACATTCTCATGTATTGCACAGGCGGCATCCGATGTGAAAAGGCAAGTGCCTGGATGCGGCATAAAGGTTTTAACAACGTCTATCAGCTGCGCGGTGGAATCATCGAGTACGCGCGGCAGGTCAAGGAACAAAAGATCGAAAACAAGTTCATTGGAAAGAACTTTGTGTTCGACGAGCGTTTGGGCGAGCGTATCACCGACGATATCATCAGCACGTGCCACCAATGTGGCACGCCGTGCGACGATCATACGAACTGCAGGAACGATGGATGTCACTTGCTTTTCATCCAATGTCCTTCGTGCAAGGCGAAATACGACAACTGTTGTTCAGAGGCCTGTGCACAGATTGTAAAGCTCCCTGAAGAGCGGCAACGCGAATTGCGCAGGGGCCTCAGCAAAGGACGACAGGTATACCGGAAAGGGCGCCGCGATAAGATTGTAACGAAAACCGAAAGGTCATGACCGCCCGCATTGGAATTGTAAACGTGTCCGACAGGGCAAGCCAGGGCATCTACGAAGACACGCCCGGAAAGGCTATTGCGGAACTCCTCACGGAGTATATTCGCAGTCCCTGGGAGAAGGAATACGCGGTGGTGCCCGACGAGCAGGATCAAATCGAACAGATCCTCATCGATATGGCCGACAACCGCGGTTGCTGCCTGATCATCACCAGCGGCGGTACGGGTCCGGCCATTCGGGATGTCACGCCGGAAGCCACGGAGGCCGTGTGTACCCGGATGATGCCCGGTTTTGGAGAGCTGATGCGCGCGACAAGCTTGAAGTATGTGCCGACAGCTATTCTTTCGCGTCAGACGGCCGGAATTCGCAATAAGACCCTGATCGTGAACCTACCGGGGCGACCGAGAGCCATAAAACAATGCCTGGAGGCCGTTTTCCCCGCAATTCCGTATTGTATCGACCTGCTGGAAGGTCCATTCATAGAATGCAACGAGGGGGTAATGAAACCTTTTCGCCCCCAAACCATTTAATACAACCATTATGGCACGCATACGCTATTACTACGACACGGAGACCTGCAAGTACGAGCGCGTGAGGACGAAAAAGATCGACATCGTGCTTAACGCGCTGGGTATCCTTGCGCTTACGGTCGTGGTCTCCATTGCGATGATATTCCTCTGGACTGCCTACTTCCCCTCACCCAAGGAAGTGATCTTGCAGAACCAGATCAAGGAACAGGCGTACATCATCGATGTGCTCCGCAGCGAAGTTGAGCAAGTGGGCGAAACGATGGCCGCCCTCGAAAACAGAGACGACAATATCTACCGCGTGGTGCTCGGTGCCGAGCCCATCGACAAAACCATACGGAACGCTGGCGCCGGCGGTGTCGATCGCTACGCACACATCCAGGAGAAGGACCTCAGCCTGAAAGACGAGATCATCGACTTATACAGTCGCGTCGACCGCCTCAAGCGCAAAATGTACATCGAAGCGCGTTCGCAGGATGAACTCGTCGACCTGGCGCGCAACAAAGAGGCGCTGTTCTCCGCCATCCCGGCCATACAACCGGTGTCAAACGAGCTGCTGGTAGGCCTTGCCTCCGGATATGGCTTCCGTTTCCACCCGATCTACAAAGTGAAGAAGATGCACTACGGCATCGACTTCGCGGCTCCCATCGGCACACCGATCTACGCCACGGCAGACGGTATCGTCGACAAAGTGCAAGTAAAATTCACCGGCTACGGTAAGATGCTCGAGATCGATCACGGCTTCGGATATCGTACGCGTTATGCGCACATGCACGACTTCGCCGTTCGTAAAGGCCAGCGTGTTAAACGCGGTGAGCTGATCGGCTACGTGGGCGACACGGGTACGTCGACTGCCTCCCACCTCCACTACGAAGTCATGGTGAACGACAAGCACGTAAACCCCGTCCACTATTTCTTCAACGACCTCACACCTGCGGAATACGAGAAGATTGTAGAGCTGGCGTCGATTGAGAATCAGTCGTTGGGCATGTAGGCGTACTACTGCCCACGCTCCATTCCCTGCTGCTAAAGCTGCCCCCTAAAAACCGAGGGCTAACCAACCCCCGCTAAAAGGTTAATCAGCCCTCATTTATAACTCCACAGCCCCGATTTCATTCATGGCGAACCAATAATTCCATCAGGGGCTTATTAACACATGTGAACGCTATGGCAAGAAGCTTTTTCACTGTGTGGAGGAGAACCATAAAGTAAGAGCATAGGTTTCAATTTTCCTAAAGATTTTCAGAAACTTTGTTTAGGCTGAAAAAATGGCTTTTTTGTGCCAAAATAGCATGTTTGAGGACAATTACAGGCATCGCGGGCTACGCAACAAACTGGTCGCAACACTCCGTAAAAAGGGCATAAAAGACGAGCGGGTTTTGGCCGCAATCGGCAAAGTTCCGCGCCATTTTTTCTTCGATGACGCCCTCCTCCAACACGCCTACCAGGACAAGGCTTTTCCCATCGGCGAAGGCCAAACCATCTCCCAACCCTACACCGTGGCGTTCCAGACGGAAAAGCTGCAGGTCCGCCCCGGCGACCGCGTCCTCGAGGTCGGAACCGGCTCCGGATACCAGGCCTGCGTCCTCCTGGAACTCGGCGCCAAAGTCTTTACTATAGAATACAATCGCAATTTATACGAGAAGGTTCGTACTTTTCTCCCCGCTATGGGGTACCGGCCCACCTTCTTCCTGGGCGACGGCTCCAAAGGCCTCCCCTCCCGGGCGCCCTTCGACCGCATTATCGTTACCGCCGGCGCACCGTCAATCCCCCAGGCCCTTATCGACCAGCTCGCAGAAGGGGGCATTCTCGTCATTCCCGTGGGCGACCGCGACCGGCAGCAAATGGTGGTAATCCGCAAAAAAGACGGAAAACTGCAGGAAGAACGCTACGACATGTTCGCGTTTGTGCCGCTGTTGGGAGAAGAGGGATGGGGACAGTGAGCACATCATGGCTTCAGGGCAAGCACATCAGAGCTTCAGTCTATAAAATTATTGTGCAGATAGCAGGAAGTCCTTCAGATCGCTGAAATCTGCGCTCATGGGGATGGTCTGTTTGGTGCCGGCGGCGAAGGCCTTGAGGCCGTCGGGAAGGTCGATCGGCTGGCCCAGGGTCTCCTCCACGACATCGCGGAATTTTCCGGGGTGGGCGGTTTCGAGAAATACGCCCACAGCAGGACCGAATTCCGGGAGAAATCTCCGAATGCCGAGGTATCCCACGGCGCCGTGAGGGTCCAGGGTATAGCCCGTCCGTTCAAATACGTCACGCATCGCCTTCCTCGTTTCGGCGTCCGTAAAAGAACAGCCGTAAAGGACTTCCGCCATCGCCTCGCGGTCGTTGTCGTATAGGTCGAGCAGGCGGGCGAAGTTGCTGGGATTGCCCACATCCATTGCGTTGCTGATGGTTTGCAAGGACGGACGGGGTTGGAATAGCCCGCTCTGGAGATATTCCGGCACCACATCGTTTACATTGGTACAGGCCACGAAGCGGGATACGGGCAGGCCCATCTTCATAGCCAGCAGCCCCCCCGTGAGGTTTCCGAAATTGCCGCTGGGCACTGCGAACACCAGGGGAAGTTCCAGGTGCCGAAGCTGTGCATGAGCGTGAATGTAGTAGAACGACTGGGGAATGAGCCGCGCGACGTTAATAGAATTGGCCGATGTGAGAAACAACGACCGGGTAAGCTCGGGATCGACGAACGCCTCCTTGACGAGGCGCTGGCAGTCGTCGAACGTACCCGCTACTTCCAGCGCCGTTATGTTATGACCCAGCGTAGTGAATTGCTTCTCCTGAATTTCGCTGACCTTACCCTGTGGATACAGGACGATCACACGCGTGCCGGGCACCCGAAGAAAGCCGTTGGCGACCGCACTGCCGGTGTCGCCGGAGGTCGCGACCAGGATAACAACCTCCCGGCGTTCCTGTTGCGCGAAATGGCCCAGAAGTCCGGCCATAAAGCGCGCGCCAAAATCCTTGAATGCGAAAGTCGGCCCGTGAAAAAGCTCCAGCGCATACACGCTGTCGTCGATGCCAACCACGGGCGCGTCAAACGGTAGCGCGTGCGAGATGATGGAGGTAAGGGTGTTGTCGTCCACCTCGCCGGAGACAAACTCGCGCGCCACGACAAACGCAATCTCCTGGAGCGAGCGCTCTCCTGCTGCGTCGAGAAAGCCGCGTGGCAGCGTCGGAATGCGCTCAGGCATGTACAAACCCTTGTCGGGAGCGAGACCTTGCAGCACTGCCTCCCGGAGGCTCACGCGCAGGCTCTTATTGTTCGTGCTATAGAATTTCACCCGCCTACAGAATGTTTTCTTTCTGCCCTACACTTTCGACGGTCGCGCCTTTGGTGTTGATCCGGGATACGTACACTTCGCTCTCGACATGAAAACCTTCGAACTCGTCGCGGATCACTTCGCCAACCTTTTTGGCCGTCGCTGCCGTTACGCTCAACGCAAAGATGGTCGGCCCTGAACCCGATATACCGGCGCCCAGCGCCCCGGCCTGCACCGCCACTTCCTTGATCCTTTCGAAGCCCGGAATGAGTACGGAGCGCAACGGCTCCGCGATGTAATCCTGCAGCGACCGCCCGATAAGGCCGTAGTCGGGTTTCATCAAACCGACGACCAGCCCCGCGATATTGCCCCACTGCCGTACCGCATCGCGCAAAGGAACAGAAGCTTTCAGAACGTTTCTCGAGTCTTCCGTCTTGAGTTCCAGCTGGGGATGAATCAGCGTGCAATAAAGATCATCGGGCGTGGGTATGCGTGTAACGTCCAGGGGATGGTAACTGCGGATCAGCACAAAACCCCCAAGCAGTGCCGGCGCCACGTTATCCGCATGTGCAGACCCACAGGCCACGCGCTCTGCTTCCATTGCAAACGGAAGTAGTTCATCGCGCTTGAGTGGATTTCCCATGAGGTGATTTACGGCCACGAGCGCGGCGACGGAACTGGCAGCGCTTGACCCCATGCCGCTGCCCAGCGGCAGGTTCTTGGTGAGTTCAATAGCGATGCCCTGATCGGAGCCGGCCGCCTTGAGATACTCCCTCACCGCCACGCCCGCTGTATTTTGACCGGCATCCGACGGCAGTCGTCCGTCATCACCGGTAATGGAGGTGATCACGACGCCCGGCTCATCGCGCAGGGTCAGGGTTATTTCGTCGCAGGGCGACTCAACCGCGAATCCGAAGATGTCGAATCCGCAGGATACGTTAGCCACCGTGGCGGGGGCCGTTGCTTTAATGGAGTTCATGGTTGGTTTTCTCGTCATGGTTATCGGGCATAGTAACCAATGCGTATAATATCCGCAAATACACCCGCTGCCGTCACAGCAGCGCCTGCGCCCGGACCACGGATCACCATGGGCCGATCGTGATAACGCTCTGTCGTCAGCAATATAATATTATCAGTACCGGAAAGGGAATAAAACGGATGTCGCTCGTCTACCGCCGTCAACCCAATCGTTACCCGGCCATCACGAAGAACGGCCATATAGCGCAGCTTTTTCCCCTCTCCTTCAGCTTCTTTGCGCATGGCTTCAAAGTGGTCGTCGTGCTCCGCCAGACGGTCCAGAAATTCAGCTGCGGGCATATCGCCCCGGCACGCCTCGGGCACCAGGTTTTCCACCCGGATGTGCGACGGCTCAAGCTCCCAACCCGCTTCCCGCGCCAGGATCAGGATCTTGCGCGCGACGTCCATGCCGTTCAGGTCATCACGCGGATCGGGCTCCGTGTACCCATTTGCTTTGGCCTCACGAACCACATCGCTGAAGCGTCGACCTTCGACAAAACTGCTGAAGATGTAGTTGAGCGTGCCGCTGAGAACCGCCTCAATGGAGATCACCTTATCACCGCTCAACAACAGGTCGTTCATTGTGTTGATGACGGGGAGTCCCGCGCCGACGTTGGTTTCGTAAAGAAACTTCACACTGCGACGGAAAGCTGTCGACCTCAATAACTGATACCGTTCATACGAACCGCTGTTGGCCTTCTTGTTCGGGGTAACGATCGATATATTGGATACCAGGATGGATTCGTAGTGGTCGGTCACTTCTTCGCTCGACGTACAATCAACAAAAACGCTGTTGGGTAGGTTCAGTGCGAACATGTTCCGGGCAAACGCGTCCATATTCATCGGTTCACCTTTCTCAAGCAGCGTCTCCACCGGGTCATTCAAACTTACACCCTCTTCGTCAAATAACATCTTTCTGCTGTTGGCGATAGCAACAACATTGATTTCGAGCAGATTCTCGCCGGATAACTTTTCACGCTGTTCGGCCATCATCTTCAAGAGCGTGCTGCCAATGAGTCCTGTGCCTACAAGAAACACGTTGAGCACTTTTCTGTCCGACAGGAAGAAGGCTTCATGCAAAGCGTTAAGCGCCTTTGCAATGTCGTTCTCCTTCACTACTGAGGAGATATTAAGCTCAGAAGATCCCTGTGCTATCGCGAAGACGTTAACGCCGTTCCGTCCCAGTGCGCTGAACATCCGTCCGCTCGTTCCCGGGTTGTTCTTCATGCCCTCTCCCACCACTGCGAGTATGGAGAAATCGCTTTCGACTATAACACGATCCATCTCATCCTTTGATATCTCGTAAGCGAACTCGCGTTCGATCGCAGCCTTCGCACGGAGGGCATATTTGCTTTCGATGGCAAAACAGATGGAGTGTTCAGACGATGCCTGGCTGATCAGGATCACGTTGATCTTTTCATCGGCGAGGGTGCCGAACAGTCGCTTTGATACACCCACGACGCCGACGAGTCCACTGCCCGAAACGTTGAGCAGGCTAATGCCGTTCATGGACGACACGCCCTTAATGAGCCGGCCGTTGGTGACTTCCGAGCTGATGACCGTTCCTTCTGCATCCGGATCGAAGGTGTTCTTGATACGGATCGGGATACGCCCTGCCATAGCCGGCTGCATGGTAGCCGGGAAGATCACCTTCGCGCCGAAGTGGGAAAGCTCCATCGCCTCTTCGTAGCTAAGCTGGGATACGGTGAAAGCCTTGCGGACCAGCCGTGGGTCCGCGGTCATCATGCCGCTGACGTCGGTCCATATCTCCAGCGATTCCGCCTGTAGCGCCCCCGCGAATATGGCGGCTGTATAGTCTGATCCGCTGCGGCCCAGCGTAGTCGTTTCACCGCCTTCCGACGTACCGATAAAACCGGTAATGATCTGCAACGCGGTGTGCTCTTCGAAGTATTGACGGATATTCCGGTTGGTTTCTTCGAAGTGGACACGCGCGTTACCGAACGTGCTGTCGGTCCGGATGACCGTGCGCGCATCGAGAAACTCAGCGTTAATGCCACGGTCTTTGAGGACTTCCGATATGATGTAGGCAGACAGCCGCTCACCGAAGCTCATGACATAGTCGAGCGTGCGTGGTGTACGTTCTTTGACGAGGTATACGCCGTTCAATACATCTTCAAGCTCGTTGGTCCTGATCTTGACCTGCGCCAGGATGGATCCCTGCTTCTTAATGCTGATGAGTTTCCGGGTAATGTCGAGGTGCCGTTTCTCGATTTCGGCGAGTGCCGTTCTGTACTCTTCATCGCCGAGTACTGCGCGGCGGCTTACATCGATAAGGGCATCTGTGACGCCGCCAAAAGCTGAGAAGACGACGGCAATGCCTTTCTCCCCGTAGGGCTCGAGAATTTTGATGACGGACTCAATCCGTTCCGCGGTTGCAATGGACGATCCGCCAAACTTCAGAACTTTCATAAACTGACACCTTTAAGCACTAGGCTATACTTTATCATTTGATTTTTTAGTCGGGTTCGTCCCCTTTCAGGTCGGGGGCGATGGAGATTTTTTTCAGGAAGCGGACGGGCCTGAAGCGGCCCGTTGTGGGTAACAGGATATGCCGGGAGCTACCCCGTGACGGTTGTTGTTCCAAACGTATGCGTCCGGGTGGTATGCAGGGTGTTGCGTGCGATATGGAAATTCGATGCCTTCATGGCGAGCCGAAATAATGAAAACACGCGATGCTTTGCAAAATATTTTTATGATTTTTGTGCGCCTGCGCAAACTAACAATCAGTAGGTACACCCATCCCGCCCCCTACCGGCGTCAATTCGCAGGCCTGCGGGTAAGTTCAATGCCATATCATGACAAGGATTAAAAAAACTCCGGCAGATTCCGCGCTCAGCATGACCGAACTGGTGCTGCCCAACGACACCAATACGATGAATAACCTCATGGGTGGCCGGCTCATGCACTGGATGGACGTTGTCTCCGCTATTGTGGCACAGCGCCACGCGAACCGGCTGGTCGTCACCGCATCTGTCGACAATATCTCATTTCGCCACCCGATCGCGCTGGGCAACGTAGTCACGCTCCGTGCCCGCGTCACGCGTGCATTCACGACATCGATGGAAGTGCACATTGACGTGGAGGCCGAAGACGCCCCTTCAGGAAAGAAGTTTGAAAGCAATAGCGCCTTCTTTACGTTTGTAGCCATGGACGAGAACGGACGGCCTGCGGAGGTTCCTGAGCTCGTGCCCGTAACCGAAGAGGAAAAGGAAATGTATGAGGGCGCCCTGCAACGCAGACAATTCCGGCTCGTGCTCGCGGGAAAGATGAAGCCGGGAGATGCCAGTGAACTAAAATCGATATTTAATATACCGGACCGATGAACTCAGAGGAATGGATTAGCGCCTTGTACCCTGAAGAGGTCTACCAGCTGCCGCCCACGACATTAGTGGTCTTGCCTGTGCCCTGGGATGAGCTTGCCGACAAAGACCGCGACATGCTGCGTAAACTGCTGCACGCTGTGGGTGCCGGGATGGGACGGGCCAGAATCATTCATGAGCCGCTCGTTACAGCTGCGATGCTAAAGGCCATCGATCCGCAATATGCTATCGTTTTCGGCGTGGACGTAGACCCACCTGTGAACGACACCGAAATCGTACAATTCGGGCGCACATCGCTGATCAGGACGGTAGCTCCTGATGCGTTGGTCGAATCGCTGAAAAGGCCGCTCTGGGAGGCGCTGCAGAAAATGTATTCGCTATGAACGCACGCCCCTCGTCGCGTTGCTTTCCTGCTTTTGCCGATTATACCACTTCTCCTATATTTGCGGTGCTTTGGCGGGTACTGCCCTTCGACAGGCCGGACCAGCGCATGGCTTTATCAATCGAAAACCTTAAAACTCACTGATGGAAACCGTTCTTTATACTTTACCCGCCTTTGGCGTGCTTGGAATTCTCTATGTGCTGTGGCGCAGCAGCTGGGTTAACAAGCTGGACGCCGGCACCGACCGGATGAAAAGCATTGCCGGCCACATTGCCGAAGGCGCCATGGCCTTTTTGAAGGCAGAGTACAAAGTACTGAGCATATTCGTCGTCTGCGTTGCCATTCTGCTGGCCGTAAGTGCAGACGAAGCCTCTTCTCCGTTAGTGGGTGTCTCGTTCGTAGTAGGTGCCTTTACCTCGGCGCTGGCCGGCTTTATCGGCATGCGTGTGGCTACCAAAGCCAACGTGCGCACCACAAGTGCAGCACGCACGAGCCTGGGACGCGCACTGGAAGTCGCTTTTGCCGGAGGCTCTGTAATGGGCATGGGCGTTGTGGGACTTGGCGTATTGGGACTCAGTGTCCTCTTCATCATCTACGCGGGAATGTTCGGTGTCGACACACAAGCGAATCTGACGCGTGTCATCACGGTGTTGACCGGCTTCTCGTTTGGCGCTTCATCCATTGCCCTGTTCGCGCGCGTCGGCGGCGGCATCTACACGAAAGCTGCTGACGTTGGCGCCGACCTCGTCGGGAAAGTTGAAGCCGGCATTCCGGAAGACCACCCGTTGAACCCGGCAACCATCGCCGACAACGTAGGTGATAATGTGGGCGACGTTGCAGGTATGGGTGCGGATTTGTTCGAATCTTATGTGGGTTCCATCATCGGTACTATGGTACTCGGCGCCGCCTTCATGGTGCCCGGGTTCTCCGATAATTTTAGCGGCCTTTCCGCCGTATTGCTTCCGTTGGTGCTCGCCGGCGTAGGTATCGTCATGTCGTTCCTCGGAACGTTCTTCGTCAAGGTAAAGGAAGGCGGCAACCCGCAGAAGGCGCTGAACATGGGTGAGTTTGTATCATCCATTATTATGATCATCGCCTCCTACTTTATCATCAACTGGATGCTTCCCACCGAATGGTTCTTCAAGGATCCGTTATACGCCTGGGCGGACCCTGAATTCGGCAATCGCTACACTGCGATGGGTGTGTTCTGGGCCACCGTCATCGGTCTTGTGGCTGGTGTGATGGTAGGTCTTGTTACTGAATATTATACGGGAACAGGTAAGAAACCCGTGTTGTCTATCGTCCGGCAGTCGTTGACAGGCGCCGCTACGAATATTATATCCGGTCTTGGTATTGGTATGATGTCTACGGCAATTCCGATCCTGATCATTGCTTTGTCGATCATCGGCGCGTTCCATTTCGCAGGTCTGTATGGTATTGCTATCGCAGCTGTCGGAATGCTTTCCAACCTCGGTATCCAGCTTGCGGTTGACGCATACGGACCGATCTCGGACAATGCGGGTGGCATTGCCGAAATGTCGGGCCTGCCCAAGGAAGTACGGGGCCGCACCGATAAGCTTGACGCGGTAGGAAACACTACAGCCGCTATCGGTAAAGGCTTTGCAATCGCATCGGCTGCGCTGACGGCGCTTGCATTGTTCGGCGCATTTATGACTACCGCCAATCTGAGCACGATCGACGTATCGAAGTCGAACGTCATCGCCGGCTTGTTTATCGGCGGCATGCTTCCCTTTGTGTTCTCGGCACTCGCCATGGGTGCAGTAGGACGGGCGGCGATGTCCATGATCGAAGAAGTCCGCCGCCAGTTTACGACCATCCCTCAGCTTAAGGCGGCACTTGAATTGATGCGCAAGAATGGCGATAAGCCCCTGGAGGAATGGTCACAGGAAGACCAGCGGGTTTTCCATGAAGCTGATGGTAAAGCGGAATACGGCCAGTGTGTGGCGATTTCAACAAAGGCGGCCATCCGCCAGATGGTGGTACCCGGCCTGATGGCCGTGATTGTACCTGTTCTTATTGGGTTCCTTCCTGCATTTGGCGTAGAGGCCCTGGGTGGCCTTCTCGCGGGCGTTACCGTCTCAGGGGTATTAATGGCCATTTTCCAGGCCAACGCAGGTGGCGCCTGGGATAACGCGAAGAAGACCTTCGAAGAAGGCGTTGAAATCAACGGGCAGATGTACTACAAGGGGTCTGATCCGCACAAAGCCGCGGTAGTCGGCGACACAGTGGGCGACCCTTTCAAGGATACGTCCGGGCCGTCGCTGAATATCCTTCTGAAGCTGATGTCGGTTGTGGCGCTGGTTATTGCTCCCCTCCTCGCATTGGAGGAAGGTGAGCAGGAAGCACACAACATCGACAACCAGGTTAAGAAAGAAATTGTTGTAAGCGAAACGGGTGACCTCGAAGCCTCCCGCTGATTCGCTTTCCAAGACAGTATGACGCAATGGCCCCCCTGGGGGCCATTGTTGTTTCAAAACGATCAAATTCGCGGGAATTCGCGGAATTCTGAATTATTAGGCGATATTTAAGGTCAGGATCGGTACAGTTTTTTGTGCCCTAAGGGTACTAGTCGCGAAGGCCGGAATTAGCAGGATATTTGGCGGATATGGGCGTTTAAGTACCAGAAAAACCCCAGGATAACGGTTACCACAAACAGCGGGAATGGTATACAAGACTGGCTCAGACATGAACGAAAAAGAACTTTTCGAGCGCATCCGGAGCGGCGACGAAAAAGCTTTGGAGTTCCTGTACAAGAAATATTACCGGATGATGACCAAAATGGTCATCACCAACAGCGGAACCGAAGAGGAAGCCCGCGACATTTATCAGGACGCCCTGATCGTATTCTGGCAGAAGGCCACATCGGGTAACCTGGTGATGACTTCCAAGATCAGCACCTATATCTACAGTATCTGTCAGAATCTGTGGAGAAAGGAGCTGGACAGAAAGAAGCGGCTTTCGAACGAAACCAATGATACGCCGGTGTTGATGGACACCGACTCGAAGGAACGGGAACAGATCATTGCCCGCTGCATAAATCAACTGGGCGAGACGTGTAAGAAGGTGCTTATGTATTATTATTTCGAGGAGATGTCTATGCAGGACATCGCCGAGAGACTGGGCTTCGCCAACACGGATACGGCGAAGACCAAAAAATACAAGTGCAAAAAGAAACTTGACGAACTGATTAAGGCTCAATACAGCGAGCGCGACTTCTTAGACTAGCACCATGGCAACGGAGAGAGATTTAGAATTGTTGGACGACTACCTTTCAAACCGACTGAAAGGTCCGGAACGCATTGAATTTGAAAGGCGGCTCGAGACCGACGCGTCACTTCAAAGCGAACTTGCCCTTCAACGCGAGTTGGTCGAAGGCATACGCGCAGCACGTGTGGCTGAACTTAAGTCGATGCTTAACCAGCTGCCAATACCTCCGGCATCCGGCGGATCGGTTGCCGCCAAATTTGCGGCCTGGGCACTCGCTGTTGCCGTTGTAGGACTAGGCTCATACTATTTCTGGCAGCGCACCACAACAGACGATGTTGTTCCTGCTGAAATATCCGAGATACAATCAGAGCAACCTGCCGTCACTGACGAAACGGAACAATTCGACGAACCGGCAGCGCAAAGCACGCCGCCCGCCGACGAGCCCGCGAAGGCCGACGATGCAGTTGAATCCGGAACGCCGGCAGAACAGCCTGCTGCGAAAGACGAAACCGCAACTGCGCCCAGGGTATCGCCGCCCATCCAACCGGATGTCACACCCTACGATCCGACGCGTGAACTGGAAACGTCCAACGGACGTCCGGAGCCGCTGGGTGACCCCGGTGAACCCCATTCTGTGGAATCTTCCATCGTAGTGGAAGTTGTGGATACAGGAAAGAGAAATGATTTCCACTATCAGTTCAAGGATGGAAAGCTCTATCTGCTGGGTTCGTTCGAGAAAGATCTCTACGAGATTATGGAATTCTTCAACGACGACAACAAACGTACGGTGTTCCTCTACTATAATTCATCATTCTACCTGCTTGATGAAACACGTAACGAACCGACACCGCTGCATGCGATAACAGATACCGAACTACTGCAAAAACTGCGCAAGTACAGGGATCGATAAAACATCACGGGGTTTAACAATAAAGGTGCTCTTAAATGGGGCACCTTTTTTGTTGATGGTATCCTGTATAATTAAGTGGATACCCCCATTCGTAGCGAGTCCCGTTTGCGCACCAATCGCGCAATCTTTGGGATTTTGCGGCAAAAGGTGCTAAATTTATAGGATGTATCTGCTCATGTTTAACTCAATCTGAATTGCCTATGAAAGTCTTACATTTTTTGGCAGCGCTTTTTCTTGTAACCGGCGCATACACTGCGCAGGCGCAGGATGCCGAATCTAATGCGGTGAGCGACGACGAACTGCAACGATATGCTGTCATGATGGATTCCATCGACGAGATGCGCGTCACCCTGCTCGCGGAAATAGCGGAAATGGTGAAAAGCAGCGAAAAGATCACAGTTTCACGATATAACGAGCTTTCAAAAATAGCTGACGACCAGGAAAAGCTTACGGCAGCAAACGCCACCGAAGATGAACTGGCCATCCTGAAGGAAGTACAGGATAAGAAAGATGCCGGCACGGCCCGCATCAACGATGCCTTCAAGAACCTTGCGAAAGAATACGTAGGCGCCACTGCCTATAACAAGATCCGCAAAGCGCTCAAAGAAGAACCCGAAGTCAAGTCGAAGTACGAGACCTTATTGGAAGAGCTCAAGGCAGACAATGGGGGATAGTTCAGCGGCAGATGCAGAAGCAGGTGCAGTTTGCATCTGCCTCTGCATCTGCGGCTGTTCCAGCGTCTAGTCTCTCAATATCCTCATCTCCACTCTCCTATTCTGCGCTCTGGCCTCTGGCGTCATTTCGTTGCGCAGGGGTTGACTCCCACCATAAGCATGGGTCTTGATCCTGTTCTTTTGCACGCCCTGCGATACCAGATATTTCTTTACAGCCTCAACACGATCTTCCGACAACTTCAGATTGGCTTTCGCACTGCCTACATTATCGGTGTGACCTTCCAGCTGAATTTCCATTCTTGGATTTTCCTTCATCATCTGAGCAACTTCGTCAAGCTCGCGAAACGACTTCGGATCGATGGTCGCCTTGCCGCGTGCGAAGATCAGGTTGTTGAGGACAACCGTCTCACCCTTCGGGGTTAGCAGGATGTCGCGACGCAACGTATTGTTCAATACTTCACTGGGATTGACGATGACAGTTCGTGGGTTATAGCCTTCCGACTCCGCGGTGATCTGATACTTGGCCGCGCCAAAAATGGGAAACGAAAAGGCGCTGTCATAAAATCGCCCGGAGATCCCGCCCGTTGGAATGCTGCTGTACCTTATCCGTGCCGGAATGGCCTTGCCCGAGCGGGCGTCGAGGATGCGGCCTTCAGCGATGATCTCGTCTTCCTGGGCTTGCGCCGCCTGACCCGACAGGAAACCCAATACAATGAGGAATTGTGCTGTAAACAGTGCAGTTCGGTTCATGGCAAAAAATATATTACTGGACGCCGCCAAAAATACTAACCTAGTATGCCGCGAGGGAAATGAAAACCTCCGGCGGACTAAAGGCAGGATTTCCCGACCGGTCCCCTACAATGAAAGCTCCACTGTATCGCCTACCTGGAACCCCCCGCCTTCTTCTTCGCCACCTTTACCGCTTTCCGCGCCGCTTTTTGGCCTGCTTTCGAAGAGTTCCGGCTGCTCGCTTTTTTGCGGCTTTTTTCTTTGCTGCTCGCTTTTTTGGGGCGGTTCGCCGAAGAGGCCTGCTTGCTCGGCTGGCGACTGCTCTTTTTTTTTTACTGCTTTTTTCGCGGCTTTCGTCACAGCCGTCTTCGCGGGCGTCGCCTTCTTGCCGGCAGCCTTCTTAACCGGTGCCGCTTCCTCTGCAATAGCCTCGTCGTCATCAGCCGCCGCAGGCGCCTCTGGTTCTGCAATGGGACGCACGTCTACTACTCGTGCCGATGACAGCTTGTTTCCCAGCGCCTTCCAGCCCCTGACTTCGATAAACTCTTCCAGGTTAACCGTCTCGACGGATTTGCCCTTACCCTTACCTTTTGATATCTCCACCTCCACTTCAGGACTTTCAGCCGTTGACACATACACCAGGCGGGAGCCGATCGACTCTGTTATGAATACAAAATCTTTGTCCATGGTGGTGGTCTCGATTTCGAAGCGCTTCACCATATGCTGCTTGCTCTCGCCGTCGACGTAAATCGCACTCACCACACGTTCAGGATGAAATTTTTCGACCAGCATCGTGCGTTCATGCTCGTACCGGTTCGTGAGATCATAGCCGGTAATGCGATACGATCCGTTCCGCATAAAGGCGATGACCTTGTCGTCGCCATCGAACTTTCCGAGGTAGTTACCCCGGCCGTCCTTGTTAAGCCGGCCCGTCGTATCGTCGTACCAGAGGTCCAGCTTGCTGAGCGTGGACGTTCCGGCCCTGAGAAACTCAACCCTGCGCACGGGGTACTTGGTGACGGTGTTCCCACGACTACCGCGGCCTTTGACCTCCAGTTCGGCAAAGTCGAATTCAAACACCTTTTTTCGCGCGGTACTCGACTGAGACAATTTGATCACCACCGTCTCCGCCTCACCGTTAGGATTTCCCGAGACGTAATGGATCTTTGAATTCTGGTGCGCCGTGGCGATATCATATTCCTTGTCGCGCGTGACGCCGGGAACCGCAAACCGTTTGGCATAAGTCTTTCCCGACGCGCCGTCGGTATAGATCACATTGTACACCATCCGCTCGTCGCCCTTCTTCCAGACGCCGGCATACAGGATGTCTTTGCCCATGAACACCTTTTCCTGGATGCGCGACACCCGCGCCTTCCCATCCTTGCGAATGACGATGATGTCGTCCAGTTCCGAGCAGTCGGCAATGTATTCATCCCGCTTCAGACCCCATCCGGCAAAGCCATTGGCCTTATTGACGTAAAGCTTCTGGTTGTTGGCGATAACTTCCACGGCTGTAACCGATTGGAAGTTTCTCATCTCGGTGCGGCGCTCGCGGCCTTTGCCGTATTTCTCCAGCAGATTGTTGAAATAGGCGATCGCATAATCGACCAGATGGCGGAGGTTATGCTGCGTCGTCTTAAGCTGGCTTTCCAGGTCCTTCAATAGCTCGTCGGCTTTGAAGGAATCATAACGCGAAATCCGTTTGATCTTGATCTCTGTCAGCTTGATGATGTCGTCCCTGGTGATCTCGCGATAAAATTGCTTTTTATAAGGTTTTAGGCCTTTATCGATGGTTTGAATGACGTCCTCCCACGTCTCGCATTCCTCGATGTTCCGATAGATGCGTTTCTCGATGAAAATCTTCTCCAGCGACGAAAACAGAATTCTTTCCTGCAATTCTCCCTTGAGAATCTGCAGCTCCTGCTTTAGGAGATCGAGCGTGTAATTGGTATTGTACTTCAGAATCTCATTTACGGCCATGAACCGCGGCTTGTCCTCGACGATCACACACGCGTTCGGCGAGATCGACACTTCGCAATCCGTAAATGCGTATAGCGCGTCCATTGCAATTTCCGGCGACTGCCCCGACTGCAGGGTCACCACAATCTCAACATCACGCGCCGTATTGTCGACTACCTGCTTGATCTTGATCTTCCCCTTTTCACTCGCTTTTACAATAGATTCGATTAAAGAAGTAGTTGTGGTAGTATAGGGTATTTCCTTGATTACCAGTGTTTTTTTATCCAGTATTTCAATCTTTGCGCGAACACGGATCCGACCGCCCCGCTGGCCCTGGTTATACTCGGCGAAGTCCGCAATACCTCCCGTGGGGAAGTCGGGGTATATTTTCGGATTCTTACCCTTGAGGACGTCGATCGAGGCTTTGATGAGTTCGCAGAAGTTGTGCGGCATGATCTTGGTCGACAACCCGACGGCGATACCTTCCACGCCCTGGGCGAGCAAGAGCGGAAACTTAACGGGTAGCGTAACGGGCTCTTTCTTGCGACCGTCGTACGACAGTTGCCACGTCGTCGTTTGCGGGTTGTACACCACCTCATGAGCGAACTTCGACAGCCGCGCTTCGATATACCGCGGCGCTGCGGCGCTGTCGCCCGTGCGAACGTCGCCCCAGTTACCCTGGGTATCGAACAACAACTCCTTCTGGCCAATGTTTACGATTGCCTCCCCTATGGCCAGGTCGCCATGGGGGTGGTATTGCATCGTGCTCCCGATGATATTGGCGACCTTGTTAAAACGTCCGTCATCCATTTCCCGGATCGCGTGCATGATCCGGCGCTGCACCGGCTTTAACCCGTCTTCGATACGGGGTACGGCGCGTTCCAGGATAACGTACGATGCATAGTCGAGAAACCAGTTCTCGTACAGGCCTTCCAGGGCGATGACATCGTGCGGCGCCTCGCCATTCCCGTTTATGGGTAATGCAGGGGCCTCCTTCTTTGCTTTAGGTGTATCTTTTTTCTTCTTTTTGCTCATACTGGTTTGCGTTCAAACACATCCGCGGTTGCGCTAACGTCACGCCTCCTCCGGAACGGGCTCGTCGTGGACCACATCCATTTCGACCCGCAGATGGTCGATAATAAACTCCTGGCGTTTCTGTGTGTTCTTGCCCATATAAAATTCCAGAAGCCGCAACAGCTGGCTGTCCTTTTTCAGGATTACGGGCTGCAGCCGGATGTCTTCGCCGATAAAGGCGCCAAACTCATCCGGTGAGATTTCGCCGAGGCCCTTGAACCGCGTTATTTCCGGGCGTCCGCCCAGCCTGGCGACGGCTTCCCTGCGTTCTTCTTCGCTGTAGCAATAGATCGTTTCCTTCCTGTTTCGAACCCTGAACAAGGGCGTTTCCAGGATGAACACATGGCCCGCCTTCACCAGGTCGGGGAAGAACTGAAGGAAAAACGTAAGGAGTAGCAGCCGGATGTGCATACCATCGACGTCGGCGTCGGTGGCGATGATCACCTTGTTGTACCGCAGCCCTTCCAGGCCGTCTTCGATGTTCAGGGCGTGCTGCAGCAGGTTGAACTCCTCGTTCTCATAAACGACCTTCTTCGTGAGCCCGAAGCAGTTCAGGGGCTTTCCGCGAAGGCTGAACACCGCCTGGGTTTCCACATCACGCGACTTGGTAATAGAACCGCTGGCCGAGTCCCCTTCCGTGATGAAGATCATCGACTCCTGCCCTTTCGGCTCCTTTTCGTCGTTGAAATGGAAGCGGCAATCGCGAAGTTTTCGGTTGTGGAGGTTCGCCTTCTTGGCACGTTCGTTCGCGAGTTTCTTAATGCCCGCGATCTCCTTGCGTTCGCGTTCCGATTGCATAATGCGCTTGAGCAGCGCATCTGCGGTGGCAGCGTTTTTGTGCAGGAAGATTTCAAGTTCACGCGCGACGAAGTCGCCCACATAGTTCCTGACACTGGGCCCGTCCGGCGCCATATTGATAGACCCGAGTTTGGTCTTAGTCTGCGATTCAAAGACGGGTTCCTGCACCCGCACGGCAATAGCGCCGATTATCGAGGCGCGAATATCGGACGCGTCGAAGTCCTTCTTGTAGAACTCCCGGACGCCGCGTACAATGCCTTCACGGAAAGCCGCCAGGTGGGTTCCTCCCTGGGTGGTATTCTGCCCGTTCACGAACGAGTAATACTCTTCTCCATATTGGCTGCCGTGGGTGAGGGCGATCTCGATATCGTTGCCTTTAACATGGATAATCGGGTACCGCACTTCTTCGGCATCGACCTTTTGCTTTAGCAGATCGAGTAAGCCGTCTTTGGAGTAAAACTTCCGGCCGTTATAATTTATAGTGAGACCCGCGTTGAGGAACGCGTAGTTCCACATGAGGTCGTCGAGGTACTCCGGGATGAAGTGATAGTTCTTGAACATCGAGCCGTCGGGCTCGAACTCCACGAGGGTACCATTTTTCTCGTTCGATTTCGTGACCCTGGATTCGGTGACCAGGATGCCCTTCTTGAATTCGGCCATCTTACTCTGGCCATCGCGAAAGGCCTGCACCTTAAACCGGTTCGAAAGGGCGTTTACGGCTTTGGTACCGACGCCGTTCAGGCCTACCGACTTCTGGAAGGCGCCGGTATCGTACTTGGCGCCCGTGTTGATCTTGGAGACCACGTCGACGACCTTTCCGAGAGGAATGCCCCGGCCGTAGTCGCGAACGACAACTTTAGAGTCGGTGATCTTCACGTCGATCACCTTCCCATAGCCCATCATGTGTTCGTCGATGGAGTTGTCGATCGTTTCCTTTACGAGCACATAAATGCCGTCGTCCTTGGAGGACCCGTCACCAAGCTTTCCGATATACATACCGGGTCGCAGCCGGATGTGCTCCCGCCAGTCGAGCGACTTAATACTGGCCTCCGTATATTCAAACAAGGATGAACCTTTCTCCGCAGCCTTGGCCATAAAAATTAAGGTTATTCAACAAAAAAATGCGATAGCGCATGAATAACGGCATTTTCAGGCGCATTTTCACCATGCCGCGCGCATCCGCACTTACAAATATTCATTAAGGATCAATAATTAAACCGCTGATTATCAGCAATTAGTTCAAGAGCAGTAAAACTCAGGATTTACCGACAAGTCGCTTATAGCTAACGTATATAGGCCATGCAAAACTCCACAAGAGCAGGAGTCCGATGCTTCCGTAGACGACGGGCTGGAGCCTGGCGTAGTCGTACATTTCGCCGCTGTTGTAGAGGCTGACGAAGCCTATGCCTACGATGAGAAAGATATTGAAGGTAATGACAAGGCCGTAGAACCACGACTTAAAATCCTCACTCCGCACCATAATCCGGGCAATGATGAATACAAACACATTAATGATCGTCAGCAGCGCCAGCACCATATAAAAGAATGTCTCGCGGCTTATCCTGATCGCGCCGTTCACAGCTTCCTGGACGACAACATATTCCTGCATGGAGGCATATCCGTACATCAAAGCCGCCGTCACCGCCAGAAGGGACAAAAACCAAACGCTCCTGAAAATTCTGAGTATTATCATAGCCTCGCGTAGGGCAATTTACTGCCTGATACCCGGGACAAAATTCGGGATTAATTAGCAATTAAGTAAGACGGGACCGGGTTTTATATTGACAACCGTGAAGTCGTTAGGGTATTGGCACCATCTAGCGATGTATTCCCCCAGGACGCACGCCGTGCGTCCCTACAGAGGGCCCCCGTGAAGTCGCCAGGGTATTGGCACCACCTAATACCACACGCACCACAACATCCTTCCGCACGGCCTCTGGCGTACTTCACGGCCGAAAATTCGTATTTTAGCATATTACGCTTTGATACCATGGACCTCAATCCCATAGTTCTGTCTGTGCCGTTGTTTTTTGTGCTGATTGGCGTTGAGTTGCTGATCGAGCGCTTTACCAAAAAGCGCCTGTACCGGCTGCAGGATTCCATCGCAAACATCAGCTGCGGGATTACCCAGCAGCTTTCCGGGCTGTTTTTAAAGGTATTTGCAGTCGGGGCGTACCAACTCACGTACGAAAAGGCCGCATTCTTCAGCCCGGATCCGTCGTCATGGTGGTATTGGGTGAGTCTCTTTCTGCTGGTCGACCTGGCCTACTATTGGGCCCACCGCATGAGTCACGAAGTAAACCTGTTCTGGGGCGGTCATGTCGTCCATCATCAAAGTGAAGAGTACAACCTTTCGGTGGCGTTGCGACAAAGTTCATTGCAGATTGTCTGGACCTTTGCGTTCAACCTCCCCATAGCGCTTTTAGGATTCCAAACGTTGCACTTCGTTTTTATTTCGGCGCTCAACACCTTGTATCAGTTCTGGATTCATACCGAGACGATCAACAAAATGGGATGGTTTGAATATGTCTTCAATACCCCCTCCCACCACCGCGTACACCATGGGCGCAACCCAAAGTATATCGATAAAAATCACGCCGGCACGCTGATCATTTGGGACAAGCTCTTCGGAACGTTCCAGGCTGAAGAGGAACGGCCGGTGTATGGCATCACCAAGCCGCTGCAAAGCTGGAATCCGCTGTGGGCGAATTTCAGTCACTACGCCGACATGGCTAAAGACCTTCGCCGGATCCCGACGTGGACCGACCGTTTGCGATATGTTTTCGCCAGGCCCGGATGGATGCCGGCGAGTCTGGGAGGGTACCGCGCCGCACCGGATGTCGATCGTTCAAGCTTCGTCAAGTACGATACGCCGGCGCCTTTGCAGCTTGGCCTCTATGTCCTTTTCCATTATGTACTTGCCGTGATCGGCACCGCGCTCTTTCTTTTCAACCAGAATAGTTTTACGCTGCTCGAAAAGGGTATCATTACTGGCATTGTATGCTGGGTGGTTGTTAATTGCGGCGTGCTGTTTGAAAACCGACCGTGGGTGATCCGCGCCGAATGGTTGCGCATTGTAGTCCTTCCCGGGCTGCTCAGCGCCGCCGTCTATGCATACCATCTTCCGGAGTGGCTCCATGCAATCAGTCTCACCTCCTTCCTCGTCTCCGCCTTGTGGCTGCACGCCATTCTGCGACGGACCCGGCAAACCGTAACCATCAACGAAAGCGTTCCGAAAACCTCATGATCGGACGCGCATTCTTCTGGTTGCTCATGGTTGGCATTGTATCCGCGTGTGGAAACAAGAAAATCCATTTGGATGGGATCGACCTTCAAACGTGGATAAGCGATCCGGGCGGCTGTGAGGGCTTGCGTATAACGGCGATGGAGCCACTGGAACGCCAGCGGGAGAAACTCCTTCGCCTGGATGAAAGAGAAATTACGCAGCTGTTGGGAAAACCCGACGAAAACGAGTTGTACGTACGCGGACAAAAATTTTATCGCTATTATCTCGAACCGTCGCGAGTGTGCGATAACGGGACGGGGAATGCGCGTTCGTTGGTAATTCGTTTTAACGCTGTGGGATTAAGCAGCGAGGTGTACCTGGAATAACGCCGCAAACGTTTGATATGTAGTAAATTATGGGTACATTTAAGGTCATCCTTAAAAGCCAGTGCCATGCAATTTCACCCCAACGAAATTTTTCTTCTGTATAATCCCCGAACTTCAACGGGAAAACAGACGAAAGCGTATGCCCTGACGCTGAGTAAACACATCAATGAAGTTGACGCCATTCAGGAGCGCCTTGGTCCCACGTATTGGAAAGTGGTGATCAATATGCTCGGCATTATTCCCAAGCGCCTGCTGGACAAATCTCATCCCGAGTACCAGGCAAAAGTGCGCGGGAACGCTTACACCATGGATGGATGGCTCAATGTTCTCATGTACAACCCGCAACTGCTCAAAGCACCCATCGCGATCTATAACGGTAGGGCTGTGCTATGCCAGAAGCCGACGGATGTTCTGAAACTTGAAACTGCACCCCGGGCAGAGAACAAGGTGTTGCCGCACCTAAGGAGGTGGGACTGAGAAACAATCTGTAAGGATGGCGCTACTGCCTTCCGCCGTCAATCTCCTCTTCATAGAACGCCAGCAGCTCTGCAAACTTTTCCCTGGTGACGGGCTTGCAGATGTATTCGCGGATGTCTTCGAATGACTGGGCGCGTGATATATCGCGGTTGTCCACGGAGGAGCTGACCATATAGATGCGTATCGGCTTCCGGAGGCGTTGCTTCAACTCGATGTATTCTTCCATGAAGGCCCACCCGTCGACAACGGGCATGTTGATGTCGAGGAAGATCACTTCGGGAAGTTCGTTAACGTTGTCGGCATTCTGTTCCAGATGTACTAATGCTTCCGCGCCGTTGTTGAACAGCAGAATCCTTCCCTGAAAGTTGCCTGCCCTTATGGTGCGTGACGCGATCAGCTGAAACACCTTGTCGTCATCAATCAGGGCGATAGTTGGTTGTCCGGAGATCATAGGGCTCTAATGATGTTTCTTAAAAATAGGTCAAAAAATCACCGGTTCTAAACGTTTCGTGATTTTTTCGACAGACGTATGTACATGTAGACAATTATCGCCACACACTCGACCATTGTTTCTCAGTGTGCTATCACTTACATTTAAGTAGACCAAACACATCAACCTATGTGGAAAGAATTCAAAGAATTTGCCATGCGAGGCAATGTGGTGGATCTCGCCGTCGGTATAGTGATCGGCGCCGCCTTCGGCAAGATTGTCACCTCGTTTGTTAACGACATCCTGATGCCTCCGATCGGACTACTGCTGGGGGGCATGGACTTCTCCGAGTACAAGGTGCTGCTCAAAGATGCAGTGGGTGAAACGCCTGCCGTAACACTGAACTACGGGCTTTTCATTCAAAACATCATCGACTTCCTGATTGTAGCAGCCGCCATCTTCATGGTCGTGAAGGTGATGAACTCCATGAAGCGCAAAGAAGAAGCAGCGCCCCCACCCCCACCTCCTGCCGAGGTCCAGCTGTTGACGGAGATCAGAGACCTGCTAAAGAAGAACTAAGATTCCAGCGGTATAAGAGGCTTCTGTGGTCGCTCGCTCGTTATCGACGGAAGCGGGCGGCCACAACCTTCTCTTTGGTGTCGGGGTCATACTCATAGAAGCCGACCCCGGTCTTGACACCCAGGTGGCCGGCTTCAACCATGTTTACCAATAGCGGGCATGGTGCATACTTCGGATTGCCGAAACCGTCGTGCAATTCACGAAGAATAGCCAGGCATACATCAAGCCCGATAAAGTCCGCCAACTGAAGCGGACCCATTGGGTGCGACATTCCCAACTTCATTACCGTATCAATTTCCGCTACGCCCGCAACGCTTTCATACAGGCTGCAGGCCGCCTCGTTGATCATCGGCATAAGAATGCGGTTGGCCACAAAGCCGGGGTAGTCGTTTACCTCCACAGGCACTTTGCCGATCAAACGACAACAGGAAAGGACAGTGTCTACTGTCGGCTGACCCGTACGATATCCCCGAATGACCTCCACAAGTTCCATCACCGGCACGGGATTCATGAAGTGCATCCCGAGGACCTGTTCGGCACGCTGCGTCGCATTCGCGATACGCGTAATGGATATCGACGAGGTGTTCGTAGCCAGTATCGCGGTGGGTGGCGCATGTTGATCGAGTTCGCGAAAGATACCCAGCTTAACATCCGTGTTCTCCGTGGCGGCCTCGACGACGAGCTCAGCGTTCTTAACGCCGTCTTCGATAGACGAAAAGGTCTTGATGTTGGTCAGCGTTCGTTGCTTGTCGTTGTCGGTTAACAACCCTTTACGGATCTGACGATCGAGGTTCTTCCCGATCGTCGCCATACCCCGCTTAAGGGCCTGGTCGGAGGTGTCAATCAAGGCGACGTGAAAATCATGCTGCGCGAAAACATGCGCGATGCCATTCCCCATCGTTCCCGATCCCACTACGGCGACATTCTTTACCTGGCTCATAGGCGATGCGTTTTAGGTCAAATATTGCCCCGGCCCCTACTCCACCAGATTCACTTTATTGCGGAGCCCGGAATACGATGTGAGTTCCACACCGGCACTGCCGATAAACATCTGCGCGCTGATCTTAAGTGGAATGCGGTTGCGGTCGTCGGAGAACCAGGCGGTCACAGAGTTTTCGCCGTCGAAGACTTTGTTCTTGGGCATAACGGGCACGACCTTAATAGCTCTGAATCTGCCGGCTTTGGTTTTAATGACATCCTTGCCCTTGTAGATGACGTCCAGGCTGTAAAACGTATCCTCAAAAAATCCCTTGATCACGAGGGTGTCGCCGGGTTTGGTCTTCGACAAGTCCAGGGTACGAAGGTAAAGGAAACCGCCGATCATGTCCCGCACATTTCGGGGCGCGTCGAAGTACTGGGGCTCCTTCAACTTGCCCGTCTTGTTATCGAGCACCTTCACTTCGATCTTCTGGTTTACATGATCGAAGTTGGTCCACTCGTCTTTTTTATACCGTCCTTCCCGTATGCGGCGAATAAACTGGTGCGGCACGAGTGCGGCCGTATCGATATAGGCACCCCAGTAGTCGTCCACGTCGGCCACCCAATTCACTACGCCTACCGTCCTGCCCCGGACATCCACCTTGTAGCAGGGGCGGTCGTTCATTTCGTAATAGTCGGAATGGATCTGCGTCGAACCCTTGCCCACAGTGAATATGCCATACGTCATCTTAAACTCGAGGACTTCACCCCGGGTAAAGCTGTGGTTTGGTACACGCTGATAGGCGTCGTTTCGGGTGGTCTGAAAAGCCGACGCCGTTATGAGCAGTATAATACCGGGTAAAAATCTTCTCATGTAGTGCATCATTTTACTCCGCACGGACATCTGAAATCCGCCTGTATATACCTTGAGCAAATTTAAAAAATCCTTTACCGGACTAATAACGTACTTAGTCGTTCAAAGGTGATGCCAAATCGTCCCTATTAAACCACAACGCGTAACAAAACCTTACAATATCGCTTTAATTATAGATAATAACACTTTGATAATCAAACCGCAACAGAGTTTTCACGCAGTGCATCGTTAAGTGATGTCTTTTTGTCGGTGCTTTCCTTTCGTTGCCCGATGATGAGTGCACAGGGGACACCGTAGTCCCCGGCCGGGAACTTGCGCATCATAGACCCGGGGATCACCACCGCGCGTTCAGGAACATAGCCTTTGTACTCGACGGGCTTGTCGCCGGTCACGTCAATGATCTTTGAGCTGGCGGTAAGCACGACGTTGGCGCCGAGCACGGCTTCGCGACCGACGCGAACGCCTTCCACCACGATACACCGGGAGCCGACGAAAGCGTTATCTTCTATAATAACAGGAGCGGCCTGTACCGGTTCCAGCACGCCGCCGATACCAACACCCCCGCTCAGGTGAACGTTCTTGCCGATCTGGGCGCAGCTGCCGACGGTCGCCCACGTGTCCACCATGGTACCCTCGTCCACGTACGCGCCGATATTGACATAAGAAGGCATCATGATCACGCCCTTGCTCACATACGATCCATATCGCGCGATGGCATGGGGTACTACACGCACGCCGAGTTCTTTGTAATTATGCTTTAAGGCAATCTTGTCGTGAAACTCGAACGGCCCCACCTCGATGGTCTCCATCTGCTGTATGGGGAAGTAGAGGATTACAGCCTTTTTTATCCATTCGTTCACTTTCCAGCCGTCGCCGGCGGGCTCGGCTACGCGCACCTGCCCCTTATCCAGCTTCGCGATGACCTCGCGGATGGCGGTTTGTACCTCGGTATCCTTCAACAAGGCCCGGTCTTCCCAGGCGCGCTCGATGATTTGCTGTAATTCCATTATTTAGTGATTAGTTTGCTTTGCTTGATTACCTCCGACAATACTTGGCGCAAGTAATAAAAAAAAGGAAAATAGTCATCGTTTCGGTACTTAAGCCGGTCGATGATACGCGCATGTTCGAGAAGATGGGCCAAACCCTGGCCGACACCGGCAGGTATGAAGTGCACATTGTAGGGTTTCCGGGTGGGCCCACCACAGCATACCCGAACGTTAAATTCCACCCGTCGCGCTATTTCCCGAGGATCAGCCTGGAGCGATTCCGAATCCCCATTCGCGTGTTTCGTACCCTACTGGCGCTTAGCCCGGACGTCATTATCGTCACGACACACGAACTGCTCCTCATCTCTGTCCTGGTCCGAATGTTCCGAAAGGCCGTTGTCTTTTACGATATACAAGAGAACTACTTTCGCAACATTCTGTTTCTCCCCACTTTTCCGCGACTGCTGCGGCCGGCGCTGGCGCTGTGGGTACGGGGGTGGGAAAAGCTGCTGACACTCTTCGTGCGACGCGTTTTCGTATCGGACGAAGGGTACATTTCCGAGTTGCCTTTCATCCGGCGGAAGGCTGTGGTGCTACAAAACATGGTAAAGCGGGCCGCTATCCTGCCGCGTACTGGTGACTCACGCCGGGGTCGCGCCCTCTTGTTTTCCGGCACCCTAGCAGAATCTACCGGCGTGTTCACGGCCATCCACGTCGCCACCGTACTTCACGAACACGATCCGACGGTGCACCTCACCCTCATCGGGTACTGTGCCCATGGGGAGACCCTCCGGCGCATACAAGAGGCAATCCAGGGGCGGGATTATATAAGGCTTGTCGGCGGCGACCGGCTGGTCCCGCACGACGCGATCATGGAGGCCATTGCCCAGGCCGATTTCGGACTCATCGCCTACCCGCCTAACCCATCCACCCGTAATACCATACCCACCAAGCTGTTCGAATACCTCGGCGCCCAGCTTCCCATCCTGCTCATCAACCATCCGCCCTGGATGCAATTCTGTGACCCCTATCGCGCCGCCCTCGTATTCGACCCCCGCCACATCCATCCCGAAGACATGCTCCACCGCATGCGCAACACCGATTTCTACACCCGAATCCCCGGAGAGGAGGTTTTTTGGGAATCGGAAGGCAGCAGGTTGGTTGAGGAGGTGGAATAGGCAGATGCAGGGATTTAGCTAAATTTTTTGGGGTTATTCAGCTAAACTATTTTTTAGGTGAACCTAAATTTATATTTTTGTCGTTATAATCCGAAAGAAACGCAATCCTATGCTTAGCCTGGTCGAGGAAAACTATCTGAAAGCCATTTATCACCTGTCGGACGCCGGAAAAAGCGCCGTGACCACGAATGCGCTGGCGGATAATATGAACAACCGCGCGGCTTCCGTGACCGACATGATCAAACGGCTGTCTACCAAAGGGGTCATCTCCTACGAAAAATACCGGGGCGTGAACATTTCGGAGAAAGGGCGGCGTGCTGCCTTAAAGGTGATCCGAAAGCACCGGCTCTGGGAGACGTTCCTGGTGGAGAAACTCAACTTCAATTGGGATGAAGTCCATGAGGTGGCGGAGCAACTGGAACACATCGACTCGCCGCTTCTTATCGAAAAGCTCGACAGCTTTTTAGGTCATCCTAAAGTTGACCCCCACGGACATCCTATCCCCGACAAGCACGGCAGGATCCATGAAGTCAAGCAGGTTCAACTGTCAGAAGCCAAGGTAGGCACCCAGGGCGTCCTCCATTCCGTAAACGACGGTAGCCCCAAATTCCTGCAATACTTATCCAAGATCGGCATACGCATAGGCGCACGGATAGAGATCGTAGAAATTATGGAATTCGATGGGTCGATGGAAATCATTATCGACGACGAGGAAAGGGTTTTCATCTCGCGCCAGGCATCGGAAAACCTCCTGATCCGGGAAGCGACATGAAAACCGGAAACCGCACCCTAATCCGAATTCTAAAAATTGTCATGCTGTCGATTGGTATCCTGGCGGCCGCAATGATTGTCGCCGGATGGTATTTTGATTTATGAGAACGTCGTTACTTTTCCATACACTACTGTTTACCCTGCTCTCCTTCGGAGCAGCAGCACAACACACGCTTACCGGTAGCGTCGCCGACGCTGAAACCCGTGACCCCCTCCCCTTTACCAACATTATGGTACAAGGCACCACGCACGGCACCACCACTAACGAACGCGGACGCTTTACCCTCCCCCTTCCTGACGATACTCCTCAGGAAGGTGATCTGATTATTTCGTTTGTAGGATATCGTACCGACACGGTGAGGTATTCAGCTAACAGAACAAACTACGCTTTCCATCTGCGTCCCGATGCTGCCGCCCTCCAGGAAGTCATGGTGATCTCCGGCACGATGAAGGAGGTGTCGAAGATGGACTCACCCATTCCGGTAGAGATCTACTCCCCTGCCCTCTTCCTGAAAAATCCGACACCCAGCATCTTCGAATCGCTGTCCATGATTAACGGTGTGCAGCCCCAACTCAACTGCAACATCTGCAATACGGGCGACATCCACATTAACGGGATGGAGGGTCCTTATACCATGGTGCTGATCGACGGCATGCCCATCGTAAGCAGCCTCGCCACCGTCTACGGCCTCGCTGGAATCCCCAACAGTATGGTGAAACGCATTGAAGTCGTAAAAGGCCCCGCTTCAACGCTGTATGGATCGGAGGCGGTTGGAGGCCTCATCAACATTATCACGCGGGAGCCCCTGACGGCACCGCGACTGAAAACAGACATCTCCGCCACATCGTTTGGAGAATACAACATCGACCTTTCCACAAAATGGAAAGTCGGGCAGACACACAGCCTGCTCGGACTCAACTATTTCAATTTCCTTAACAAGGTCGACGCGAACGGAGACAACTTCACCGACGTCACGCTGCAAGACCGCTTTTCCCTTTTTAACAAGTGGGAGTTTCATCGTCCCTCCAGCCGCACGGCCACACTCGCTACGCGATATGTGTATGAAGACCGCTGGGGTGGCGAACTGAACTGGACCAAAGAACACCGCGGCAGCGACGAGATCTACGGCGAGTCCATCTACACCCAACGCGTCGAGCTCATTGGCGTATACCAACTTCCCACAACCGAGGTGTTTACCCTGGACGTGTCGTACAACTACCACAACCAGGATTCGTACTACGGCATCTCGCCCTACATGGCGCAACAACACGTTGCGTTCGGACAATTGCGATGGGATAAGAAGGTGGGCAACCACGACCTTCTCGCAGGTCTTCCCCTCCGCTACGTCTTCTATGACGACAACACCGTCGGCACCGCGTCGCCCGAAGGCATCAACGAACCTTCAGAGACGTGGCTGCCCGGCATCTTCATACAGGATGAGTGGAGTGTGTCGGCGCCCTTCACGGTCCTGACAGGCTTACGATATGATCATCACAACGAACACGGACATATCGTTTCGCCCCGATTGAGTTTCAAGTACGCGCCTGATGCCAACAACACCTTCCGCCTTAGCGCGGGCAACGGCTTTCGCGTAGTGAACCTCTTCACCGAGGACCACGCCGTCCTGACCGGGTCGCGCGAAGTCATTATAAAAAACGAACTCAAACCGGAGCAGTCGTGGAACGTCAACCTCAACTACACGAAGCAGATCGCCTATCGTGGCGGCAGCATCGGCCTTGACGCGAGCGTATTCTACACGTACTTTACGAACCGAATCAACGGCGACTTCCACACGGACCCCGACCTGATCATCTACGATAACCTGAACGGTTACGCCGTTTCAAAGGGCATTACGCTGAACACGGATTTCACCTTCACCAGCGGATTAAAGGTGATCACCGGCGTTACGCTTATGGATGTTTACCAGGTCGAAACGATATCCGGCAGCGAACAACGCAAACCCCAATTGTTCGCACCTGTGGTGTCCGGCACGTACGCGGTCAGCTACCTGTTCGAACGTATCGGGCTCACCCTCGACCTTACCGGAAGATTAACGGGGCCGATGTACCTGCCGGTCGTGCCTAACGACTACCGTCCGGAACGTTCACCCTGGTTCACACTCATGAACATTCAGGCATCGAAAACATTCAACAGCGGTTTCGAAGTTTACGGCGGACTAAAGAACCTTCTCAACTTTATGCCTAAAGACCCTCTTCTCCGCCCCTTTGACCCGTTCGATAAAAATATAACCGTCAACAACCCGTACGGCTATACGTTTGATACGAGCTATAACTACGCGCCGATACAGGGGATTAAGGGGTTCCTTGGTATGAGGTATACGTTCCAGTAAACAGTCAGTGGCGACACCAACAATTTGAAATGGTAGACAGATTAAGAACATATCGAGCAAGCACCTGGCGACCACAGACAACCTCACCCGTCATTAAATGCGGACACGGCGTTTTCAAGTTTTACCCGAAGTTTCGGGCGTACCCAACATCAACACATCAACACATCAACACATCAACACATTTTCATGGACCGCACCTCCGTTGACTCCAAATCCCTCTCCGAGGTTCATTCCTCCATCGACGCCCGGGGTCGTCGGGGATGGAGGAAAGTGCTCGCGTTTTTGGGTCCGGCATACCTGGTGAGTGTCGGCTACATGGATCCGGGGAACTGGGCAACGGACATTGCCGGCGGTAGTCGCTA
>DATGQD010000064.1:0-29814 GCA_035304385.1 Cyclobacteriaceae bacterium
TGTGGGGTCCTCAGCCACTGGCCGCCTACGCGCTTATCGCAACCGGCGGGTTTTTGTCCGTCATGTTTCCTACCGTGTTCGGCCTGGCCATCCGGGACCTCGATGGATTCAGAGAAAAAGGCTCCGCCCTGCTGAACTTCGCGATCGTCGGCGGCGCCGTCTTCCCTCCCATCCAGGGGCTTATCGCCGACAACCACGGCATAAACCTCTCCTATATCATACCGGCGCTGTGTGTGGTGGTGGTGACCGCGTATGGATTTGGGGTCAGAAGGAATTAAGCAAGCAAAGCAGCAGTAAAGCAGGGGCGCTTGCCCACCGCAAAGCGACCGCAGGTTTGCTTTACGCGAATGTCGTTTTTTTTCAATTCCGCGGCGCGCGGATTCCCGAATCTTGTATCGCCGATGCTGAAAACCAGCCGGCGGTTTTATTCATCAAAAAATTAAAAAAAATGACGACAGTAAATCTCAACAACCTCGAATTGAACGAGTTCATCGCGCGCGACGACAGCACACAACATTGCCTGGCCACCTTCCCGCTGGTGGGCGCCCATGGATCAAAGAAAATCGCGACCGTATACTTCGAGCTGTTACCCGGCGAATGCCTGGGATCGCACATTGACAGCGCTGAAGAATTACTCGTGATACTTTCCGGCGACGTGGAAATCACCATTGGAGGGGAAACAGCTCAGGCGTCCGCATCTACCGTCGCGCTGGTCCCGGAACAAGTGCCGCACGACATCCGGAACATCGGAACGAGCAAAGTCCGTGTGCTAGGCGTTTTCGGCGGCGTCAACCACATCGTCGCCACCTTCGAAAATATCTGGCTGCCGACGCAATCGCGTATCGTTAACACCGCTGAGCTTTTCGAAGCATAGTTTCAGAGGCAGAGCAGAGCAGAGGCAGGGGCAGAGGCAGAGGCAGAGGCAGGGGCAGCTAGTCGTAAGGACGTGCCATTGCGGCCGCAACTGCTTCTGCATCTGCACCTCTAACCTTTCCGCGATTTATCCGTATGAAAAGTTTCATAACGATTCATGCCTGAGAACATCATACAGGAATACACGCCGTCCATCGAACTCCAGGAGTACATTCGCTGCTACTGGAGCGCGCAGTTCAACGCATTATCACGTCCGGATCTGGCGCACTCCGTTATTCCGAATGGTACGGTCGAGCTGATCATCCACCTGACAGACGATCATTGCGAGCTGTTTTCTGATATGTGGGGACCATCACCCGATCACGTCGTCCTGGGCATGTACACAACGCCCTACGTGGTTCGCTTCAGGAAAAGCGTTCATGTCTTCGGCATTCGGTTCAACCCCGACGGATTTCAGGCGTTGGCGGGCATCCCGTCATCGCACATACTCCAACGATTTGAGGATATGGAGGCCGTAGGTGGATCACCGTTCGGCACGCTCTGTAGCAGAATCCGCGCGTGTCGGAATGTCGACGCCAGAACCGATCTGGCAAACAACTTCTTCAGGCAAAACCTCGCGCGCCACACCAACGACCGCAATTATGTCCAAACCGCGGCACGACTCATCCGGCAACATTGGTCACTGCGAATGAGTGAATTACACGAACTGCTTGCAATCAGTCCGCGACAACTGCAGCGCGAATTCAAAAACCAATTGGGCATAACACCAAAAGCGTATATGCGCCTGGCGCGCATGAGCGCCGTGCATCAGTACCTTAACGCCAACGGGAATGTCGATCTGACGACGGTAGCCCATGCCTCCGGATTTTCAGATCAATCGCATTTCATTCGTGAATTTCACACGATGACGGGCAGCCGCCCCGGCGATTTCCGCAAAGAACGATCTAAATATCTGGTGCCGGGGGCATCGTAGAAATACCCAAATTGGGCGTCTCTACGCGTTCCTGCCGATACAATTCAAATCGGTGAACGCTTCTTCCAGGCGCTTTACAAAATTTTCTTCGCCCTTGCGGAGCCACGTGCGGGGATCGTAATATTTTTTGTTGGGCTTATCGGCGCCTTCGGGGTTGCCAAGCTGACCTTGCAGGTAGTCTTTGTTCTTTTTGTAGTATTCATGAACACCTTCCCAGAATGCCCACTGCATGTCGGTGTCGATATTCATTTTGATCACGCCATACCCAAGCGTTTCCTTGATCTGCTCTTTTGGTGACCCGCTTCCGCCGTGGAAGACAAAGCTCACCGGCCGCGCTTGTTTGTCGAGACCGAGTTGCTCGGCAATATAGGCCTGACTGTTTCTGAGAATTTCCGGCCGCAACACAACATTGCCGGGACTGTATACGCCGTGGACATTACCAAATGACGCGGCTACTGTAAACAGCGAACCGACTTCGCTGAGCGCTCGAAATGCTTCATACACCTCTGTGGGCTGCGTATACAGTCGTGCGTTATCGGCGTCGGTGTTGTCCACACCGTCCTCTTCGCCACCGGTAATACCCAGCTCAATTTCAAGGCCCATTTCCAGCCCGATAATCTTCTCGAAGTATTTCTTCGAGATCGAAATATTGTCTTCGAGGGTTTCCTCGCTGAGATCGAGCATATGTGAACTGAACAAGGGCCGCCCGTATCTCGACTTATAATCCTTGCCCGCTTCGATGAGCCCATCGATCCACGGCAGCCATTTCTTTGCTGCGTGGTCGGTATGCAACACCACAGGCACTTCGTAATGCCGCGCAACATTGTGAATGTGCAGCGCGCCACTAACGGCCCCGGAAATGTTGGCCTGGAGGTTATCGTTAGGCATTCCCCTGCCCGCCATGAATTGGGCGCCGCCATTGCTAAACTGAATGATTACCGGTGAATTCACCTTGCGGGCCGTTTCGAGGACGGCATTAATGGTGTTGCTGCCCGTCACATTGACGGCAGGCATCGCGAAGTTGTTGTCGTTGGCATCGCGGTACAGTGCCGCCAGTTCATCACCGAACAACACGCCTGAGCTATATTTTCCCATTCTTAGTTGTAATTATGTTAAAATCAATCCCTTCCCGGCTCACCCTACGGCTTGCAAGGATAAGTAAAGTTACGCTCTCAGAAAAAAATAGTACCCCCTAAAAGGGACGCGTCGACATAAATCACGCATGCAATCGATTACGAGGCCCTCATTCAGCCCGGCTGTTTCATTTCGGCAGAATGACTGCTCATGCTTCTTCCAATCTCTTCGAGCGTGCGGCCTTTTGTTTCAGGCATTACGAACCAGACAAAAAGCAACTGCAGCACCATCATTACCATAAAAAACAGGAACACCGTATCGCCCCCGAACCGGTTCGCAAAATAGGGGAAGACGTTCGCGATAACGGCCGCCAGGATCCAGTGGGTGAAACTGCCGAGCGATTGCCCCATGCCCCTGACCTCGTTGGGAAAGATTTCCGAAATGAAAACCCATATAACCGCGCCCTGCGACAGGGCAAAGAAGGCGATGTACATGAAGAGGAACAAGGGAACGCCGGCAAACCGTTCCCAATAAAAGGCGCCGGCGACAAGCCCGAGGCTGGTGACAAGACCGACCGATCCCAGCAACATAAGCAATCTGCGGCCCGCCCGGTCGATCAACACCATCCCGACAAGTGTGAACACGAGGTTGATCAGCCCGATACCCACGGTAGAGAACAACGCGGCGCTGTCGGCAAGTCCGGTCATTTCAAAAATGCGCGGCGCGTAATAGATAATGGCATTTATCCCCGACACCTGGTTAAAGACCGCGAACAGGATAACGAGGAGTATCGGCTTCGAATACCGGGGGGAGAAGAACGCGGAGCGTGCCACCCCGGCAGCCTCCTGGTATTCGTTGCGAATGGCCCGGATGGATGTGTCGACATTATCCGGATCAAGTCGTTCAAGAATCGAACGCGCTTCTGCCTCATTGTTTTTCTTTACGATCAGCCAGCGCGGGCTACGTGGAATAAACGGAATGAGCGCCACAAAAAGTGCGGCAGGGATGGCTTCAACGCCCAACATCCATCGCCAGTCGTTAACACCCGTACCCTTCAACAAATAATTGGACGCAAATGCCACGAGGATGCCGAGCACGATGTTGAATTGGAACAACGCCACGAGTCTTCCCCGCGCTTTCGCGGGTGCGATTTCCGAAATGTACATGGGAGCTGCTACGGAAGAGGCCCCGACGCCAAGCCCGCCAATAAAGCGGAAGAACATAAAAGAATATACTTCCGGCGCGACGGCGGAGCCTAATGCCGACAGGAAATACAGGACGCCTACCCAGAACAGTGTTTTCTTTCTGCCCAATCGGTCGGTAGGAATGCCTGCGAACAAGGCTCCGATAACCGTACCATACAGGGCAATGGCCACTGCCAGCCCGTGATACAGGTCATCGAGTTTCCACAGCTGCTGAATGGTTTGCTCGACGCCGGAGATAACCGCTGTATCAAATCCAAAAAGGAAACCGCCCATGGCGGCTACCAGGGAAATCAGCGTTACGTTACTTTTCATGATGGGGAATTCTCAGAATGCAGGGAAGATTCAGGGAGCGATATTATGGCATTTAAGATTCGCGTTGGCCTTTTAAGCGTTCCACCTCCTTGTCCAGCGCCTCGAAGTCGCGGTAGTTCATTTCCACCACGCTTTCCGGGCTTCTTCCCTTCAGCACCATGGCAACAGTCATGGCGATGCCCGTCAACAAGATAGAGTATAAAAGAATACCACTGCTGAACGCCTCTTGTTGGTACATCACAGGGATACCAAAAAACAACAGCACGGTGATCAATCCCCGGGGCGCGATGAATAATTCCGGTAGAATATCTTTCATTCCGAAAATCTTAAAGCATACAAACCGAATGACATAAATGGATGCAACGATAGCCAGACTCAACAAGGCCGTATTCACGTCGAGGAGCGATTCCAACTCCAGCGTCATACCAAACACCACAAAGAAGAAAGTGCGCACCACGAAAGCCGTCTCCAGGGTTACCGTGTGAAACTCTTCCGTGATCCCATCCAGCACATCATGCTTGATCCATCGGTTAAGCGGCCCTCTGAAAAATCGCTCATGATTATTGAGTACCAATCCAAATACCAGGATCACGATAAGGGAACTCAAGTGAAATAGCTTGCCTACCGCATACAGCAGGATCAGCATCGATATCAGCAGGAACAGCTTGGCCTTATCCCGTATCTGTTGCACCAGCAGAATAAGGAGATAGCTCACGATCAGCGAAAGCGCTACGGTGAGTAATATGTTCAGGCTCACATTCTTGACGATCGCCCCCGTATTCTCGTTTCCGGCCTGGTCGAGCAGGAAATAAAACAACATGATCCCCAATATGTCCGAGAATGTGCTTTCGTAGATCATGAATTCCTTTTTCCCTTCGGGCAGCACCACAACACTGGGCAGAATAATGGAACTGCTCATAATGGAGAGCGGAACCGCATACACGATCGCGGAAAAGAAATCGTCGATAATGAACAAGTGGATGATCCAGGTGAGCAGGAAGGTTGTGCCCAACAGACCAAAAAGAGCGATAAGAAAAGACTTGATAATCAGCGGTCGCTTCTCCCGGGTGAGGCTGAGGTCGAGTGATGCCTCGAGGACAATCATGATAAGTCCAACGATGCCCAACACCTGGAGCATATTGAACATATTCCTTCCCAGGGTGATGTCTGCGGCTTCAAGCCCGAACTGTAACCCAATACCCAGCAAAATGAGCAGAAGTACGCTGGGAATATTGGTCCGCCTTGCGATTATGCCGAAAAAGTAGGATACCAGGATAACCAGGCAGACGGCAATTACGTCGTTGTACGGATTGTCCGAAAACATGATGGTTGTAATTTGCTAAATTTAGGATGAATAACCCCATAAAAAATGCATAACCGTGGTTGTGCCGCGGCCACGATACGTAGTTTTACAATAAAATGACCAGAGACGAAGCCTCCAACGGCGAAGAACTACCCCACACGTCCACCGCGCGGGTCGATCCTCCTCCCCCTTCCGAAGTGGTCCTGCCGGCGCTTACGCCCTCGCGCTATGAGCCGCTTACACGGCTCCTTACGGAAATCGACGTGCATGGGCGACAGCTGATACGCGTGTTCTTCGACAAGGCATTCTCCGGGTACTTCGAATTAAGCCGGCAGTTTCCACAGGCGCTTCTCGATGTTACCCAGGACGTCAACTCGTCCATACTGCAGGTAGTCTATGAAGACAAGCCGCGAAAAGGCGTCTCCCTGCTCGCGATCAAGAAACGTTTCTTCGCTGCCGCGGAAAAGCTGATCGACAAGTTCTACAGCCTGCTGGACACCGGCGAAATGAAAACTGGAATCCACTGGTATGTCTACCGTCTTCAAAAAGACCTTGCCGCATTCCCTGCAACCGTATCTGTCGCTTATGAAAAGGAGGATTTCACCATCCGGGAGAAAGATTCACCTGCGCTCAAATGGTTGAAGTTCAGGAGAAACCTTCGTGCCTCCCTTACCAGGCAGTCTGTGCGGGCCAACCTCAACTATCGCGAGGCCATGCAGTACTACATGCGCGACGGACGTTTTGAATTTCTCCTGTCGTGGCTCGACGCCTTCCGCAAAGAATCTTTACAAAGCCTCAATGACATAGAGTCTTTTATCGCGTATTGCGATGAAAAATTTGACAGCCTGTTTGAGCTCACCAGGTCCGACACGCTTACCGTAGCGCAATGGGAAGACGCCACGCGCGAAATGGCGGATCGTGCCCATGCCCTCGTTAAAAGACAGGACGAGATTTCGGTCTTATTCTATGATCGCCTGCTGGTCGAGTTCCGTCTTAACATCGATCACCTGCGCACCCACCTCGAACAGATCGACGCAAACCACCTCACCCGTATCATTAACAGCGATAAAGCGCTGCATCGGAGACAACGCGACAAAGTTCTTGCGTTCGCCGATGAATGGCACAACACCATGGAGCTGGCATCAGGACGCGTTTCCCTGTACACGACCCTCCGATCGTTCAAGTGGCAGATCGACCACGAGTTAAAGGAATTCCGTCGCCGCACCGACAACCACGTGACGTCGGCCATCCTCGAACCCCTGACGGCCGCATTAACCCAATTGGATTCGTGGCGGGAGGACCAGCGCGACGGTAAGGCCCTGAAAAAGCTTGATTGGAAGTCTGTCAGCGAACTTCTGGAAAAAGACTTCAAGTCGCTCAGCGATCGGCTCATGCAAAGCACCAAAACCCTTCCCGATAGTAAGGCCATTCTGGCGAAGTACGCGACGGCTGAAGGCACGACTGTTGGTGAGATCGCTATCCCTGTCCGCCGGCTAACCCAGCATTTCCTTGAATACAATTTCCTCAGCCCACTACACGATGAGATCGACAGGTTCTGCAAGAAGTTAAAGGACAATGTGGTCACTATAAACGACGAACTCAGCCTTACATTATTCAGCATAGACAACGCTGATACCGACGATAACACCACACCTCAGATCATTGCCGGTGCCATCGACGAGATAAAACCGGAAGAGGCGGCCATCAAGGAAAAAAAGCATGAACTCACGTTGGGAATCAACACCCTCGCAGAGAAACTTTTTCAGGCGCTCACCGGCGATGGCATGGTGGCGGCGTCGGTCGACTTCGGATACATCTCGCGCGATGCGAGAAAGAGAAAGGTGATCTCGCAAATCGGTGGACTGGGACAAAACATCAGAAAGTTCATTGTCGACAAATTCCTGATCCTGATCTATTCGCGAAGCGAAGGCATAAGGATTGCGCGGCAGATCGCCGCCCGCAATGATTCCGGATCTGTTACGGATCGTGTCCTGGAGGTTGTCGGACAGGTCACACCTGACGCCAGGATCATTAACGCCTTACCGCACTATTATCTCAACCTCTTCAGCGGGCGTTCGAACATCGGCGAAGATTTCTGGATCGTGAGAGAATCGGATGACCGGCTTATCGCCCAGAAAGTAGAACAATATCATAGTGGTCGTCAGGGTGGAATTTTGGTAACGGGCGAACGAAATTCAGGAAAGACCGCCATCTGCAGGAGAATCGTCGAGAAGCACTTTACCTACAACAAGCAATTCCATTTGTTCCCTGTGGCGGATGGCTCGGCGCGACCTGAAGATTTCCTGACAAGACTCCAGGAAGCTACCGGTGTTGGCTATGACCTGGTCGGCATCATGCACTCTCTGCCGACGCACAGCGTCATTGTCATTCATGATCTCGAACTGTGGTGGGAAAGATCTCCCGACGGAATGCGTGTGGTTGAAATGATTATGGATATGATCGCAACGTACTCGGATCGGATCGTATTCATCGTAAACATGAACACCTTCGCCAGCGATTTAATCCACGCAGTGAACGGCCTGAAGGAGCGGTTTATCGGTGTGATTCCCAGCGGTGCCCTGAGTTCAATGGATCTGAAGAATCTCATCCTGACCCGGCATCGCTCAAGCGGGCTCGACCTGGCCATTGAAAATGGGAAGTCCGACATCTCGGAAATCGCCATGGCACGCTTGTTCAACCGGTATTTCAACTACACCGACGGCAACCCGGGCATGGCGATGAATGCGTGGCTCAACAGCATTGTCCGCGTGGAAGAAACACGCCTCGTTATAAAACCACCCCAGCAGCCGGACACGGAAGCGCTTGAACTCATCCCCGCATCGTGGAACGTTATCCTTTTGCAGTTGCTGCTGCACAAACGGATGTCGGAAAGGAAGTTACTCAGCGTGTTCAGAAGTGATTTTCCGGAGTTGCAGACCCATCTGCGTTCACTGGTTCGTGCCGGCCTCGTCGGAAAGGATATCGATGGATGCTATGGCTTGAATGTTTTTGTCGAGCCCTTCCTGATCAGGATGTTTAAACATAAGGAATGGATATGATGAAGGTTGTAATCATTTCACTTATTGGCGTCGCCATATTCATTCTGTTCCGGGTAACGCGCATGGTCATCAGCCGGTCGGAAAGGCCGCGCCTGCGAAACGGAATCGTATACATCGTTCCGCTGGAGATCATCGTTTGGACCGCCTACTTCTTCAGGAGCCTCGAGTACCTGTTCGGCGCAAAATCTTACTATAATTATCTACTGACGGCGCTGGTCCTCACAGGACTCGGGCTGCTGGTGTGGTTCTATCTTAAGGAGGTGGTGGCGGGAGCATTCTTCAGGCTTCAACATAATCCGAAGGTGGGTCGACACCTCGACACAAAGGACTTGGAAGGGGTGATCCGACGGATCAGTGCAACGCATATTTATGTCGACGCGCCAGGTGGGAAGGTGGTACGACTACCTTATTCGAATCTGGTTGGAAGTGTGTTCTCCCTCAGCGCTCATAAAGAAAACGCACAGGATTTCAGGTTTAGCATTAACGTTGGCAAGCAATGGTCGCGCGAGGAAACGATGAATCGCATACGGCAAGCTTTACTGCTGTCTCCATACTGTGCCTACAAGGAATCTCTAGACGTAACGGTCGAAGGTGACAACGCTTCGTTCTACACTTGCCATATTGCGGTGCGCCCCGTAAGCCAGCGATTTGGCTCCAGGATCGAAAAGGACCTGGCCGACGCTATGAAAGGTTCTGATGGAATACCCGTTTAACGGCGGTTGTCGTCAGTCCGGGTGCATGGATTTTTTGGCAAAGTAGTCGGGATATCACCATTTTAGCGTCCGCTTAGCCGTGGGAAATGGTTGAATTTTGGCAAAATCTGCTTCGCGAATTCCAGACTCCGTTTCAGGACTCGGTGCTGGTCTTCGCAGTCATTCTCTTTATTATCCTCCTGGCGCCGATCCTCCTCCGGCGGCTGAGAATTCCCGGTATTATCGGCCTCATCATTTCGGGTGTCATTATCGGCCCGCACGGATTGTTCCTTATTGAAAGGAGTTCCGCGGTTGATCTTTTCTCGACGATCGGTCTGCTCTATATTATGTTCATTGCCGGGCTGGAACTCGACCTGGGAGATTTCAAAAAGCATCGCTACAAAAGCGCGGGCTTCGGCTTCCTCACCTTCCTGTTTCCAATCCTTCTTGGATTTCCCGTATGCTATTACCTGCTCGGCTACGGCTTCAACACCAGCTTGCTCACCGCCAGCATGTTCGCCACGCATACGCTGATCGCATATCCCATTGTCAGCCGGTTGGGGATCACGCGGAACGAGGCAGTCGCCGTAACCGTAGGTGGCACCATCCTCACGGACACCGCGGTGCTCATCATCCTGGCCGCCATTTCCGGAATGGAATCGGGTAACGGCACAAAAGAGCTTTGGGCACGCCTGGGAATCTCCATACTGATTTTCCTTCTCATCGTAGCATTTATTATTCCACGCATAGCGGCGTGGTTTTTCAAACGTCTGGAAGATGAAAAGAACGCGCACTTCATCTTCGTCTTATCGGTCGTGTTCTTCTGTGCCTTCCTCGCCGAATTGTCGGGCCTTGAGCCGATCATCGGTGCATTTGCCGCGGGCCTCCTGCTCAACCCGCTGATCCCGAATACATCGCCGCTGATGAACCGGATCGAGTTTGTTGGCAGCTCCCTGTTTATTCCTTTCTTCCTCATCAGCGTTGGCATGCTGATCGACGTGCGGGTGCTGGCGCAGGGCCCGCAGGCGCTCATTGTGGCCGCAGCACTTACCATTGTCGCGCTCACCGGCAAGTGGATTGCGGCCCGTGCTACCGGCCTGCTATTCCGCTATTCCAAAGCGCAGTCCCAATTGATTTTCGGACTCAGCAGCGCACATGCCGCCGCCACGCTGGCGGTCATTCTCGTGGGATACAACCTCGGAATCATTGACGATAATATCCTTAACGGAACCATCGTACTCATTCTGGTTACCTGCCTGGTGGCGTCGTTCGTTACGGAAGAAGCGGGTAAGCAGGTGGTGTTGGAGACCGACGATGAAGCGCCGGCGGAGATGCAGGACAATCCACAACGGATTCTGGTGCCCATCTCCAACCCTGTGACCATGGAGCGGCTGATCGACTTCGCCATCACGTTGAAGGAGCCCAGGAACGCATTCCCTATTGTCGCGCTAACCGTCGTACCAGACGATGAAAAAGCACGGGCCAAACTTCTCCAGGCCAGAAAGATGCTGGAAAAAGCCATTACCCACGCTGCCGCGGCCGATCAAAAGATCGACATCACAACCACGATAGATCAAAACGTAACCGCAGGTATTCAACGCGTAGTCAGGGAGACATTCATTACCGACATCATCATGGGATGGCCCGGCAAGACCAACCTGGCGGATATTATCTTCGGAAAAACGTTCGACAGTGTCGTCAACCAAACCTCGCAGAACGTCTTCATTACGCGGTTCACACTTCCACTCAACGTCCACAAGCGCATCCACATCCTGTGTCCGCATTTTGCGGAAAAGGAATCCGGATTTTATGCGTGGGTCGACCGGATGTTGCGGGTTTCTGCGCGACTTAACCTGCGCACTATGCTATACGCCAGCGAAGATACGTTCCGTGCAGTGTCGGAGTATGCCGCCAAAAACAAGATCAACGTTGAAGTGGAGTCGCGTGCATCGTACGATATCAGCGACCTGATTCGCCTGCGCGCTAACATTACCTCAGACGATATCGTGGCTTTGATCTGTGCCCGTAAAGGCAGCATATCGTATACACCGCTTCTGGATGTCCTTCCGAGAAAAATGGTCCGGCAGATGAGCGACAACAGCCTCATCTTTGTCTACCCGGAAATTCAGACGGACGATTTCCTGCTGAGCTATACGCAGGAGCCTGCCGGCGGATTTCTGGAAAAAGGAATGGACATCCTCCGAAGTGCGCGGAATATTTTTAAGAAGTAGCCATGCGGTGACGTACAATGCGCGCTTGTCCGTTGACTACGGCCTGCGCACCGTCCACCCGGGCAACATCTGTGACGCCTAACACACGAAAGGCTTCCTCATAACACGCCAGGATGGCTTGCCCGCCGACGATCGTCACGGGCCCGGAAATACCGGCAAGTTCAGATCCGATCAACAGTCCGCTGAGAAAATGATAGTTCGCTTCACCGCCCTGACCCTCCAGCACACTACGGGTCCTCACGTGAAAAGTGCTGTTGAGAAGGTTGGTTTGCAGGCCCGCTGACACGCCCTCCCTGAAGTGTTCCAGGTTTTGAGGATCATGGAACGCGCCCCCCGCCGATACTGATTGCGCCAGAATGCTCTTCTCGGACAGGAGCTCGAAAAACTCACCGGTCATGTACGTTTTAAACGAAACAGCTTTTCCCTCAAACGTGCGAATGTGCTTTGAATGCGTTCCGGGAAATATATAAACGTGCGCTCCACCTTTTGCGGTATCGTGAACAGCACCCACAAGCTGCGTCTCCTCTCCTCTCATCACGTCGTGCTCGGATTTAACCCCTGAGATCAGATGGATCGGATGTTCAAAATTTTCAACGGCATCCATAGTATGAATTGGCAGGTCTGAGCCGTCCAGGGAGAACGGGATATTCCCGTACGGTAAGTTCATCATGCCGATCGTTGATGACGCCATCCCCGAGATGACGAGCGGAAGGCCGTGCAGTTCGTTGCCAACCTTGCCTTCCATCCCGGCAATCGCCGCACGTATTACTTCGAGATAATAATCGAAACGCCCGGCTTCACTTCCCGAGTCTTCCCGCCATCCTTTGAACGTTGCTGCAATACCGTTGCTATTACCCACAACCTCCTTCACACTACCATCCCACATCGCCAGGCATAGACGGAAAGAAGAAGTACCCCAGTCGCATGAAAGAAATGTGTTGGGGTGCTGATGTGCTGATGCGTTGATATTAGTGTCGTTCATCACAAAACGCTACTATGACATGAGGTATCCGGAGCGCTCTATATCCGGAACACCGTAAATCGCTCGCAGATCTGCTTTACGGGCGTTACCATTCCGCCACACTCCCATCTTCATGCCGCCACACCGGATTATGCCACTGGTGCCCGGTAGCGGCCATACGGCGAACGTGGTCTTCGTTGATTGCGATACCGAGGCCCGGGCCGTCGGGAATATTTACAAAGCCCTGATCAAAGCGGAAGACTTTCTTGTCGGTGAGATAGTCCAGCAGATCGCTTCCCTGGTTGTAATGGATGCCGAGGCTTTGCTCCTGGATAAACGCGTTATGACAGGTGGCGTCTACCTGGAGGCACGCCGCGAGAGCGATGGGTCCCAGGGGACAGTGAGGCGCTGCTGCCACGTCGAATGCCTCGGCCATAGACAAGATCTTTTTGCATTCTGTGATGCCGCCCGCGTGGGAGAGGTCGGGTTGGATGATGTCGACATACCCGTCCTTCAGCAGGTTCTTAAACTCCCAGCGCGAGAACATGCGTTCACCCGTGGCGATGGGGATGGAAACCGATTGGGCGATTTCACGAAGGGCCTCGTTGTTTTCGGGGAGCACCGGTTCTTCAATGAACATGGGTCGATAAGGCTCAAGCGCTCTTCCCAGTACACGCGCCAGCGGCTTGTGAACGCGCCCGTGAAAGTCGATACCGATCCCGACGGCCGGTCCTACCGCCTCACGTACGGCGGCGATACGGGCAACGGCATGGTCGATCTTTTCGTAAGTGTCGACATACTGGAGTTCTTCAGTGGCGTTCATCTTTAGTGCGGTAAACCCACGCGAAACGATATCGCGTGCAGCGTTGCCTACATCGGCGGGACGATCGCCGCCGATCCACGAGTACACTTTGATCTTGTCGCGACATTTGCCGCCGAGCAACTGATAAACGGGTGCATTAAGAAATTTTCCCTTGATATCCCACAGTGCCTGATCGATGCCAGCGATGGCGCTCATGAGGACAGGACCGCCGCGGTAAAAGCCACCACGGTACATTACGTTCCAATGATCTTCAATCCGCATCGGATCTTTGCCTACCAGGTATTCCATCAGCTCCCCGACGGCGGTACGTACGGTGGCGGCACGTCCCTCGACCACGGGTTCGCCCCAGCCGGAGATTCCTTCATCGGTTTCAATCTTCAGGAACAGCCAACGTGGCGGTACAAGAAACAATTCATAGCCGGATATCTTCATGGCAGCGTTAAGTTCACGTTGTGGGATCGGCTATAGCCTGCACAAAAGCTTTGGCCGTTTCCCGGATCGTCTGCAGATACGTGTCATTTACGGGTGTGCTGGCGTTCACCAGCGCCGACCCGATGCCGAAAGCCACGCCGCCCGCATCCTGATAGGCCTTAATATTATCGGGCCGGATACCGCCGGTAGGCATCAAAGGTATGTGCGACAAAGGTGCGCGGACATCGCGGATGTAGCCGGGTCCCCCCGACGCAGGAAAGACCTTAACGATATCAGCGCCCAGTCGGTGTGCCTTAAGTATTTCCGTCGGCGTCAGCGCACCAGGGATGGAGACGATGCCGGCGTCCAGGGTATAACGAATAGTCTCCTCATCCAACGCGGGAGAAATGATAAACCGGGCGCCCGCATCGATGGCTGCACGGGCGCCTTCAGCGTCAAGTACCGTTCCGGCGCCCACGAGCATGCGGTCACCCATGACGTCGCTCGCCTTTCGGATGAGTTCCAGCGCGTTGGGAGAATTAAGTGTGATCTCGACGCTGGCGATGCCTCCTTCATGCAACGCCTCGATAATAGCCAGCACCCCATCGGGGTCGGCGCCACGCAGTATCGCGACGATCCTGGTAGAAAGAATGCGGTCCAGGGTTTCCTTTCTCATGGCTGGTCGTTAGTCAACGTCTAAATATATTTATTGTTTGCGTGAATCACGGCGACCGTGCGAAATTAGGTCGGTGGGAAGACATTCCCCAATACCGCCGCATTTGGAATGCCCCGGATTCACTACCTTGACCCGCTAAACTATGGACAACGAAAAAGAACGCAAGCTTGCCGTCCTGATCGACGCCGACAACATTCGCTACAGCAGCGTAAAAGCCATGATGGAAGAAATCGCCAAATATGGCACGCCTACCTTCAAGCGGATCTATGGCGACTGGACCAAACCCAATCTTACGGGGTGGAAAGGCGTACTGTTGGAGAACGCCATCACGCCCATCCAACAATACAGCTACACCAGCGGAAAAAATGCCACCGACTCCGCGATGATCATCGACGCGATGGACATCCTGTATTCGGGAAAAGTCGATGGCTTCTGCATCGTATCAAGCGACAGCGACTTTACCCGACTGGCTACGCGGCTCCGGGAAGCGGGTATGCACGTGATCGGAATCGGCGAAAAGAAAACACCGGATGCGTTCATTGCCGCCTGCGATAAATTCATTTACATCGAAATCCTGAGTGAAAACGAAGAGTCGGCCAGCAAAGGGAAGCGCACTCAAAAAACAAAGGCCGATGGCGCCCTGCAGAAAATAGCAAAGGGAACGATCAAGCTTATCACTTCCTCTATTGCCGACGTCGCAGACGAGTCGGGATGGGCTTTTCTGGGCGACGTAGGTAACCTGCTCATTAAGAAACAGCCGAACTTCGACCCGCGGAACTATGGCTTCCGTAATCTCACGACGCTGCTCCGCAGCCTGGATGTCGTCGAGATCGACGAGCGGGATACCGACAAGCGCAGGAATAAATTGATCTATGTCCGCCTGAAGTAGAAAATGCGTCAGACAAAATTGTGATACGCCGGTTTCCGATTATGATATTTGAAGGAATAATTGTTAATTCAACACTTAATTCAAGTTATTCCGCAAATGCTGACACGAAGCCTACCTTATCTTGTACTTACGGCCTGCCTGCTCTGGAGCTGTTCCGGAGGTGAGGACGCCAGGGAAACCCAACTTCGCAACGACTACCCGTACCAAACGGTGGACATACGGTCTATCCGGCTCACCGACGAGTTCTGGCTGCCCCGCATCCGGACGGTACAGGAGAAGACGATCGCGTATGCGCTGGAAAAATGTCGTGAAGAGGGGCGCTTCGATAATTTCCTCATCGCGGGAAATCAGCTGGACGGCACTGTGCGCGGATACATGCCGTTCGATGACACGGACGTATACAAGATTATCGAGGGTGCGTCCAACTCCCTGATCAGCGCCCCCAATCCTCAACTCGACGCGTTGCTCGACTCGCTCATCGCCATCATTGCTGTCGGGCAGGAGGAGGATGGCTATCTGACCACCTGGCGAACGATCAATCCCGCTCAGCCCCCGGCACGGTGGGTAGCCGTTGAGAACGGCACCCGATGGGAATCATTGGCTGCGAGCCACGAGCTCTATAATAGTGGGCACTTATTCGAGGCTGCAGCCGTGCATTATGCGGCCACGGGTAAAAGAAACTTTCTCGATATCGCCTTAAAGAACGCCGACCTGCTGGTAAAAACCTTCGGTCCTGGCAAGCTGACCGCACCTCCCGGACACCAGATTGTCGAAACCGGCCTTATCAAACTCTATCGGATCACCGGCAACGCCGACTACCTCGCACTGGCCAAATACTTCCTTGACATTCGGGGCGACTCCACAACGCATAAGCTCTACGGCGCCTATAGTCAGGATCATATTCCGGTAACCGAACAACGTGAAGCCGTGGGCCACTCGGTACGCGCTGTGTACATGTATGCCGGGATGACCGACATTGCTGCCCTTAACCGCGACACGGCCTACCTGGACGCAGTTCATGCACTGTGGGACAACACGGTATCGAAAAAGATGTACATAACAGGTGGCATTGGTGCCCGTCACGACGGCGAGTCGTTTGGCGACAATTACGAATTACCTAACCTCACAGCGTACAGCGAGACCTGTGCTGCCATCGGCAACGTATGGTGGAATCACCGGCTCTTTCTACTTGAAGGCGGTGTAAAGTATTACGACATCATTGAGCGCACATTGTACAACGGACTAATTTCCGGCATGTCGCTCAACGGCACAGAGTTTTTCTATCCCAACGCGCTGGAATCGGATGGTCAATATAAATTTAATCAGGGCGCATGCACACGGAAGTCGTGGTTCGACTGCTCCTGCTGCCCTACAAACCTCATCCGTTTCCTCCCTTCGCTTCCCGGGTTGATCTACGCAACGCGTGAAGACACGCTTTATATCAATCTGTACGCGGCAAGCGAAGCGGATATCGAGCTGCCCACCGGAAAGGTAAGCGTTACTCAGGCAACGGCGTATCCATGGGATGGACGCGTTGATGTCACGCTCGATCCCGAAGAGGAAGCTGAGTTTACGGTGAGAGTGCGCGTGCCCGGTTGGGCCCGCAATGAAGTAGCGCCGGGAAATTTGTATCAATACGATGACAACAAGACCGCGGGATGGGCGGTGGAAGTGAACGGCGAACCTGTTGCATCCACGGCGTCCGACGGATACGTGACCGTGCGACGCACCTGGCGCGCCGGCGATAATATTACGTTGAATCTGGACATGCAGGTCCGTCGCGTTATAGCGGATGAGCGGGTTGAAGAAAACCGCGGTAAGGTCGCGCTGGAATATGGCCCGCTGGTGTATGCTGTTGAAGAGGCCGACAACCCGAACGTCGACAAGATTGTGGCTACGCCGGACGCCGCCTATAGCGTTGAGAGCCGGGGGAGTCTTCTCGAGGGTGTGAAGGTAATCACAGGCGAAGACAAGACCGGCAGCTTTGTTGCCATCCCCTACTACGCATGGTCAAATCGCGGTGTGGGAAAAATGAAAGTTTGGCTGCCATCAGCCTTGTAACGGACTGACCCTCAACATTCTCTTCAGGGTCGATCCCTGGGCAGACGCATTGCATGCACCGCCAACTACACAGGCGGTGTTTGCAATGTGCATGAGGGTTCCTATATTGGAACGATAACCCATTGTCTACGCTTTAATCCAAACAACCCCATGAAGATCATTCGTGTCGTTCTGGCTGCGGCGCTCGCGTGCAGCATCCAGTTCTGTGTTGCGCAGGAAAGTGCCTACGCAAGTGACAATTCCCAAACGCTGTCAGCCGAACCCCAGCCCCTGCTTGTCCTGAAGATGGGCGACGAAGTTACGGTGCTATATCCTGAGCTTTACGAGGCGCCCGGCCTGAACTCTATAGATTCAAAATGGATCAAGTCGATCGAACTCATCGGTCCTGAAGAGAGCGTAAGGCTTTACGGCAAGGAAGGCCGTGACGGGGCCATTGTCCTGGAATTCAAGGAAGATCTGCTTCTCGCGCGGGAAACGCTGATCCGCAGGAAGTAGCGGCTCACGTCTTTGCTCCTATCGTTTGCCTCCGCCCCAGGTATCGCGCAGTGTCACCGTCCGGTTGAACACCAGCTTGTTATCGGTCGATGACGCGTCGAGGCAAAAGTATCCCTTGCGCAAAAACTGATAGCGCTTCTCACCCGTTCGTGCCGTGAGGAGTTCAGGTTCGCCGTATGCCCGCTCGACGATAGCAAGCGAATCGGGATTGATGTGATCGGTAAAGTCGCCATCGCCTTCATCCGGATTCTCCACCTTGAACAATCGGTCATACAGGCGTATCTCCAGTTCGATGGCATCGGGTATGCTTACCCAGTGTATGGTACCTTTAACCTGCACACCGGAAGTGTCGGCGCCACTACGACTTTCAGGGAGATAGGTGCAACGGAGTTCCACGACCTTTCCTGAATCATCCTTAACAAACTCATCGCACCGGACGATATAGGCGCTCTTGAGCCGCACCATTTGTCCGGGTGCGAGCCGGAAATATTTCTTAGGGGGATTTTCCATGAAGTCCTCCCGTTCGATATACAGTTCTCGTCCGAAGGGTATGGGTCGTGTACCACCGTTCCCGGCCTCGGGGTTGTTTTCGCTTTCGAGCATCTCCGTCTTGCCTTCCGGATAGTTGGTGATGACGAGCCTGAGTGGGTCGAACACGACCATCCGGCGCTCGGCGATCTTGTTCAGGTGTTCGCGAACGCAAAATTCCAGCAGGCCGACATCGATAATGTTATCGCGTCGTGCCACCCCCACCCGGTCGCAAAAGTCGCGGATACTTTCCGGCGTATAACCGCGGCGGCGCATCCCGCTTATGGTCGGCATACGCGGGTCGTCCCATCCGCCGACGTGGCCTTCGTTTACCAGGCGGAGAAGCTTACGCTTGGACATGACCGTGTAGTTCATGTTGAGTCTTGCGAACTCATACTGCCTGGAGGGATAGATATCGAGCTTCTCTATGAACCAGTCGTACAACTCCCTGTGTGGAACGAACTCCAGGGTACAGATGCTGTGGGTAATTTCTTCGATGGCGTCGGACTGGCCATGCGCAAAGTCGTACATAGGATAAATGCACCACTTGTCGCCGGTTCTGTGATGGTGCGCGTGCTTGATGCGATACATAATAGGGTCGCGCATGTGCATATTGGGGTGAGCCATGTCGATCTTGGCGCGGAGTACCTTTTCGCCGTCCTTGAACTTGCCGGCCCGCATGTCGGCAAACAAGGCGAGATTTTCCTCGACACTACGTGAGCGATACGGGCTTTCCGTTCCTGCCGTCGTCGGCGTTCCCTTTTGGGCCGCGATCTCCTCACTGGTACTATCGTCTACATACGCCAGGCCCTTGTTGATCAGTTTGACGGCAAACTCAAAAAGTTGTTCGAAGTAATCGGAAGCGTAGCGCTCGCGGTTCCAATGAAAGCCCAGCCACCGGATGTCGTCCTTAATGCTCTCGACGTATTCCGTTTCCTCCGTTACCGGGTTGGTGTCGTCAAACCGGAGGTTCGTTTCTCCCCCATAGTCGGCCGCCAGCCCAAAGTTCAGGCAAATGCTCTTGGCGTGGCCAATATGAAGATATCCGTTCGGTTCCGGGGGAAACCGCGTTATGATCTTTTCGTATTTACCCTCCCTCAGGTCACGTTCTATAATCTCCTCAAGAAAGTTCAAGCTGCGCGCTTCTGCCATAGAATTACATTTTTCCGGGGCAAAGATAAGGATTGGGTTTACAAGATCGCCCATTCACCCATTCCCCATTCACTCATTCGCTCATTCACTCATTCACTCATTGTCCCATTCCCCATTCCCCCATTCCCCCATTCACTTATTCACTCATTCACTCATTCACTCATTCACTCATTCACTCATTGTCCCTAACCCCAGCGACCTCATAAACGCCTTATTGTTCGGTTCCCTTCCGAGGAACTCCCTGACGAGTTCGATGGGTTCCTGAGAGCCGCCGCGGGCGAGGATGATATTGCGGTAGCGTAGTCCCGTCTCCTGGTCGAGGATGCCGTTCTGTTCGAATATGGAGAACATATCCTCCGCATACACGCGTGACCAGAGGTAACCGTAGTAGCTGGCGCCGTACCCGTACAGGTGGTTGAATGCGGCTGGGAAGTGTGTTCCCTCCACGTACGCATAGTGCCTGATCTTCTCGGTGAGGTCGCGGACCACATCGTCTATGGTGGTCGATTCATCGAACGGATCAAACCGGTCGTGATAGGTCATGTCCAGCGTGCCGTAGAAGATCTGAGTTTCGGTGGCAAGTCCTGAGCCGACGTTCCGTGCCGCCAGCATTTTCTCGAACAGTTCTTCCGGGAGCGTCTCGCCCGTTTCGTAATGTTTCGCAAAAAGTTTAAGCGATTCATAACTCCAGATCCAGTTCTCGAATATCTGTGAAGGCGCCTCCACGAAATCGCGCGCTACCTGGGTTCCTGACTGCGCGCTGAGCTCGGCCGTCGTCAGCATTTGGTGCAATACATGGCCGAATTCGTGAAAGAAAGTCTCCACCTGGCTGTGCGGCATCAGCGAGGGTTTGTCGCCCGTGGGCGCCGGGAAGTTGCACACCAGGGTGGCGTTAGGAATCTGGTATCCCATCGCGGTGCTCTTGCCCGTGATCATTCCAAAGCAGGCGGCGTGAGTGTACTTGTTGGGCCTTGGAAAGAGGTCGAGGTAGAAACGCCCGATCCGCTTGTCGCCATCGAACACTTCGAAAGCGCGGACATCAGGGTGCCACACGGAGGGATTTTCAAGTTCGACATACCGTACGTTGAAAAGCGACTGTGTGATCTGGAAGAGTCCTGCCAGAACGTTGTCCAGCGGAAAGTATTCTTTTATCACATTGTCGTCGACCTGGTACTTCTCCTCCAGCAGAATGTTTTCAAGATAGGACGCCTCCCAGTGATTGACGCTGTTAGCCTTCCCGCCGGGATGCGCGTTGCGTACGGCAAGCAACTCCTGGTAGTCGGCTTCCGCTTTTGGTTTGACACTTTTTATCAGGTTCTCTTCAAATTCCCAAACGGCCGCCGGGGTCATCGCCATCCGATCTTCGAGACGCCATTCAGCATAGGTGTTGTAGCCCAACAGACGCGCCATTTGCTGTCGCTTTTGCAGCAGTCGCCGCAGCAGATCCAGGTTTGTATCGGCGGCGCGGTTGTAGAACTTAATGTATAGCGCCTTACGTGCCCGGTCGGACTTGCTGTACTTCATGAAAGGAAGGTACGAGGGATAGCTCAGATCGATCTTGTACGTGCCGTCGGGCTGGCGCCTGGCCTGTTTGTAGTCGTCAGGAAGTCCAGCCATGTCAGCCTCACTGACGATGAGTTCGTCATGGTAGGCGGCGATGTTGCGGCTGAACGCCGTTCCAATTTCGCTGATGTCATCTTTGATCGATTTCAGAGAGTCGCGCAGCTCCTTGGGGAGTCCAAAGCCGTTGCGTTCGAAGTCCTCAATCGTCTCCCGGAGATAGCGTTCCCTGTGTCCCGTCAGGGAAGCGGCTTCCGGCAACCCGGAATACGCCTTCACCGCGTTATACAATTCTTCGCTCAGGGAGATTTCGTTGCCGAACTTCTCAAGTTCCGTCGCTTTCTGCTGAGCCGTTGTTCTTATGAGAGAGTCGCTATGCGTGCTGCCGAGCAGATAGATCGTGGACGAGATGCGGTAGATATCGTTGGCGATATCATCAAGTCGGAGCATCGTATTATCGAATGTCCGGTCATCATCGTCGATATCGTACAGCCGTTGAAGTTCTGCGCGGGCATGGCCGATGATCGTGTCGGTCGCTTGCCGGATGTGCTCGGCGGTCACCGCTTTGAAGTCTATCGGTTCATTGAATTCATTGAACAGCGGATTTCCGGAAACGACCAGGTAGGGCCGTGAGGATTCTTGCGGCGTTGAACATCCTGCAAGCAGAATCACAAGAGCGACATGGATCCAGGAACTCTTCATAAGCATAGGTTAGAGGTTAATGTAGTGCAAAGGTATGAAGGATAGGCCAATAAAATACCGTACGTCAAACGAACCCTTCTGCACTTAAATACTTTATCCCTATCTTCACGTCCCCGGAAGTTCCCCCACCACGGGGTATGAATTGGCGATGAAAATAGGTATAGTCGGCATCGGCGATATTTGTCGGAAGGCCTACCTTCCCATACTCGGCACGCGTCGCGGCATTCAGCTCGTGTTATGCACCCGTAACGGGGAAACGCTGGCCGAGGTATCCGAACAATACCGCGTGGCGCAGACCACGGACTCCCTGGATCGCCTTGTGGAGTATGGTATCGACGCGGCGTTTGTTCATACCGCAACAGCCTCCCATCCGGAGGTCGTGCGGCACCTCCTGAACCACAACATCCATGTATACGTGGATAAGCCGATCGCCGACAACTACGCGGCGTCGGAAGCGCTGGCGGAATTAAGCTTTCAGAAGAAAAAAATACTAATGACCGGCTTCAACCGCCGATATGCGCCGCTCATCCGACGGGTTCAGGAGATGGCGGTTCCCGATATCGTGCTGATCCAAAAGAACCGCGTAACCCTTCCCGGACTTCCCCGGACGTTCATTTTCGACGACTTTATTCACGTGGTGGACACGCTCCGGTTTCTGGCCCGACATGATACGCCGGACTTCACGCTGAAGTATCGGATGGGAGACGGCCAACTGCTCAGCGTGGTCATCCAGCTCACAGGGTCGCCGACCGCCGCTATCGGGATTATGAATCGCGACAGCGGAAAATCTGAAGAACTTATCGAGGTGATGACCCCCGGCAACAAATACGTTGTAAGAGACCTCATCAGCCTCGCCCACCAGCACGATAACCTTGAAACCACCGAAAAGGTAAACGATTGGGAACCCACACTGCACACGCGAGGCTTCCGCAATATCATCGAACACTTTCTCGCGTGCGTTGAGCAGGGCACCGATACCACAGCCGAGACCCGCGACTCGCTTATCACGCACAAGATATGCGAGGCGCTGGTGGAGGCCATGACCTCCCGATAGCGGCCGGGATTATTCGGCATTTCGTGTTAAATTGACCTCAACAACTTTACGCTAACACATGATCAAAAGGAAGGAATTCCTCCGGACCCTGGGTTGCTCGGCGGCAGCCGCGGTGGTCGGCAGCGCATGGCCCGCGGCCGCAAAGCCTGCCCCAAAAGCCTCACTCACGCTGGGGTTAGCATCGTACACGTTTCGAAACTTTAGCCTCGATGACACCATCCGGTTCTGCCAACGGCTGGGACTAAAACGGTTGGTCCTCAAAAGCATGCACCTGCCGCTGGATGCGTCTGAGGCACAGATACGCGATGCGGTGTCCAAAATCAAATCTGCCGGTCTGGAATTATACGGTGCCGGGGTAATCTACATGAAAACGAAAGAAGAGGTCGACCAGGCGTTCGGATATGCCAAACACGCCGGCCTGGAAATGATCATCGGCGTTCCCAACCACGAACTGCTGCCCTACACCGAGCAAAAGGTGAAAGAATCAAATATCCGCGTAGCGATCCACAACCACGGTCCCGGCGATGAATTGTATTCGAGCCTTAACGACATCCACGAAAAAATAAAGAACCTCGACCGCCGCATTGGAATCTGCATCGACATCGGCCATGTGGTCCGCATCAATGAAGACCCCGTCGCGCTCGCCACAAAATACAAGGATCGGATATACGACTGCCATCTTAAGGATGTGGACCGTCGCGATGGTGAAGGAAAACCCGTCGAAGTAGGCCGCGGTCTTATCGACATACCCGCCTTCCTCAAAACCATGAAGCGCATCAACTATACCGGTACCCTCGCCTTCGAGTACGAAAAAGATGGAGACGACCCCCTTGCCGGCCTCGCCGAATCGGTAGGGTATGTGCGCGGGGTGATGAGGACTATAGATAATGAGTGAATGAGTGAATGAGTGAATGAGTGAGTGAGTGAATGAGTGAATGGGGAGAAAGAGTTGAAGATTGAAGAATAGAAGAGTTGAATAGGCTCGCTTCACAGCTTAAAGAATATCTTCTTCCGGTAAAGCCAATAGCACAATCCCCACTCCAGGGCGAAGATCACGAGGGAGGTAATGATGAGCATAAGGTTTTCGGGGGTATTGATCATGCTCATGAGCCCGTTCGTTATCGCGCCTACGTAGCCGTTAAACCAACGGTGGCCGACAATTTCGAAGAAAAGGTAAATGAAGATAGGATTCATCCCCACGATCGTGAAGAACTTCAGATACTTTCGGTGGTCGCGGACGTCAATCCACCAATAGCACACGGCCAGCGCAAGAAGACACCATCCCCCGGAGGCGAGCGTAAACGAGCTGGTAGAAATGCGTTTGATGATGGGCGTTATGGTCCAGTCCATCGCATATCCAACGACCAGTCCGGCGAGGCCAAAACCGATCAGCCACTTGATCTTTTCCGACGCATTAATATGCCTCATGAGCAGGCGCCCGGCGAGCGCGCCCCATATCGTATGGGCGGCGGTAGGAATGCAATTGATCGCAACCCATCCCCCACCGTTGATCTTGTTCATGAGGAGCAGGTCGACATAGTTGCCAAAGTTATGTTGATCGGTAAACGGCTGGTCAAATCCCGGAATGTTGGTGTACCGGTACAAAACCTCCGTTAATACCAGTAGCCCGATGCTGAATGCAAACTGAGCGTAAAACGACCAGTTGAAAATGAGGAACGCGACCAGCAGGGTAAAAGAGAGTTGAGTGAGCACGTTCCATAGCTCGAACGAAAGTCCGTCGCGCCGAACAGCGTAATTGAGTACCCCCCAGAAGAACAACCAGCCGCACCGCTTCAGCATTTTGATGAACGTCTCATTCCAGCTCTTCCCTTGCGACCATTGCTTGGTCAGGGAAAAGGCCATGGCCGTTCCGGCGATAAACATAAAGCCGGGTTGGATGAGATCCCAAAACCGAAGTCCGTTCCACGGATGATGAAAAAACTGTTCCCAAAACCATCCACCGGTCGTTTCAAACATAATCTCGTAAAAGCCGGCCGCTTCAAGGGCCAGCAAAACCATTATGGCACCCCTGAAGAAATCGAGAGACAAAAGGCGTTGACCGGGGTGGCTGATTTCCGACATGGTAGGAATGAGGCAAACATTTCAAGGTAACGCCCTTTCATCGAAAAAAGCAAGTGTATCTTGCCTGCGCTCTCCTGTATACAGGATGAAATTGTATAATTTGTGTTCAAAAGAATTCCATGACCAACCAGCGAAAGAACATCATCGTCACGGGAGCTACGGGTAACCTGGGCCGTGTGGTTGTTACACACCTCCTCTCCGAAGGACATCGCGTGATTGCTACGACATTCAATCCGGTAAAAGAAGACGCGGGAGCCGCCGAAAATTTGGAGACGCACCAGCTAAATCTGGCGGACGAACAGTCAACCTCGAAATTTGTCGATGCTGTCGTCGGGAAACATAAGAATATTGACGCCGCGCTCCTGCTCGCAGGCGGTTATGCAGGCGGCACTGTCGAAACCACCGGTACCGAACTGATACGGCGAATGGTTACGCTGAATTTTGAAACTGCTTATCACATAGCCCGGCCGGTCTTCAATCACATGAAACGCCAGGCCGAAGGCGGCCGCATCGTACTCATCGGAGCAAAACCAGCGTTGCAAGCAAACGATGCTGCCCATAATGTGGCGTATGGATTGTCCAAGTCGCTCGTGTTACGTCTCGCCGATATCCTCAACGCCGAAGGCGCCAGCCACAATGTCGTCACCTCGGTAATCGTCCCATCCACCATCGACACACCGGATAATCGTGCAGCTATGCCCAATGCCGATTTTGCGAAATGGGTCCGACCGGAAGACATCGCGGCAAACATCGCCTTTCTCCTCTCCAAACCCGCCGAGACATTGAGAGAACCAGTGCTGAAAATGTACGCTTAGCCCTCTATATTTGCCCAACCACCGTCTATGCTAGAACGCCTCCATCAGGTCATCATCCGCGTTGTCAGGTATTTCCATGAGTCGTTAACGGCACGACAATTTTTCATCCTTTCGTCAGTGCTGGTGGGCATATCCGCAGGCCTGGCGGCGATCGTACTCAAAGGCTTCGTTTACTACATACAGACTTTCGTCGAGTACGCCGCAGTCAATTACGTACAGTTTATCCCTTTCACATTGTTTCCGCTGATCGGACTGGCATTGACCGTCATGTACGTCCGGTATATTCTCAAGGGCACATTAAAAAAAGGCTCATCTGAGATTGTCTACGCTATCGTGAAGCAGTCGAGCCTGTTACCCAAAAGCGAAATGTATGGGCATATTGTAACCAGCGCCCTCACGGTCGGATTCGGCGGCTCTTGCGGATTGGAGTCGCCCATGGTCAGCACAGGCTCCGCCATTGGATCGAACTACGCGAAGACCTACAAGCTCAGTTACCGGGACAGGACGATCCTGCTGGGGTGCGGGGCCGCGTCCGGCATCGCCGCCGCGTTCAACGCCCCTATCGCCGGCGTACTCTTCGCCATCGAAGTGTTGCTGACCGATGTCAGCGTATCGGCCTTTATACCCCTGATCGTGGCGGCCGCCACCGGCGCGTTGTTGTCAAAGATCATCCTGCAGGAAGGTGTGATTCTTTCCTTCAGTCTTACGCAGGACTTTAACTACCACAACGTTCCCTTTTACATTGTCTTAGGGCTGCTCGCAGGAATGCTTTCGATGTACTATGCAAATGCGTTCCATTATGCCGAGCGGGTCGTGGCCCGTTTCAAAGTGTGGCCACGGGTTGTCGTGGGTGGACTCGCTCTGGCTGTGCTTCTGATCTTTTTTCCCCCACTGTACGGCGAAGGTTATGAGACCATCAAAACGCTTTCCAACCTCCACCCCACCTACCTGACGCAGACGAGTCTGCTGCGCGACCTGTTGACCAACGACTGGCTGGTGGTTTTGTTCCTCGCCGCGATGGTGTTCCTCAAGCCCATTGCCGCCGGTATCACCATCGGCGCCGGAGGGAACGGAGGAAACTTCGGCCCATCCCTGTTCATGGGCGCATACCTCGGATTTGCGTTTTCGCGGCTGGTCAACATGCTCGGTCTCGGTAATATTCCCGAGACCAATTTCACATTGGTCGGTATGGCGGGTATTCTGAGTGGAATTTTTCATTCGCCGCTCACCGCGATCTTCCTTATCGCCGAGATCACAGGGGGATACGGACTGATGATCCCCCTCATGATCGTCGCTGCGATCAGCATCCTGATGACCCACTTCTTTCAACCCCTGTCCATGGAAGCGCAAAAGTTGTCGGACAAACTCAAGCTTCCTGTTGCAGACCGGGATAAGGTATTGCTCAGCCGCCTCAACCTGGGCGACCTGGTCGAAACGAACTTCCTTCCGGTTCGTCCCGACGCCACCCTGAGAGATCTTGTGCAAGCTATCAGCCGATCGCGCCGCAACACTTTCCCTGTCGTCAGTGAGGAAGGAAAGCTGGCCGGGATCGTCCATCTCGACGACGTACGCGAGACGATCTTCAGGAACGAGTTGTACGATAAGGTTACCGTGGCGGAACTCATGACGCCACCGGACGCGACGATCTCACCAAATGACAACCTGCACGAAGTGTTGAAAAAGTTTGACGAGACAAACCAATGGAACCTTCCGATGGTCGATAAGGGCCGGTATCTGGGCTTTTTGTCGAAGTCGAGTATTCTTACACGATACCGCAGCGAGTTGTTGAAGAGCGTGTAGCGCCTATTGCCTGCTACCGACGAGAAACTGATCCTTTACGGGGTCGTGCAGCAGATTATGTTCGGTTAATATACGCAGTACTTCCGCCACCGTACACGCCGATGCTACGCAGCCGCGGGCTTCGCGATGTCCCTCGGCATGCGGTGCGTCACCATCAAAGTATTGCCCCAGTGTACCGACGCACCCGCGGTCCAGATCTTCAAGAACGGAGTTGAGGATGGCATGTGCCTCCGACCGCCCCCGTTCACCGCGAAGGAGTATAAGGGCGTCCACGTATACGCCGACCCAATAGCTGCCGACCAAAGGCTTGGGTGTATGCGAAGGGTCTGCCGGGCTTAATAACCGAAGACCGCGCGGTGTCACCAGCTCGCGTTCGACGATGTAGAGCACGCGGTCGGCACGATGCTTCGGAAGCAACGGGTACGGCAGCACAACAGCATAGAGCATCTCCGGCCGAACTTCTCTATTCCCGACATCCCCGGTAACGTAGTGGTACAGGCAACTATCGTCTTCGTTCCAGAAAACCTTGAGGAAATTATCCATAACCCGATCGGCACGGGAGCTGTAACGGCTCGGATCCTTCCCCCTGCCCACCTCCGCCAACAAAAACTCAAGAATGCGAAGCGCATTATACCAAAGTGCGTTGAGCGGCATTGATCGAAGGGGTATTCCATTCTCAGGTGCGTTAGCTTCGGTGACCAGCATGCCCTCTTCGTCAACCGCGGCGTTGGGCAGGCTCCCCTTAATCAGAAAATCCAGTAAACCTGAAAATATAGGCAGGAATGTACGGACCAACGCGGCGTCGCGTGTGAATATGTAGTATTGATAAACTGCAATGAAGTACCAGAAGATTTCTTCCACCGTCCACGATGGCGATGTGGCGGTATTACCCGGACGCATCTTGGCCAAAGATCCCGCGAGGTCGTGCAGGATCCGTCGGGCATCTTTATGTCGTGCTGTCGGAAGCAACAGACCCGGCACCGATATCAGCACATCACGAAGGGTGGTGTCGGGTGTGTAATACCCGGCGGTGATAGTCGGGCCTTTCTCGCGATCTGTAATAACAAACTGGTCGGCGGCCATTGTCAATCGTCGCATGCGATGGGTATCCGCATCACGGGTTAGCTTTTTCCTTCGTCGCTCCTCCTTTTGGAAAAGTGTGAACGCACTGCGGCGGCGCTGTGGCTCGGTCGTCGAGATCATAACGCCGAGCTTGTCGCCTCCCTTCAAACGCACACAAAAAACGCCATGACTGTAAACGTCTTCGGTATGGTCCATGCCGCGCGACAAGTCGGTGCTATAGATCAGGTTATAGTACCAATGCTGATCTTCCCGGAACGTCGACCCCGGAACACTGATAAATATTTCGGGAGTGGACGTGTAGTTCTTCAATCGCAACACGCCGTTCGAAAATACATACTGTCGGTTTATAAATTCGTTGGCGACGGACAGTTTGTCCACTGGGCGTGCCGAGTACAAAGGCCGCAGTTCGAAGGTGAAGGGACGCGGGAAACTACCAAACTCATACAGGACGAGGACGGTATGCTCGCCATGAAGGGCGGCGACCGTCTTCCGGATAGCGAGTCCGGCCACATCGTATGAAAATACGGGGAAGAGGTCACGGTCAAATCCCTTAAGGTGTTGGTGTCCCGCGGGATAGACGGTTCCGGGATATTGGTTGCAGCCCAGGTCAAAGCGGTTGTCGCCGTCGACGACGGACTCTTCGAGTTTCGAGACAAGCACAAACGGCTCGGGATCCGGGTATTCGGACGCGACCAGGAGGCCGTGGTGTCTGCGGGAATGGGCAAAGGAAACTGTGGATGACGACCAGCCGCCGATGCCATTTGTTTCCAGCCATTCGAGCGCGTGGCTGTAGGAGAACTGCGCGAGCAGCCCGGACGCTATTCGGTTCAACTTCGGATCCGCATCCATATCCAGGAACAAAACGTGTTGTGTCGGAAGAAGCCCTCGCGGCTCCCGGTCCTTACTTCTTCCCGCCGGTGTTCACAACTCCGGCGTCAGAAAAGATACTAAATTCTTAACTGGAAGGACAGTGTTTGCTCCGGAAAGGAGAGAAATTATT
>DATGQD010000065.1:0-188440 GCA_035304385.1 Cyclobacteriaceae bacterium
GTTGGGGACGCAGTTGGAGGGGGTGCGGAGTTGAGGGGTGTGCCCGCGCACATTGTCTGAATTAGGATTCGTAGGATTAAGGGATGCAATAGGATGGTGCTATGTAATAGGCAAGTGAGAGAAGTACGCTCCTAGAATCACTGAAAGCTTCCCCAAAAACAGTAGCGCTTAAAAATAAAGTTTAATCGTTAAATTTGGGAAACATGAAGAAGACAAAATTCACAGAGAGCCAGATTATTGGCATTCTTAAAGAACAGTTTTCATACAGAAGGGCAGGCCACATCAGAATGGCTACATCGAGCGATTTAACCGATTGCCGTTAACCTGATCGTCACCTGTTCGTTGCCCACTGCTCAGAATAACCTCAGCCTTCTTCTTCCCCACAACTTCCGCCAACTCCTCCAACGACGCCTCCCTGATCTTCCGCACCGACTTAAACCGTTTTAACAACTTGCTCGCAGTCTCGCGACCAATTCCCGGTAACGACTCAAGCTCGGTCTTAATGGCCGACTTACTCCGCTTCGCACGGTGAAAGGTGATAGCAAACCGGTGGGCTTCATCGCGTATGCGTTGTAAGAGCAAAAGGCCAGGCGATTTTTTGTTGATGTGGAGGGGGAATGGATCTTCGGGATAGTATATCTCCTCCAGTTTCTTCGCAATCCCGGCGATGGGAATGCTGCCATATAACCCCAACTCCCGTAAGGCGTCACACGCTGCGTTCAATTGTCCCTTGCCACCGTCGATAAGGATGAGGTCGGGCAACGGAGCATTCTCGTCCAGTAAACGCCGGTAACGTCGGCCGACAATCTCTTTCATGGAAGCAAAGTCGTCAGGACCTTCCACCGTCTTGATATTAAAGTGCCGGTAATTCTTTTTATCAGGCTTCCCGTTTACAAACCGCACCATCGACGCGACCGGCGTAGTGCCCTGAATGTTCGAGTTGTCGAAGCATTCGATAACCACAGGGAGCGTGGGCAGGCGCATGTCACGCTGCAAAATGGCAAGGACTTGCTCGTGCCGGGGGCGCTTTTCATCAGCCGCTGTCTCCGTCTCGCGGCGCAGCTCCATGGCATTCTTTAAGGAAAGATCGACAAGCTTTTTCTTGTCGCCCTTCTGCGGCACAGCCGTGCGCACACCCTCTAAGGGAACGGACACGGAAACGTTGGTCAGGATAAGCTTATTGTCGCTTCGCACTTCGTCGCGCATACGCGGGATGACGATAGCCAATACCTCGCTGTCGGATTCGCCAAGTTTCTTCCTGACGCGAATCGACTTCGAGTAAATAACCGCGCCTTCCTTGACGCGGAAATAATTGACGAAGGCGTTGTCCTCGTTGCTGGTGATGGCAAATACGTCGATGTCGGTGAGCGACATGTTCACCACAAGTGAGCGCGCCTGGAACTTCTCGAGGAGATTAAGCTTGTTCAGGAATCGCTGCGCCGTTTCATATTCCATCCGCTCCGAGGCCTCCTGCATCTGTTTGCGGAAGTATTGCGACACGATGCTGAGGTGACCCTTCAGGATGTTGCGCGCTTGCTCGATGTCCTGAAGGTAGGATTCTTCCGACTGCCGGCCTTCGCACGGTCCCAGACAATTGCCGATATGAAATTCGAGGCACACCCTGAATTTTTGCTGCGCGATGTTCGTCTCGCTGAGCAGGTAATTGCAGGTGCGGATCGTGTATAGCTTACGGATCAGGTCCAGTACGTTTTTCATTGCCACCACGCTGGAGTAGGGACCGAAATATTCGCCCTGCGCGGGATCGTAACGGCGTGTGGAAATGATGCGCGGAAAACGCTCCTTCAGAATACAGATGTAGGGGAAGGTCTTGTCGTCCTTAAGGAGGATATTATACCGGGGCTGATTTTCCTTGATGAGGTTGTTTTCCAGGAGAAGTGCATCGAACTCCGATTCGGAGATGACGTAATCAATGTCCCGTATCTCCGACACGAGCCGTTGGGTCTTTATATTACCCGTCTTCGTGAAGTAGCTGGATACGCGCTTGCGGATGTTTTTAGCCTTCCCGACGTAGATGAGATTTCCATCAGCGTTGCGGAATTTATAAACACCCGGTAAGGCGGGGAGACGTTTTACTATTTCCGGAAGCGGTGATTTCATGGTGCAAGCGTGTCGCAAAGTTAACACGGATATTCGGGGAACCACATAAACACATGGAGCACATAGGGAAGGAGAAGATCTCAGGCGCCCTGTGAAGTGCAATCCAGGCACGCACCGCCGTGCGTCTCTACGACATGTTTTTTTAAAACGCGTTGGGATCCCACTGCTCTTCATCCTCAACGGGTACCGAATCCGGATCGTCGGTGGCGTAACGGCCGCAGTCGAGGTTCATATCGAGGCCGGACAACGGGCGCTTGAACGGCCCTTTGTCGTAAGGCAGGCTTTCATCCGCGTATACTTTCAGCATGAACGATTCAAAGATGGGACGTGCCGTGCGCCCCCCCTGACCCATTACCCAGGATTCATAGTGAATGCTTCGTTCATCTCCGCCGACCCACACGCCGGTCACGAGGTCTTTCGTCACGCCTACATACCAGCCATCTGAGGCCTGGTTCGTCGTTCCCGTTTTGCCGCCGATCTCGTTGTCGACTTTGAGTTCGTAAGCAAGACCACCCGAGGTACCGCCTGCCTCTTCAACGCCACCTTGCAGCATGTGGATCATCTTGTACGCGGTCCGTTCACTGATAGCCTCTACGGTCTTCGGTACAAAGTTGGCCAGCACGTTGCCGTTCTTGTCTTCAATACGTGTTATAAAGAAGGGCTCTGTGTGGATGCCGCTGTTGACAAACGTTCCATAAGCGCCGACAAGTTCATACAGCGACACATCGTTCACACCCAGGCACAACGACGGCACCGCGTCGAGATGGCTCGTTATACCAACGCGATGCGCGAACTTCACTACGTTTTCGGCTTCGAGGCGTTGCAGCAGCTGCGCGGTAATGCTGTTGACCGACCGCGCCATAGCCTGACGTAAATTCATCTTTTCTCCGGTGCCCCGTGTGCCGTCTGCATTAGGCGGATTGTATGTGCCGCCTTCTGGCAGGGTGAAACTGGGAGAGATGTCGTAGAACTCCATGCACGGACTGTAACCCGCTTCCATTGCAAGGCCATAGACGAACGGCTTGAAGGTAGAGCCGGGTTGCCGTTTACCCTGGCGAACATGGTCGTACTTAAAATACTTGTGGTTGATGCCGCCGACCCACGCCTTGATCTCGCCGGTGTGGGCATCCATAGCCATGAGGCCGGTGTGCAGGAAGCGCTTGTAATAGTTGAGCGAATCCATGTAGCTGAACAGCGTGTCGCGTTCACCATCCCAGGTGAACACCCGCATCGGACGTTTCACATTGAGGTAATATTTCAGCGAATCGGAATCCTTGCCATACTTGGCCGCCAGCGTTCGGTAGGCATCGGTAAGCCGTATGCGCGACTCCAGGAAGCCTTTGATCTCCTGCCGGTTTTCGTCGATCCACGGATTGCGACCTTTCCAGTGCCTGTCGAAGATTTCCTGCTGTATCTTCATCTGCTCGCGAACGGCCTCTTCAGCATAACGCTGCATCCGGCTGTCGATGGTTGTGTAGATCTTGAGCCCTGAGTTCTCCAGGTCAAGGTTGTTCTCCGTGCACCACTTCATCAGGTCGACCTTGATCATGCTGCGGAAATACGGTGCGAGGCCTTCGTTATGGTTCTCGACTTTATAATCAAGCTCTATGGGCAGATGTATGATCGAATCGTATTCTTCGAATGTTTTGATATAGCCGTGCCGGTACAGCTTTGTGATAACCTCGTTTCTCTTGCGAAGGGAGTTCTCAGGGTTAAGCACGGGGTTGAAACGCGTGATCGCCTGGAGCAGGCCTACCAGCACGGCCGACTCCTGGATGTTCAGGCTGTCGGGTGTTTTGTTGAAGTAAGTCTGGGCCGCAACCTTAATGCCGTATGCATTGCTGCTGAAGGGAGAGGTATTCAAATACATGGCGATGATCTCTTCCTTCGTGAAGTTCTTTTCAAGGTAGACCGCGATGATCCACTCTTTAGTTTTCTCGATCACGCGCTTGACAGTTCCTCCCATCCGTGACAGCGATCCGTCCAGGCCGAGTTCATTGTTTTGGGTGTACAGGTTCTTGGCGAGTTGCTGGGTAATGGTACTGCCACCGCCCTGGTTGTTGAAGGTGAGGATACCGTAAAGGACGCGTAGGTATGCGGGGAAATCGAGACCGGAGTGCTGATAAAAGCGATGGTCCTCCGAATACAATAGCGTTGCGACCAGGTCTTTCGAGAGCTGATCGTAGGTGACCTGGGTGCGGTTGTACGTAAAATACTTTCCAAGCGAAACGCCGTCTGCTGTAATGAGCTCGGACGACAGGTCGTTTTCCGGGTTTTCTATCTGCGTGAGCTTCGGCATGCCGCCGAACAGCCCGAAAAGGTTTATGCTAACCGAAAACACAAAGAGCGGTAGCCCCAGAATGACGCACAAGAATGCGATCCACACTACCTTAACCAGGTAGCGGAGCCACGGACGCTTTGTCCCCAGCACCTTACGGATTTTGCGGCCGATAGTTCCTTTCGAAGAATTTGAGGTACTCATCCAATCCTTTAGTTCGGTATAAGATATTGAAATTCACGCTGCTGATAAGCACTTTGTCGCGCGTGCGGTGTTGCCCGTCGCCCAATGCCGCCGCCTGTTCGATAAACGTTTTGTAGTACTGCCGGGCGGCGGCCTCATCCGGAAAGTGGCTTACAACCGCCATAACACGGTTTTCGTCAAGCGGAACCTCTGTTGTAGTAAGCTGTGCCTCCTCAAAATGGTTCCTGTTAAAGGCTTCCAGCCGTTCCGCTACACCGTCCGCCCCCTTCGGGTGGATCACCACGAAATAATGCGGGTCAGACACCGAGTAGGTATAGCGCGGTTCGCGTGCGGGCGCGTCCTGCGACTGATGTTTGCGCGATGTTTCCAGCAATTTCTCCGCATATGGGATGAACTCGCTGTCGGGATTCGTCCGGACAAATTCGCTCAACGCGTGCTGGTACGCTTCGACGCCTTCAAGGCCGCCCGTAATGAGTGCCAGCAGCAACTGCAACTGTGGTGTAAACGCGGTTTCGCCCAACGCAATTCCCTGCTGTGTTGTGCGGCGGGCATCGATGTAGTTGCTGGATTGGTAATGGGCGTACGCCTGGCTGTACAGTACCTTCTGTTGCTCTGCGGTCTGGCTGGATTCGAGCAGATAATCCGGATTCTGGAGTATGCGTGCAAATGTCGAATACGGGTGCTCGGCTATGAGTCTGTCGGACAATCGCTGCGCGCGGTCAGCGTCAGATTCTTTAGCGATGAGATACAATTTATACAGTACCTCGGCGGCATACTCGGATTCGGGAAAACGTTCGAGCAGTTGGAGGTACGTCGTTTCCGCATTATCTTTTTCGAGCAAGTCGAAGTAATAGATATCCCCCACGCGGAAGTAAGCATCTTCAATTTTTTTCAATGCCGCCGTTCGCTGCTCGTCGGTGCGGGGAATCTGTTGATCAAGCCTGACAAATTCAGCCTCGACCGGATCGACAGGTTCCGGCGTCTGAGCCTGCTGAGCTGAAGCAGAGTCGACGGCGGCGACCGCCACGTCGGGCCTTATGCCTGGTGCGTCGGTGAGGCGCATAGACCGCCTCCAGTCGTCTTCAAGCCGTATGTCGCCCCATATCCTTTTAAATTCCGATTCGCCCAACGCCATGGCAGACGGGTTGCCGAAGTACCAGTCGGCCGTGCCGGAGCCGAGTTCTCCGCTTCCAAAGATGTTGCCGGAGTTGGCTTCCAACTGAATACGGTTGGCCCTGCGCTTTTTCTTGCGGCCGCCTGTCGCGGCAAGCTCCGCTTGCTTGCGTGCAGCGAATACGGAATCCACACGGGCCCGTAAGGCCGCCGAATCAAGACCGGCCATAGCCAGAAGGCTGTCCTGCCACTGGATGGTGTTCAGGTTGGCGACGAATTCATTAAGGACTTCCTGACGCTGTTTGATTGCGGCGTAGTTTTCGAAATCGGGCGGCAGGGCACTGATAGCGCTATCGTAATAGGCCTGCGACATGGCGTAGTCGCGGAGCGTGTCGTAATAAATCTGTCCCAGGCCCAGGTAAGCCACGCCATCGACGCGCTTATCGGTCCCTTCCCGGATGGCAAGGTTATAGTTGGCGATGGCCTGAGGAATGTTTTTCTGTTTCAGCTCGAACGTGCCGAGCTCATAGTAGATGCGGTCGCGGAAATCGCGGTTCTTGTTGTCCTTGAGCAAACGGCGAAACGATTTTCTTGCCGCGGTGATGTCGCGACTTCGGGAGATCTCAGCCACCTGTGCCATGTACAGCCGCGCATAAAAATCCGTTTCATACTCCGGGTTGGTCGCCAGGCAACGGCGGTAGAAGTTGAAGGCTTCCGCTTCAAAGCCGAGCTCCTGGTACACCTGGCCGAGAATAAAAAATATCCTCCCGGTGCGATCGCTCTTCTTCAAAAGGGGAGTGGCCTGGGTGAGGCTGCGCACCATATTGTCGTAGTCCTCTTGCACCTGGTAGAAGTACCCCATTTCCAGGAGAAGGTCTTTGCGATTTCGCTTGTTGAGGTCTTGTTTCAGCAGGTAGTCGATGGCGGCCTGCGCGTTGTTGTACTCATTATGCTCGGTGAAGGTGCGAATGAGATTAATAATGGCGCTGTGCCGGGCGTTGGGGTCTTCGCTCTTGGTATTGACGTATTTGAACGTTTCGATAGCATTACCCCAGTCGAGACTGTACAGCCGGGCTTTGCCCACGAGTATATAGGCGTCGTCGACCCATTTGCTGTTGGGGTGGCGTTGTATGGAGATGGAGGCCATTTTAATGGCTTCTTCTACATTGGCTTCATAGGACTTTGCCAGCGTGGAATCGAAGGTGGGGAAAAGCCTCAGGATGCGGCTGTAGTCGTCGATATGGGCCTCGCGGATAGCATCTTCGATCTTCCGGATCTCCATGTCGGCGTAGTAATAGCCGTTATAGTGGGCTGTCAGGTTATGATAAGCCTTACTGGTCCAGGTGTTGCGCTCTGATGAGCAGCCCGACAAAAGGACAAAAATGAGCACAGGAATAAAAAATATGACCTTTTTCAAGTCGCTTCCGGTTTTAAGGAATGCTCAGCCCGGCGGCCGGGATGGGGCAAAGTTAGACATCGTTTAACAAACGCAAAAAACCTACATAACATATCAATACTGGGCTGGAATACCTAATTTTACCGTTTTTAAACTTCCCCCGGCAGGTCCCGATTTCGCGAACAAAAGAAAGTCCCTTTGAGAGTCCGTAAGACACTTTCCAACTGGCTGACAACCCGGTATCAACTGATTATCCGGAATGAGGAGAATTTCGCGGAAAAGACGAGTCTTGGCTTTACCTACTCGAAGATCGTTCTTTTCTCCGTAATCCTTTTCGTGGCCATCCTGCTGATCAGCCTGTTCCTCGTCAAGTCGATCCTTGCCAAGTGGTTCGACCCCCGTCACGCGCAGCTGGAGGCGAACCGTCAACTTCGCGAGCTGGCCATCAAGGTGGATTCACTGGCCCTGGAAGTGGACCGTAAGGACCGGTTTATCGCCAATTTTCAGCGGGTGCTGAGCGGTGATACTACCGAGATGATCGACCCGGCGCAGATCCTGACGGCGGATGACAAGCCGCTGGTGCGTGAAAGTGACCTCCGTCCGGACCCGCGCGATTCCGCGTTCCGAAAAGAATTCGAGCAATCAGGGCTGTCGCTCGTCAACTATTCCGAAGGTCCCGCGCGTGAGCTTATGGGGACATTCTTTTTCCCGCCCATTACAGGGTTCATCTCCGACCGGTATAACGTCAAGAACGGTCACTATGGTGTGGACGTTGTTGCCCGCAGCAATGAGCCCATTAAAGCCATTGCTGATGGCACGGTGATCCTCGCTTCATGGACGCAGGACTCGGGCTACGTTATCGCCATTCAACACCGCGGCAACCTCATTTCGGTGTACAAGCACAATGCGGAACTCTTGAAAAAAGTTGGTACATTTGTTAACGCAGGTGAAATCGTCGCGATAGTTGGCAACAGTGGTGAGATGACCGACGGACCCCATCTCCATTTCGAGTTGTGGTACAACGGAAATTCATTGAACCCGGAGGAATTTGTCACTTTTTAACCATTAACGATCATGTTCACGACAAAAGAACAGAAACGCGTCGCCGATGAAATCAGCAACTCCAGCAATAATATCGGCAAAGGCACTTTTTTGGAAGGCACGATTGAAACCTTTGGCAACATCAGGATCGAAGGACGTGTCAAGGGCGATGTGAAATCCAAATCCAAGATCGCCCTGGGCGAGTCAGCTCAGATCGAAGGGAATATCATAGCACAGAACGCCGACATCGAAGGCGAAGTGAAAGGCCGCGTAGAAGTGGCCGAATTGCTCGTGCTCAAGGCCACCGCAGTTGTACACGGCGACATCGAAACCGGAAAGATGGTAGTGGAGACCGGCGCGGTTTTCAATGGCTCTTGCAAAATGGGCGCTCCCGTAAAAGAGATCAAGATCGGCGAGTCAGGTCTGACAGCCCAGGCGAACGCTGTCCGGCAGCCGGAGGCCAAGGCAAATTGATCTTCGCAGCCTGCGGCTCATGAATGAGACCGAAAACAGCGGCCGCAGGCGCCGCCAGAATACGGTTCTCCGGTACGGGGGACTGGGAATGCAAATGCTTCTCACCATCGGTGTGGCCGGCTGGCTCGGACACAAACTCGATGGATACCTGTCGCTGGAATTCCCCGCCTTTTTGCTTCTGTTTGTAATGTTTGCCCTGGGCGGTACCTTATATAAGCTTTACAGGGCCGTAAAGCAGGAAAAGTAATGGTCCGATTTCTTGCTGCCGTCCTCGTTCTTTCCCTGCTGCTCGCTGGCGGCGTGCTGGGTGCCCGGCACCTGGGCTGGCTGAGCGAGCTGCCCTCCTACTTTTTCGAAACACTCGTATTCGTGGCGCTGACCACGATGGTACTCTACAGCTACCTTAATATGATGCCGCCGGGAAGGCAGTTCGTACAATTTTACCTTCTGACAATGATCCTGAAGCTGCTGGGGTATGGCGCCTTTGCTTTCGTGATCATAATTCTCGACCGCCCGGGGGCCGCAGCCAACGCCCTTTTCTTCATTATCACCTACATGGCATTCACGGCGCTCGAAACGATTTTCCTCTATCGAAAAAGCCGAAGCGCGTAGGACCAAAATTTTTTCAAAAGATTTTTTTCCGGGTGCTTAATTGATACCTTTGCGGTCGGATTTTAAAAACCTGCAAAATTGCCCAAATGAGCGCCCTTTTGAATTCTTTCAGGCTACTTTTCACAGTGGCCCTGGCGTTTCTTTTGGTGTCTGCTCCAGCCTTTGCACAAGATCATGAGGCATCCTCTCACACGGAGGACCTCAATGTCGGCGATGTGATCATGAATCACATCAAGGACGACCATGTCTGGCACTTCTGGGACGGTCACTACGGGACGTGGTATTTGCCAGTTATTGTCTATTCCTCCGAGCGGGGACTTGACATATTTTCGTCGCGGAACCTTTTCGACGACCACCACAATTACGTCAGCTATAACGGCTACAAGAAGGAAGGTGGCCGGATTGTTCTGGAGTCGGGAACGTCGGTATTGGACTTTTCCATTACAAAGAACGTGGCGATGTTGTTCATCAATGCCGCGCTGCTGTTGTTCATTTTCGTGAAAGTGGCGGGGCAGTATAAAAAGAACCCGGGTAGGGCGCCTTCCGGTTTACAGTCGTTCCTCGAGCCGGTGATCCTGTTTGTAAGGGACGAAGTGGTGAAGCCGAACATCGGGCCGAAGTATGAACGGTACCTGCCGTACATGCTCACGCTCTTCTTCTTTATCCTGCTGGGTAACTTCCTTGGCTTGTTGCCGGGTGCAGCGAACCTCACGGGAAATATCGCGGTTACGTTCACCCTTGCGTTCTTCACGTTCCTGATCACCAATTTCAGCGGCAACAAGAACTACTGGGGTCATATTTTCTGGACGCCGGGCGTACCGCTTCCCTTGCGGCTCATTATTCTGCCGGTGGAAGTGATCGGAATGTTTACAAAGCCATTTGCCCTGCTAATACGTTTGTTCGCTGCCATTACGGCCGGTCACGTCGTGATCCTGAGCCTGTTGTGCCTGGCGTTCGTGTTCAGGGCCTACTGGGTAGGCGGTGTCGCGTCGGCATTTGTAGTGCTGATCAGTTTGATCGAACTGCTTGTGGCGGCCATCCAGGCGTATGTGTTCACGCTGTTCTCGTCGCTGTACATCGGTATGGCGATAGAAGAGCATGAGCATCATTGAAAAGAGAACAATAGACCGGACTGCGGTCCGGCGTTAACGATAAGTCTCGGGAATTGCCCGGACGTTGTTTCACTTTAATTATACAAATATGTTGTTCGCACTCTTAGTTGACATCAGCTATGCGATCATGGGCGCCGGCCTCGGTGCTGGTCTGGCTGCAATTGGCGCCGGAGTTGGCATCGGCAGGATTGGTGGTTCCGCCATGGAAGCGATGGCACGCCAGCCCGAATTGGCTAACAAGCTGCAAGGCTCCATGCTGATTATCGCGGCGCTGGTAGAAGTTATTGCGCTGTTCGCGATCGTGATCTGTTTCCTTATCTCGATCCGCGAAGCATAGCCCGGATACCTGCCGATTGGCGCTTGGCCACGGCAGGTATTCTTTTAACAACAACATTTAACGAACAGGAACTATGGATCTTCTCATCCCCGGAATTGGCTTGATCTTCTGGCAGACGATCGTCTTCCTGCTCCTCGTGGTCTTATTGCGAAAGCTGGCCTGGAAACCCATCCTGAATTCATTGAAGGAGCGGGATGACTCAATACAGCAGGCGCTCGAGACGGCAGAAAGAGCACGCCAGGAGATGGCTACGCTGAAGGCAGACAACGAGATTCTGCTGAAGCAAGCGCGGGAAGAACGCGACAAAATCCTTCGCGAATCGAGGGAAGTCGCCACCCGCATGAAAGAGGAGGCGCAACAGGAAGCCCGGAATCAGGCCGATAAGATTATCTCAGACGCGCGTGCCGCGATCGATATTGAAAAACAAGCCGCATTGCGGGAGGTGAAGATACAGGTAGCCGCGTTTGCCCTGGAGATCGCCGAGCGCCTGATTAAGCAAAACCTTTCGACGGACGAGGCACAGAAAAAGCTCGTCCGCGAGTATCTGGAAGACCTGAAACTGAACTAAGGAATGGCGGTATCAAGAGCAGCGTCACGTTACGTTAAATCTCTTCTCGACCTGGCAATTGAACAGGGACGGCTGGAAGAGGTGCATCGCGATATGCTGCTGTTTGATTCGGTGTGCCGGGAAAACAGAAGCTTTACGCTCATGCTGATGAATCCCATTATCCGGCATGATAAAAAGCGGGAGATCCTGACCCGGTTGTTTTCGGATAAGGTGAGCCAACTCACTATGGCGATCTTCGATATCATTACGCGAAAGAACCGCGAGCCGCTCCTTCCCGAAATCGCCCGCGGATTCCACCGCGCATACAACCGGTACAAGGGGATCGGGAACGCTTCGGTCGTCACCGCCGTTCCCATCGATGCGGAGTTGCGCGAAACATTTAACAAGATCGCCCGCGACATCTCGGGTGAGAAGGAAGTGGAGCTGGCCGAACGTGTCGACAGCGACTTGATCGGAGGGTTTGTTCTGACCGTAGGCGATCAGCAGGTCGACGCGTCGATACGCAGAAAACTCGGGGCGCTCAAAACAGAGCTTAGCAAGAACCCTTACGTCAAGGAATTTTAATTTGAAGTTGAATCCAATAGCGATAATACGAACGCGAAATTACCATGGCAGAAATCAGACCGGAAGAAGTATCAGCCATCCTGCGTGAGCAGCTGTCACAAGCCCGGACGGACGCGGAACTGGAAGAAGTAGGAACCGTCCTCACCGTAGGCGACGGCGTGGCCCGCATATACGGACTTACCCGTGCCCAGGCGGGTGAACTCCTGGAATTTGAAAACGGCCTTCAGGCGCTCGTTCTCAACCTCGAGGAGGACAACGTTGGGGCGGTATTGCTCGGCGATTCAAAAGACATCCGCGAAGGAGATACCGTTAAGCGTACCGGCAAAATCGCATCCGTTGCTGTGGGCGATGGCATGCTCGGTCGCGTGGTGGACACCCTCGGTAAACCCGTCGACGGTAAAGGCCCGCTCGCTGGTGAGCTCTTTGAAATGCCCCTGGAGCGCAAAGCGCCCGGCGTTATCTACCGCCAGCCTGTAAATGAACCCCTTCAGACGGGTATCAAGGCCATCGACTCCATGATTCCCATCGGCCGCGGGCAACGCGAACTCATTATTGGCGACCGGCAAACGGGAAAAACCGCGGTGGCCATCGACACGATCATCAATCAGCGCGAGTATTACGCCAAAGGTGAACCTGTATATTGTATCTACGTCGCCGTGGGTCAGAAGGCTTCGACGGTTGCGGGTGTCGCCGCCGCCCTGGAAAAGGCCGGCGCCCTGCCCTATACAGTTATCGTATCCGCTTCGGCGTCCGACCCGGCGCCGATGCAGTTCTTTGCCCCTTTTACCGGTGCCGCTATCGGAGAGTTCTTCCGCGACACCGGAAGGCCGGCCCTCGTAGTTTATGACGATTTGTCCAAGCAGGCCGTGGCTTACCGCGAAGTGTCCCTGCTGCTCCGCCGTCCCCCTGGTCGTGAAGCATACCCGGGTGACGTGTTCTACCTCCACTCGCGGCTTCTCGAACGTGCGGCGAAGATCATCAACAACGATGAGATCGCGGCCAGGATGAATGACCTTCCTCCGTCGATAAAACACCTGGTTAAGGGTGGCGGATCGCTTACCGCACTTCCCATTATCGAGACGCAGGCTGGCGACGTGTCTGCCTACATTCCCACGAACGTGATCTCGATTACGGACGGTCAGATATTCCTGGAGACCAACCTCTTCAACTCCGGTATTCGCCCGGCGATCAACGTTGGTATCTCCGTATCGCGTGTGGGTGGATCGGCGCAGATCAAATCGATGAAGAAGGTCGCCGGAACGCTGAAGCTCGATCAGGCTCAGTTCCGCGAGTTGGAAGCCTTTGCGAAATTCGGTTCCGACCTGGATGCGGCCACGAAGCTGACGATCGAACGCGGTCGCCGCAACGTGGAGATCCTTAAGCAGGATCAATATTCCCCCGTACCGGTAGAAGAACAGGTGGCCATTATCGCTGCCTCGACCCGCGGATTTATGGACTCGGTGCCGGTTGGTAAGGTGCGGGATTTTGAGAAAAATTTCCTGGAGATCATGCGGGCGCAGCACAGAAACGTGCTCGACAATCTGCGTGCCGGGAAACTGGATGACTCCGATTTGGAAACGATAAAAACAGTAGCGCTGGACCTGGCGGGAAGGTATTCCTGATCCGCCGTACAAAGCCCGCAATACAATGGCAAGTTTAAAAGAGGTAAAGAATAGGATTGGGTCGGTAATATCGACGCAGCAGATTACAAAGGCCATGAAAATGGTGGCTGCTGCCAAGCTGCGCCGCTCGCAGGAAAAGGTGCAACAGATGCGTCCGTTTGCTCAGAAGCTGACAGCAATCCTTCAGAACCTTTCCTCTACCGATGGGGCGGAACCCCGGTGGTATAGCCAGGTACGCCCCGAGCGTAATATCCTCATGATCGTGGTCAGCTCCGATCGCGGGCTGTGTGGTTCTTTCAACAGCAACGTGTTCAAGGAGGTGATGCGCGTCATCGACGAACAGTACAGCGCGCAACGCAAGCAGAGGACAGTCACCATCCTGCCGCTCGGCAAGAGGGGACTGGACTATTTCCGCAAGCGCGACTTTCCTGTCGATGCGACATATGCCGAAGTATTTCAGGATCTGACCTATTCACACGTCTCAACCATCGGCGAGCATGTGATGGATGCATACCGCGCAGGTAAGTATGACAAGGTTATCTTGTTCTACAACGAATTCAAGAACGTAGCCACACAAATCCTGCGGATAGAGCAATATCTTCCTGTGGTACCGCCGGCGGCCGCCGAGAAGGACGTAGTTTCGCTGGACTATATCTATCAGCCGGATCAGGAGGAAATCATTTCCGGTCTTATTCCCAAGTCGTTGAAAGTTCAATTGTTCAAGGCGCTCCTCGACTCCAACGCCGCGGAAAATGGCGCTCGCATGACCGCCATGGACAAGGCCACAGAAAACGCAGGAGAGTTGCTCAGGGAACTGCGGCTCATGTACAACCGCACACGGCAGGCTGCAATTACCAAGGAAATCCTGGAGATCGTAGGCGGCGCTGAGGCTCTCAAATCGTCCTGATACACAGGACCTGCGCTCTTCTGTGCGAGTCAATTCCTTATGTCTTATGCACTGAAGACATACCGCCTGCTCAATAGCCTTAGTATCGACGTCGCCGCCGGGGCGGTGATATGCGCGATGTTTCTCGCCCGGGTACTCCATTCCGAACCGGGCTATCGTGCCTTCATCATGCTGGGTTTAACGGTGTGGATCATCTACAGTGCAGACCACCTGCTGGACGCCCGACGCATTGAAACGGAAGCCTCAACACATCGCCACAGTTTTTATCAGCGCCATTTCGCAATTCTGGTTGGGGTCACCGCGGTGGCGGTGGCGGCCGACATTTTTTTGTCGCTGCAAATCCGGCCGGCGGTTTTCCAGGCCGGATTGCTCCTCGTCTTCCCCGTTGCTGTCTACCTCGCGGCCCAGCGGTTCCTTATATCGATCAAGGAACTCCTGGGAGCGGTCTTGTATACCGCGGGAGTGGGGCTTCCCGCGTACATCTTCATGGGCGAGCGTGCTGTAACCATACTCCAGGGAGCTGTGATCGCCGCCTTTTTCTTTATCGCGTGGGCCAACCTCCTGTTGTTCTCTTACTTCGACTACGAGTCGGACAGGAAAAACGCGCAGAGTTCCTTCGCTACGCGCTGGGGTTTGCAGGCGACATCGCGGGTGATCATCGTACTGCTTGTGATCGGGATGGGCCTTTGCATATACCTGCTGACGGTGGCGGATGTACTGCCTGCATTGGTGCTGTTGGCGATGAACCTGGTATTGTTCATCATGATGTGCTTTCCAGAGTATTTTTCACGTGGTGACCGATTCAGAATGGCAGGTGATTCGATCTTCCTTATCCCGTTGATTGCAATCCTGACATGACACGCAAAGCCAGCTTTGACCGCATCGCCTGGCTTTACGATCCGCTCGTGCGGCTTGTGTTTGGGACCACCATGAGAAAATCACAGGTTCGATTTCTGGACGCAATACGACCCGGTTCAGCAATTCTCATTTTGGGTGGTGGCACGGGATGGATACTGGATGATGTATTCGCCCGAACCCGCGAGTGCCGCGTGTACTACGTCGAAAATTCGCGGGCGATGATGGAAAGGGCGAGGAAACACGCGAAGGGATTTGATGTCGCTTTTATCGCCGGAAGTTGGGAACAACTGCCCGACGTATGTTTTGATGTGGTGATCACGCATTATTTTCTTGACCTCTTCTCCGATACTACCCTGAAGCGCATGTGCGAGGAGATACGCGCACGGCTGAAAAATAACGGAGCGTGGCTGGTGAGTGATTTTGTGATTTCACGATGGTGGCACCGAATTATGATTTGGGTGATGTACCGCTTTTTCAGGATATCGTGTAAGATTGAGGGCCTGCATTTACCCGACTGGGAAGAGCATGTTGCGAAAGCAGGCTTTATTTCGCGGGAGCATGCGTTCTTTTATGGAGGATTCATGAAAAGCGTCTATTTCGTGCGTGAGGGTAGGTAATAGGGCCATCTGACCGTCGGCAGAGTCACTATTGTTTTATGGTGCATATACGCTAAATTGCAAAGCGGAATACAACATCATGGGAGGCCGGGTCAACCGTCGAAAACGAATGTATCCGCCTTTGAAATTCCGGTAACGGGCGGCCTGAATGGAGGATTTTTGGAAATGCTGCCCTTAACGCTGAATGGCGTGACGGTACCCGGCATGTCGCTGTATTCACCTTCTTAAACGAGCCACAATTCATCGCTATCCATGCAGGATCTGATCGCGAACCTACCTGCGGTTATTTACGAGTATACCATCTTTCCGGACGGACGAAGGGCATTTACTTTCGTGAGTCCTTCCAGCGCACGGATCCTTGGCGTCGCGTCACAGGAAATCATGAACGATCCTGCCGTAATGGAAAAACTCGTTCACCCCGACGACCTCGAATATCTTCAGCAGACGTCATCCGAAAGCGAACAGACAGGCAAAGGCTGGTCATGGCAAGGTAGGATGTATGTGAAGGGCAGTCAGCGTTGGATAGAAATCAACTCCAATCACGAAGAACTACCTGACGGGACGATCATCCGACGCGGTATACTTCAGGATATCACTGAACGCCGACTGTCGGCCAAGGAAAGTGAGATCCGATATCAGCTGATGGTGCGGCGCATTCCCATCGGCATCATCATTCTGGACGACGATGAAATTGTATTCGCCAACGATATGGCTATGCAGATCTTCGGCGCCCGACGTGCACACGAGTTGACTGACGCCCCGACCTACTTCTTTGTTCCTGAAGCTGAACTGAAGGCCACATTGCAGCGCATGGAATCGGTACGCGATGGCATTCCGTCAACCGCCGCCGAGCGTAAATTCGTTCGGCTTGACGGCACTGAAGTCGATGTGGAGGAGATGGCGTTCCCGTTTATTTTCAGGGCCCGGAATACTGTACAGATGGTCTTTCGTGACATCACGGAAAAGAAGCGTACGGAGGCGATGGTACGGAAGAACGAAACGCTGTTCACGCAGCTATTCAACAGTATACCGATGGCTACGGTGATGCTGGATGAAAGAGGGAAGGTTCAGCAGATCAACGAAGGCTTCCGAACCATGTTTGGCTATGAACTGGAAGAATTAAAGGGGCTCAACCTGAACGAATTCATTGTTCCGGAAGAGTTGAAGAATGAGGGGATCGATTTAAACAACCTGATCACGGAGAACCGCATCATTAGTGTGGAGACCGTGCGGCGGCACAAGAACGGTCAGTTGGTTAATGTGATTTTGTATGGGGTGCCCGTCATGCAGGATTCGCAGACCATCGGTATTTATGGCGTGTATGTCGACATCACCGATCGCATACGCGTGGAAGAGGAACTAAAGATCCGGAACGCAGAGCTCGACAACTTCGTTTACAAAGTGTCGCACGATTTGCGGGCGCCGCTTTCGTCGATACTCGGACTTGTAAACCTCTCGCGGGTGCCCGATAATCCGGATAATCTGATGGACTATATCAGCATCATCGGTGAAAAGGTGGAACACCTGGATCATTTCATCAGCGATGTGCTGAGTCATTCCAAGAACCTGAAGATGGAGGTGAGCATTGGGAAGGTGGAGCTGGCCCAGATCATCGAGAACGCCTTCCGCGATCTTAACTATCTGCAGGGGGCAAAGGACCTGATCTGGAACGTTACGGTGGAAGGTGTGGATTTTTACAGCGATCCGTGGCGCGTGGCAGAAATTTTCCGCAACCTGGTGTCGAATGCCATCAAGTACCGGCATACAAAGGGTAACCGTATACCCGAGGTGGCCGTAAAGGTGAATGTCGACAACCTGCGGGCTGATATCACCTTTGCCGACAACGGCATCGGCATTTCGGAGGACAACCTGACCCGGGTATTCGAGATGTTCTTCCGGGCTACGGAGCAGTCCGACGGCTCCGGAATCGGACTATACATCGTCAAGAACGCCGTGGAGAAACTCGGCGGAGATATCAGCGTCGCCAGCAAACAGGGGGAAGGCACGCGATTCCATATCGTATTGCCTAACCGGATCGCCAGCGGTATTGTAAGACCGTTCCCCGTAGTGTATGACGAACAACCCAAATGAGAATTGCAGAGGTGACGACGGCCCGCGAGGCCAGAGACTTTTTGGAGCTTCCGGTAAACCTATACAGGGACGAACCTCACTGGATCAGACCCCTCGATAGCGATATCGAAACCGTATTTGATCCCAAAAGAAATCATGCCTTCCGCCATGGCGAATGTACCCGCTGGGTGCTTTACGACGACGGCGGGAAGGCCATCGGACGCGTAGCGGCGTTCGTGAACCGTAAGACAGTACACAAGGGCAACGACCAGCCCACGGGCGGCATGGGTTTTTTCGATTGCATCGACGATCAGGCCGCGGCATTTAAGCTGTTCGATCAATGCAAGGCCTGGCTCCGGGAGCGTGGCATGGAAGCTATGGACGGCCCGGTAAATTTCGGGAGTCGCGATCGCTGGTGGGGTTTGCTCGTAGAGGGCTTCGATCGTGAGCCCGCGTACCAGTGTAACTACAATTTCCCCTACTACCGTAAGCTGTTCGAGGCCTACGGGTACCAGGTGTATTTCTATCAACTCACCTTCGGCCGTAAGGTTGCAGACCCGCTTTCGCCAAAATTGGCGTACAAGGCCGAACTGGTCCAGCGCGATCCGGACTATGAATTCCGATACCTGAGAAAGGATGAGATGGACAAGTTGCCTGAATACATTGTTACGGTATACGCCCAGGCGTGGTCGAACCGGTCGGAAAATCCGGAAATCTCGCTGGCCCAGGCACGGAAAATGGTACAACAAATGAGGCCCATACTGGATAGAAAATTGTTGTACTTTGGTTTCTATAAAGGAGCGCCTGTGGCCATGTTCCTCTCGCTGCCGGAAATTAACCAGATCCTGAAGCATGTGAATGGGAAACTGGACTGGATTGGCAAGCTGAAGTTCTTATGGCACAAGGTGTTGAAAACGAATACGAAGGCGTTGGGTATACTGTTTGGCGTTGCGCCGGAGCATCAGGGTAAGGGTCTGGATGGAGCATTAATAACGACCGCCTCAAAGGTGTTGAACATGCCTTCAATGTCATACATTGAATACGAGATGAACTGGATCGGAGATTTCAATCCGAAAATGATCCGCGTTGTGGAGCAGGTGGGTGCCGCCGTAGTCAAACGTCACGCTACATACCGGAAGCTTTTCGACGACTCCAAACCGTTCAGACGCGCGCCCATACTGGGATAGTCATATATGGAGGAACATGAGTCAAGGTCGCGGTTCCTGTTCAGAAATCTGCTGAAGGGGTTACTCTGGTTTGCCGTGATCATCACGGCCTTCATCCTGGTGGAGGACTACCTGCAGGAAAACTTTCAGGAGACAATTGAATCGATACATGATAAGCCCCTACCGCTTTTTGGTATCTTTTTCGCATCGGAAGTGGTGTTCGGCCTGATCCCGCCCGAGTTCTTTATGATGGTATGGACGCTCCACGATGTTACCCTGGCGTCATACATTGTCAATCTGGTAGTGCTTACCATTCTGTCGTATATAGCGGGGATGATCGGCTATTGGATTGGAAGCCGCTTTTCAAAAACAGCTTTCTATATCCGATTGCATGAACGCTATTTGTCTCAATACGACCGTAGTTTGAAACGATATGGCGGCTACCTTGTGTTTGTAGGTGCCGTAACCCCGGTTCCCTTTTCCGCTACCTGCATGCTGGCAGGATCGATCAACTACAATTTTCGTGAGTTCTTGCTGATCTGCATCGCGCGGGTGCTTAGGTTTGTGGTCTACGGTTGGATGGTTTGGTCATTCCCCAATTGGTTTTCATGAGGTGACTATGAAAAAGAAAACAGCGGTACTACTTATAAACCTCGGGACGCCGGATAGCCCATCCGTTTCCCATGTACGTTCGTATCTCTCACAATTTCTCAACGATCCCCGGGTTATCGACATACCCTGGCTCGCACGCAAGCTGTTGGTCAACCTGATTATCGTTCCTTTTCGGGCGCCCAAATCGGCAGGCGTGTATCGTCAACTGTGGACTCCCGAAGGTTCACCGTTGTTGCTCATCAGCCAGCAGGCCGCAGACTTGCTACAGCAACAACTGCCCGACAATTACCGCGTATATCTCGCGATGCGCTACAAGAACCCCTCCATTCCCGATGTTCTGGCCGCCATTGCGGCCGAACAATACGATCGCATTATCGTGCTTCCGATGTTTCCGCAGTATGCCTCGGCTACGACAGGGTCCGCTCACGACGAGGTCATGCGGGTAGTGCGGAAGTGGTGGGTCATCCCCGAAATAGATTTTGTCAGCCAGTATTTTGATCACCCCACATACATCGAGGCCTTCATTGAACGGGGACGTCAGTATCAACTTGACGACTACGACCATGTTCTTTTTTCCTACCATGGGCTGCCTGAACGCCAGGTCGACAAAGTTCATGTCAATGGTACGTGTGCGGACTACAACTGTGCTACCGAGATCAACGCGAAGAATATATATTGCTATCGCGCTACCTGCTATGCGACAACCCGGCACATCGCCGCCGGTCTGGGTATTCCGGAAGATCGCTATACCGTTTGCTTCCAATCTCGTCTCGACAACAAATGGCTGACGCCGTTTTCCGATGACACGGTGGTCGAATGTGCTAAACGGGGAATGAAAAAAATACTGGTGTTCTCACCTGCCTTTACCGCCGACTGCCTCGAGACCATTGTCGAGATCGGCATCGAATACCAGGAACTCTTTACCGAACACGGTGGTGAGAAGGTACAGCTCGTCGAGAGCCTCAACGACCATCCCTTGTGGATACAATGTTTGAAGGAATTAGTAGTGGGAACAGGCGGATAGGAACAGCCTACTGCCCAGCAGCACCCACCGGCGCCCGCAACGCTCCGACCGCTTCAATCGCCGTCTTTCTTCTTTGTTCGCGTGGACCTTTGATTTCGACAAAGGGCACATTCATGGCAGACAGCTGTTCATGATACAACGCGTATAGCTTTTCACGCTTGTCGGGATGTTCACGCTGGGGGTCGTCTTCCCAGGGGATGTCAACGTATGTGAGGAGATGGAGGTCGTAATGTGATTCGTTCATCGCATCGATAATTTCCTGAGCGCAACGGCCGTATTTGAACTCACTCCAGATCTTGATGACGAGCAACGTGGTGTCGCAAAAGAGCAGCCCGTTGGCGCTCAGCGCCCATTCTTTTTCGAGTCGGAGTTGTCCGTGGGCGATGGTGAGCAGATCGTGCTCTTCATACGGCCGGACGAGGTTGTCGAGATATCCGCGTGCGTATTCCGGTACCCATACGGTGTTGTAATGGTCGGCCAGGAAGGATGCCAGCTCCGATTTACCGGTGCACTCCGGTCCTACAATAGCGACCTTTAATAGGTTGTTCTCCTTTTCATCCATTCGATAACGGTTTATTTCCATTAGCCCAGGTTTCCACCGATACGACCGTATATCATTTCTGGCCGCCATGATAAGGGTTCTCCGTACGTCATTCGAATGCCCCGTCGGTATTCGGAGTATCCGTTTGCCTTCAGATAGCGTACGGCCTCATGGTTCTGCTCAGGCACTACGCCCACCGTTCCGGTCCTGTGCTTCAATCGCATCAGCACAAGACCCGCCTCAACACGCCTGGCTACAATATACCCCTCGCCCAGCGTGGGCAGGTAGAATGCCTCGAGCGTACCATTATTCCGGATAAAACGTCCTTGAGGCCAATGCAGTTCAAGCAGTTGGCTACGATCTTCGAATGACGCCTCCGCATCCAGAGCAAGGGCAGCATCCCTGATGTTATCGTGAAAAGGCACCGTATCTGCTGGTGTGTCGTCTTCGATAACGCCACCGCGCATGAACACGTAGTCGGTTATACGGTGGAAGCCAAGCTGACTGTAGACAGGTTCCCCCATTGGTGTGGCTACGAGGTGTATCGTTCTGAACTTCCATTCGTTGATGAAATAATTCATCAACCATCGGGTGATGTGGGTGCCAATGCCCTGACGTCGATATTCCGGCGCTACAATGATATGCGCGAGCCATCCGGTATTGCGATGACGAATGCCGGTTCCGATGCCCGCAAGCCGGCCATCGACCGTATACTTTATGGGATGACAGAAAGGCGCGGCGATGTAGAATTCATAGTAGGGACCAAGGGGCAGCCAACCCTCTGGCTGCAGGTGCGGCAACAGGGGGATATCGGAGGAGGTGAACTGCTCGATCTTCACTGGCGAAGCGTATGGGTCGCAAAATACGCATTCACGTGAATAGATGTAGGGATGGAAAAACTATCGTTCCAAATGCGGTGTCACCACCTGTTGCAGCACGTGCTTGGGAACGACGCCGGCTTCGCGCCACAGTATCTTGCCGTTACGAAAGAGGATCATGGTGGGTACGCCTTGAATGTTGTAGGCGCGTGCAGCGTCCGGATTGCGGTCAACGTCGACCTTAAGTACGCGTACCTTGTCGCCCATTTCCTGGGAGAACTCCTGGATGACTGGAGCCATCATCTTGCAGGGACCGCACCAATCCGCGTAAAAGTCGACAAGCACAGGTTTGTCGCCCTTGATTATGTCGCTGAATCTTTCTCGCCCATTTGTACTCATATCGTTTGCAATTACGTGCCTGAAGGAACTGCGGCATCTGTAAGACGTAACCGCTTGCTCGATCGAATGCCTTTATAGCCATTGGTCACATCGATCAGGTTGTCGTACCCGCGCGCCTTGAGTATGGAAATGAACACCATTGACCGGTATCCGCTTGCGCAATAGACGTAATGCGGACGGGAAGAGTCAATAGCGTGCATGTGTTCGTTGAGGTAATCGAGCGGAACGTTGATGGCGCCTTCCAGGTGCCCGGAAGCAAACTCTTCGCGACGGCGGACGTCAAGGACTACGGGCTTTTTCGTCAGCGCTTCTGCAAGCTCGTCGGTGTCGGCCGAAGCTATACGGTCGATCTCTTTCCCCGCTTCCTGCCATGCCGCTATGCCACCACGGAGATACCCGATGGAATAATCATATCCAACACGCGCCAGGCGTGTGACAACTTCGGTTTCGCGACCGCTATCGGCAACGATGAGGATTTCCTGCCGTATGTCGGGAATCAGTGCGCCCACCCAGGGTGCGAATGATCCGTCGAGACCAATGTTAATCGCATTGGGTATAAATCCCTGGGCGAATGTTTTGGGCGAGCGTGTGTCGAGTATAAGCGCGCCTGTCTCGTTCGCAACCGCTTCAAAATCGTCGGGATTCAACGGCTGGCATCCGCGTTCGAGGACCGTGTCGATGCTGTCGTAACCTTCGCGATTCATGCGCACATTTTGGGGAAAGTATCCGGGCGGGGGCAATAGCCCTTCCGTTACTTCACGAATGAACTGTTCTTTGCTGACGGCGCGCAGCGCATAGTTTGTCTGCTTCTGATGACCCAATGTGTCGGACGTTTCGCGTGCCATGTTCTTTCCGCAGGCCGATCCTGCACCATGCGCGGGATATACGATAATATCGTCAGCCAGGGGCATAATTTTGTTGCGGAGGGAATCGTACAGGTATGCCGCGAGGTCTTCCTGTGTGAGCGATTCGTTTTGAGCAAGATCGGGACGGCCCACATCGCCGATAAAAAGCGTATCGCCGGTGAACAGGGCTACGTCTTTGCCGTTCTCATCGCGGAGCAGGTAACAAGTCGACTCCATGGTGTGTCCGGGCGTATGGAGGGCCAGGAAAGACACTTTTCCTATGCGGATGACCTCACCGTCGGTGGCGATGTGTGCATCAAAGGAGGGCCGGGCGCCGGGACCATAGACGATGCGCGCCCCCGTGGCGCGCGCCAGGTCGACATGTCCGGAAACAAAGTCGGCGTGAAAATGCGTTTCCAGCACGTATTTGATTTTTGCACGGTTTCGGGCGGCTTTATCGACATACGGTTTAATCTCCCGCAGGGGATCGATGATGACCGCTTCACCTTCTGATTCGATGTAATAGGCACCCTGGGCCAGGCATCCTGTATAAATCTGTTCTATTTTCATTTCTTCTCTTTCGAACGCACCATCAGGTAAACATTAACCCAAGTTACTAAATTCCAGTGCGGCGTGTTTTTCAGGCCTGGGTGAGCTCCCGAATCACTATAAAAAGGCCCATAGCAAGGGTAAACCAACCGAATGCCTTTCGCAGCGATGGTCCCCGCACCCGTCTCGACCACGCATTTCCGACGAGGATTCCAATGACGGCCAGGCCGCTAATCGTAAGCAGAAAGGGCCAATCCATCGTGTAGTTGAGAACATCGCCCAGAAAGCCGGTCAGCGAATTGATGGCGATGATAAACAACGAGGTGCCGACGGCGGTCTTGAAGGGCAGGCCGGTGAGCAGCACCAATGCGGGTATGATGAGGAAGCCGCCGCCCGCGCCCACGAGACCTGTGAGCAGACCGATTAGAATGCCCTCGATCACGACAAGTCCATGCCGAAATCCATGATCCTCCGTTTCAATCTCGCCACGCCTGCGGATGATTGTTACTGATGAGAGGATCATCAGTACGCCGAAGAGCCCGAGAAGCAGCAGCCGCTTGGTCAGTTCAAAGTCACCCACCTGGAAGATGACGTCCGGAATTGCCGGTACGATCCACTTCCGGGTAGCGAAGATGGCTATGATAGAAGGGATGCCGAACACCACGCCGGTTTGAAGGTTGACCCGGTTCTCGCGGTATTTGGGAACGGCCCCTGCCAGACTCGTTACCCCAACAATGAACAGGGAATATGCCGTTGCCGTGACGATGTCGAGATGAAAACAATAAACCAGCAATGGGATTGAAAGGATCGAGCCGCCTCCGCCCATCAGGCCCAGGATAATACCAATGCACACGGAGGCGAGATAGCCAAATAGTTCCATTGAACCGGTTGGGTTACCGGGACGTACCGGTAGCTACAATCGGCTGAAGTCTACGATAAAGGCGTCGGGGAACTTGCCGCGTAAGGCCTCGCGGAATTGTTCCGCCCTGGCTCTCGTCGGATAATGCCCCAAAATCAGTCCGTAATACTTCACGCCGTTCAAGACTTTTACCTGGACGGTAACGTCCCGCTGGTATGATTTCTTCAGATTGTCGGCCAGGCGCATCAGGTTGACCAGCTCCTGAAACGTGCCGATCTGAACGCCATATCCCTTTGGCTGCGCACGGTTCACCTCAAGCCCATAGAACTCCTTCTCTTCTACCAGTACATTGTCGACAAAGCGGATGGGTTCACTGGACTTCCCGTCGCCGGGATCGACGACCTCAAGCCGGACGTCGGCCAACCCCTGGTTTACAAAGCCCAACTGTTCCGCTGCCGACCTGGAGACGTCGATAATTCTCCCCTCCACCCAGGGACCGCGGTCGTTTATGACCAACTCGACAGATTGATTGTTGGCCAGGTTTGTTACCCGGACGCGGGTGCCAAAGGGCAGCGTCTTATGAGCCGCGGTTGGCTTGTTATGCCGGTATTTCTCACCGCTGGCCGTGGGTTGCCCCTCGAAGCGGTCAGCATAAAATGAAGCTTTTCCCGTCTGGGTCTGCGCCATAGCAGGCACTGCGCCGAGCAGGGTAACCCAAAGGAGGGTAGCCCGGAAATAGCCTGCGGTTTTGAGTATCGACATGTTCACTAAAATGGTTTTCTGCACCGCAACACAGAGCCAAAAATAAGAAAAGCAGGCTACCAGGAAAGAATCCGGTGCAGGGCAAAGTCGCCACACGATTTGATGAACCGGCCTTTTGCTTTGAGCGCCAAATGACATACCTTTGCCCGGCAAATAATGATTCCTAAAGTTATTTGCCCATGCCACGCGACACCCCCAAGTTCCTTCCTGACGCACTCACATACGATGACGTCCTCCTCGTTCCGGCTTATTCTGACGTTCTGCCGCGCGAAACCGATACGAGCACAAAACTTACCTCAGGCATTTCATTGAACATTCCCATCGTATCCGCGGCAATGGATACGGTGACCGAATCCGAGATGGCCATCAGCATGGCCCTTGAAGGGGGCATGGGGTTCATTCACAAGAGCATGACTATCGACCAGCAGGCTGAGCAGGTCCGAAAGGTCAAACGATCCCAAAGCGGTCTTATTCTTGATCCCATCACGCTCAACGTCAACAGCAAGGTTCGGGACGCGGAGCGGATCATGCGCGAGTTCAGGATTGGTGGCATTCCCGTGGTGGACGAGGAAGGCAAACTGATAGGCATAATTACCAACCGAGACCTTCGCTTTCTGAAGGACCTGAGCGTTCCCGTGGAAAAGATTATGACCCGCGAGAACCTGGTAACGGCGCAGGAAGGGATTACGCTGGACAAGGCCGAGAGCATTCTCAAGCAGTATAAGATCGAAAAGCTGCCCGTCGTGAGCAAGAAGGGCAAACTCACCGGTCTGATCACCTATAAGGACATCCAAAAGAAGAGAAATAAGCCCAATGCATGCCAGGATGAGTTCGGACGGCTGCGGGTAGGCGCCGCCGTAGGTGTGACGCCTGACATCCTCGACCGCATCGAAGCGCTTAAGACCGCCGGCGTGGATGTCATTAGTATTGACACGGCACACGGCCACTCCCGTGGTGTAATTGAAGCCGCGAAATCGGTTCGAAAGAAATTCCCGGACCTCGCATTGGTGGTCGGAAATATCGCGACCGGGGAGGCTGCACGCGCCCTGGCGAAGGCCGGCGCGGATGCGGTGAAGGTGGGTGTCGGCCCCGGTAGCATTTGTACCACGCGGGTGGTGGCAGGTGTGGGACTTCCCCAGTTGTCGGCCGTCCTGGATACGGCAAAAGCGCTGAAGGGGTCCGGCGTCCGAGTCATCGCTGATGGCGGTATCCGCTTTTCGGGAGACGTCGTGAAGGCCCTGGCGGCGGGCGCCGACTCAGTTATGGTCGGATCGCTGCTCGCGGGCACTGAAGAAGCCCCCGGCGAGATGATTATTTACGAAGGGAGGAAGTTCAAGGCCTACCGCGGCATGGGCTCCATCGAAGCCATGGAAGAGGGGTCTAAAGACCGGTACTTCCAGGATGTTGAGGATGATATCAAAAAGCTAGTTCCGGAAGGCATCTCCGGGCGGGTCCCTTTTAAGGGGTATGTGGCCGAAGTGCTGTATCAGCTCACCGGCGGTCTTCGTGCCGGCATGGGCTACTGTGGCGCTAAAAACATCGAAAAACTCAAGAAGAGCAAGTTCGTCAAGATCACCACAGCGGGTGTTATCGAAGGCCATCCCCATGATGTGGCCATTACCCGCGAAGCACCGAACTATAGCAGGAAGTAGGAAGCAGGCAGGAGTACCGCCCACTGCCCACAGCAACTGCCTACTGCTAAAAATTGGCTATTATTGTACCCCAATTTAAACTCCGCTTTTTCTGATCATTCCCACCCCGCCGTGGGGCTAGATACGGAACGACCGCATGCGCGCCAAGGCCATGATACGACTGCTGTTCATGATGGGGGCCATTACATGGCTCGGCCTGGTGTTCACCGACATTGTCGTTCTGCTCAGCACCAAGATCTCAATGGAGCCCGACATTCCTGTTTGGCTGCCTAAGCTTCTGCTGAACCTGTTCATCCTCTCACTTTTTTATTACTACAAATTCAAGATCGAGCACGACGAGGTCCTCAACTTCGTGGACTTGTTGTGGCGCGTGTTTGCCACCGGACTTATCGCCACCGTCATCTCGCTCGCACTCCGGTTGGTGAGCTACCTGTTGGGCAATACCAAGCTTGCCAACGATGTCGTCTACATCGACCTGATCTACCTCATCAACATCGGACTCATGATCAGCTTCCTGCTCATGGCGTTTACTGCCTGGAAGCGGTTGATCCTGTATCAGAAGTCGAAATGGTTACTGCGCTTCTGGGCGTTCTTTGAATACGGTCTGCTGATCTCGCTGCTTTACAACAGTTTCAATTTTCCGAGGATCGAAGGGCTCTACATAGCCCTTTTGGTGACTTTCCTGTTAACGGGTCTTGTGTTATCGGGCAATATGAAATGGGTTGCCTATCTCAACTTCAGACAAAAGTGGACCGGCCTGCTGTTGTTGCTGCTGACAATCTTTTACCTCCTGTATGGCTTTTACACGAGCAGTTCCTACGCCTCGATCATTTCCGCTGCGTCGCCCTACTTTGCCGACTATCGCGATCACGTTTTCATCCTGTCGTTGATTTCGTTTGTCACGATCTATAGCGTCTTCTCCTTCCTGGTAATCCTGTTTAACCTGCCCACTACTTCGGTATTCGAACAGAAACTGGAGGAGGTGGTGAATTTCCAGAGGATTAGTCAGTCTATTCAAACTGAACAAAGTGAGGAAAGCGTCTATAATATTCTCCTCGAAACGTCGGTAAGTTCAGTCTTTGCCGATGCTGCCTGGCTGGAGATCACCAGCAGTGAAAAGAAACTGTACACGTATAACATTACGGAGAAAGAGGCGGCGGATATTATTGAACACCTGAACAAGCACCAGGTACGCGGCATATTGGATCAGGGCTCAGATAAGACCCGCAACCTGTCGCGTTACCTGTCCACGCTGAAGAACTCCAGGTTCCGCTCGATACTTGCTTTTCCTATTTATGTAAAGAACGAGAACATAGGCATCCTGGCACTTCTTAAAGAACTGCCGGAAGGCTTCAACCGGGAGATGACAAAAATCGTTTCCACGTTCTCGAACCAGGCGGGCATCTCGATCGAGAACTTTCGCCTTATGGAAGAGGCGCTGCAGAACGAACGTTACAAGGAAGAACTAAAAATCGCCAAAAACGTTCAGAAGAGTCTCCTTCCGGAAATCCTCGAGAAGAGCGAAGCTTTTGAAATCGCCGCGTTCTCTGAATCGGCGGATGAGGTAGGGGGCGACTACTACGACACGCTTCGCATTAGCCCGGAGCAGGTAGCGCTCATTATTGCCGACGTCTCCGGCAAGGGCACTACGGCGGCCTTTCACATGTCGCAGATGAAGGGCATTTTTCACAGCCTGGCGCAGGATTGCATTGAGCCGGCCGAGTTCCTGGTCAGGGCCAACCAAGCGCTTGTGAACTGTCTGGAGCGAGGATCGTTCATATCTGCCATTATTTTCTTGGTGAACACTGCTACCCGAACCATCCGCTATGCGCGCGGTGGACACTGCCCGGTGCTTTACTACCATGCTACTACGGACCAGGTAGCGTATTTCAAGGATAAAGGCGTGGCGCTTGGTATGATCCGGAGCCAGGCTTATCGGAATTTTGCGCGTACCTCGGAGTTTAGTTTCTCTCCGGGTGACGTGATGGTGCTCTATACGGACGGCATTACGGAGGCCAAAAATGGGAAAGGCGAGGAATTCGGCTACGACCGTCTGGCTACTATTCTGGCAGAATCGAAACATCTTTCTGCCAGAGAGATTCAGGATCGCATTATTTCGACACTTTACAGCTTTTCTGAGTCAGAATCGCTGGATGACGACTACACCACGATGGTGGTAAAGTTTAACTAGAGAACATTACAGATTAAAAACTCGTTAACTAACATGATCCACATCAAACGATTACAGGAAGATGGAGCCGATGTCATCGCAATAATCGGCGAAATTGACGCGAGTTCTTCCATCGAGCTGGATTTGGCCATAGCCAAGAGCGTGGGGGAGGGATATGAGAAGATCCTCGTGGATTGCAGTGCGCTTGAATACATTTCCTCGGCTGGACTGGGTGTTTTTATGTCTTACATCGATGAGTTCAAAGACAAGAAAATCGCTATGGTTCTGTTCGGCATGAGCGATAAGGTCGCCAATACCTTCCAGATATTGGGACTGGATGAGCTGCTGCACATCGCGAAGGATAAGTTGGAAGCTAAGGCAATGATCAATGAACTACAGATATAGAGTTGGATGCAGCATTGAGAACCTGAAGGGTGTTCGCGATTTCATTCGTAAATCCCTGAAGGCCCACCATGTTCCTGATCTGGAGATCAGCGAAATGGTGCTGGCATTGGACGAGATGTGTTCCAACCTCATGATCCATGCCCACCACTGCAATGCCAATGATCTTTTCGAGCTGCGCATCATTATAGATAAGGACAAGCCCTACATCATCTTTGAATTGGTCGACGACGGAACGGTTTTTGACATTAACGAGTTTTGCGAACCGAGCATCGACAACATCGTTCATCAGAAGCGAAAGGGCGGCCTGGGGATTCGATTGGTCAAGTCTATCATGGACAAGATCGAATACAAAGCATCCCGAGGGCAAACTGTGTGCAGGCTCACCAAGAATATCACCAAATAAATCCTACGGAATCGGCAGCTCATGACACGAATGTTCTGCATCCTGATCATCGGCAGCCTCGCATGGCCAGCCGCAGGCCAGGATCAAGGCAAGCGGCAAAGAAGCCGCGACATTCTTTTCGAAGTCAATAACCGGAAGGTCACGTCGGAAGAGTTTATCTACCTCTACCGAAAAAACCATCAGTCCACCTCGGGATACACCGCCGCTGACATCAACGAGTATCTCGATTTGTTCGTAAACTTCAAACTCAAGGTCGAGGAGGCTCGCAGTCGTGGTATGGATACTACCGCGGCGTTTCTTTCAGAGTATCGTGGTTACCGAAACGAATTGCTCAAACCTTATCTGCCCGACAGCAGGATCATGGACAGCCTGGTCACCCAGGCATACGACCGCATGAAAGAAGAGGTGCGTGCTTCCCATCTTCTGATTAGCCTCCCGGCCGATGCTGCACCTGGGGATACATTACGTGCCTACAACCGCGCACTGGAGATCAGGGAATCGGTGCGCGCCGGTGAGGATTTCGGATCGCTCGCCGCCGCCTACAGCGACGATCCGCAGGCGAAATCCAGTGGCGGCGACCTGGGATTCTTCACCGCTCTCCAAATGGTACATCCGTTCGAGACGGCAGCTTACGAGGCGAAGCCCGGTGAACTTGTCGGACCGGTCCGCACTCAGTTCGGATATCACCTCATCAAGGTAACAGACCGGCGACCGGCCCGCGGACAAGTGGCGGTCTCGCATATTATGCTTCGCACCGGGGGTGAGCGCGACTCGACGGAGGTTCGGGAAAAAATATTCAACCTGTACGATCAACTTATGGCCGGCGCCTCCTGGGATGAACTTTGCGCCGAGTATTCTGAAGATCCCGGATCCAAAAGCAAAGGAGGATCATTGCCGCCGTTTGGTGTCGGGGCCATGGCCGCTGTTCCGAATTTCGAACGTGTGGCCTTTTCGCTCCGGCCGGGCGATATATCGGATCCCTTCCAAACGGCATACGGATGGCACATTCTCCGGGTCGACCAAAAGATGCCCCTACCGTCCTTCGAGGAGATGAAACCTACCCTGCGCAACCGCATCGCAAGTGATGGTCGCTTCGAAGCGTTGCGCGACGCGTGGATGGAGAAACTCCGGAATGACTATAGTTTCTCCGAACGGATACCCGTGAAGGACGCATTGTTCACGCTTTCGGACTCACTCATACGCAAGGGCAAGTGGCATCCTGTGCCGGAAGCCTTAACGTCGCAAACCCTCTTCGCCCTGGATGCACAGCATTTCACGGTAAGCAGCTTCGAGGCCTATGTCCGGCGACAGACGATTCCGGCAGCGGAGGCACCCCGACACGCGCTGGAACGCCTCTATGATCAGTTTGTCGAAGAATCCCTAATGGACGCGGTCAGCCGGGCCGTAGCTGCCAGCAAACCGGAGTTCCGGATGCTCGACAATGAATATTACGAAGGGATTTTGTTGTTCGATATTATGGAAAAGGAGGTGTGGAACCGGGCCGTAGAAGATACAGCGGGCCAGGCAGCCTTTTTCAAGGCGAACCGGTCCAGATACATGGCGGGGAGAAGGGCGAAGGCAACTATTTACGCGTCTCCCGACTCTATGGTGATGCGGCACCTCCGGGACTTGGCAGCTTCCGGCGATACGGCGGCCTTAAAAGGATATGCGGAAAAGCATGGAATACGGTCAGAACAAGGACTTTTTGAGGAGGGTGACCGTGAAGCGCTGAAGGGGGTGCCCTGGACGCCGGGCCTGCATTCCGCTCAAAACAAGGGAATGTATTACCTTGCGTGGATTTTCGAAATACTGCCTCCGGGCGAAAAAACGTTGGATGAGGCAAGGGCAAATGTAACTGCCGACTACCAAAACGAGCTCGAACAGCGGTGGATCCGGCAATTGCGGAAAAAATATCCGGTCAAGATCAATGATAAAGCAAAGCGGTACGTACTGGATCAGCTTCAAAAGCGTTAGCCTGGCCCTGATCGCACTGGTCGCTTTTTCGTGCCAATGGATGGACCGCAACCGCGCTTCCGACCATGAGGGGCGAACTCCGGTGGCGAGGGTCAACAACGCCTATCTGTACAAGGATGAGTTGGCCGGTATCGTCTCCAATGGCACGTCGAGGGAGGACAGTATCTCCCGGGTTCAGTCGTATGTAAACAGTTGGATCCGGAAGCAGCTCCTGATTCAGGAAGCTACCCGTAAGATGGACATCAACGAGGCTGCCGTGGAACGGAAGATACTGGACTATCGCTATAGCATCATAGCGTACGAGTACCAGAACTCCTACATTAAGCAACACCTGGACACGGTGGTTGCTGATGCCGACATTGAAGAGTACTACAAGAACAACATCGATAACTTCGTCCTGAAACAGAACATTGTGAAGGCCACTTACATCAAAGTTCCCAAGAGCGCGCCCCGGACGCAACGCATTAAGGAGCTGATGTTTTCCGGCAGGGAGGAAGACAGGAACGAGTTGAAGTCGTATTGTCTGAGTTTTTCGGCGGCACATCACCTGGTGGATACGGCGTGGATCGCTTTCGATGAGTTGGTGCGCAATTCCCCCATGATTGAAATTCCGAATAAGATAGAATTTCTCAAGTCTAACCCGTATTACGAAGCCAACGACCCCAACTACCTTTACTTCCTTAAAGTGAATGAGTACAGGGTGTCCGATAATGTTTCACCACTGGAATTCGTGAAGGATGAGATCCGCAATATTCTGCTGAACAAGAGAAAAGTGGAACTCGCAAAGAAACTGGAAGACGACGTGTACCGGGAGGCCGAGGGAAATAAAGATTTTGAAATTTATTGATCGTTGCTATGAATAGAGTTTTGAGTGTGTGGAGTCTGGTGACGCTTCTGGCGTTAGGCAGTGTACCCGCCTTCGGCCAGGATGATCCATATGTCATCGATGAGATCATAGCGAAGGTGGATAATTACATCGTGCTGAAATCGGAGCTGGACCGCGCCTACCTGGATTACCTGGCCAATGGGGGACGTCCGGGCGAGGAAACGCGTTGTCAGTTTCTGGCGTTGCTCATCCGCAACAAGCTGATGATGGCCAAAGCAGAAATCGATTCTGTTGTGGTGCTTGATGAGGAGGTGGATGCCAACACGCAAAGTCGTATCAATATGATCCTGGCGCAATCCGGCAATTCAGCCCAGCAGCTGGAAGCGATTTACGGAAAGAGCATGGAACAAATCCGCATGGAGCTCCGCGACCAGATCAAGGAACAGATGGTCGTGCGGGAAATGGAGCGGACCATTTCCGCCGACATTGCTGTGACCCCGGCCGAAGTGAGGCGCTTCTTCGCAAGGATTCCTGAGGACTCGCTGCCCTACTTTTCCGCCGAGGTCGAGGTGGCGCAAATTGTGCGAAAGGCTAAAGTAAACGAAGAACAAAAGAACGCGACAAGACTGGAACTGGTTGCTATCCGCGACAGGATATTAAAGGGTGCGGATTTTACCGAGCTGGCGAAACAGCATTCAGACGATCCCAGCGTAACGTACAACGGGGGAGATATGGGCTGGGTTGGCCGGGGTCAAATGGTGCCCGAGTACGAGGCCATGGCCTTCCGCCTGGAGAAAAATGAGATATCGCAGCCCTTCGAAACCCAGTATGGGTTTCATATTATGCAACTCCTCGACCGCAGGGGCAATGAGTATCATTCCCGGCATATTCTGATATCCCCGGAACCGTCCGAGGAAGATGTGCAGGATGCTATTGTTTTTCTGGATAGTATTCGAACGTTAATCATCAACGACAGCCTGACGTTCCAAAAAGCCGCGCGCGAGTTCTCGGATGATGTGTTAACGAAAGGCGACGGAGGGTTTTTCACGGACAGCGAAGGTAGCTTGCGTATACCGGTGGACGAACTTGATCCCTACGTGTTCCTGACCATCGACTCGATGAAGGTGGGCAATATTTCAGCCCCCATCGCGTACCGGACGGATGATGGCAAGCAGGCCGCCCGGATACTGTACTATAAGTCGAGATTAGGACCCCACGAGGCGTCACTCGACCAGGATTGGCAGCGCATCCAGGCCGCCGCACTCAATGAGAAGAAAAACAGGCTGCTTCAGAGGTGGTTTGAAAAGGCGCGACACGATGTGTTTATCGACATCGATGAGGCCTATGATTATTGTGGAATATTAGATCAGTGATCGATGGGAAAGTATGTATCCGACGTGGAGGCCGCTGACGCACTGGCCACCGCATACAAGAACCTGAAGGAAGAGATCGGAAAAGTCGTCATCGGGCAGCACGAAGTCATACGTCTTGTGCTGACCGGCATCTTCTGTCACGGGCACTCCCTCCTTGTCGGTGTACCGGGGCTGGCCAAAACCCTTCTCGTGCAGACCATCGCGCAGGCGCTGGATCTGGAATTCAAGAGGATCCAGTTTACCCCTGACCTGATGCCTTCCGATATCCTCGGCGCGGAAACGATGGATAAGGAACGGAATTTCAAATTCGTCAAGGGACCGGTGTTCGCCAATATTATCCTGGCTGACGAAATTAACCGCACGCCTCCCAAAACACAGGCGGCGCTGCTCGAAGCCATGCAGGAGTATGCCGTGACGACCGCTGGACAGCGGTTCGAATTGCCGCATCCGTTCTTTGTATTGGCCACCCAGAACCCCATAGAACAAGAAGGAACCTATCCCCTGCCTGAAGCACAGCTCGACCGTTTCATGTTCAACATCCTGCTGACTTACCCGACACCAGCCGAAGAGATGGAGGTGGTGAAGGCGACAACCGGAGATGTAATGAACCAGGTCAGTACGGTGTTGAGTGGGGAGGACATCGAAAACTTTCAGCAACTCGTCCGCAAGGTACCGGTGCCTGACAACGTCATCGAATATGCGGTGGCCCTTGCCAACCGGACCCGCCCCGGGGGCTCATTCTTCGCTACAGAATATCTCGAATGGGGTGCCGGGCCCCGTGCTTCGCAATACCTCGTCCTCGGCGCCAAGTGCAATGCCCTCCTCGACGGAAAATATTCACCGGATATCGAAGACGTGCAATCTATCGCCAAGCCTGTCCTCCGCCATCGTATTGTTCGAAACTTCAAAGCAGAAGCTGAAGGGATTGGCGTGGATGATATTATCGAGAAGATTATTTAATTGTCTGATCAGGATTTGTAGGATTAAGGGATTGGTAGGATGTAGGTTTAAAGGATAGATAGGATCCTCTAATCCTCCAAAATCCTTATCCTATTCATCCTCTAATCCTACGAATCCTAATCCAGACTACTGCCCCACAATCTCATCCGTAATCGTCAATATCTCTGCATCCACCTTTGTTCTGTACCGGCGCAACGGGCGCCACGCCACACCGCCTAACGGTGATCCGTCGGCGAAGCTGAAGGTGGATCCGCAGCAGGGGTCAAACATGTAGAGTTGTGATATGTGAACGTCGACCGTGGCACACGCCTCATTCGGCTGAAAAGAACAATTCCGTTCGTAGGCGATATAGGTGGTCGCGTTTACGCGGTACAGGATGATACCACGAACGCCGCCGTCGATGGGCATCGACCCGCCATCAAACTTGAGCGCGACGTATTCAGGAAGGTTGAGGTTGATATAGATCTCACTGAATGGTACGAACGGTATGGGGTCGTCGCCCGGGTCTGGCGAACAGCTGCCGACAAAGATCAGCCCGGCCAGGATGAGGGATCGTACAATGCGGACAGCCATGTGGGTAAACAACGGTGGAGCCGGCGTATTTATTCTTACTGTACCGACTGAAACTGGCGCAGGAAGCGAATGTCGTTTTCCGAGAACAGGCGCAGGTCGTTGATCTGGTAGCGAAGCATGGTGATGCGTTCAATGCCCATACCGAAGGCAAAGCCCGTGAATTCTTCGGGATCGACATTACAGTTTCGCAGCACGTTGGGATGCACCATGCCTGAGCCGCCAATTTCCACCCACCCTGTGCGTTTGCATACCGGGCAACCCGCCCCTTTGCAGATAAGGCAGCTGATATCCATTTCCGCGCTGGGTTCTGTGAACGGGAAGAAAGAAGGGCGGAAACGGATTTTTGTGTCCTTGCCGAACATTTCACGGGCGAAGTGATACAGCGTCTGCTTCAGGTCGGCAAAGCCGACATTCCGGTCGACGTAGAGCGCTTCCACCTGGTGAAAGAAGCAATGCGCCCGGGCGGATATGGCCTCATTGCGGTATACCCGTCCCGGCATGATGGCGCGAACGGGCGGCCGGGTCTTCTCCAGGAGTCGGATTTGCACGTTAGAGGTATGTGTCCGCAAAAGGATGTCGGGATTCTTCTTAATGAAGAACGTGTCCTGCATTTCGCGGGCGGGATGGTTTTCGGGAAAGTTGAGTGCCGAGAAATTGTGCCAGTCGTCCTCGATCTCCGGACCCTCTTCCACATTGAATCCGAGACGCTCGAAGATCGTTATGATCCGCGCCCGCGTCAGGTTGAGTGGGTGTAGGTTGCCGATGCGGTTGGGCACTGGTGGGAGGGTGAGGTCGATGTCGCCGGTAACCGTTTTTTCGGTGGTGGCGGCTTCGTTCATCTCGCGGAACCTGGCTTCCGCTGCTTGCTTCAGGTCGTTCAGTGCCTTGCCGACCGCTTTTTTTTCAGTCGGTGGAACCTGTTTGAGTTTCTCGAATAAGGTGCCGAGCACACCCTTACGACTAACGTACCTGAGCCGGAACGCCTCAAGGTCCGCCGGACCGTTCACCTTATACGACTCAACCTCCTTTTGTAACGATATTATCTCATCGATCATCTCTCACATACTTGAAAAGCCTGTGCAGCTGCTTTCAGGATACTGCCTACCGCCTATGGGGAACAGGTCGTCAAAAATACAAAACCCTTACCGTCTGCGAAAACGAACAAAATCCGTTAATGGCCTGAGAAGACATTTTCATCCGATTCCTTATTGGCGAGACGCCGGAGGATGAGCCGGTCGAGGAAGAGGCTGAAGAGGACGCCTAGCCCGACAATTCCTGCTATGAGATACGCATCGCTAACGCCGTTGAGTACGATGGCCAGTATGATAAAGCCGAGTTGGATGGAGGCCAGGATGATGGTGGTCTGGGCGTGCGACATGCCCAATCGCATAATGGCATGGTGGACGTGACTCTTGTCAGGTGCAAAGGGTGACTGACGCTTGTACAGTCGGAGGATCACAATGCGACAAGTATCGACAAGGGGTATGATAATAAAGCACGCGGCCGTGGCGATGGAGGCCGTAAAACGATACGGCGATGATTCCGGCAGGTTATGGTTGAAGTCGATAAAGTGTATGGTGAGGATGCTCAGCATCATGCCGATGACAAGGGCGCCGGTGTCGCCCATGAAGATTTCGGAGGGCTCCCAGTTGAAAATCAGAAATGAGAGGATAGCGCCCGCCATGGAGAACGAAAGGATGGAATAGACGATGTCGTCGACCAGGTAGAACCAAACACCAAATGCGAGGAGCGCGATCATGGCGATGGACCCGGCCAGACCATCCAGGCCGTCGATCAGGTTGAACGAGTTGGTGATGACGATGATGGTCAATAGTGTAAGGATATAGCTGACCAGGATAGGAAGTTCTTCGATTCCGAAGAGGCCGTAAAATGATTTCAGTCGCAGGTCAAGCAACGTAATGATCATAATGGCGACCAGGATCTGTCCCATCAGTTTAATTATCGCGCGCAGGGGTACGAGGTCGTCGCGGAGGCCGATAAAGAAGATTACGAACAGCGAGGCCATGATGAATTTAATGTCCTTCCAGCTGAGGATTTCGATCCATACGAGGGAGGCGATGAAGAAGCCGAGGAAAATGGCGATGCCTCCCATGGAGGGGGTAACTCTTTTGTGGATTTTTCTACGGCCAGGGATGTCGACCAGGTTCTTCTGCATGGAATATTTGATGATCACAGGGATGGTGAGGAATCCGATGACAAAGGACGTGATGACGGTCGCGAGAAGGATGGCCATTGAGGTCAAATGTTCTCAAAAATAGTGAAATGAAAACCAATTACTGATTTTTCTGCTGCGGGGTCTCGTAAAAATCGCGGATAGTCGCGCTAACATAACGAACCTGTTCGTCGGTTATTTCGGGGTAAATGGGCAGGGAGAGGAGTTCGTGCGGCAACCGGTTGGCCACGGGGAAATCGTCCGGATGGTAGCCCAGGTGTCGGTATGCCGGAAGGTTATGGATTGCATAGGGGTAATGCACCATCGTTTGAATACCGCGGTCGCGCAGGAATGTCTTTAGCGCATCGCGTTTTTGTGCGCGTATGGCGTAGATGTGGAAGGTATGTGTGGAGGCGGATCTTGTTGAGGGTGTCGCGATGCCGCCAATCCCGTCCAGCAAAGCCTGATAGCGGCCGGCATGGCCGCGTCGTTTATCGTTCCATGCGGGTAGGTGGGGTAATTTGGTTAGCAGCACTGCACCCTGGAGGGTATCCATACGGCTGTTGAAACCTTCGATGAGGTGGTCATCCTTTTCCAGGGCGCCATGGTTGGCGAAGCGGCGTGCCTTTTCGGCGAGCTGGGGGCTGTATGTGGCAAAGCATCCGGCATCACCGTAGGCGCCAAGATTTTTGGTGGGGTAGAAGCTGAACGCTGCGGCATGTCCGAAGCTGCCGGCGAAATGTGCATTAATTTCCGTGCCGTGCGCCTGTGCGCAGTCTTCGATGAGCAGCAGGTTGTGCCGGTCGCAGACAGCGCGGATTTCTTCGATGTGCGCTGCCTGGCCGAAGAGGTGGACCACTATAACGGCTTTTGTTTGTGGCGTGATGCGTTCGGCGAGGCGGTCCGGGTCCAGTGTGTAGGTTTCGGGATGGACGTCAGCGAATACGGGCCTGGCCTGGCACAGGGTGATGACTTCGGCGGAGGGGACGCAGCTAAACGCCGGGGTGATGACCTCGTCGCCGGGTCCGATGCCGAGCACTTTGAGTGCGATAAGCAGTGCGTCGGTGCCGTTGCCGGTGGCGACAACGTGGGGGAGCCCGATGGTGCGGCCGAAGGCCTCTTCGAACTGTGCGACTTCTTTTCCGCGGATAAAGTTGAATCCTTTGACAGCATCGTTGATCGCTTGGTCAAGCTCATCCTTCAGGGATTGGTACTGTGCTTCCAGGTCGATGAACGGTACGCGCATGGCGTTGGGTTTTGGTGTAATATGCAAAAAATCATGGTCGTGAGGAATAATGTTCGTACCCTGCCGCTAAGGGGCAAATGTTTTCTCTGTCTCTTATTTTCGCGGTTAGGGACAGAGGTTGGTTTCCTAAATATGCCTTATGTTTGAGCAATCAAGAAAGGGAGTGTCTGACAAACCGTCTTCTTGGGAATGAGACTAATTGCCAAATACTACCTCCTGTTCCTCTGCCTGAACATCTTCTTCCCTAAGATCGATCTGGGTGGAATAGCCTTCTACTTTTTTGAAATCACAAACGCAGTACTTTTTGCCGTGTTCTTCCTCCTGCACCGGAAGGTGTATTTCAATAACCAAGTAGTCAGGATTTATGTGGCTTTCATGATCCTGACTTTTCTTTCCTTTTGGGTGGGATTCGTGAAGTTTGGGTTCTTTGATGCCGCGTCGTTCGGTAGAGTCGTGAAATTTACCTTCTTTATTTTCTACATAATATTTCCCTATTATTTATATCGATACATATCCGAAGAGCAGATTGCCCGTGTTCTGAATTTTCAGATGCTTTTTTTCCTGTTGGCAGGTGCGTACGTGATGTACAACATGATAACATCCCCCGCATCCATGGTCGAATACATCTGGGGATACGACAATCGATACCGGCTCGTGGGCTTCACGGGCTACGGGATAGGACTCGACGGAAAGATAGAACGCTTGGCAGGCACAACTTCCGTGTCGATGGGTGTATTTGTGGCCTTTGTTTTTCTGGTATTTCTAGCTGTTTATCATTTCACACGGAGCAAGCTAGTCCTGATCAAGTTGATCCTGCTGCTCGTCCTGCTGGTGTTGACATACTCCAGAACGGGACTAATTGTCCTGCTAACCGGCATTGCATACTATGCACTGCTGAACGTCAGGTCGCTACTTATCTGGAAGATTGCAGCGGTGGTGGCGCTATTGGTTGTCATCGCGTGGTCTTCGGGAATGCTGGGGTCGCTAAGCTCTGTGGGGACACTATCGAAGCTTACAGAGATGTCACCTTTGAAGGATCCCCGGGTGGTAATGCTTTTTGAGGGCTTTGAATACCTTGCAAAAAATCCGGAAGCGATTGTGCTCGGTTCGGGCTATGGCGAAAAATATTCTTTAGAGGCCGTTGGCTATCCGCATTTGGAGGGGATTTTTCCGACAACTCTCTTGACGTCGGGGATATTTGGTGTGATTCTCCTGGCTTTGCAATTCTACATTATTTGGTGGTACGCCCGGAAAGAATCAGGGTCAGTCGAAAGCCGCTTCAACATGTATCTGTACGGTATTCGTCTGTTTGCGCCCGGTTGGTTTCTCAGCTCCCTGCTATCGGGTAACACATTTCAGACCGATTTTTACTTCCCGATAATATATTTCATATTCATGGTTTCCTACCTGCGGGCGCGAGACCAGCATTATTCGCTCCCCATCCGGAGCGTTCCCGCATTGTAACGACCGTTGTCGTCGTGGTTCGCGACTTGGAAAAACTTAGCCATGAGATTACCTGTCGTGTGTTCTGACAATAAGCAACAGGGGGATTTACATGCCATGAATGGCGGTGGCGTACTCGCTATTGCCCGTTTTCATCACCCCTGAATACAATCGAATCATGCTGTCTATCATTGCATCGACAGTAAAATGCTGATAGAACCGATCCTTTGCTGCAGTCGAAAAACGGCTTGCCAGCTCCTGATCATTGGTAGCAGTGCGGATCGCGTCAGCCAAAGCCTTGCCGTCTCTTGGTGGTACGGTTAAACCGGTAACATTATGCTGGTTGACCCACGACACGCCGGAATCTGGTAGGTTCGTTGTCACCAAAGGTTTGCCCAGCGACATAGCTTCCAGCAACACAATGCCAAACGCTTCCGTTCTGTATATTGAGGGTAGGCAGAATACGTTCGCCAACTCATAATATAGTGCCACCTCTTCCGTCGTTAATTGTCCCAGAATCCGTACCCGTTCGCTCAGACCCTTGCGCTCAATGAGACCAGAAAGACGTCGCTGAAGCGGTCCATCGCCCCCGATGAGGATAAGGTAGGAGTCATCCAGGTGGGAGGCGGCGTCAATCAGATACTCGAAGCCCTTGTAGTACACCAGTCGGCCTAGCGAAAAGATCACTTTCTTGTCGCCAACAGATGTGCGTACTTTCTCAATCTGCTCTCGAGTAGGCGTTGCTTCTAGTGGACGGATTCCTATGGGAATGACGTGAACCTTGTCCATGTAAGACCCGAGGTGACCGGACCCTTTCGCGTAATTTGGGCTTGTCGTGATAATCGCGTCCGCTCTTCTCAGCATCCAGTTTTGCAGTGGCATGAAAAAGAGCAAAGGCACTTTCTGCCTCAAGATATCGCTGTGCCAGTGAATGACGACCTTGCATTTTGGCCTGGCGTAGAACAACGCCATGGTGGCAATAGGGTCGGGATGGTGAAGATGCACGATGTCATATCCGGTGGCAATTTCCCGAAACTTTTGTATCAGCTGTGGGGTAAGTGAAAGGGACAGCAATTGGCCGTAGGACTTTGTTCGATGAACCTTAAATCCATTCGTCTCATCGAGCTCATAAACAGGCTCTTTATTTGAACACAGTACGTCGCACCTGATGCCCTTGGCGTTAAGCCCTTCAGCAAGGTTGAACACTAGTGTTTCGACACCTCCGACGTGGGGAGGAAAATATCGGCCGACCTGGAGTACACGCAACATCTGATAACAATGCTCACCCGCTGGCAATATAGTTAATCATCTTGTTCCTGCATCTTCAAATTGTTTATCGTATTAACTTCGGGATGAAAGGATGACTATGCCCGTCACTTCTTGTGCGCTATATTGAAGTGATGGAAGTGACATTCGTTAGGCTTTCGGAAGCGAGACGAAAAATGCTAAATTCGCCCTGTTTCAATGTCAGGTACGAGGGGAAGCTTCGATCTACATAAATATGCTTATCAATGAGTATCAAGAACTCGGTCGCTTTTTATCGGCACTTGCTGGAACACCCAGAGATACGCAAGGCATTCTATCATTTTACCAGCTTGACAGGGTTGTGCCAGTACGAACGGCTTTTTGAATATGTTGAGACTATTCCAAACAAAGGGCTGAGAATCCTCGATTGGGGATGTGGCAACGGGTGGTTCTCCTACTACCTTTGGCACCGTGGCTTTACGAACGTGGTATCGTACGGATATGGCTGGGACGCAATCGATCCTGGGAGGAAATATTTGCCCGCTTTGCAGTATGTGAACGGTGAGGAGGCTCAAGTTAAAAACCCTAGTGATATCCCCTTTCCTGACAATTCGTTCGATTTGATTTTTTCGGTTGGCGTGCTGGAGCATGTTCACGAGACAGGCGGCGATCAGATGCATTCCATGCGAGAGATTAATAGAATATTGCGGCCTGGGGGACGATTCTTTTGCTATCATCTACCCAATCAGTACACCTGGATTGAGTTCATAAAAGGCCTTTTTGTTAGCGGCAAGGGCAAGCACTATTTGCATACCAAAAAGTTTACGTCGACGGACATCAACAATCTGGCGGCCGACTCAGGATTCGAGGTGAGTGCAATGCGCAGGTACAATGTTCTGCCATACAACATTCACAGAAATGCATTGTATGATAACCGCGTCCTGGCCTCGTTATATACGGGCCTGGACAATTTGGTACTTAATACTCCATTGAGTCACCTTTCTCAATGTTACCTGTTTGAAGCCATCAGGAAAGAAAACGCATGACGATCCTGAAGTCTTCCCGTTGAAATGAAGTAGGCACTTGATGATAGCTCCAGTGAATACCTCTGTCATTGAGCCGTTCCAATGGCAAAGTTTGATTGCCTATTAGAGTGCGTACTAAGCTCTTTCGAGCCAAAGCATCCCTGCATTGAATCGTTCATCCCTATCGTGCCTGACGATGCGAAAGGAATGCTTCTGCAGGTAATCTGTGATGATGGCAACATCTTTGTCCTGGTACTCCAGTCTGATACAGCGAATTCTCGTCAGCAAGTCCGAGGGGATTGACGGAATGATGGTGAATTCGGCGCCTTCACAGTCAACCTTCAAAAGGTCGATCCGATCCAGGTTATATTGTGCAGCGAGACTTTTTAGTGTGATGGTCTCTACCGGCTCTACTGCATCTGACGCGCCTCGTTCAGATGTGATTGCATTATAAGGGCTTGAGTTCACGGGGATGAATACCGTGTCTCCGTCTTGGTCGGTTACAGCGGCTCTAATCGGGATTACTTTGCCTGAAAGCTTATTGGTTTGCGCATTGGTTTGCAGTACATTGAATGCACGGGAGTTTGGCTCTATCGAAAGCACCTTGCTTGCGCTGTTCGTAGCGGCGTACAAGGTAAACGTGCCGATGTTGGCGCCTATGTCGACAACAACTCCTCCTTTAGGAATGTCGCCGTAATCCTTTCTTCCGAAAATCACGAACACTGTGACGACGTCGTCAGGATGGTCCGACAGGTGGATTGTGGTACCGTCGCGCAGCGTTAGCGATTTTACGGCGCCAGAACTCCCCTTAATGTAGCTTCTTAGTATCATCCCCGAGCCCTTGAACGTCCGCACAATGCGCGCGGCCGCTTTCCCAAAGGCGATTCCCTTGGATATAATTTCGCTAAGTTTGATTTCGCGTCTAAAGATTCGCATAGAGACTGGTAATGATCTGACGATATTGCTGAACTTTGTCCTCGATATTGTGATATGTCCGGATATAATTGAATGCGTTGGCGCCGAGCTGCTCTATTTTTTCGTCGTTCAATGAGAGCACAAACTTCTTGGCGGCTTCGAGATTGTCGCTACAGCAGAACCCTATGTTGTGCTTTTCGAGCATGTTATCTGGATTCACGGCAAATGATAGTATTGGAGTCTGCGTCAACCCTGCCTGGATAAAGGTATTGGGGAATCCTTCTGCGCTTGAAGTGTTGACGAGGCATTTCGCTTTCCGGAAATATGCTATCGACTCGAAAAAGCTGACACCATCGCGGAATTCCAGGTTTCCGATAGCTTCCGCTTCCCTGGTGATCTTGTCCTTGGCTGGACCACTTCCTGAAAGAATCATTACGAACCTGTGGGAAGGGAGTGCCTGAGCCAGTCGAATAAAGAGCTCGGGACGCTTAAAGCTATCAGCCCTGGCAATCCATAGGAGGTACTCTCTTGTTCCAGAGGGTTGTTCGCCGGAAATGGGGAATCCATTCCGGATTACTACACTGTCCAGATTTTCTGTACGCTTCAGGGTTACCTGTTGATGTTCATTTTGGGTAATGATCGCGTCAGCGCGGTGCAATGCTAGTTTGTACATGAGACCGAACAAATTCTTGCTTCGTGTAAAGTGTCCATTAATGTCCCAATCATGACCTGTGCGGAAGATCACCCGCTTGCCGCGAAGAATTTTGCCAAAAAGAACGACATAGGCGAGGAAATCACTTGCGGTTGAGCAGACATATATGTCCGAATTGTCGCGCCACACGAAAAGGCAAAAGCGAAGCCGGGATACTATCTTGTGAAAATAGGAGGGAAAACGTTCTGGATTAAGATGTCTGACTCTTATTATGCCAACATTGTCCATCACCATCTGTGGGTCCTGACCGTAGTCGCCAACTACAAACTTTACCTCGTAATGAGGATCCTTGGCAAGCTCGCGGGAAATGTAGTAAAGGTTGATCTCTGCTCCACCGAAGCCATTGTTCATCCTTGCGAAAACCGGATAGGACCCGGCCATGAAGAAGCACAGTCTTATTTTTCTAAGAGGGATTTCCACAAGGCCTACTGGTAAATGTATTCTATTTTGCCTTTTACGGCGTCATACGAATATGTGCTCATTAGCAGACGGTGATTTTCCTCTGCCGTGCGCGTAATCCTCTCTCGATCGGTATTCCAGTCGCTTACGAATGCATGGATCGCGTCTGCGAATTCTTGCGGACTGATGTCATCGGCCATGTAGCTGTTGTGTTTGTTCAGAATGTCGATAATACCATTGGCCGGCGTAACGATAAGGGGAAGTTTGTAAAGCATCGCTTCGAGGATCGTAAAGGGAAGTCCTTCAAAACGGGAAGGTAACAGCAAGGCGTCAAAGTTAGGCATCAATCGAAATGCTTCATTGATTTTTCCAAGGAACACCGCCTTGTCTTTCAGTTCCGGACTTTCGAGTTCCTTGCGAACATATGCCTCTTCTTCACCGTACCCAACTATGTGTGCTTTGACATTGGGAACCGTGACCTGTTTCAGAGCCTCAATAAGAATATCGGTTCCCTTCTGCGCGCATAGTCTGCCGATATAGAGGAAATTAATAGAGTCTTTGGATAGAGGGTAATTCTTTATGACTTCATAGTTACCTGAGGCTGGATTGAGATAATTCTGAACCACAACGTACTTGTTAGACTGCTTATCCGAAACATAGTGCCGGAAAGTTCTGCATTCGCTATCCGAAACCAAGAATACGATGTCTGTCAGGCGGAGCAGCATCCGCTCTCCCCGCACGTATCCCTGACGTATAACAAATGGAAGCGAACGCGGGAAGAAGCCGTTTGGGGTGTATACAACTTTAGTCCTTTTACGAAAGACTTTCACAAATCTTGCGAAAGACCCTGCCCCCCGACCATGAACATGTAATATATCAATACCATTCTTTCGACAGTACTCCAAGATGAGTTTCAGATTAAGAACCAGGTTAGGCCCTCTGAGTCTCATCACCTTTTCGGGTAGAAGGGTTTTCCGGAAGTGCTGGAGAAACACGCCCTCGTTACCAGCTACATGATGATCGTATTCAGGAAAGTCTTCCACTAACCGTTTGAGGGTTAATGGACCACCCCCTGTGTCCATTGAATAGCTAACGTGAAGAATCTTTTTTTTCGACATCAATCAGAAAAAGTAAAGTTGAAAAAAAGGCAAAGAAAAGAATTCCCTTATTCCGATCAAGTAAGGACTCAGGTTGACAGGCGATCATGAATAAGAATATGAAGGCAACGCCAATAATATTTTGCTCACGCAATCCCTTCCATAACAAAGTCCCAAGAAGCATCAGGAACACTAGCAGACCAATGATTCCCGCTGATGCCGTAATCTCTAAAAATTCATTATGAAAATTGTACTGATCCTGATACGGCTCCGTATAGCCCTTGTTAAGGTAACACGAAAGCGCAGCCTTGGTAACGTCCCCCAGTCCATGCCCAAAGATCGGTTTCTCTTTAATAACCTCAATTGCACAGTCGAACGTCATGCTTCTGGGGTCATCTCCAAAGGAGTTGATGGCTGCCATAACACGACTGCTCAGATAAGGAATTTTCATGAATAATATCGAAGCGACGACTACGGCGGACAATATGGCGAGGACTCGGGTAATGGCTATTTTCCTATCGCGCCATGCTTTCCCCAGGAGTGCGAGAGATAGAGCCAGCATGGCGAGCAGCGATATCCGCGACCCGAGGAGTGCCATAAACGCGAACAGGAAAAGATAAGAACCGAGATAATAGATTCGGTATTTTTTCTCCCCGTACAATGCATAGTAAGCCGCCAAAATCGACGCAAACGCCACGAAAAGGGCATAGTAGCTAGCATTCAATCCAAGCGTTTCGTGTATGATCCAGCAGTAGTAGCTTAAGTATTCTCTGTCCTTCAGCAGTCTTTGAAAATTAAAATCATGAACGACATAAGTGGAAATGATGCTGTATACTGCGCAGCATAGGCATACACCAATAAAGGCCTTTAGCAGGAGCGCCTTGTCCTTACTTGTGATACTGAAAGAAGCCAGCGTCAGAGGTATTGCCAGCAGGTTAAGGCGCTTTTCCAGAAGCCGCATGCCTTCTTTGACGTCAGACGAGGTAACCGCCGATGCGATGATCACTAAGAGGTACGCGAGGATTAGCTTCAGCACAACTGATTCTTTAAGTACCTCTAGCGTTATGTTGAATTTTCTTCCTATCAGCCAGTATAGCGCTATGATCCCCACAACAACCGAGCTGATTCCAACCTTCAGGGGAATAGAAATGACGAGGCTGGCCAGGAGTATCCGCTCCACGGCATAGTTGTATTGCGTCAACCTGGAGATAAGATTCGTCATTTGATACGGTGGCGTCGCAGGCAACTTAGTAGCACTTCTTCATACTCTCTTGTGATTCTTTTTGGGTGATATTTCATCAACGTGTTCTCTCGAATGCGTGTACTGTCTAATTCCAGATACTCTCGTGAACGGATCTTATTCGCAAATGCTTCAAGGTCATCGTCAGGAATAAGCCATCCATTGAAGCCGTTTTCGATTAGCTCTTCAGTACCTCCGGGGCTGTGGAAGGCAATCACAGGTATGCCACATGCATGGGCTTCTAATACCACATTCGGGAGACCCTCATAGTACGAAGTAAGCAGGAAGCAATGTGATTCTCTGAGATACTTAAATGGGTTGGGCTGGACACCCATAAACTCTACTTTATCTCCCAGAGCAAGTTCCTTGCGTAACTTTATCAGCTCGTCTTTGAGGCTTCCTTCGCCCAGTATTCGCAGATGAAAGGGAAATTCCTTAAGCAGGTGCATTATTCTCAATAGCCGGTCAAACCCCTTCTGCGGCTCAAGTCGCCCTATACTAAGCAGCTGCATTGTAGTCGTACCTGGATTCCGTGTTTCCGTATTTGGAAGACTTTCTGCTAAAGGCGTGACCGGATTGTATATTACTGTGGTTTTCTTTGTGTCGACGGCATAATACTGTATTAAGTCGTTCTTCATGTACTCGGACTGACAAATAATGAAATCCAGTTTGTTATAAATTGTCCGGTACAGTAGATTGAACAACCATGAAAGTTTCTCATTCTTATGGCTGGAACTTATGGTATTTGCTTCACGTGCAACAAAAAGAATGCGCCTTGAGGAGAAGATTCGAAGAAAGGCCATGATCAGATTCAGGTGACTCAATGTAGAAAGCACGATGTCTGGCCTTTCCTTTCTGATCAATCGATATAAGGCGAAAAGTGAGTTCTTCGTATTCTTGAAGGCGAATTGAATGATGCGAATATCCTTTGGGACAAGCTCGTAGTAGTGGCCCGTCCGGGGAACCAGTAGAACAAGGGTGATATCAAATCGATTCCTGTCGAACTCTTGTAGTAATGATACAAAGACCCGTTGTGCGCCACCACTGTTTAGGTCTGGGATGACGAAAAAAATCTTGGTCATAACCGTGTCATGGCGTCCTCTGGGTTTTCCTTCATTCCATCCAGCGTTCATACCACATTTCAAACATGAGCAGGAACCACAGTTTGGTTACATTGAACTTCTGGCCTCCAAAGAATGCCGTTCTGAGGGTCTCTATTTTATCCGGATTAAACAATCCGTTTCTGCGAATTCGTGTGGTGTCCAGATATTGTTCAACAAGAGGTCTCAGGGCGTCTTTGAGCCACATTTCAACAGGGACTCCAAATCCCATCTTGGGTCGGTCCAAGAGCTCCTGTGGGATGTAAGTGTGAGCAAGTTGCTTGAGCAAGTATTTGCCGGTTCCGTCGCGATATTTGTAATGCCCGGGCAACTGGGCAACAAATTCAATGATGCGATGATCGAGGAACGGTTCCCTTCCTTCCAGGGAAACAGACATCGTCGCTCGATCAACCTTTGTAAGAATGTCATCCAACAGGTATGTCTTGTAGTCGGTAGCCAGCATTTTGTGGAGGTCACTCTCTTCATGATCCAATCGCTCGTCGAAGAATGTTAATTGCTCTGAATAGGACTGATCTGCCGCAATCAGGTCATCGAGCTCCATCTCCCCGTAGATTTGATTCAAGGCCTTGAAGACCGAGTTGATATCTTTTTGATCCTGCAGAATCTGACTGATCTTATAAATACGAGTGTCGATATTATAGGCACGCTTGAACAGACGCTGCCACAGAGGACCGGTGGTTTTTAGCGTTGAGGCAAATACTCTCGCTGCAGGCGTTGGTATGCGGCTGAACTTCCTGAAATACTCAAGAAAGACTTTGTACTTGTCGTAACCTGCAAAGATTTCATCCCCGGCGTCCGCAGAAAGCGCTACTTTCACGTCTCTGACGGCCACTTTGCTTACGAGGGTTGTTGGAATCCCTGAGCTGTCACCAAACGGTTCGTCGTATATGTGCGGAAGCTGTCTTAGCAGTTCGATGGCATCCTTTGATGAACAATATTGCTCTGTATGCTCGGTGCCGAGGTGATTGGCTATTGCCTTTGCGTGATGGGCCTCGTTGAATGAGGACTCATGGAATCCGATTGTGAATGTCTTTATTCGCTGTGTGCTGTGCTTCTGAAGAATGGCAGCGAGGATGGAGCTATCATACCCCCCGCTGAGAAATACGCCCACCGGAACGTCAGCGACCATGCGGTAGTTGAATGCGGAGGTCAACAATTTGTCCACTTCACCCATCGCCTCGTCAAAGGAGATATCAAGCTTAGGTTTTTCGTAATAGTCGAGGACATTCCAGTAGACTTCTTCGTCCAGTTTTCGATCCTGGAGGCCGAGCGTAATATAGGAGCCCGGCTTCAGCTTAAAAGTGTTCTGAAAGATGGCGTGTGGTGTGGGAACGTATCCGTAGTTGAGAAACATTCTGACCGCAGCAATGTTGAGCTTCTTGCTGAATGCAGGGACAGCGTGGAATGACTTAAGTTCCGAGGCAAACAGCATACAACTGCCGTCCCAGAAGTAATATAATGGCTTTACACCTGCACGGTCGCGGAACAGGTAGACTCGATTTTGATTCTCGTCGTAGATCGCAAACGCAAACATACCGATGAAGCGGTCGACTGCCTTCGGACCCCATTCGATGAATGCCCTGAGAATTACTTCCGTGTCGCAGTGAGAAGTGAATTGGTGCCCGAGCTCTACAAGGGGTTTTCGGATTTCCTGGAAATTGTAGATCTCTCCATTGAATACGATGTGGTAGCCTTGCGCGCTCATGGGCTGATGGCCAAGCGGCGAGAGGTCTATGATGGAGAGTCTGCGATGTCCGAGTCCAACTGTGGCTGTGGGAGCCCGAACGAGTAAATCACCCTTGTCGTCGGGGCCGCGATGAGCCAGGGCATCGCGCATCTGAACGAGGTGCTGCTGATCCAGTTTGTTGCTGAAGTCGATAAATCCTGCTATTCCGCACATTGTGGTTTTCCTGCGCCCAAAGATAGCATTTTGTGGTGAGCCGTATGGTTACCGTGTGGTCAGCAGTTCATCCATTCCTTGAGGATGGGGGGAATTGTCCTAAATTTGTTGGATGGAGGCACTTTTTCAAGTTGTGCGTAAGGCCCCCGTCGTACTTTCAATCGTTGTCATAGCCGCACCCTTGCTCTTTTGCAGTGCATACGCGGCAGCTACGGACAACGATACGGTTCTTTTTGTAAACACTGCTGATATCAGCGAACCAGGAGCTATCGAGATTGTAAATACTTCTGAAAAGGACGTACGGTTTAGGTTTACCGTAAACGAGCGTGGACTCTTCAAGACTTCGGACGAAATCATCAATTTTATCGAAACTATGCCAGAGGAGTATCCTGGTGAGTCGATGATTCGAAAGGTTTGGCGTTTCACACGATCGTTTCGCTATCATAACGTACCGCTTGCGGAGCACTGTTGGTATTCTTCCAATCCGCTAACAATGTTTAATTCTCTGGGCTTCGGCTTTTGCGGCGAGGCTGCGGCTATGAACTACATCCTGTGGTCAAAGCTGGGATACCCTGTACGTTACTGGGACCTCGGAGGGATTCATGTGGTGTCTGAAGTTTTCCACGACGGCAGATGGGAGCTGTATGATTCTGATTGTGAAGTTTATTATCTTAATAGAGAAAATCTTGTAGCGGGAGTCGAGGAGCTCGCAATGGACACAACCTTGATCACCGAGCCACTATCTGCTTTTACCTTTGATACCCTGAACGTCTTTGGCCTTAGCCCACCTGCCGCAAACTATGCCTACCAGTACGCCTACTCAAGGCTTGTGGCAACCGCTTACGCCGGACCGAAGATATCCTCAGAGGATCCCGAAAGGCAGAATACCTGTCGCTATGTGAACTACATGGAACCGCTCAATGGGTATGACGATGAATTTATTCTCCCACGTGGGGGAAAGATCAAAATATGGGACCGCAGAAGCGCCCCTCTCGTGGTCTCGCCCTATAACCGTGACGCAGGTTGGGAAATCGAATACTTCGCGAGTCTTTCGCTAACCATTCCTGCAGGATGGAAAGGTACCCTGCCCTTTCTCCCTCTTATAGTTCATGATATAAGTGGAAGTGGAACTATCACGATTCCAGGGAACAATGGGATGCGATATTTTGTCGAAGCGTTCGAGATCGGGTCGTTCGAATTGAATTTATTGTTGGAGAGCTACTGGTCGCCAACAGAAGGAATGGAGGTGGACGCCGTTGGCGACGTTACAATAGAGTTTCTGATTAATCCACTATTGTTTAACAAGCTACCCTATAACCTGCTGTCGCTGTCGGGTGAAGGAGTCGAGGAACTACAAGTGAACGGTTTTGTTCGCGTCGAAGATCCTGATATCAAAACTGCAGACGGAAGTGACATAATTTGTTTTGGTGGACTGAAACTTAACGCCACCCATTACGGAGCGCTGGACTACGTATGGTACTACAACGGGGAAATAATTGCCGGTGAAACATCCAGTAGCCTCGTAGCCAACAAGGAAGGTAACTACTACGTGCAAATCCGCACACCGTCTGGAAGATACGTTGGCCAGTCACCTCCGATATACCTTCGCGACTTCGCGATTCCGGAGATTGAATTTCCGGAAGAAGTCTATGTTTTTCCTGGCGCGTCTATTGACCTTTCTGAGGACGTCAAGGAGTACATGCTGGATCAAAATGCTGACTTTGAACTTCAATGGAGGCTTTATGGCGAGGAGTTAGGAGGGCCCCGTACGTTGTCGAACACTGAACTCGTTCCCACACGTAACGGCTTGTATCAAGCTGTAGTCTCCGGCGATTATTGCACGCAGGTAAGTAATCCGTTTTATGTCGTGCTGATGAACGAAAATTATTCGGTGAATGGTGTTAATGTTCGGTTCTTTCCAAATCCCTTTGTCGACAAATTTTATCTTGAGTTCATCCCTTTGGATAACATTTCGGGAAAAATGATATCGGCCTGGCTTCACGATTCCTACGGCAGAGAGATATGGCGTGTGGATCATAGTGTGGCCGGCCAGAAGTATGAGATCGAGGTCGATGGTTTTGGCCTGGCCTCAGGATTGTATCTTCTCGAAGTGGACGTTGGCGGTGAACGCAGGACCATCAAACTGATTAAGAAATAAACCTACCTTTCGCTGTTCAATCGGCGTTATCTCTTTTCCAAATAAAAGATATTGCAAGAACTTCCAAGTATGCCGCTGAGTTTCTTCCGTGCTCGAAGCGACAGCCTACGTCCCAAAGCCATTTCACCCGTGTAAAAAAGTCTGTTCTTGTCTATTCGAACTACCTTCCATCCCGTTTTCTTAAACAAAGACTTCCATGCGTAGGCACTGAAGAGATACAATTCTGAAATGACGTTGCCACGCTCGCCATGTCGCAGGGGGAGCAACTTGCGAAGCAGGGAAACCTTCGCTACCTCAGTGTCGGTGCCTGGAGCGGACTTTCCTTTCCCTGATCGGAACAGGCTCTTTATTCTTACCCAATAGTAGGTTAGTGATGACCAGAAACGCCACGAGGCACTGGGCATTACGTGGATGCATAACCCCTCATCCTTAAGGACACGGTTTACTTCCCTTTGGAAAGACTCAACATGAGGAATGTGTTCCAGAACGTTAGAGCTGAACACAATGTCAAAGGTTTTTTCGGGAAAGGGGATATGCTGACCGTCGTAGATTTTTACGTCCCATACTCTTACATGCCGGTAATCGTAGTTGATGTAATTTCCGACGACATCTATCCCCTCGACCTCATGGCCATACGAAGCCAGTTGCTTCGCTTGCCATCCGGCACCTGACCCTATCTCCAGAATCCTGGCCCCTGCCGGAATGTCCCGGGCAATTCGCTCCAGTTCCTGAACCCTTATTTCCCGCAAGAACTCAAAGTCCATTTTTGACGACGAGAAGTTTAGTTGAATTTTTTCCTAAGGTCTCCCAAAAACTCGTAAATGTCGTTGTTTAGTCGAAGCATCCAGTTTGCCATAAACAACAGTGCTCCGTAAACGCTTCCTGCCAACAAGAGTCTTATATAGACTAACTCGGTTTCGACGAGTTGGTTGATACCCAGTACGGCTATCATGATCAGCAGGTTGACAATTCCGATCATAACCGCATAAGGAAATAGTTTTCCATATTGAATGAATTCCGTGATTTGCCTGAGAAAGATCGCCAGCACAACAAAGTTGATTGCATACAGCGCCACGTATGCGTAAGTGTACCCGACAGGACCGAACGTCCGTATGAGAACGATTGTGAGTAACGCCAGCGCAACGTTGAAAGCAATTTGGTAATAGAATGAGACCCTTATTTTTTGGGTGGCCATGAGCAGCCTGGCTACGAGGACATTTATGCCGATGAACGGACACGCAATAATAAGGATTTCCAGAAATTGCGATATATGGGATCGTGATACCTCATCAAATCCGCCGTAACCGAAGAACAGGTAGGCAATCTCATTGCTGAACGTATATACAAGCACTGATACCGGAATCAGAAGAAAGCACAGCAGACGTCCACTCTTCAGAAAAATTTCATTTATATTTGATAACTGTCCTCGGGCATAGGATTCGCTGAAACGTATTCCTACGACGGAGGCCAGCTGGGTCGCAATCATCGTGTTGGGGACCTCCGCGATTCGTAACCCGAGCGAAAGCGTCGTTATGTAACCTCCTGCATAGTCGCTGAGCAGGTACATGGGTAGGAATGCACTCGCTATGGTCGCCAGATATCCCATATTCGTGAATGTGAGGTTTCGCCATACCTGTTTCCCAAATGTTTCACCAGTGAGGATGAACTTCCAGTGCACGAGTTTGAGGAGAATAAATAGCTGTATTCCAATGCCCAGTGAAAACCCGAGGATATTACCCCACATGATGCTGGGGATGCCAAAGCGGTCGTGACCAAGGACAACGAAAAGGATTACAACCAAACCGTTGATGGCGGATATAAGCATCGGCAACGTAAAGTATCTTCGGGACGTCAGGACATCATTCAGGTAGAACGAGATACACTGGCAGATCAGCGCAGGCACGGAAAGTATAATGAGCAGACGGTTTTCTTCGAGTGTTGTAATACTGAACTGAGAAATCTTCGAGAATATGAATATGGGATCGGAATATACAATCAGCGCAATAACGGCGAGTAAGGACAACAAGGAAAGAGAGTACCGGTTAAGAAAGCCTTCGAATGAGGCGCGACCGTTGCGTCCCTCTCTCATCATGGCTTCAGGGATGATCACCGAGCTGTTCATGTTTGACGTCAGATTGATAAAGAGAAAAATGGCGGTGTAACAAAAAAAGTAGACGTCGGTGCCTGCAGTTGCTCCGAAATAGAATGCGATCAACAGGTTGACAAGGAAGACCAAACCCTTAGCCAAGGCATTCAATGAAATGGAATAGACCAATGCCTTTGGATAGGAGGTTGGCTTCAGAAGCTTCTTCATAACGAAAATCGATCTGCAATAATAGCTCAGAAGTCCGATATCGTGTATAAAAACATATCATTTGAGGTTGAGGTTGAAAGAGGTGAACGCTTTGAGTTTGGGAAGAACTGGGCGAAGTATCTCAAGACTTTAAATCCTGAGCGGATGGAGGTGGCGAGGAAATCACTTCAGGAAATGCTCGGTACTCGTAGTCTTGAAGGGAAGTCCTTTCTTGATATAGGAAGTGGCAGCGGCCTGTTTTCGTGGGCAGCGCGAAGTCTCGGAGCTGATGTGTATTCCTTCGATTATGACGCGGATTCGGTGGCCTGTACGCGTGAGTTGAAAAGGCGATACTTTGATAATGACGACAGATGGCGCATCATACAGGGGTCAGTACTGGATGGCGATTTCATCGCTTCTCTGCCGAAAGTGGACATCGTATACTCCTGGGGCGTATTGCATCACACCGGCAACATGTGGATGGCTCTGGAGAATGCGTTGAAACCTCTTTCGGAAGAAGGGCTTATATTCATTTCTCTTTATAATGATCAGGGACCAAAATCAAAATACTGGCTTAAAGTCAAGAAGCTATACAACAAGGGACTTTTAGGAAAGACTGCTGTGCAAGCAGTATTCATTCCCAGATACATAATTCTTCCCTTTATCAAGGATATAATACTATTGAGAAACCCACTGACGCGATATAGGGAATATAAAAAGGAACGGGGGATGTCCCGGTTCCACGATTTTCTCGACTGGTGGGGAGGACTGCCATTTGAGGTTGCATCCGTAGAAGAGGTCTTTCACTTTTTCCGGGAAAAAGGATTTGCTCTGAGGAATATCAAGAGGTCAATGGCGGTTCAGGATGCAACCAGTTCGTTTTTGAAAGATAGCGCGTGCGGGTACTAACTGGCCTCGGACCAGGATTCGCGTATTTTGTGCACGAGCTCGATTGATGGACGGGCCTCGTTCAACCCAAATCCATTTCCTTTGAGGATCTCCTCATAGCTTCGCGTATGAAGGTCGGTAAACCCTTCACTGAATTCAACTTCTTTCCCCCCCATGGTCAGTGAACGAAAGGTCCGTTTCCCCCCAGCTTTCACAGCCTCCGGCAGGTGGTCATAGTTGATGCTCAAGTTCCACGTTACGTTTGCCTGCTCCAACCGCAAGGTTCCCGACGCATGATCCGGCGCCAAATCCGTCACCGTCATTTCTTTGACATCACCGAAGATCCAAAGGAGCATGTCGAAGAAGTGTATGCCAATGTTTGTGGCGATACCTCCCGATTTGGCTTCGTCACCCTTCCAGCTGTAATGATACCACCGTCCCCTGGATGTGATGTAGTTGAGATTGATATCGTACACCTTGTTCTTAGGACCGTTTGCGATCTCTTCTCTGAGCGCGATGATCGAAGGATGCAGACGCAACTGCAGGATGGTATACACTTTTCGCTTCGTCTCCCTTTCAAGTTCAGCTAAGGCATCCACGTTCCATGGCTTTAACACCAGCGGCTTTTCACAGATCGCATCGGCGCCATGACGCAGTGCAAACCGGATGTGGGAGTCGTGAAGGTAATTGGGCGTGCAGATGCTCACATAGTCGACCCGGGTACCCTTTCTTCTCAGCTTGTCCAGGTGACGGTCGAACCGCTCGAACTCAGTGAAAAAGTCGGCGTTGGGAAAATATGAGTCCAATACCCCTACCTGGTCAAATTTATCCAGAGCGGCGACCAGATTGTTGCCCGTGTCTTTTATCGCCCTCAGGTGCCTGGGCGCAACAAAGCCGGCCACGCCGACCAATGCAAAATTCTTCATGGCTTCCAAAATGTGACGCAAATATAGAAATCAACCGCTCCGTTCACGGCATCTTCGACACCTTCCCGTCCTTCAATTGATATCGTTCTCCGCGCTCCGGACACACAGCGATGCCCTTCTCGTCAAACTTTAGCTTATGCCCCGCCTCGCTCATCCACCCCGTTTGCCTTGCCGGGTTGCCCACCACCAGCGCATAGTCGGGCACCGCACGGGTCACCACGGCGCCCGCACCGATAAACGCATACTTGCCAATATCATGGCCACACACGATCGTCGCGTTGGCCCCAATGGTAGCACCCTTGCCTACGTGAGTCCTGGCGTACTCCGACCTGCGGTTGATGGCGCTGCGGGGATTGATGACATTGGTGAAAACCATGGAAGGACCGAGGAACACATCATCTTCACAGGTGACCCCCGTATATATGGAGACGTTGTTCTGAACTTTGACGTTGTTGCCCAGGACGACCTCGGGTGAAACGACTACGTTTTGACCGATGTTGCAATTCTCACCGATGGTACAACCGGACATAATGTGTGAGAAGTGCCAAATCTTGGTTCCCTTCCCAATCACGCACCCGGGATCGATCACGGCCGTCTCATGCGCGAAGTAAGGTTTTTCTTCAGTCATGGAATGCAATTACGGGAATTTGGGGGAAACTATGTTTTGGACCCCATAGGGCACGCAGAACAATTAGAACATAGCGAATACTGACAGTATCCCGCCATAGCCCACTGCCTATTGCCCGCTAACCCCCAGGCATCGCATCAACGCATCATACCAGTTATCAATCTCGAGGCCAAACGTCGTACGAACCTTGCGTTTGTCCAGGACGCTGTACGCGGGACGATGGGCGGCAAGCGGATACTCTTCGGTGCGGATGGGTTGCACAACGCATCGATACCCCTTGATCCTGACAATAGCGCACGCCAGGTCATACCAGGACGCCACACCTTCGTTCGCATAGTGATAAATGCCCGGATCGTCGATGCCACGCTGACTTATCGCCCGTACCATTTTGATTATCGCTTTCGCGAGGTCGCGGGCATAGGTAGGTGACCCGACCTGGTCGGCGACGACATTAAGGGTGTCGCGTTCGCCTGCGAGTCGTGAAATGGTTTTAACAAAGTTATTTCCAAACGAGGAGTACAGCCAGGATGTCCGAATAAGATAGGCATCGGGCAGCTGCTTTAACACGATTTGTTCGCCCTCGTACTTCGAACGACCATACACGGACTGTGGGTTCGGCGTGTCGGATTCCCGAATGGGCGTATGCCCCTGCCCGTCGAAAACATAATCCGTGGAGATATGGATCAGTCGCGTGCCGCTGGCACCACAGACTTCGCACAGCACTTCAAGCGCACGGGCATTGATGGCGAATGCTATGTCCTCGTTGCTTTCGGCTTCGTCGACCTGGGTATACGCTGCCGTGTTGACGATGAAATCAAAGGATTTTTCGTGCAGGAAACCACGTATCGATCCCGCGCTGCGAAAGTCCATGTCATCAACGTCGACGAACGTGAAGGCTAGGTCGTTCGCATTCTTACTCAACACGCGAAGTTCGCTCCCCAACTGACCGTTGGCGCCCGTAACCAGGATGCGGACTGTCTTGATATCAGTGTCTGCTCTTTCTTGCGGCATAAAATGGATCTTTTTCCCGAAGCAACTTCATCAGGTAAGCACCGTAGGAATTCTTCAGCAAAGGATTTGCCAGTTCTTCAAGCTCGGCCGCGGTGATGTAGCCCTTGCGGTAGGCGATCTCTTCGAGGCAGGCGATCTTAAGTCCCTGACGTTCTTCTATGGATTCGACAAAGTTGCTCGCGGCCAATAACGATTGATGGGTGCCTGTATCGAGCCAGGCCATGCCGCGACCGAGTAATTTCACCGTCAGCTTTTTTTCTTCGAGGTAGAACCGGTTCAAATCGGTGATCTCCAGTTCGCCACGTCGTGAAGGCTTCACTTCCATCGCCTTCTCAACCACCGTACTATCGTAAAAGTACAGCCCGGTAACCGCGTAGCTCGACCGCGGTTTCTCAGGCTTCTCCTCTATGGAAATCACGCGACCTTCTTCGTCGAATTCCACGACACCATAACGTTCGGGGTCGTTTACATAGTATCCGAACACAATGGCTCCCTCCTGGATGCGCGCGGCCTCCTCCACCTGGTTGGAAAGACTGTATCCGTAAAATATGTTATCGCCCAGGATCAAGGCACAGGGTTGTCCCGCGATGAAATCGCGGCCGATGATAAAGGCTTGCGCCAGACCCTCGGGTTTGGGTTGTACTGCATAGGTGATGGAGATCCCGATCCAGGAGCCGTCGCCCAGGAGCTTTTGGAACAAGGGCAAGTCTTCAGGTGTGGTGATGATCAGCACTTCGCGGATGTTGGCGAGCATCAATACCGACAAAGGATAATAGATCATCGGCTTGTCGTATACCGGTAGCAGCTGCTTGGATACTGACCGTGTGGCAGGGTAAAGCCGCGTTCCTGATCCGCCCGCGAGGATAATACCTTTCATGTCAGAAATAGCAATTCATGATGACGATCTGAAAAAACTTCGCAACGCGTCGCAAATATAGTCCAATTGATCGGTAGTCATCTCCGTGTGGACAGGCAGCGAAAGAACCGACGTCGAAAGTTTCTCAGCTACGGGGAATGCTCCCGCACCGTATTGCGGGCTTTTATAGGCATTCTGAAAATGAAGGGGCACAGGATAGTATACCATTGACGGTACGCCCATTTCCCGCAGGTATGTTTTGAGCGTATCCCGCCTGCCGTCGGTGACTTGTATCGTATATTGGTTGAATACGTGGGTTGAGTTTTCAGTCCTGAACGGGAGCGTCAACTCGGCCAGGTCGCGCAGCCCCGCATCATAGTGAGCTGCCGCCTGCTGCCGTGCGCGGGTGTAAGCGTCCAGATGCCGTAGTTTAATTTTCAGCACGGCGGCCTGCAGGGTGTCGAGCCGGCTGTTTACGCCGACAAGGTCATAGTGGTACTTCACCTTCTGGCCATGGTTGGCCGTCATCCGTAACTTTTCCGCTAAGGTCGTGTCATTGGTCAGCATGGCGCCGCCGTCTCCAAAGCAGGCAAGGTTTTTCGAAGGAAAGAATGACGTGCAGCCGATCCGGCCTATGACGCCGGCGTGCCGAAACGACCCATCGCCGGAGCGATATTGCGCGCCCAGGGCCTGAGCCGCGTCTTCGATGATGGCAATGTTCCGTTGTGCTGCGATTTCGATGAGCGGGTCCATGTCGGCGCACTGGCCGAACAGGTGTACCGGCACAATCGCTCGGGTCCGGTCCGTGATCTTCGCGGCCGCCTGCTGTACGTCAATGTTGAAGGTGCGCGGATCGACGTCAACGAATACAGGTGTCAGCCGGAGCAACGCCACAACTTCGGCCGTCGCCACGTAGGTGAAAACGGGCAGGATAACCTCATCGCCGGGTTCGGGGTCAAGCGCCATCAGCGCGATTTGCAGTGCGTCGGTACCATTGCCGCAGGTAACGACATGGTGTGCGCCCGTGTAATCGGCAAGCGCGGCCTCGAATTCCCTGACCTGCCGCCCCTGGATGAAAGCGGTCTCATTCAGCACCTCCCCGATTGCGGCATCAATGTCGTCCTTGATCTTCAGGTACTGCGTGTGAAGATCGACCATTTTGATCGGCTCCATGGCGTGAAGGTAGGGATTCTACAGGCGCGCGGTAATGGCGGATCGATCAAGGAAGGATTTTACATCGTAAACCACAGTGTTGTGATTCCGGATCTTGTCCCAGTCGAGGCGTGTAAATTCATCGTGGCTTACCGCGAGAACAATGGCGTGGTACTTCTTGGACGGTGCTTGCACGAGTTTCAAGCCGTATTCATGCTCCACTTCCTTGCTATCGGCAAGCGGATCATAAACCTCTACGGTCGCCCCGTAACTTTGGAGTTCCCGGATGACGTCGATCACGCGGCTGTTCCTGATATCCGGACAGTTTTCCTTGAAGGTGATGCCGAGCACCAGGATCTCCGATTTGTTGATCGGAAGTTCCTTTCGTGCCATGAGCTTAACCACGCAGGTGGCGATGTGGATGCCCATGTTGTCGTTGATTCTCCGACCGGACAAAATTACTTCCGGCCGGTACCCAAGTCCTTCCGCCTTGTATGTCAGGTAATAGGGATCCACGCCGATACAGTGTCCACCTACAAGTCCCGGTTTGAAGGGCAGGAAATTCCACTTTGTGCCGGCCGCCTCCAGCACCTCCGTGGTGTCGATACCGACGCGTTCAAAGATCATCGCCAGTTCGTTCACAAAAGCGATGTTGATGTCGCGTTGTGAGTTTTCGATGACCTTGGCGGCTTCTGCGACTTTCAGCGACGACGCCTTGTGCGTTCCCGCCTTGATAATCTTGCGGTACAGTTGGTCGACACGCTCTGCAATTTCAGGTGTGCTGCCGCTGGTGACCTTCTTGATGTTGTTGACGCGCCGTTCCCTGTCGCCGGGATTGATCCGCTCGGGCGAATAACCACAGAAGAAATCAACGTTGAATTTCAGTCCGCTTGTACGTTCCAGCTCGGGAACACAAATCTCTTCAGTGCACCCCGGGAATACGGTAGACTCATATATGACAATGTCGTCTTTGGCGAGTACCTGGCCTACCGTTCGGCTGGCGCTGATAAGGGGGGTGAGGTCGGGTTTTTTGAATTCATCGACTGGCGTAGGAACAGTTACGATGAAAATATTGACCTGCCGAAGGTCTTCGATATTGGAGGTAAACGTCAACCCCTTCGCCTCGGCCAGTTCAGCGGGTTCGACTTCACGGGTCCGGTCGTGTCCGCGTTCCAGTTCTTCGATGCGTGCGGTGCTTATGTCGAAGCCCACGACATCCATGACCTTGCCGAATTCTACCGCTAACGGAAGACCTACATATCCCAGGCCGATTATCCCAATTTTATCCATTCTATTTTATATTATAATATTCTTTATACCAGTCGATAAACTTGCCTACACCGGTTTCAATGGGTGTGGATGGACGAAAGTCGACGACCCGCATCAGGTCTTCAACATCTGCAAAGGTTTCGGGCACGTCGCCATCCTGCAGGTCCATATTATTTCTTATTGCTTTCTTCCCGAGTTTCTCTTCGATGACCTCGATGAAACGCACGAGTGGGACTGGCTGGTTATTACCGATATTGTAAATGCGGTACGGAGCGAAGCTTGATGCGGGATCCGGTTTCATGGGATCCCAGCTGGGGTCGGGCGTCGCAGGCTTTTCTATGAGCCGCGCCACGGACTCGACGATATCGTCGACGTACGTAAAATCCCGCCTCATGTTGCCATGATTGTAAACGTTTATGGGTTTGTCTTCCAGTATGGCCTTGGTGAACAAGAACAGCGCCATGTCCGGTCGTCCGTAAGGGCCGTACACCGTGAAAAACCGTAGGCCGGTAGTGGGCAAACCGTAAAGAGCGGAGTAGGTATGCGCCATCAGCTCGTTCGACTTCTTCGAGGCCGCATACAGCGATATGGGGTGGTCGACATTGTGGTGCACGGAAAACGGCATCGCACGGTTCGCACCATACACTGAACTTGACGATGCGTATACGAGGTGTTCGACGGCGTGGTGACGACAAGGTTCGAGCACATTCAGGAATCCACGCATGTTGCTTTCCAGGTATGCGTGAGGGTTAATGAGGGAATAACGAACACCCGCCTGGGCAGCCAGGTTCACCACGGCGTGGAATTTCTTTTCGGCGAAAAGCCTGTCCATGCCCTCACGGTCTGTGAGGTCGATCGGCCTGAAATCGAAGCCCGGTTCGTCCTTCAGCAGGTCGAGTCGCGCTTGCTTCAGGTTGGGATCGTAATAATCGTTTAGGTTGTCAATTCCGGTAACAGCGTAGTCAAGTCCACACAGTTTCCGGCTAAGATGGAAGCCGATGAAGCCGGCTGCACCTGTAACTAAAATCCTCTTTTTGGACGGCATCTAAGGTCTGGATCTGAAAAAATGATATGAAAAGAAGGCAAAAGTAATAATTTAGCGCTGATTTAGTGCAATCTGGGCAAGCCCGCGCATGAACCAAACACACCACGAAGAAATCGACCTGGTCGAGTTGTTGGCAAGATCTCTACGGGCACTGAGGCGACATTTGGTTCTTATCCTAATCTGCCTTGGGGTGACGATCGGCTTTGCAGTATGGATTTGGAGTGCCTCCGCCAGGGTGTATGAGAGCCGGATGCTGATCTATTCTTCCATTCTGACGGAATCGTACTGCCAGGAGCTGGCTGAGAGCCTGAACGCGCTGGTGCGTGATGGAAACCACGGTCTGCTTGCGGACCGACTGGGCCTTACGGAAGAACAGGCTTCTGCAATTCGCAAGGTTACCATGGAGGGGGCATTGGAAACGGCTTCGGAACAGGAACGCCTGGCTATCGTGGTCACCGTTCGAATTTTAGATAATTCCATGCTTCCCGACCTGCAGGAAGGAATCATCGAATTTATCTCGCAGAACGATTTTGTAAGGGTCCGTACCGAGGAGAAGAAGCGTGCCTACCAGGAACTTATCGCCCGCGTAGAGCAGGAAATCGAAAAACTCGAGAGTGTGAAGCAGAGTATGTTGCAGGGCTCCCGGGCTTCCGCGTCGGCGACGATGCTGATGAATCCCTCGGAAGCCTATGTGAGCACCGTGGAGCTGGTTAAAGAAAAGCTTGAGCTGGAAGAAAAACTCAGGTTGGTCAATAGTGTTCAGGTGGTGGAGGGCTTTGTTCCGATAAAAAAACCCGTGAGTCCTAAGTTGTCTATTCTTTTGCCTGTCGGGTTTGTTGCCGGCCTTCTCCTTGCGGTAGTGATCATCGCCCTTCGTTATGCCTGGGCGCTTTCCGAGCGGAATGAATAATCTGCTGATCCTCCTGAAAAAGGAGTTCACGCTGGAACTCCGCAGAAAGTCTGTGATCTCAGGCATCGGCCTGTACTTATTCAGCCTCGTATTTATTTGTTACCTCACGTTCAATCTCCGGCTTAACGCGATAAATGCGGCGACGTGGTCGGCCTTGTTCTGGCTCGTTATTCTGTTCTCGGCGGTGAACACCGTGGCCAAGAGCTTCATCGGTGAAAAGCCGGGCGCGTGGGTTTACCTGTATATGACTGCGGGCGCCCACGAGATCATTATTTCCCGGATCATTTACAATTTCATTCTGTGTTTGCTGCTGGCGCTCGTGGGATACGGCCTGTTTGTGCTGTTTATCGATAACCCGGTGGCCGACCAGGGTGTGTTTCTCGCCGGGCTCGCCCTTACCTGCCTCGGATTTTCCGCTTCCCTCAGTCTCATTTCGGGGATTGCCGCCAAAGCGCGGAACAGCCACGTCGTGATGGCAGTGTTGAGCTTTCCGGTGATGATCGGCATTCTGCTCATGGCCATCCGGATCACCAAAAACGCCCTGGACGGTCTCGAGGCTTCCGCGAGTCGCGATGAAATGCTGAACCTCCTGGGAATAAATGTGATATCAGGTGCCCTGTCCTATTTGTTGTTCCCCTATATTTGGCGCAGTTAAGAAAACGGGCACCCGGATTATATTCTTTACCCGGGTAAATTCATTTCAAAGTTCATGAAGCTGTGGATGAAGGTTACGGCGGTTGTTCTGCTGGTGTACACACACACTGCGGGCCTGCTGTTCGATGTGCCCCGGCTCCCTATCCTGAACGAAACCATCCGGGCGTTATATTTTCACGTACCCATGTGGTTCGGCATGATCCTGCTATACGGCATGTCGATCTACTATGCGATACGATATCTCCGCAATCCGCTGGAGGAATATGACATCCGGTCGGTGGAGTTTGCCCATGTGGGTACTGCGTTTGGAATTCTGGGTATGCTGACGGGGATGCTGTGGGCGCGCTACACGTGGGGTGCATTCTGGCATGGCGACCCGAAGCAAAACGGTGCCGCCATTACACTGCTGGTATACCTGGCTTATTTCGTGCTTCGGGGGTCGCTGGAAAACCAGGAGCAACGGGCCCGCCTGAGTGCGGTTTACAACCTTTTCGCGTTTGCGGCCATGATACCCCTCATTTTCATTATTCCGCGGATGCAGAGCTCCATGCATCCGGGAAGTGGAGGCAATCCTGGATTCAACGCCTACGATCTGGACGCTTCCATGCGGATTGTATTTTATCCCGCCGTGGCGGGCTGGTTTCTCATAGGTTATTGGATCGCTACGCTACGGGTAAGGGTCCGCAAACTGTTACTGATCGATACCGCTTCGTAATATGAAATACGTGCTCACCCTGGTATGCCTCCTGGCTGCGGCTGTCGTCCGGGCGCAGGAACAAGTCGAAATGGCAGACACCATGCGCGCCGAGGGCAAAATATACGTGATTGTAGGCATCGTCCTCATCGTACTGGCAGGCATGTTGGTCTACCTGTTCATGCTCGACAGAAAGCTCTCGAACCTGGAAAAGGAAAGAGGTAACAGAACCTCTTGAGGGGATTCGACGTTTTTCCGTCGGTGGCCTGAGAGTGTGGGCTTTTTGACGTAATTTTGACCCCGAAAACCATGAAAATCTCTCATATACTTCTCATCACCGCGATCGCCGCCGCAGTGGGGGTGATTATCATGAGCGCGGGCGATACCAGCACCTACGTGACGTTTGACGAGGCCCTGGCACAGGCGGAAGCCGGCCAGACGCACAGTCTGCACGTCGTAGGCGAATTGAAAAAAGACCGTACGGGGCAGGTTACGGGCATCAGGCCCGGTGCGGACAGGGTATCGTTCTCTTTCCTCATGGTCGACGAAAATGGAAAGGAACAGCAGGTACAATATAACGAACCGATGCCACCCGACTTTACAAAATCAGAGAAGGTGGTCGTAGTAGGGCGCTACAAGGACGATGCTTTTCTGGCAGAAAAGATTCTGCTGAAGTGCCCCTCCAAATATCAGGAGCCGGCTCAACTAACTTCCGGCGGGTAACACTGATAAATGGGGTGATGGTGGTGGGTGTTTTACGTGGGGGACTGAGCAAAAGAAATGATGCACTATTTCATAGGTGACCTGGGTCACTTTTTTGTTATCCTGGCATTTGTTGCTTCGCTGGTTACGGTCGTCAGCTATTTCAGGGCAACGACAACGACCGATCTCGAAAAGAAAGGCCAATGGCTGGTCAACGGCCGCATCGGATTTTACATCCACAGCGCCTCGGTTGTCGGCATCGTAGTCTCCCTCTTCATCATTATTTCACGGCACTACTTTGAATACTACTACGCCTTTAATTATTCCGACCGTAGCCTTCCGACACACTACCTGATCTCCACCTTCTGGAACGGCCAGGAAGGAAGTTTTCTCCTGTGGATGTTCTGGCAGGCGGCATTGGGAATTGTCCTCATCCAGACGAACCGCTTTTGGGAAGCGCCGGTAATGACGGTGTTTGCACTCGTCCAGGCCTTTCTGGCCTCGATGATCCTCGGCGTAGTATTGCCGGGTATCGACCTGAAGATCGGTAGTTCCCCGTTTATCCTGCTTCGCGAGGTGATGCACGACGCCCCGGTGTTTAAGATGGATCCGGAATTTATCCCGAAGGACGGAAACGGACTGAACCCACTGCTCCAGAATTATTGGATGGTGATTCACCCGCCTACGCTCTTCCTTGGATTCGCGGCTACCCTGGTACCGTTTTCCTATTGCATCGCCGGACTTTGGTTCAAGCGCTACCGCGAATGGATACGCCCCGCGTTGCCATGGGCCATCTTTGCAGCGGGTATTCTGGGCCTGGGAATCCTCATGGGAGGATATTGGGCATATGAGACGCTCAACTTTGGCGGCTACTGGAATTGGGATCCGGTGGAAAACGCCGTGTACGTGCCCTGGTTGATCCTGGTGGGAGCGGTTCACACCATGAATGCATACCGGAACAGCGAAGCTGCGCTGAAGTCGTCGATCATACTGATCATCGCCGTCTTCGTGCTGATACTATATTCCACCTTCCTCACCCGAAGTGGCATCCTGGGTGAATCCTCGGTACACTCCTTCACTGACCTGGGATTGAGCGGTCAGCTACTGGTCTACCTGTTCTTTTTCCTGATCGGGTCGGTCGTCCTGGCGGTCGTACGATGGCGTGAGATCCCTACATCGTCCAAAGAGGTGTCCTTCCTCTCCCGGGAGTTCTGGATCTTTGTCGGCGTACTCGTGCTGGCGCTGATGGGTTTCCAGGTACTCATGGAAACCTCCAAGCCTGTGTTCAACGCCATCTCAAGATTATTCGGCGGCGCCGGCAACCGCGCGCCGCGGGCGAATGCCGTGGAGTTTTACTCTAACGTGCAGTTGTGGTTCGCGGTGGTGGTCGCAATACTATCCGCCATAGGCCAGTTCTTCTGGTGGCGTAAGATCGATGCTACTAAACTCCGGAAGGAACTGGTGCCCCCGATGCTGCTGGCCCTGGTGCTGTTCGCCGTAGTAATTACCGTGGGCCAGGTGTACACCGTCAAATACATCGTCTTGACGCTTGCGGCGGTCTTCACCGTTGTGGCCAACGGCGTGATACTGGCGTCCCTGCTGAAGACGAGTCCGGGACTTTCCGGCGGAGCAGTGGCGCACATCGGCATGGGACTGATGCTGATCGGAATTATGGCGTCGTCAGGGTATTCAAAGGTCGTGTCCCTCAACAACACGGGCATGCTGATATCCAAGGAACTCAGCGACGAGTTCAACCGCGATAACCTGCTCTTGTTCCTCAACGAGCCCCGGACAATGGCCGGCTATGAGATTGAGTACATGGGTACGCGGGTAGAGCCCCGCCGGAAACGCGGATATATCGACAGGAACGACATTCTGCCCACGCCGACGCCGGGTCGGGTAGTTGCGCGCCGCGATATCTACTACGAAGGGAAAAAATTATTCTCCGAAAACGAGGAGTTTGAGATCCATCCCGAGAACACGTTCTATGAGATACAGTTCAGACGCGATGGTAAGGTCGAGTTCGTACAGTATCCACGCGTGCAGGCAAACGAGCAAATGGGTATTGTATCCTCCCCCGATATCAGCCGGTCGCTCACCCGGGATCTGTACACCTACGTTTCCGTGGAAATGCCCGGCGAAGCCCGTAACGACTGGAGCGAAACCGAAGAAGTACGGGTCAAAATCGACGAGCCGTTTTTTGTGAACGATTACGTTTCCACATTGGAGGGCATCCAACGTGTGGATGAGGTATCCGGCGTGGAACTGACGGATCAGGACGTGGCCGTGAAGGGCAAGGTCACGATCAAAGGTGAACGGATGGCCTATTCCGCGGAACCGTATTTTGTGATCAAAGACAAAATGGTGGGCAGGATTCCGGATGAAATCCCGGAGCTCGGCGTGCGGGTATCGCTCATGTCCATCCACCCGGAAACCGGCGACTTCACCCTGGGCATCGCAACCCGGCAAAAGGACTGGGTGGTGTTGAAAGCGCTCGAGAAACCGTTTATCAACGTATTGTGGATCGGAACTCTCGTACTCATGGCGGGGTTCCTTATAGCGCTGGTACGGCGGTACCGCGAATTCATAAAAATGCGTGAAAAGGGCCTTGAATAGACCCTTTTGTGGCATTGTGCTATCTTTGATTGTTGATACGTGTACTATGAAAGTGACGGCTGACAACAAGCTGAGAAATCTCATTGTCGTGGGCGACCGCGTGTTGATCAAACCTGCTAAACAGTCCGATAAGACTGACAGCGGGCTTTATCTGCCGCCCGGTGTGCAGGAAAAGGAAAAGATACAGAGCGGATACATTATTAAAGTCGGGCCCGGCTACCCGCTCCCCATCCCGACCGATGAGGACGACATCTGGAAGGGCAGGGAAGAGACGGTAAAGTATCTTCCACTTCAGGCACAGGAGGGTGACCTCGCTATTTTCCTGCAGAAAGGCGCTATCGAGGTGATATACGAACATGAAAAATATTATATCGTGCCCCAGGCGTCGATATTGATGCTGGAACGGGAGGAATCTTTGTAATGGCTGGAATCTCCACAGACGTTTTGCGGACCGGCAAGACATACAGGCTCGTCAACCACGGCGAAGCGCATGAGTTCACGGTGGAGAAAATACTGGCCAACGGAGATTTTCTGGTGAAAGACTTGCTGACCCTGGAACGGTATCATTTAAACGAATTAATCGCCTATGGAAAAGGCAAGGACTACCTCCTCGAAGAGGTTCGCGCAGAAGAATAATTTCCGGATACTATGGTGGAGCTGCATGGTGTTCCTGCTCTGGAGTCCCACCGCCGTTTTTGCACAGCTGGCTGACCTGCCTGAGGATTTCCTCTCGGCCGACTTCCACCGGGAACGTCGCCAAAAGCTTCGCGAAAAACTTCCGACCAATTCGGTCGCGGTGTTCTTTGCCAACCCGATCAGGAACCGCGCCAACGACGTGGACTATGTCTATCACCAGGATCCCGACTTTTACTACCTGACCGGCTATCGGGAGCCCAACGCCGTGCTGCTGATCTTCAGTGAAAATCAGACGGCAGCCAACGGTACGCAATACAACGAAATCATCTTTGTCCAGCCCCGGAATCCTTCCCGCGAAAAGTGGGATGGCAGACGATTGGGCGCAGACCAGGTACGTACGCGGCTCGGGATACAGCAGGCTTTCAACAATGCTGAATTCAAAAAGTACGATATCGACTTCTCGCGCTTTAGCGAAGTTCTGTTCTTCGATTTTCACAACGACGTGAGAGATAATCCTGCCGATTCAGCCGATCTGTATGACATCATTGAAGTGTTCAAGGTGAAGGCCGGCTATCCGCGCGCCGATGGCATGACCCTTAGAACCGTCGAAGGAAGGCAGAACAACCTGAACACACAGCGCCTCGCCGGGATCATGGGCGAACTGCGTGGCATAAAAACGCCTGACGAACTGGAGCTCATACGCAAAGCGGTTGCCATCTCCTGTGTTGGCCAGGTCGAGGTAATGAAAGCGATTAAACCCGGCATGTCGGAGCGCGAAGTGCAAGGTATCCACGAGTATGTGTTCAAAAAATATCAGGCCGAGGATGTCGGATATCCTTCGATCGTGGGTGGCGGACACAATGGATGTATCCTGCATTACATCGACAACTATAAGCCGGCGTTGGATCACAGGGAGCTGATCCTGATGGACCTGGGCGCTGAGTATCGCGGCTACACGGCCGACATCACCCGCACCATTCCCGTCAATGGGAAGTTTTCTCCCGAGCAACGACAGATCTACCAGATCGTACTCGATGCGCAGGAAGCCGCCATGAAGATATGCAAGGAGGGAACGACGTTCGATCAACTGAACCAGGTTACGCGCGAAGTTGTGAACCAGGGCCTTGCCCGACTGGGTATCCTTTCTGAGGATCAGTTGGATGACCGCAGGTACTATCCTCATGGCTGTTGCCACCATATCGGGCTTGACGTTCACGACAGGGGATCGCGTGCCGAGCTTAAGGAAAATATGGTCATCACCATAGAGCCCGGAATCTACATCGACGAAAACAGCGACTGCGATCCAAAGTGGTGGGGCATAGGCGTTCGTATTGAAGACGACTTCCTCATCCAGAAAGACGGATGTGAGCACCTTTCCGCGCTAGCTCCCCGCCACCCCGACGAGATCGAAGCGATCATGAAGCAGCCCAGCCCGCTGGATGATTTTGTGTTGCCGGAGTTAGACGACTAGGGATTATTGATTTGTGATTGTCGATAATTGTCGATTTTTGATTATCGATTTGGCAGCTGCCGATTGATGTGTGTGTTAAATGACAGCGCTTTGATTCCACCCGGAAGTTTTTTCATGGCCCCCAAATCTCAAATCACCAATCACTAATAATCTCAAATCACTAATCACCAATCGAAAATCTACCGTTTCCCACTCGCATCCGCGTACTGATACTCCGCCTTGTACTCTGGCAACGTAAACGTAAACGTCGTTCCTTTCCCCGCTTCAGTCTCAAACCAGATCGTGCCCTTATTCTTCTCCGTGAACTCCTTGCATAACACAAGCCCCAGACCGGTACCGGCTTCCTGGCGTGTACCCGGCGTTGTGAGGCTTTCCAGGGTGAAGAGGGTCGCCTGGTTGGATTCCGGTATGCCGCTGCCGGTGTCAGAAATCGAGATCATGATCTTTTGATCTTCCGTTCTTCCCTGGATGGTGATGGTGCCTGCCGGCGGTGTAAATTTGACGGCATTGGTGATCAGGTTGCGGAGGACAGATTGAATCATCACCTGATCGGCGTACGCGATGCAATCGGGCGAGACATCCATCTGCAGGGTAATAAGCTTCTGGTTGACGTCGTTTTCGAGAAGGCCAACAGCCTCGGCAATCATGGCGTTCATGTCGAGACGGACGGGCCTGACCACTTCGCCACGGAGCTGAAACTTCGCCCAATGGAGTAGGTTTTGTATGAAGTTGGTCGTCTGGTCCAGGTGCGTTTCAATCTCGGTCGACACCGCTTTGAATTCCTCCTGGCTCAGCTTGTTGATTTTTGCAAGCGCAAGCGACAACTTCAATGACGAGAGCGGCGCCTTGATGTCGTGCGACACTACCGAAAACAGCTTGTCCTTGATCCGGTTGAGTTCTTCCAGCTTTTCCTTCTGTTGATTGATCTGTAGGGTGCGCTGTTGGACTTCGTGTTCGAGCCTGACTTTCTCTTCCTTACCGCGTTTGAGTTCTAGTTCCTTGGCGCGTTGATTTTCTTTTACGAGTACATTCCACCGTTCTCCAAGGGCGAGAGAAATCAGGACCACCTGTAACACGCAGCCGATCATAAGCCCCTGGTAGTTGGCTCCGAGGTAGCCGGGTGCAAGCCCCAGGTTGCCCAGCGTGAAGGCCACTGCTGCCAGGAGCAACGTAACCCAGGCCAACAGGTAATATAGTGCCGGCCGGAATTTTCGCGAGAGACAATAGGCGGCAGCGACAAGCACGATCAGGCAATGAGTAAGGGTGAACAGATGAAGGTACATGTACGAAATCTGCCGCATGAAGAACAGCATCATGGCGCCGAGAACGAGGTTGATGGCAGTATTCACAATGAGCAGGTTATCCAGCAAGGGGCTGAAATGCCGCACATTGAGAAACGCACGGGTGAGCAGGGCGGAACTCAATACGAAGAAGGGCCCGCTAAGCGCCGCGAAGTCGTCGTTGAGCCCGGGCTGGCCGGGATGCAGGAAAAGGAACGTATAGCCCTGGAAGAAGGCGATGACGTTTGCCATGCTGACGAGGGTGAGTACATAATAGGCTGTGCTCTTGTCGCGTATCGAGAGAAGGAGAAACAACTGATACAGGATCATGATGAACATGGCCCCGTAGAATAGCCCGTTGATCAGCTGCGTGTGGTAGTTGGCGATCTGGAATTGAGCCGGCGTCCAGAAGACGACAGGTACCTGAACAGAAGAAATGGTGTGAATGCGCAGATAGATCGTGCGCATCTCACCTTGCGGAATAGTGAGTTGAAAAATAGGGTGACGGTGCGGGAGGTCGCGCGTTGCGATCGGAAATATGTCGCCGCCCGCCTTATGTACTTCCGGCGAGGTTTCATCTGAAAATACATACAGGTCGATCCGGTCCAATGGGGCGTACGGAATCTCAAGATTCCAATCAGTCTGGTCGGACTGGTTCGTGATGACCATTTTGAACCAATGCGTGCGGCGATCGAATCCTAATCCGGGCGCGCGGTCAGTATCCTGAAGAGGTGTGAACTCCGACTGTACGACATCCATAACGGATAGGGTATCCGTCTCGTCAACAAAGTGGGTCATGCGTCCCAGCACTTCCGCCTCACCGGAACTTGTGAGTGTGATCACCTGGCCATTTGCCTGGGATCCGCACCATAACAGCATGAAAAGTGCGACGTAGAATTGTCTCATTCCCTCAGCTCCTGGTCAGTGACGCATATTCTTTGGCGAAATAGGTAAGGATCACATCGGCACCGGCGCGCTTGATGCTAAGCAGCAATTCCGTCATCACCCGTTCTCCTTCTATCCAGCCCCTGGCATGCGCCGCCTTAACCATAGAGTATTCGCCGCTGACATTGTACGCGGCGACAGGAAGATCAAAATTGTCGCGTAACAGCCGGATGACGTCGAGATAGGCCATAGCCGGCTTGACCATCAGAAAGTCCGCCCCTTCGGCCGCATCCAAACTTGCTTCAATCAGTGCCTCCCTTCGGTTTGCGGGATTCATTTGATAGGTCTTTTTGTCGCCAAATTTCGGCGCGGAGTCAAGCGCGTCCCGAAATGGCGAGTAAAATGCACTGGCATACTTCGCGGTGTAACTCATGATCGACACTTCAGCAAATCCATTGTCGTCGAGTAATTTTCGCAGGTAGCCAACGCGGCCATCCATCATATCGGACGGCCCGATTATGTCTATGCCCGTTTCCGCCTGGGCGAGTGCCATCTTTCCCAGGATGTCGAGCGTAAGGTCGTTGTCAATCTTTCCGTCTTTGACCAGGCCATCGTGACCATCGGAACTATAGGGGTCCATGGCTACGTCCGTCATGATACAAACGTCCGGAAACTCTTTCTTAATGGTGGTAAGGGCGCGGAGGTAGAAGAAGTCGCGGTCGTGGCTCTTGGACGCCGTTTTGTCCTTATGCTTTTCGTCCACTACGGGAAAAACGTCGAATGCGTTTATTCCCAACTTCACACACTCTTCGATTTCACGTAGCATCGTGTCCACCGAAAAACGGTAGATGCCGGGCATGCTTTCCACTTCCACTTTTTTGCCGGTCCCCTCCAGGAGAAAGAGCGGGAAGATCAGGTCGTTCGTATCCAGGGTGGTTTCTTCCACCATTGACCGAATTACCTGACTCTTGCGATTGCGGCGGGGCCGCGCATGGTTCAGGCGGAAATACATCTCTACAAGGTTTCGGAAGCAAATTTATCAGTTTGGCCGTTACGATTGATACCGGTCCAGTATATGTTGGCTGAGCAGCGCATAGATTTCCCGAACCTTGGGGTCGTTTTTGAGGAATTCCGCATGCCGACGGAGGATGCCGAGGTCACCACGCCGTGCCGGTCCTGTCTGCGCTTGCGCCGGGCCCGCATCCAGGCTTTTATTCAGCGTTTCCGCAATCAGCGGTTTTAGCCAGTCGGGATCGAGATCATGGTCCTCCATCATCCCGAACGCTACAGCAATCAGGTGGTTGGTGAAGTTGGAAGCAAAAACTGCCGCCACATGGAGCGCCAGCCGACTTTCGGAGGTAATGGCGGCCACAGTGGGAGACAAGGCACGGGCCATTTCCAGCAAGGTTTCTTCGACCCTGGAAGTACTTCCCTCTACCAGTATGGGCACATCGTCAAAATCCACCTTGACGCCCTTTGAAAAAGTCTGGAGCGGATAAAACACCCCCATATTGTCCGTGCCTGCGGCCTCAAGCACCTGCAGGGGCGTGCTGCCCGAGGTATGCACGACGAGCATATCGTCAGGTACGACAAGGTCGGCGGCCACCTGTTCAATCGCGTCGTCGCTTACTGTCAAGATTACGATATCGACATCGCTATCGGCAAAGTCGAGGACACTTTTGACCCTGGCCTGGTACAGCCGTGATGCCAGCTGGCGCGCGTTTTGGTCGTGACGGCTGTATACCTCACGCACGGCATAGCCGACGTTATCCAGTGCAGGGGCCAGATGCCAGGCCAGGTTGCCCGCACCAACGATTGCTACTGAGTGGTTTTTCACTTGTTGCCATTAAAGATCCCGTGTACGATTCGTTGCTTTCCTGAACTGTCTTTCACGAGGGTTACATCCAGGAATTTGTAATCACGAAAGGTGTTCGCTACGTCGTCTGCGAAGCGTTCGTTGACCTCGACGATCACGAAACCACCTCGTTTCAGTACCTCACGCGCATGTGAGAGTATCGGTCGGTAATATTGTAATGGATCGGCAGATTCTGTAAACAGCGCCAGGTGCGGTTCGAATTCCAGCACGGTAGCGCTCATGGCCGGAGCTTCATCGGGTGTGATATACGGCGGATTGCTGACGATCAAGTCAAGATCCTTCACCGGGACGAACTCGGTGAGAATATTCGATCGATGAAAGTCGACTGTTGCACTCAGTGCATTGGCGTTGTCACGTGCAACGTCAAGCGCTCTCAGGCTGACATCCGTGGCGAATACCCTCGCATCGGGTCTTTCCAGCGCCATGGTTATACCGATGCACCCGCTGCCGCATCCAATATCCATTAAACGCGGCGATACGACGTCTTGCAGTAATCCGAGCGCCGTCCGGGTAAGGTCTTCTGTTTCGGGACGCGGGATCAACACGTCGCGGTTGACTTTAAACGTGCGTCCGTAGAAATCACATTCGCCCATAACGTATTGAAGCGGCTCGCCGGTGTTTATACGTTCGAGCACCTGGTGCAGTTGTGCCATGAGCGTCGGGGCAAGCGCTATTTCTTTCCCCACAGCGATGTCGGTTGGCGTAATTCCGGTGAGCCTTTCGAGGATTCGATGCAGAATCGCCTTCTTTTCATCATCGGTTTCAGGCAAGCTGAGGCGTCGCATCAAATCCAGGAACAGGGTTTTGGAATTAGTCATGCAAGAACAATCTTTGCAAGTATACGCAATGAACGACCACAATATGTCGATCGATGCAGGTTTTATGGCCCGGGCTATAGAACTCGCGTCACTGGGTTTGGGTAAGGTGAGCCCAAATCCGCTTGTTGGTAGTGTTATCGTGCATGATGGCCGCATTATAGGCGAAGGATGGCATCGCGCATACGGTGATGCACACGCAGAAGTTGTTGCTGTCGCATCGGTTCATGATAAACACCTGCTGCCAGCGAGTACCGTGTACGTTACACTGGAGCCATGTACACATTATGGCAAAACACCGCCGTGCGCCAATATGCTCATTGAACACGGCGTCCGGCGCGTGGTGATCGGCGCCACAGACTCCAATCCAAAGGTTGCGGGTGGAGGCATTGCCAGGTTAAGAGACGCAGGCGTCGAGGTTTCGACCGGTGTGCTCGAGGAATCCTGTCGCTATGTGAACCGCCGTTTCTTTACTTTCGTCGAACAAAAGAGGCCCTATATCATTCTGAAATGGGCTGAAACGTCTGACCGGTACATTGCCCGCCGAAACCGTGATTCAAAATGGATCAGTGATAAAATAAGCCGCCAACTGGTGCACCGATGGAGGGCCGAGGAGGATGCTATCCTGGTAGGGTCGGGCACAGCAGAAGCAGATAATCCGAGATTGACGGTCCGCGACTGGACCGGACGAAACCCACTTCGGGTACTCATTGACCGAAATCTCCGGCTTAAACCTCCTTTACATCTTTTCGACGATTCCGCCCGAACCATCGTATACAATACCATCAGGAACCAGGAAACAAATACCGTAGTGCGCGTTAAATTGTCGGAACAGGACTTCCTTGGTCAGATGATGGCCGACCTTCATGCGCGCGACGTGCAGTCATTGATCGTTGAAGGCGGTGCGCGCACACTGAGCCTATTTATCCAGGCCGGACTTTGGGACGAAGCCCGTGTGTTCAGGTCACCGCAGGAATTCGGAGATGGAATTGCAGCGCCCCAAATACACGGCCACCACCATGTGGCGTCCATTGCTGCCGATCAGCTGTTCTTGTACACGCCTAACCACCAGCATGGCTGAAGACCTGTTCATTGATCCGTCGGCGAACAAAACTGAGAAGTACCGTACACTACTTCCGCAGATAGAGGCCCTCGTAAGCGATGAGACTGACCTGATCGCTAACCTTTCCAATGTCGCCGCAGCGCTTCGCCAGACCTTTGGGTTTTTCTGGGTGGGGTTTTACTTCGTGAAGGAAGGGCAATTGGTATTAGGACCGTTTCAGGGGCCGATAGCCTGCACCCGTATCGATTTTGGAAAGGGCGTATGCGGCGCCGCCTGGGAACGCAAATCTGTAATCGTGGTGCCGGACGTCGACAATTTCCCGGGGCATATTGCTTGTTCCTCGCTTTCAAAATCGGAAATTGTTGTCCCGGTGCTGAAGAACGACGAAGTGGTGATGGTCCTTGATGTAGACAGCGATCGCCTGGATGAATTTGACAGCATTGATGAAGCGGGCCTCGCAAACATTGTGCGTATTATTGAACGTATGCTCTAACCCCTGAACATGTCAGACCTTGACGAAATATACCGGACGCGCCGTGCGACGTTTGAAGCACAGCGAAAAGTTGCCGAGCAAAAGGCGCTTACCGTTTCCTGGATTCGTGTGGCACTGGCGCTCGTGGCGCTCACGCTGGCTTATTTCGCGTTCGGATTCGTCGTATTGTGGATAGGGTTCTTCTTTGTCTCACTCGCGTTCGCCTGGTTTGTGCGTGAGCATGCAATTCTGGGGAATCGACGCAAGCTATTGGAAAACCTGACGTTGATCAACGACAGGGAATTACAGGCCCTCGAGGGCGACTTCACATCATTTCCCGATGGATCGGAGTTTGCCGATGCGCATCACGCCTACACGGTCGACCTCGACATTTTTGGTACAGGATCACTTTTTCAACGTTTTAACCGCACCTGCACGGAGCAAGGGAGCGAACGGCTGGCCGCCATCCTTTCGACACCGTTACTTTCGCTAAAGGAAATCAAGGAGCGTCGCGGTGCCGTTGCCGAACTCAGTGAAAAGCTCGACTTCCGGCAGGAATTTCAGGCCATAGGAATGGCATCCCCGGAACGGATGGTCGACCAACAGCAGATTCTGGATTGGCTGAAACTTCCCGACTTCGTATATGGCAATCGCCGACGGCAATGGCTGTTGATACTGCTGCCCGCTGCAGCATTACTCACGCTGGCGTACTGGGCGATTACGGGGATGGCCGGCCCGCTTATCGTTGTGGCATTAACACAGTGGGCGGTGGTGGGAAGTCACGCCAAGCGGACGATGCAGATCCAGGATTACCTGGGGAAAAAGCGATACCTGCTGGAGAAGTTTGCTGCCCATTTTGAATTGCTGTGCAAACAAAAGTTTGCATCACCCCTCGCCCGACAGATGAACGCGGAAAGCCAGCAGGCGCACGACGAAATTAAACGGTTGGTTACGCGCGTGCGTGCGTTGGATCTGCGCTTGAATATTTTTGCGGGAATACTGCTGAACAGCCTCGTATTGTACGACCTGCTGTGCATATATCGTCTTGAAGTATGGCGCCATCGCAACCGACACCGGATGCAGCAATGGTTCGATACGATCGCTGAAGCCGACGCTCTTAACAGCCTCGCTGCGTATGCGTTCAACCATCCGGAATTTACCTGGCCCGAGTTGACCGCAGAGTGGCGGCTGGCGGGCGAACAGGTGGGCCATCCTCTGATTCGGAGGGAGGAGTGCGTGCGCAATGACATCCGGATGGATGACGCATCATCGCTTTGGATTATCACCGGCGCCAACATGGCGGGTAAAAGTACCTTCTTAAGGTCGGTAGGGATAAACGTTGTGCTGGCCCTTACCGGATCGGTGGTGTGCGCCGAACGTTTTACTTGTCCCGTGCTGGAGGTGCACAGCGGAATGCGGAATACGGATTCCATCGTAGACAATCAATCCTACTTTTACGCAGAGTTGTATCGTCTTCAAAAGATTGTGCAAAAACTGGAAGGGAAGCGCCGAATGCTCGTCCTGCTGGATGAGATACTCAAGGGCACCAACTCAACAGATAAGCTTTCAGGGTCGCAGGCGCTTGTATCCCGTCTGGTAAATTACCCCTGTTTCGCACTGATTGCAACGCACGATGTGGCCCTGGCAGAGATGGAGCGTGATTATCCGGCGATAAGGAATTATCATTTTGAATCGCGCATAGAACATGGCGAATTGCGTTTCGACTATCGGTTAAAGCCGGGGGTGAGCACCAGCAAGAACGCGACCTTCCTGATGCAGAAAATGGGCATTATCCCATCGTGATTACCTCTGCACAAAGAGATTGTGCGCGAGTTTCTCTACCACAAAGTCGATCTCCTCGGGCGTATTGTATTTGCTGAATGAAAAGCGGATGGCGCCGCGTTCCCTGGGAACGCCAAGGGCATGCAGCACATGCGACCCCGTCGCAGCGCCGCTCTGGCAAGCGCTTCCCCCCGATACAGAGATCCCCATCAGGTCCAGGTTAAACAGCAACATTTCATTTTCTGCGGACTCAGGAAAACTCACGTTGAGGACGGTGTAAAGACTGTTGTCCAGATCGCCTGAGTTGCCATTAAAGCTAACGCCGGGAATGGCCTCGCGAAGGGCATGGATCATGCGCGCCTTGAGCCCGCGGATGTGGGCCGCATGTTGCTCCATGTTTTCATAAGCAATTTCAAGAGCCTTCGATAGCCCGATGATGCCGGCTACATTTTCAGTACCGCCCCGCATGTTTCGTTCTTGGCTGCCCCCGAACAGGTAGGGCTCAATCTTCTTGTCTCGCTTCACGTACATGAACCCGGCCCCTTTTGGGCCATGGAATTTGTGGGCGGCCGCTGTAATACCGTGTACCGGGGTTTCTTTTAGATTATGGCGATAGTGGCCTACGGCCTGAACCGTGTCGGAGTGAAACCAGGCTCCGTATTCGGCACAGATGGCTCCGATCTGGTGGAGGTCAATGAGGTTTCCAATTTCGTTGTTGGCCTGCATGAGCGAGACGAGGGCGCCCTGGGTATCGCGGAGGAGCGTGTGAAGATGGTCAAGGTTGATGTTTCCCTTTTCGTCAATGTCTACATAACGAATGATATCAGGGTTGACCGCATGTTCGATTGTATGTAAGACAGCATGGTGCTCCAGTGGTGAGGTAATGATGACCGGTGGGTTGTGCCGGTGTATGACACCGGTCAGGATCGAGTTTATCGCTTCTGTTCCACCAGAGGTGAAAATGATCTCGCCTGGGGAGCAGTTGAGCAGCTCGGCTACTTGTTTTCGCGCAGTTTCTATGGCGGCGCGCGCCTTTCTGCCATGGGCGTGGGTGGAAGACGGGTTGCCGAAGTTTTGAAGCAGCCAGGGCTTCATTGCCTCAAACACTTCGGGGTCTAACGGTGTGGTTGCGGCGTTGTCGAGGTAGATGTTCACTTACTGTGCAATATTCTCTGCGATTATTTCCTTGATGTCTGAAATAATTTTACGAGCCAGCGTTTCTGCTTTGGCTTGAAGGTCCGCCTCTGCGTAGATGCGGATTATGGGTTCGGTGTTGGACTTGCGCAGGTGTACCCATTCATGGTCGAATTCAATGCGCACGCCATCGATAGTGTTGACCGGCTGTTTCTGGTATTTGGCGCGTACGCCTTCGAGGACGTCGTCCATATTGATACCGGGTGTCAACTCGATCTTATTCTTGGAAATATAATAGTTCGGATACTTCGCCCGCAAACGCGACACAGGTATTTGCTCATTGGCGAGGTGCGAAAGAAAGAGTGCAATACCGACGAGGGCATCGCGACCGTAGTGCAGGTCAGGGTAAATAACGCCGCCGTTGCCTTCTCCGCCGATGACCGCGTTGCATTCTTTCATCGTCGCGACCACATGTACTTCGCCAACGGCCGATGCATAGTACCGGCCACCGTGCTTTTCTGTGATATCGCGAAGGGCGCGGGTCGATGACAGGTTGGACACTGTGTTGCGTCGATCGCTTGTATCGTTTCTGAGTACATAGTCAGCGACGGCAACGAGTGTATATTCTTCGCCGAAAGGTGTTCCGTCTTCACAAATGAGCGCCAACCGATCGACATCGGGATCGACGACAATACCGAGATCGTATTTTCCCTTTTGTATTTCCCGGCAGATATCGGTCAGGTGCTCGGGCAGCGGTTCGGGGTTGTGCGGGAAATGTCCGGTCGGCTCGCAATGGAGCTTGGTAACGGAGACGCCGAGTTCTTCCAAAAGCATGGGCACTGCAATGCCCCCTGATGAGTTGACGGCGTCTACGACAATTCGGAAGTTTCTGTTGCGCACAGCGTGGGCATCCACGAGTGGCAGATCGAGAATGGCCTCTATGTGTTTCCTGAAGTAATCGTCACGGTATTCGATCTTCCCCAATCGGGTGACCGGGGCAAAGTCGAACTGTTCCTGCGCAGCCAGCTGAAGAACGGCTTGTCCATCTTCCGCACTGATAAACTCGCCTGCCTCGTTGAGGAGTTTCAGTGCATTCCATTGCACCGGGTTATGGGAAGCGGTAAGGATAATGCCACCTTGGGCGTTCTCCCTCGGCACGGCGATTTCCACGGTAGGTGTGGTCGACAGGCCGAGGTCGATTACGTCTATGGCGAGTGCCTGAAGGGTAGCGCAGACCAGGCGGTTTAGCATTTCACCGGACGGGCGGGCATCGCGCCCGACAACGACGCGCACGCTCTCATGGCGTCCCTTTAGCCAGGTGCCGTATGCCGCAGTGAATTTGACAATGTCGGGAGGTGTAAGATTTTCCGAGACTGAACCGCCGATGGTTCCCCGAATGCCCGATACAGACTTGATTAACGCCACTTTAGTTCCAGGTTTGAATTTTGCACGGCAAAACTAAACTTTTTCAGCATTGCCCGGTGGCCGGTTTTCCGCCAGAAAGGCGGCAAAAAAAAACAGGCCTTGAAATATAGAGTTCCTAACGGGGCTTATTTTTCCCAATCTCCGGCAGGGGCTGTTCGTCTCTTCCACAGGATTCCCCCGCCGATAGTGTTTTACCGCAGTACCCGCAGGCAGCACCCTCCTTGTTAAGCCAGGGGCTCTGAGAGGCACATGTGCCCCTGAACTCGCCATTACGGACGAATAGGATTCTGACGGACATCAGAATGAAGAAGAGCGCTACTAATCCGATACTTAACAGGACAACTGCCATGAATGCGTATTTTTGGCGTAAAGTTAATTAAACTGTACTTAAACAACATTTTCAGGCCCTGATTAGTTTATGACGCTGAAAAGACCGCTATCTGCCCCCGACCCGGAACGTGCCCGCAAACTTGAGGCGTTCGACAGGCTATTAACGATCATGGACGAACTCCGGGAAAATTGTCCGTGGGATAAAAAGCAAACCATCGACAGCCTGAGGCACCTTACGGTAGAGGAAACTTACGAACTTTCCGATGCTATCCTGGAAGGCGATTCCGACCAGATCAAGAAGGAGCTGGGCGACTTACTGCTGCATATCGTGTTTTATGCCCGGATCGCGAGCGAGGCCAACGCCTTCGACATGGGCGATGTGATGAACGCGTTGTGTGAAAAGCTTATCGAACGCCACCCTCATATTTACGGCGATGTCGTCGCCAATGACGAAGAAACGGTGAAGGCGAACTGGGAAAAGATCAAACTCCAGAAAGGGGGTAAGTCTGTATTAGGGGGTGTCCCCACCTCACTGCCAGCCCTGGTAAAAGCGATGCGAATACAGGATAAGGCCCGCGGGGTGGGATTTGACTGGGAAAAGAAGGAACAGGTGTGGGAAAAGGTCCAGGAGGAAATGGAGGAGTTCAGACGCGAAGCGCAACGTGCCGGGGAAGGAGCCGACCGCACCTCGATCATGACCGAGTTTGGGGATCTGCTCTTTTCGCTCGTCAATTATGCCCGCTTTATCGGCCTCGATCCGGAAGAGGCGCTCGAACGGACGAACAAGAAATTTATCAAACGATTTCAGTACCTGGAGGAAGCCTCGGCCCGCGACGGCAAGAAGCTTGGAGAGATGTCCCTGGCGGAAATGGACGTGTATTGGGAGCGCGCCAAACACCTGTAAATGAGGCTCGAAGGACCCCGTCGTAAGGCGGCCCGAGCATTTGGTACCCGGACTGACATTGTAAAATGCCCTTGCGCGCTACGTAATATTTTGCCCGCAATTGTACTTAAATGTGACTTTGATATCCCTGATTTCAGGGACCCCGCGCATGGGAGTCTCCAAATAATGCCAGCGGTCGCGCGCGTCGTGTAATACAGCGCTTTTCCCAACCCGGAACCTGCCGATGACACCTTCCCCTTTTGGGGCATATTCCCTTAAGCTGTCGCTTCTTAAGCGCGTTTAGGTGCAAATGAATTTAAGCCCGAAGGCTTGCCCGCTGACCTCCGATGTGGGCCGTGGTGTGCACCCCACCAACAGTGTGTCTACGCGGAAGCAGGGGCTTCGGCGAATGCAATTTTTTGAAGATAAACGCCATGTATGTTTACGGGGCGTCTTGTCAGGATGTTGGACTTTTTGATTTAGTAATTTTGAATTTCGGATTGGGAAAGTACATGAACGTCCTGAAAAAAGTTATACGTGACATCATTATAGGCCCCGACCAATTCATTTCCTCGACAACGGAGTATCGGAACGCCATGCTGCGCGGGCTCATTGCCATGATCGGCCTGATCATCGGTGTACTCTATATTTTTGTAGATGCGATCAATGACGTTCACGCCGGCTATCCGGTATATGTATCGCTGGCCGTGCTTTCGCTGCTTACCCTCTGGCTGAACCGGATCGGCAAATACATGTGGGCCAGCGCCCTGCTGGTGCTCGTCAGCAACGGCGTACTTTTCATCTTCGCCGCCAGCGAAGGCCCCTCAATGGGTGTCTTCTTCTTCTTCATCACAATAGGTCTGGCCACGCTCGTGCTCTTCGGCTATAGTAACCGAAACGTGGGCATCGTACTGGCGCTGATCTCATATGGTATCGCAATGGTCGCGTACTTCGGCAGGCCACAGATCCTTCCGGTTGTAGCGGTGACGGAAGAGTACACGAGCATCAGCTTCGTCACCAACTTCACTACCGCGTATTTTGTAGCCGCCCTCGTGCTTTACTTTTCAATACAGCTTCATCACGATACCGAGACGGACCTGCGTAACAGTGAACAGTCCCTTCGCCTGACTTCTCAGGAACTCAAGCGCAGTCGTGAGCGGTTTCAGATGGCCGTCGAGGGAACACGCGCAGGGTTGTATGAATGGAACCGGGTGTCGGGGACCCTCTACCTCGGAAATTATTTCAAGAGGGTGCTGGGCTACGATGAGAGTGATCTCAGCGATCTCACCTTTCCTGACTTCAGGGCGATGATTCATCCGGACGACCTGCCCCAGTTCGACGCCTCGCTCGAACATTACCTGAAGAGCAAAGAACCGTACCAAACCGAGCTGCGGCTCCGCACCAAGGGCGGAAGTTACAAATGGGTTGCCGATAGCGGAGTTGCCCGACTCGATGAAAACGGAGAATTGATCAGCCTGGTGGGTTCCATCATCGACATTGAGGAACGAAAGATGGCCGAACAGCAGATCAGACTTCAGAACGACCTGCTGGCGAAAGCCAACGATGAACTTGATCGATTCGTATACAGTGCGTCGCACGATCTCCGGGCGCCGCTCAGTTCACTGCTGGGCCTCATCAGTATAGCCGAAAAAACAGACAACCGGGAGGAGGTTATGCTCTGTATGGAAATGATGAAGAAGCGTGTGGTAACGATGGAGGGCTTCATCAAGGAAATCACCGACTACTCGCGGAACTCCAGACTGCGCGTAGAACGTCAGCCGGTACACATTCGCAGCCTCGTTCAGGAAGTTGTGGAAAGCCTGAAGTATACGAACGGGGCGGAACGAATTCGCATCGACCTTGAAATGGATCCTGACCTCACCTTTATCACCGACCCGGGCAGGCTGAAGGTGGTACTCAATAACCTGATCGCAAATGCGATCAAATACCACGATCTCACCAAGGAGGACCCGTATATTCGCCTGAAAGCCTTCGCTAACGGAAAAAGCAACGAAATCAGCGTGAGCGACAACGGCCAGGGCATCCCCCGCGAGCACATGAACCACATCTTCAACATGTTCTATCGTGCTTCTGAGAATTCCGAAGGTTCAGGCCTTGGACTGTATATCGTTAAAGAAACGCTTACCAAGCTTTCGGGCACCATCCACGTTGAATCCGAGTACCAGAAGGGTTCGGTCTTTCGCGTAGAACTACCCACCTGACGCGATCGCCAAAAAAAGGCCGACAAAATTGCTGAATACCATATATTTGCGGCCTATGGCTACGCAAGACGACAACCTGTTCCGCAATATTATTTCCCATTCCAAGGAATACGGATTCATATTTCCTTCCAGTGAGATCTACGATGGCTTGAGCGCCGTGTACGATTATGGCCAGAACGGCGCCGAACTGAAGAACAATATCAAGGAGTACTGGTGGAAATTCATGACGATGCTTCACGATAACATCGTGGGTATCGATGCGGCGATCTTTATGCACCCCACCACGTGGAAGGCATCCGGACACGTCGACGCCTTTAACGATCCTATGATCGACAACAAGGATTCAAAGAAGCGGTATCGCGCCGACGTCCTGATTGAGGAGGCCGTTGCGAAACTGGAGGAGAAAATCGGGAAAGAGATCGAAAAGGGGGCGAAGAGATTTGGTGACGCCTTCGACCGGAAACAGTTCGAGGACACGAACCCGCGCGTACTCGAGTACCGGCGCCGGATCGACGATGCCAACGGCAGGCTTAAAGCAGCGATGGGCAGCTCGGATATGGCCGCGCTGAAGCAACTCATTATAGACCTGGAGATCACAGACCCGGTTTCCGGAACGCGAAACTGGACGGACGTGCGCCAGTTCAATCTGATGTTCTCTACGGAAATCGGATCACTGGCAGAAGATGCCAGCAAGATTTACCTGCGTCCGGAAACAGCCCAGGGCATCTTTGTCAACTTCCTTAATGTCCAGAAGACCGGCCGCATGAAAGTGCCGTTCGGCATCGCACAGATCGGAAAGGCGTTTCGTAATGAAATCGTTGCCCGCCAGTTCATATTCCGCATGCGCGAATTTGAACAAATGGAAATGCAATTCTTCGTCCCTCCCGGTGAGGAAATGAAATGGTATGAATACTGGAAGGAACGCAGGATGAAATGGCACCAGGTGTTGGGCCTGGGTGAAGGCAACTATCGCTTCTTCGATCACCTTAACCTGGCACACTATGCCAACGCGGCATGCGACATCCAGTTTAACTTCCCGATCGGTTTCAAGGAACTGGAGGGGATCCATTCGCGTACCGACTTCGACTTGAGAAACCACGAGAAATATTCAGGCAAGAAACTTCAGTACTTCGACACGGAGCGCAACACAAGCTACATCCCCTACGTGGTGGAGACGTCAATCGGGCTCGACCGTATGTTTCTGTCGGTTCTCTCCGGCAGCTACATTGAAGAAAAACTCGAAGACGGAAGCGAGCGCGTTGTGTTGAAGTTTCCGCCCGCGCTTGCACCCAATAAGGTTGCTGTTCTGCCGCTGCTTCGCAAGGACGGTCTACCGGAGAAGGCCATGAAGATCATGGACGACCTGAAGTACGATCTGCGATGCTTCTATGAAGAGAAGGATGCCATCGGCAAGCGGTATCGCCGGCAGGACGCCATTGGAACTCCTTATTGTGTGACCGTGGACCATCAAACACTCGAAGACGATACGGTTACTATTCGCGATCGTGACAGTATGAACCAGGAGCGGGTCAGCATTCCGGAGGTAAAGGCAAAACTTTCCGCGGCGTGTTCGATAAACGCCGTACTCAGGAAGATATGATTTCCGATGGAGCGCTCGCGGAATACCGTGAAATCCCCCGCCTATTCCGGTGAACACCACCCTTACCGTCGCACTCGCCCTTATTGTTCTGCTGTACTTCCGGCTCAGATCCTCTGTGAACAAGGGGTACGGCCGGATGATGCATGCCACCGGCTCGCTGCGCGGCAACCTGATGCCTGTCCCAGCGTATTTCCGTGACTTGTTACAAAAATACTTTCGTTACTACCAGGGGTTGTCGGCAGAGAACAAGGCTGTTTTTGAACGGCGAGTTTGCCGGTTCATATACGCCAAGCGTTTTATCCCCCGTGGGATGAAGGTAGTACCGGTGGAGGTAAAGGTTTTCGTCGCCGCAACGGCGGTGCAGATCACCTTCGGGCTGCCCAACGTTCAGCTTACACATTTTAACAAAATCCTCATCTATCCCGACAACTATTACTCCACCATTACGCAGCGCTATCACAAGGGTGAAGTGAATCCGGCATTCGGCATCATCGTCCTTTCCATGAAGAATTTCATGAAGGGATTCTTGTACGGTGAAGACGGCGTGAATCTTGGACTGCATGAGATGGCGCATGCGTTGCGGATCGAGAACATTGTACGACAGGAGTATGCCTTTTTCGATCAGGGCGTGCTGGAGCGCTTTGATCGGATCAGCGAGCAGCTGTGTGCCGAAGGGGCTGTCGGCAATAACTCAATCTTTCGCCCCTATGCCTGCACGAATAGTCATGAATTCTTTTCCGTGGCGGTCGAGAACTTTTTTGAAAGGCCCGTACAATTCAAAATGGAACACGGCGACCTGTACGACATCATGGTTCGATTGCTCAACCAGGATCCCATCCTGTTGCAGGTTAACCCCGTGACACCGCCCGCGGCGGCCTGATGATGTAGGGGTTGGTGCATATTGTCCTGATTGCTCCCCATCATCGCGCGCCGATGAAAGCGTGCCGGCCAGGCATGATAATTCCTGTAGCGGTAACCCCAAAAATCATTAGTTTTGTCGCCTGCAAAAATACGGCCGATGTGGAATAAATTAGCCGGATGGCTCATACAGTACCGACTCTACCTGATGATTTCCATCGGTGTGATCACGGTATTTATGGGCTACCATGCGGCGAAAGTGGAGATGAGTTATGATTTCGCCCGCACGGTCCCGCCGAGCGATCCCGACATGATCGCACTTCAGCGTTTCAGGCAACAATTCGGCGAAGACGCCAACATCATCGCGGTTGGAATGCTCGACAGCGGTGTCTACCGCCTGGATAATTTTCTCTCGCTCAAAGAACTGACGCACAACATCCGCGAGATCGAAGGCGTCAACAACGTCATATCTCTGCCGGAGATCCGGATGATCCTCAAGGACACCGCCGAGTCGAAATTCTATCTGGCGGAAGTGTTTCCAGACCGTATCCAAACGCAGGCGCAGCTCGACAGCGCGCTGGAAGTGGCCCGCACCCAGCGCATCTATATGGACCAGATCGTCAACACGGAAAATGGCGCCACCATGATGCTGGTCAGCGTGCAGAAGGAAGTGATGAACTCCGCCCGCCGCGAAGGTCTGGTCGCCTTGCTACTGGAGGCAGGCGATAAGTTTGTTAAGGACACCGGTATCGAACTTCGTTATGCCGGCCTTCCCTTCATTCGCACCTATGTTGCGGGTCAGGTGAAGCGGGAAATGCAGTATTTTCTCTATGCATCGGCCCTGGTGACCGGCCTTATCATGTTCCTGTTCTTTCGCTCCTTCCGGGCGGTGATCTTTTCCATGATCATTATCGGAATCGTGGTGGTGTGGACGCTGGGAACGCTCTCTTTGTTCGGTTACAAGATAACGCTGCTCAGCGGATTGATACCGCCGGTGATCGTCACTATCGGTATCACCAATGCCATATACCTGCTGAACAAGTATCACGTGGAATATGCGCGCACCAAGGATAAAGAGGAGGCCATTCGCACTGTCGTTCTCCGGATGGGATTGGCAACGTTCCTCACGAACCTTACCGTAGCCATTGGTTTCCTCACCCTTCTCAGCACCGACATTCTCATTCTGCGGGAATTCGGCATTGTGGCCGGGCTTAATATTATGGCGCTGTTCCTGGTGAGCCTCGTGATGATTCCCGGCGTACTCGCCTGGCTGCCGCCCCCCACAACGCGTCACCTCCGCCACCTGAACTTTCCGCTTATGGGCGGCTTTCTCAGGGCTGTCGATATTCTCGTGCACCGCAATCGTCCGGTGATCTATATCGCTGCCATCACGCTCGCGGCTGTCTCGTCGTACGGCATCTGGCGGCTCGAATCCGTGTCCTACATGGTGGATGACATTCCTAAGGACAGCAGGATTATGAAGGACCTGCATTTCTTCGAAGCCAATTTCAGTGGGATCATGCCGCTTGAGATTGTGGTTGAGTTTATCACCGAACGGCGCCGACCGATCCTCGAAGTCAGGAACATGCAGAAAGTCGCGCGGCTGGAAGACTTTATCGATTCGATATCGGTGGTTTCCAAGCCGGTCTCGATAATCAGTCTTATTAAGGCCTCAAAACAGGCGTTTTACAACAATAATCCCGATCGCTATTCCCTTCCCAACAGCAGGGAGCGTGCCTTCATCCTCCGGTATCTAAGGGGTCAAACTGACGATAGCGGGCTGTTCAAGTCGTTCGTCGACAGTACGTTCAGTAAGATGCGCATTACAAGTCAGATCGCGGACATCGGTTCAACCCGGATGGACTCGCTCGTACATGACGTGATCGAACCGCGCATTAACGAAATCTTTGCCACATCGGAGGGCGACTCTGTGCGTACCTCCATTACCGGAACTACCAAGCTGTTCATCAAAGGCAATAAGTTTCTGATCGCCAACCTGAAGGAAAGTCTGCTCCTGGCCTGTTTTCTGATTACGCTCTCTATGGCCTTCCTGTTCGCCAACGTCAGAATGATCCTGATTTCTCTTATCCCGAACCTCCTGGCACTGATGATCACGGCCGGGATCATGGGATACCTGGACATCCCGCTGAAGGCGAGTACGGCGCTTATCTTCAGCATTACCTTTGGCATCTCCGTTGACAACTCCATCCGGTTCCTCGCCAAGTACCGGCAGGAGATTTTGTCGAATAACTTTTTCATCCCTGTAGCTGTGAGCGAAAGCATACTGGAAACCGGGAAGAGTATTATGTATACGTCGATCGCGCTGTTTGCAGGATTTATCATCTTCGCGTTTTCGAGCTTTGGCGGGACGGTCGCGCTGGGCTTGTTGACTTCCACGACCCTCGTGATCTCTATGTTCACGAACCTCATCCTGCTCCCGGCGCTGATCATGACCTTCGATCGTCCGCGGCGTAAAAAGGGAGGGAAGAAGCTGCCGATTGATAATTTCGACCCCTCGTTTTACGGCGAAAGCGAAGACGAGGAAATCGATCTCACCAAGATCCGGGTTAACAACCGTCAATAGCCCCGTCCAAATGCCGTCCAGGGCACCCGGTCGCTTCCGGCCAGGCGGGGATGGAATCTCGTAATTAAAGAATAATGGAATATCTTTGCGTCCTTAAATGAGTGTTTTTCGAGAAATCAGGCCGTTTTCGAACGGTTTCTAGTAACAATTATGGCCGCCCGGTATAAAGAATATAAAGAGCTGAATTTTGCCCGCATAGCCGAAGAGATCCTGGAATTCTGGGGCCGTGAAAAGATTTTTGAGAAGTCGGTAAGTAGTCGGGAAGGCGCTCCATCATTTACCTTTTACGAAGGTCCGCCGTCTGCGAACGGCACGCCGGGAATCCACCATGTCATGGCCCGGACCATAAAAGATATCTTCTGCCGGTACAAGACGCTCAAAGGGTATCAGGTCAAGCGGAAGGGCGGATGGGATACACACGGTCTGCCCGTGGAGTTGCAGGTGGAAAAAATGCTGGGCATCACCAAAGACGACATCGGAACCCGCATCTCCGTAGAAGAATACAATCAGCATTGCCGGGTGACGGTGATGAAGTATAAGGATCAATGGGACGATCTGACCCGGAAAATGGGCTACTGGGTCGACCTTGACAAGCCTTACATCACCTACGAAAAGGACTACATCGAAACGCTGTGGTGGCTGCTGAAGCAGCTTTATAATAAGGATCTCCTATACAAGGGATACACGATACAACCGTACTCGCCTGCCGCAGGCACCGGACTAAGTTCTCACGAACTCAACCTTCCCGGATGTTACAGGAACGTAAAAGACACTTCGATCGTCGCCCAATTTCGGGTGATCCGCAATGCGCAATCGGAATTCCTCTTTAAGGACGGCGAAGATGCAGACACGTTTATCCTCGCCTGGACGACGACACCCTGGACACTCCCATCCAACACCGCGCTGGCCGTCGGCGAAAAAATTCAGTATGTGCTCGTCGACACGTTTAACCCATATACCTACAAGCGGGGGCGCGTTGTCCTGGCCCGTGACCTCGTAGGTCGGTATTTCCCCGAGAAAAACAAGGCATTGCGATTAGAAGATTATAAGCCGGGCGACAAGGCGATACCGTACTCCGTACTACAGGAGTTTTCAGGATCGGCGCTGCTGGGGATCCGCTACGAGCAACTCATCCCTTATGCGCAGCCGTTGTACGACGCCGACAAAGCCTTTGTTGTCGTTGCGGGCGACTTCGTTACCACAGAAGACGGCACGGGCGTTGTACACGCATCGCCTACGTTCGGTGCCGACGACTTCCGTCTTGCCCGGCAGCATGGTATACCACCGATTACCGTAAAAGACGATGACGGCAATGAAATTCCAACCGTCGACCGGCACGGACGATTTGTCGACGTGATTGGTGACAAGCTTGCCGAAGCGGTCAGGAAGTATAACATTCGAACACACAAGACACTGGGGAGGGAAGACTTCTACGTCAAGAACTACACGGATGAGGATGAGAATAATCCTGACTACAAGACTACTGATGTCATTATCTCCATCATCCTTAAGGAAGAAAACAAAGCGTTCCGGGTAGAGAAGTATGAACACTCCTATCCGCATTGCTGGCGGACGGATAAACCCGTGCTATATTATCCGCTCGATTCCTGGTTCATTCGCACTACAGCCCTCAAGGACAAGATGGTCGCGCTGAATAAGACCATCAACTGGAAACCTGAATCGACAGGTACAGGCCGGTTTGGCAACTGGCTCGAGAATCTGGTCGACTGGAATTTGTCGCGATCCAGGTTCTGGGGCACACCGCTGCCCATCTGGAGAACCCGCGACGGCAAGCACGAAGTATGTATCGGCTCCGTGGAGGAACTGATGCAACAAGCCGACCACAGCGCATCGAGCGGTGTCATGAGTCAATCGCTGTTGGATTCGCTGAAGGAACGCGCAGCCGACGGTACGCTCGACCTGCACCGTCCATTCGTTGATGAGATTGTGCTGGCGGGACCGGGCGGTGAGCCTATGTACCGCGAGCCGGACCTGATCGACGTTTGGTTCGACTCGGGGGCCATGCCCTACGCCCAGTTCCATTACCCCTTTGAAAACCGGGAGGAGTTTGAAAAAAGCTATCCGGCAGACTTCATTAGTGAAGGTGTCGATCAAACCCGTGGATGGTTTTTCACCTTGCATGCGCTCGCAGTCATGCTGAGTGAATGCAGCGACGATGTCCGGGCGGTAAACGAGCGCACGGGTAATCCCGGCGTGGCATTTAGAAATGTCGTCTCCACCGGTCTTGTGCTCGACCGCAACGGCAACAAGATGTCGAAGCGACTGGGCAATACCGTCGATCCTTTCGAGACCATCGCGACGTACGGTCCGGATGTCCTGCGATGGTACATGGTGGAGAACGCTCCGCCCTGGGACAACCTCAAGTATAACGTCGACGGAGTAGTTGAAGCACAGCGACGCTTTTTCGGAACGCTGCTGAATACTTATTCCTTCTTTGCATTGTATGCCAATATCGACGGATTCGTCAAAGACGAAATGAACCTGGCGCCGGAAACTGCGCTTACCGAAATGGACCGCTGGATCATCTCGAGATTGCAGCGACTTGTCATGGAGGTCGACAAGGCATACGAAGCGTATGAGCCAACGCAAGCAGTACGCGCCATTCAGGAGTTTGTGAACGACCACCTTTCAAACTGGTATGTCCGGCTGAATCGAAAGCGATTCTGGAAAGGCGAACTTGGCGACGACAAACGTGCGGCGTATGAGACGCTTTACGAATGTATAATGGTGACGGCCCAACTCATGGCCCCGGTGGCTCCCTTCTTCGCCGAATGGTTGTACAAGAACCTCACGGATAATATTCGGCAAACGGCCATAGCGAATAAGACACCCTTGCGATACGAATCGATCCACCTCACCACACTGGCGAAGGCCGAACCCAATCGTATCGATGAAAACCTGGAGGTGTCGATGGACTATGCGCAGCGGATCTCCTCTCTTGTTCATTCGTTGCGGAAAGGTGCGCGCATCAAAGTGCGGACGCCCCTTAGACGGGTGTTGATCCCGGTGCTGGACGCATCATTCCGCGAGCGACTGAAACCTGTTGAAGAGATCATCCTTTCGGAAGTAAATGTTAAAGCCATTGAATACATCGACAACACGTCGGGGATTCTCGTTAAAAAGGTCAAGCCGAACTTTCCGAAGCTTGGTAAACAGTACGGACCGAAACTTAAGGAGGTAGCTGCGATCATACAGTCGTTTTCCGCAGAGGACATCGAAGAAATTGAAAAGAAGGGCCAGCTTTCGCGAAATGGCTTCGACCTCGGCATCGATGATGTGATCATTACATCCGAAGACATCCCAGGCTGGTCGGTAGCCAGCGATGGAACGCTGACGGTGGCGCTTGACGTTCAGATTACCGACGACCTCAAGCGGGAGGGAATCGCTCGGGACTTCGTCAACCGCGTTCAGAATATCAGAAAGGATATGGGCCTGGAGGTGCTGGACAAGATCCTCATCGACGTGGAACGCCAGCCGCAAGTAGTTGCGGAAGCATTGGATACATATAGTGACTATATCCGCAAGGAAACACAGGCATTGGTGCTCAACCTGGAACAGCAGGTGCCTGACGGCCTGCCCGTAGAGCTGGACGACTTCCGGCTGAAGGTGAAGATAAGCGTAAAGAAATGAAAACAGGCCGGTACTTTTTACTAGCGCTCTTTGTGATCGTGATCGATCAGACATCCAAGTTGCTGGTGCACCACAACATGCACCTTCACCAGGAGATTAACGTTATCGGCGACTGGTTCCGCCTGCATTATCTTCTCAATCCCGGTATGGCGTTTGGGTTCAAATGGAATACTGAGTTTGGAAAACTTGCGCTGACGGTATTCAGAATACTCGCCATGGTGGCGATCGGATTCTACCTTTGGAAGATGTCGAAACGGCAAGTTCACCCGGGATTCCTTTGGTGTATGGGGCTCATCCTCGGTGGAGCCGTCGGCAATGTCATTGATAGTACCTTTTACGGTGTATTGCTGGATAACCACCTGCCGGATTCGCCCACACCGTGGTTTCATGGGCAGGTCATCGACATGTTGTTCTTTCCTCTTTTTGAATTTGTGTGGCCGGATTGGGTTCCTTTCGTCGGAGGCGATTATTTTCTCTTCTTTAGCCCCGTGTTCAACATCGCTGATTCGGCCATCTTCATAGGTGTCGTCGTCATTCTTATCATGCAAAAGAAATTTTTTGGTGATCGTCACTTAACGGAGGACACAACAACATCTGAAGTAACGCAGGACCGGGCCACAGGTGATATCGACAGTGACTTCTCAGAGCCTGCTCCCACGGATAGCGGGACATCATCGGCTCAAGAGTAAACCGCTCTCACGTTTTTAATGCGTGTTGCTGTGCGTTGATCAACGCGCTATGCGTTGTGCATGCAGGCGCTTTTTGCGCGTTAGCTTTTTCTTTAGGGGCGATTGTCCTATTTTGAGCCCGCCTAAACGAACCAACCACCCAATGCAACGACTCAATGAAATTCTCTCCGTTATCGATGGTTATATCGGGGGATCGAACTGGTTTGTCTACCTGCTGCTGGGAACCGGATTTTTTTTCACCCTTTATCTTAAGTTTCCTCAGGTTCGCTTTTTCCGGCACGCTGTGCGCGTCGTACGGGGCAAGTACGACAAAGACACTGATCTGGGTGATACGTCACACTTTCAATCCTTAGCCACAGCGTTATCGGGAACTGTGGGCACCGGCAACATCGCGGGTGTAGCGTATGCCGTGCACCTGGGTGGTCCCGCTGCGCTGTTTTGGATGGCCGTGACTGCGTTCCTCGGGATGACGACAAAGTTTGTCGAAGTTACGTTGTCGCACAAGTATCGCGAAGTCGACGCTAAAGGCCACATCGCCGGCGGGCCAATGTACTATATGAAGAACGCGTTGAACATGAAGTGGCTCGCCGCAATCTTTGCGGTGGCTACTGTACTTTCATCGTTCGGCACGGGCAACCTTCCACAGATCAATAGCATCGCGAATTCGGTGTATGCCACGTTCAGGATTGAGCACATCGTTACAGGAGGTGTTCTTGCCGTGCTGCTGGGCTTCGTCGTGTTGGGCGGCATCCGACGGATTGCCGCGGTGACGGAGAAGCTGGTGCCCTTCATGGCGATCTCCTATTTCATCGGTGCGGTGATGGTGATCGCGTATAACGCCGAGAACATAGTCCCCTCTGTTACGGCAATGTTCGGCGATGTGTTTACGGGGTCGGCGGCAACGGGTGGATTCCTGGGAGCGACCATCGCCTTTGCCTTCAACCGGGGCGTGAACCGCGGCCTGTTCTCAAATGAAGCGGGACAGGGATCTGCTCCCATAGCCCACGCGGCTGCAAAAGCCCATGAGCCTGTTTCGGAAGGGATGGTCGCTATACTGGAGCCGTTCATCGATACGATCATTATCTGTATGTTGACGGGACTGGTGGTTTTGACATCAGGCGCGTGGAAGGAAAAATATCAGAACGATTTTCAAACCGCGGACCTTGTGGTGTTGGCCGGGCGCTATGACGACCGGGTCGACGCCGATTTCGAAAGGTTGTCGGCACACATGACGGGAAGAGAAGCGCTGCCGCTGTTTTCGGGCGAGGTGCAGGTTGAGGAGGGCAGGCTTCAGGGTGATATCACCGTTCTGCATGCGCGTTCCGTAGCTGAAGATATCGTTGTGACCCGCAGCCGTCAACCGTACGACGGTGTTCTGCGATTTAACAACGGACGGCTTGTGCAGCAGGACGAGGGTCTCACCATCAGCGGTAAGTCGCTCATTCATAGTGCGCCGCTTACTGGAGCCGCGTTTAAGAGAAGTTTTCTGGGAGATTATGGCGAATACATCGTAACCCTGGGATTGTTGCTGTTTGCATTTTCTACCGCCATTTCCTGGTCGTATTATGGCGACCGTGCCATGACCTATTTGTTCGGCTCAAAGTCTGTCTTCTACTATCATATCATCTATGTGATCGGCTTCTTCGTGGCGTCGTTTACAGATACAACGATCGTATGGACGTTGTCGGGGATTACGATCGCGCTGATGACGGTTCCGAACCTACTGGGCATTCTGGCACTGCGCAAGGATATGAAGAACTCCGTCAGGGAGTATTGGGAGATGTTCCGGCGGGAATACCCGGAAGATCGGGCATGAAAAAAGCCACTCAGTAATGTAAGTGGCTGAAAATCAGTGGGAGCAGAGGGATTCGAACCCCCGACCCTCTGCTTGTAAGGCAGATGCTCTGAACCAGCTGAGCTATGCTCCCAAAGTACGGCCGGCACGTTAGAGAGCCGGTTTAGGGACTGCAAATGTAGCACAGTTTGGATTCCCGGCAAAAATCTTTTTGCGGGGATAAACACCAAAAAAAGCGATCCGGCGCGAACAAAATACCGGAGTAGGTTGTAAATTTTTAACGGGACCGGTGCGGTTTTTGGTCCTGCCGTTACATATAAATGATGCACATGGAGGATAAACCGGAACGGCGACTGGTATTGGTTTCAAACAGATTGCCGTATCAGCTTCAGGAAAAAAAGGACAAGGTTTCCATCAAGCAAAGTGACGGAGGGCTGGTCACTGCACTAAAGAGCTATTTCGAAGACGAAACACGCGAAAAGGCGTTTTCTCATAAGGTGTGGGTGGGCTCCGCCGATTTCCCGGAGTCGCGATGGCAGAAGTTCCTCAAGCAGAGCAAAGAGGATAGCTACTTCCATGTCGAACCCATCTTCATCGAGCCGAGAACGTACAACAAGTATTACAATGGTTTCTGCAATGCCACACTGTGGCCGCTATTCCACTATTTTACCTCATACGTCATTTATGATGAGGATGCGTTTGCCAAGTATATTGAGGTAAATAAAATTTTTGCGGATAAGCTTCTCTCCATCCTCCGGCCTGGTGATGTGCTCTGGATCCACGACTATCACCTGTTCCTCCTTCCGGAGCTTATCCGGAGAAAACTGCCCGATGCAACGATCGGGTTCTTTCTGCATATTCCGTTCCCTTCCTATGAAATTTTCAGACTACTCCACCGGGAATGGAAGCAACGGCTTATCGGCGGGATGCTGGGGGCAGACTTGATCGGCTTCCACACGCACGAATACGTACAACATTTCCTGAAGACGGTGCGGATGGTAATGGGGCACGACCACCAGTTTCGCGGTATCGCCCTGGGCAACCGGACGGTAAAAGTCGACCTGTTCCCGCTCGGCATCGACTATGATCTCTTTCACAAGGCCATACAGAAGCCCTCGACCATCAAGGCGCGGGAGGAAATTCAAAGTAACTTCAAGGGTCGGAAGATCATTTTTTCCGTCGACCGGCTTGACTACACCAAGGGGGTGACGCACCGGTTGCGCGGGTTTGAAAAGTTCCTCGAAAGACATCCGGAATGGCGGGAGAAGGTGGTATTCATCCTCGTGGTCGTTCCGTCCCGGGTGATCATATCGAAGTACAATGAGCGGCGAAAGATGATCGAAGAGCATGTCGGTCGTATTAACGGAAAACACTCGACGCTCCAATGGCAGCCTATCATCTATCGTTACAGCCATCTTCAGTTTGACGAGCTCTGTGCGCTGTACCAGATTGCGGATGTGGGGCTGATCACCCCGCTGCGTGACGGAATGAACCTTGTTGCGAAAGAGTACATAGCAAGTCGTACGGGTCAGAAAGGCGTGCTCATCCTCAGCGAACTCGCCGGCGCGGCAAGCGAACTGGGCGAGGCGTTGCTCGTCAATCCGATGGACGAAGTGGAAATGGCGGATGCGATAGACGAAGCGCTGAATATGAGCCCTTCAGAACAGCGTCATAAGATTGCCATGATGCAGAAGCGATTGGTAGATTATGATGTACGGGATTGGGTAAATGATTTTTTGCAGCAACTTGCCCACGTAAAGGAAGAGCAACGCATGCAGGAATCGAAATTCATTTCCCCCACCGTCGCCAGTGAAATTGTCGAAAAGTTCCGGAAAGCGGGACGACGGTGTCTCTTTATCGACTATGATGGAACACTGGTGCCCTTTGCCCGTCATCCCCGCGAAGCGGCGCCCGGCAAAGAAGTCATCGAGGTGCTGCGGGGACTCTCTGCCGACAAGAAGACCATCGTTACCATTATCAGCGGGCGTGACAGTACCGTGCTGGAAGAATGGTTCTGCAATCTGCCCGTTAACCTGGTGGCCGAGCACGGTGCTTCCATTAAAAGAATCGGGAGCCAATGGATACACGAGAACCCCGCGGACCAGGCGTGGAAGCAGGAGATACGGCCGACCCTTGAGCTATTTGCGCAACGCAGCCCCGGGTCGTTCATCGAGGAAAAGAACCACACGCTCGCCTGGCACTATCGCAACGTGGAGCGCGACCTTGGGTTCATTCGTTCGCGTGAACTGCTCGACAGTCTCTTTCACCTGATACGGAATGCCAGCCTCCAGGTGATCGATGGAAACAAGGTGATCGAGGTGCGTGTCTCCGGCGTAGACAAGGGCGTAGCGGCCACGAAATTGCTCGGAGAAGCGCAGTCTGACTTCACATTGGTCATCGGCGATGACAAGACCGACGAAGATATGTTTCGCGCCCTTACCGACAAGGCCATCACGATAAAGGTTGGTCCCGGCCATACGCAGGCGCGCTATACTATTCCTGACCAGACAGAGGTGATCCCATTCTTCAAGGAATTCCTGAGTTAACCCAAACACGCGCTATGCAAATACACCGCTACGAGATGGGGTTGGTGGGAAACTGCTCCTACATAGCCTACATCGACACGCAAGCCCACGTTAAGTGGATGTGTCTCCCCCGATTCGACGATAGTTTTGTTTTTGGATCCCTTCTCGATAAGGAACGCGGCGGTGAATTTTCCGTGACACCCGTTGGTGAGTTCACGTCAATACAATACTACATACACAACACCAACGTCCTTTGCACGGAATTTACCTGTGCTACCGGATCATTTCGCGTGATTGATTGTGCGCCGCGATTCCAGCAATACGAGCGGTTTTATCGACCCCTCATGCTGGTGCGCAAGCTGGAGGTTTTGAAAGGGAATCCATACATCGTAGTGCGTTGCAAACCGAGAGGAAATTACGGCGCCATGATTCCGCAGGTGGTGATGGGCAGCAATCACCTTCGCTTTCTCAATTTCGACATGCCCGTGCGGCTTACCACCGATATTTCGCTCACTAACATCAGGGAAGAACTTCCTTTTGTTCTCGATCGCAACCGTTATCTCGTTTTTACCTATGGCGAACCGCTCGAGGCGCCCCTTAAACCAACGGCGGAGGATTTTATCAACAAGACCGTCCGGTTCTGGCAGGGATGGATAAAGAGTACGTACGTGCCCGATATTTACCAGGAAGAAGTTATTCGCTCCGCCCTGGTACTCAAACTGCATCAGTATGAAGATACGGGGGGCATTATCGCTTCGGGAACGACGAGCCTGCCCGAACACAACGGAAGCTCCCGTACCTGGGACTACCGATATTGCTGGTTCCGCGATTCCTACTACACGCTGAAGGCGTTTAACGAACTCGGCCACTTCGATGAACTCGAACTATACTTCGACTACATTCAGAATATTCTGATGAATGAGGAGGGTAGGATACAGCCGCTTTATTCGGTCACGGGGAAAAAGGAGCTGGAGGAAATTCATATGGACCTTCAGGGCTATCTCGACAACCAGCCTGTGCGCGTCGGTAACAAGGCCTACCTTCAGACGCAAAACGATGTGTATGGTCAAATCCTGGTAGGCGTGATGCCGCTGTTTACTGACAAGCGGCTCATGTACACCGCGCGAAGCTCCTACAAGGCCATCACCAACCGGCTGCTCAACTCTATTGAGCTGACCATGGATGAACCCGATGCAGGCTTGTGGGAGTTCCGCAACGTAAAGCAGGTGCACACGTACACGATGCTGTTCCACTGGGCTGGAAGTAAGGCAGCCATGCGGATCGGACAAATGATGACTGACGGCGACCTGGTGGCTAAAGCCGAACGTCTGGCAAAGGAAGCCGCCCTGCGCATTGAAAAAGCATATGATCCGGAACAAAAGGTATATACGCAGGCCATGGGCGTGCCCAACCTCGACGCATCAGCACTGAAACTCATCACCATGTCCTACCTGGATGCCAACTCAGAAAGGGCAAAGGATCACCTCGCCGCGCTGGAGAAGAGCCTCCGGACGCATCAGGGGTTGTTTTATCGCTACGTGCACCCGGATGACTTTGGGGTTCCCGAGGCAACGTTCCTGGTGTGCGCGTTCTGGTATGTTGATGCGTTGGCCACGGTGGGCAGAGTTGATGATGCAGTTAACACGCTTGACGGCATCCTGAAATATGCAAACCACCTGGGGATGTTCAGTGAAGACGTTGGGCTGGATGGTTCTCAATGGGGAAACTTCCCGCAGACATACAGTCACGTGGGTCTTATCAACGCGGTTTTCAGAATCTCCAAAAAGCTGGACCGGCCAACGTTTATGTCGCCCTACTCTTCTTTATAGGGACTCACTGCGGTCCAACCGCCATCAACAACCAGTGTCTGGCCTGTTATGTGTTCCGCCTCACGCGACAGTAGAAACATAGCCGCGCCGGCGATGTCGGTTACATGGCCCGGTCTGCCCATAGGCGTAAGTTCAGTCCAGGTCTCCTCATAATGGCTGTCTTCCAGGGTGCGCTCTGTTAACGTGGCGCCGGGTGCGATGGCATTCACCGTGATGCGATGAGGGGATAGTGCGAGAACGAGATTTCTTGCGAGCATTTCCAATCCGGCTTTTGTCATCCCATAAGCGGCAAGGTGAGGGTGCGCCTGGTGCCCGGTTACCGACGACATCAGGATAATCCGGCCTCCGCTTCCCTGTTTTCTCATTTGCCGTGCGGCCGCTTGTGCGAGAAAAAAACTTCCGCCAAGATTTAATCGGACCACGAGGTCGAAGGATTCGGGCGTAAAGTCGAAGAAATCACCAAACTTGGTGATGCCAGCATTGGCGACGGCCATCGTAAGGCTTCCGTAAGTCTTTACCGCCGTTTCGACCATCTGCTGTATGAAGCCGATGTCGGAAGCGTCGCCAACCATGCCCGTGCAGCGTGCGCCAGTAGCCTGTATTTCCTTGGCCGCGGACGCTACAAGATCTGCGTCGACGTCGTTAAGGATCACGGCTGCGCCCCTTTGACACAATTGCCGGCATATTTCCCGCCCGATCCCGGATCCTGCGCCGGTGACGATGGCAACATCATTTTGAAAAGGTAGGTGGGCCATATTCCGTCTTCCGTCACAAATTATAAAATTCGATCGACTGTGGACGGTGTTTTCCGCAAAAGCGGAGTTGCCCTGTCGGATTTCTTTTTTGAACTTTATTAATCAACCGAAGGCCGTTAGCGGTGGTCACAAGCGGCAACCCGTTCGCCGGGCGAGCATCGTCCTGTGGAATGCATGAGAAAATCGGAGGGGTATGAAGAGTTTCATGACGTATTGCCTTGGATGTATTGCCCTGTCAGGATTTGCGCAGAACGTTACGCTTAAAGGTCATGTGGCAGGCAAGGACGGCGAATCACTTCCCCTCGCTCATGTTTTGGTGGTGGAAGACAGCACGGTCCGCATTTGCGACCCCAAGGGAATCTTTACCCTCACCCGGGAGCCAGGCCACATTACGCTGAGAATTTCCTATACAGGATACGAAACGCAACAAACGACGCTTGACCTGCGACGTGATACAGTCGCAACCTTCCTGCTGTCGCCCTCCGTGGGCAGTCTTGAAGAGGTGGTCGTAACGGGTCAGCGTTTCTCTCAACAGGAGCTGTTCGAATCGACGCGAACGTCGTCGACTGTGGTGACAGCCAATGACATTTCTGGGATCCCGGTACTCGGAGGTGAAGCCGACCTGATCAAGGCGATACAGTTGTTGCCCGGCACTATCCAGGGCATCGAGGGCAGCACAGACCTGTTCGTCCGGGGTGGCGCGGCCGATCAGAACCTGGTATTGCTGGATCAGGTACCGGTATACAACACAAGCCACCTCTTTGGCTTCCTTTCTGTCTTCAATCCCGACATCGTCGCGAAGGTTGAGTCCGTCAACGGCGGATTTCCCGCCGACTATGGTGGAAGGCTGTCGTCCGTGCTTGACATCGAAACGCGCCCCGCCATTCCAAAGAAGACGAAGGTGAGCGGAAACATCGGGACGATAGCGACACGTTTATTTGCTGAGGTACCCCTTGTCGACGATAAGGTGGGCTTTTGGATTGCGGGCCGCCGCACGTATGTTGACCAGTTGATGAAACTGGCAGGAGAGAACCTGCCGTATTACTTCAGCGACCTCAACGGTAAAATAACCTTCAAACCGGCGGTACGCGATGAAGTAACGTTTAGCTACCATTCGGGGGATGACTTCCTCGACTACTTCCGCGACCGCGATAACGACGGCGTTGGGATTACCACGCGTTTTGCTTCTGGCAATAATAGCCAGTCTCTCTCCTGGAAGCGCCAGATGTTCAGCGGTTGGTCATCGGAGGTGCTCGCCATGCGCACCGCATATCGGTACCGTGTGGAAAATTTCTTCGAAGAGAACGCACTGTTCGCTCAGTCGCGGATCGAGGACTACGGCGTGAAGGCAATCTTCACGCGCGATTCGTTATGGCGTGACTCGCGTACGCGCGTCGGTGTGGAATGGATCCGCCATAGCGTGAGCCCTGTCGTCGTAAACACTGCGGGTTGGTACGGTGAGTACCTCGAGAGCAGCCAGTCGGGCGCCCGGTACGCCAATCAATTGGCGATGCATGCGCAACATGAATGGCTCTTCTCGGATAGGCTCCGCGTCAACCTGGGCGTTCGCGGTTCGATGGCGTTCGTTGAAAACACGAACTATAGCTATGCTGAGCCGCGGATTTCCCTCCGGTATGCGCTCGACGAAAATGCCAATGTGAAGTTCAGCTATTCCCGCATGGTGCAATACATGCATCGTGTGTCCAGCTCAGCCGCCAGTACGCCGACAGATATCTGGTACCCGGTGACGGCGGACGTTTCGCCGCAAACCTCACATCAGCTCACGGCTGCATGGCAAAAGCGAATGCCTGCACGTCATCTTTATGTCAGCCTCGAAACGTACTACAAACAGATGGGCAACCTGATCGGGTATGAGGAGGGAACGAATTTGTTCTTTAACACCGATTTCGCGTCCAGACTTGTGCAGGGCACGGGCGACGCCTATGGAATGGAACTGCTGGTGAAGAAAGAAGCGGGTCGACTTACCGGGTGGATAAGTTATACGCTCTCGTGGTCTACCCGCCAGTTCGACAGGATCAACGGTGGAAAGTGGTTTTATTCACGGTACGACCGACGTCACAACGGCGCCATTGTGGCGCAGTACGCCTTGAACAAAAGGTGGGCGTTTTCAGTCGTGTGGGAATACATCTCCGGCTCCAGGTTCACGCCGGTTATCGGGCAGTATATTGTGTTTGCACCAACGTTGACGGGCTTCGACCTGATTCCGGTCTACTCGGATATCAATGGCGTACGCCTTGCCGACACGCACCGCCTCGACCTCGGCCTCCGATATAAGAGCAAGCCGGGCAAGCGTTACCAATGGCAGGTGTTTGCCGGCGTTTATAACGTGTATAACCGCGCCAACCCCGTCGGCATTGACATCGTCGAGGACGAGACGGATGGGTCGCTTAGTTACGAACAGCCCGGTGTATTCGGGTTGATACCTTTTGTGAGTTATGGTTTCAGTTTTTAGGATATGATCAGAAGCAGGAAACCGAATCTTACAGGCTATTGGGCGGGACTGTTGTCTGCGGCGCTATGGTGGTCTTGTTTGCCTGACCCGCTCGAGGTGCGAAACGTTCCTGCACTCAAGGCGGAAATCGTGGTAAACACCCAGATTATTCCTGACCAATCCCTGTTAGTCTTCCTTACCAAAACGTTTGGTGCCCTGGAGGCGAGTGATGACAGTGATCCCTTCGATCTGCTTTCCGCTATAACAGTCGACGATGCGGTGGTAACCCTCCAGGGTCCGGCTTCAACCGATACATTGCAATTTCTGGGCACGGGCGTATATGGCGGGTTAGCGCTGCCGCTCGTTGCCGGAGACGAGTATACGCTTCGTGTCACCAGCGCTACGCTCGGAACAGTGCAGGCCACCACCACCGTGACGCCTCGGGTGGAATTTGAATCGCTTTCCCTGCACCGCTATTTCAATGGCTATGACGACACCTTGATGCAAGTGTCTTATTCCATCGACGATCCGGAAGATCGGAATTTTTATATGATCAACGTGCAGCGCCTTAGCCTCCGAGACGATCCCGCCGAGCAACTGCTGAACCCACGCGTCTATACCCGCGTGATCGATGACATGGAATACAGCGGAACAATTATAACGGACACGCTACACGCTACACCAAGGGATTACGCGCCGGGCGATACGGTGGCCGTTTTCCTTTCCAACATCCAGAAACCCTATTACGATTTTATTAAACTGAGGCTGGACAACCGGTTGGGTTTCGTGGAATTCGTCAGCGAACCGGTGAATTATCCTTCGAACGTCGAGGGAGGAAGAGGATTCTTCAACCTGTACATTCCCGACATCCGACTGTTTGTGGTGGATTAACTATGATTTTCGGGGGAAGAGCCATTTCGAAGACGAAATCGATTTTCGGGGTGGGACAATCGGTACCAGCAAATATTCTTTACCGTTTGCCCAACCTTTTCCATTCTGGTCGTATAATTAGACAATTTTGACCCTCGGTTCCCCGGAGTATGAAAAGACTTATTTGCGTGATCACGCTGATCGGCCTGATGTCTGCCGTCCTGAAAGCCCAGGACACGCCCTATGTGATCCTGGTGTCGTTCGACGGCTTTCGGCACGACTACGTAACCCGATATGATCTCCCCAATTTCCAGGCCTTCCTGAAGCGCGGCAGCCAGGCACGCGGGCTGCTTCCCTCGTTTCCGTCTAAAACCTTCCCGAACCACTATTCGCTTGTGACCGGTCTCTACCCGGGAAATCACGGGTTGGTGAATAATGAATTTTACGATCCTGACCGGGAGGAACACTATTCCATGGAAATCGTCGAAAGACTGCGGGACCCTTACTATTATGGCGGAACCCCGCTGTGGAAGCTGGCGCGTGAGCACAATATCAAGACGGCCTCTTACTTCTGGATTGGTTCGGAGATACCCGACGAGGGACATCACCCCGATTATTACTATCACTATGACGAGGAGATCCCCTTCGCCGAGCGGGTCGACCAGGTGCTTGCGTGGCTGCAGCTCCCGGAACAAGACCGTCCCCATTTCATCGCGCTGTACTTTTCGTCCCCGGACCACGAGGCCCATCTTTACGGGCCCCTCAGCCCCCAGGTAGAGGAGGCTTTGCTGGATGTTGATGCTATGCTGGGGAAGCTGATGGCCGGCGTCGATGCTTCGGGCCTGCCCGTCAACGTTATCCTCGTGTCGGATCACGGCCTCAAGGAACTCGAATTTCGAAATGAGACTTTTGTTTTCCTGGACGAAATCCTCGATGTGAACAATACCTCTATCGTTGCAGTGAACGCAGGTTCACAGGTGCACTTCTATCTGCGCGATGCAGCGCAAAGAGATTCACTCGCTGCCGCTCTTAAGGCTGGCGCTACGAAGTATGACGTCGTGTTGCCTGAACGGTTCCCCCGACGATGGCGCTTTGGCCACAAGCGTTCCGGCGACCTCCTCCTGGTGGCGCGCCCCGGATACTACTTTCGCGACAAGGACCGGACAGGCTACATGAAGAAACGCGAACATGCCGCGAAGTTCGGCGTGCATGGGTACGATCCGGACGTTGAAGCGGACATGATGGGCATCTTCTACGCCTCCGGTCCGAATATCCAACCCGGCGTGACGGTCCCGGCCTTTCGCAATATTCATGTGTATCCGCTGGTTGCCCGTATCCTGCGAATGCAGACGCCGGAAATCGATGGCAAGTTCAGCGTGCTTAAGCGCATCTACAGGGAACCGGTAAGGTCCAGGGCAGCAGCTCAATGATCCCCGGCTGAGAGGAAGCTGGTCCGATTAACCTCCCCTCCGGATTAGGTTTTCCCTGTCCTTGCGATCAATCCCATTTGCTGCGCTGCATGTTTCATTTCGGCTGAAAAAGCGCGAAAAAGCGAAAAACTTCTGTATAAAGAATTGCTGAATGCTTACTTTTGCCATCCGCCGGACGGACTGCCCGGTGATTTTGACTCCGTAGCTCAGTTGGTAGAGCAGCTGACTCTTAATCAGCGGGTCGAGAGTTCGAGTCTCTCCGGGGTCACGGGACAGAGTGAGAGCGAAGAAGTGGAGTGTGAGAGCGGAGAGGGGTGACCGCTTCACTCTCGATTTTGTTCCCTATCTTCGCTGTTACGCTTCACGCTCACACTCCACACTCACTCTCACTCTCACACTCACGCTGCCTTTCCGGGGTGTTAGCTCAGCTGGTTCAGAGCGCTTGCTTGACAGGCAAGAGGTCACTGGTTCGAACCCAGTACATCCCACATTACCCTTTCCGGGGCAATGGTCTTCCTGCGGCCCCCTAACCTCCTGCATTGCCTTGCGGTCTTTTTGTTGTAAATTCTGGGAACGATCAGGAAAACGTCTATGGCTGCGCAATTGCATCAGTGCCGGATTCTGGGGCTACTCCTATTACTCCTTTGTGCCTTGCCCTCCGGCGCTCAGAATTTTCCGGCGGGCTTCGCACGGTCTTTGGTGGCCGGCAACATAAACACGCCGACCGCCCTGGCATTCCTTCCTGACGGGCGGATCCTGGTCTGCGAACAATCCGGAGCGGTTCGGGTTATCAAGGGCGGAACCCTACTGGCCGAACCCTTTCTTCAGGTGCCCGTCTCATCGACCGGTGAGCGGGGACTCCTGGGTATTGCGATCGATCCCGATTTCGAGACCAACGCGTACGTGTACATCTACTACACCGTGGCGACTGCGCCCCTTCACAATCGTATTAGTCGATTCACTGCCGAAGGCGACGTCGCGCTCGCCGACAGCGAGACGCTGATATTGCGCCTTGACAATTTGTCGACGGCGACAAATCACAACGGCGGGGCTATGCACTTCGGAAGGGATGGGGCGCTGTACGTCGCGGTGGGCGAAAACGCACGTCGTGAAAACGCTCAGGATTTGGATACCTACCACGGAAAATTCCTGCGAATAAACAGCGATGGCACCGCGCCTGAGGACAACCCTTTTACCGACGGCAGCGAGCAAAAGCGGCGCGTGTGGGCATACGGGCTGCGCAATCCATATACGTTTGCAATCCACCCGGAGAGCGCACGCATCATGGTCAACGATGTGGGCCAAAACACGTGGGAAGAAATAAATGACGCGACAACCGCAGGGCAGAATTTTGGCTGGCCGGACGAAGAAGGCATGCCTGCCGCGCCAGGTTCTTCGCCGCCCGTGCTGGTATACAGTCACGGAACCGGAGACGGCAAGGGATGTGCTATTACCGGGGGAACATTTTTCAACCCGGAGACTACAGAATATCCTGGTGTTTATTACGGAAAGTATTTTTACCAGGACTATTGCAATGGGTGGATTAATTACATGAATCCAAGCGAGGAGAGTCCCCAGGCCCATCCATTCGCGACTAATTTGGGTAACTTCTGCCTGGCACTGACCACAGGCCCGGACGGTAACCTGTACTATCTGAGTCGCCCGGACAAAGCCCTGTACAAGATCGTCTATCAGCAGTCGACACCGCCTTTCATTACCCATGATGCCATGTCAATGTCGGTTACGGAGGGTGAGGACGCTGTGTTCAAGGTAAGGGCGCTTGGCTCGGCACCGCTGGCGTATGCCTGGTATAAGGATGGTGTGCTTATCCCCAATGCCGATGGTCCTATGCTTGTCCTGGAGGACGTCCAGCCGGACGATGCCGGGACATACAAGGTGGCAGTAAGCAATCTTCTGGGCTCGGCGGAAGGCACCGGGGCAACGTTGGACGTGGTGGGGCTGAACGATCTCCCCATCGCAAGCATAACGATGCCGGCGAAAGGAAGCGGCTATTCCGCAGGGGAAAAGATAACGTTCTCGGGTGTAGCGACAGACGAAGAAGATGGAACATTGCCTGCTGATGCTTTTGAGTGGAGCGTAGTGTTTTGCAGGGGCACCACTACAAGCGAGGTACTATCGACATCCGGTGTTCGCGACGGCTCTTTCGTCATTCCGGACGAAGGCGAAACGGCTACGGATGTGTGGTATCGCATCGTCCTGACGGTCTCGGATTCGGATGGTCTTATCGGTAGAGATACTACGAATATCGTTCCCCGCACGTCGACGATACATCTGGGAACGGCGCCTGCGGGCCTTCAGCTTGTGCTCGATGGTGAGGTGTTTGAAACACCGGTATCCATACCCAGCGTGCAGGGCATGAAGCGTACACTGGACGTAGTTACGCCGCAAACGATCGGCGAATCCACCTATGAGTTTGACCACTGGTCGCATGGCGGAGCGGCCATGCAGGTAGTTCAAACACCGGCGCACGACACGACTTTCACGGCTGTGTTTTCAGTGGTGGTTGCCGTGGAAGGTGACGGCGGCAATAAGACAGCAGTCGTTCCCAACCCCGTGACAGCAGGGGTTCACACCGTCGAGGTGTTGTTGCCCCCGGAATGGCGCGAGGCTGTGGTGTCGATCGTGGACATGCTGTCAAGGGAATTGACGCGGACGACGGGTGCAGTAGCTGGACGGAATGCTATCGCCGTGCCTGTGGGTCATTTGGCAAACGGAATGTACAGCGTGATCCTCCAATCCCAACAGGGAAGCACAACATTACGGCTGTTGGTTATGCGTTGACGTTATTTGCCGGGTAATACGAACTTCAACTTCACCTTTCCCTTTCCCAGCACCGGTTCGTTATTGCGCCTGGTGGGCTTCCAGCGCGGCCCTTCGCGGATGAGGCGAATTACCTCTTCGTCGCAGCCGTAACCCAGGCCACGAACGACCCGGAAGTCGGTAAGAGTACCTGTCGGTTCAATCGTAAATTGCACGGTGACCTTTCCTTCTATCCCGTTCTCGCGTGCTATCCGCGGATATCGCATATTCGTTTCCAGGTAACGCCGGAAAGCTCTCTTGCCACCCTCGGGCTCTGCGGGTTCCCATTTTATTTCTTCAAAGCCACGTTCATTTTCAGTTCCGTAGCCAACGACGACAACTTCACTCAGCGCAGAAATATCCGGCCCCATCTTTACGTCCAGCGTGGCTGTGTCTTCGGTTGCCGTCGGCACAGAGGCTTCGACGTTATTGAGGCCAACGAACGAAAACACAAGTGTGTTAGCCGCTACGGGCACGTTGATCTCGTAATGTCCGTTGAGATCGGTAACCGTGGTTCTCGCGGCGCCGGGCACGATAACATTGACTCCGGGGAGCGGCATTCCATCCTCCGCGTCCAGCACCTGTCCTTTCACGGTACGGGTATTGGCTTCCGCCTTGAACGCTCGTGCTGACGGGGCGGCGCCGGACGCGCTTTCCATCTCGACAGCCGCAGGTTCTGTTGCCAACCTTTTTTGTGCCAGCGCAGAGGCTGCGGGTGTATCTTCCGCATCTAAAAGGATCTCCTCATCCTTGACGGGCGAATCCTCTTCGACTTTCTTTGCTGCGTCACGGGAAACATATTGTTCGGGAGTCACCGGAAGTTCTTCACGCAACGGTTGGGGAGCATCAGCATCGGTGTCGGCCGGAGTCTCCCGCATCGTCGCTGTATCCGAAACCGGGGGAGGTGGTTGTGTTGACTCCGTTTCTGAAGGCGTGTTAAAGGAAATGGGTGTAGTAGCCTTTTCACGGTCCGACAGATACAATACCATAAGCGCAGCGATGCCGGTTAGCAACACGGCAGCGGCCGCCTGATAGTACCATCGAACAGTGCGTGAGGTGTGGGTTTTGCGGGAAACACGTTCGCTTAAGGCATCCAGGTCAGAAGAAAATTCTTCGGGTGGAATGCCGGTAGCGCCGTCCAGTGCGTCGGCGAGAAAGGGGTCGTCGAGTGCCTTCTTCTCCAGGGCATGCATCTCTGCAGGCGTCATGTCGCCCCGCAGGTATCGTTCAATATCGTCCCTGTAGTCAGTCATTGCGTTCGAGGCAGTTTTTCAGATTGCGCTTGCCGTTTTGAATGTGACTTTTCACCTGTTTGAAATCAAATCCTGTAGCATCGCTGACCTGCTGATAGGATTTCTGCTGAAGGAAAAACAGTCGAACACATTGCTGTTGTTCCTGGTTCAGGCGCTCCAGACACCTTTCCAATTTAACAAGATTCTCCTCCAGTTCCTGTCCATCCTCTTGATGCGAGGCCAGGGTGGATTCCATAACATAGGAGTCGGTTTGTTCAAAATTTCGTCCTTTTTGGGCCCGGAGTTGCATCAGGCAGTGATTTCGGGTGGTGGTGTATAGCCAGCTTTTGAACCAGGTCACCTCATGGGTTCGGAGCGCTTCAACGAGCTTTTCGAACACCTGCATGGCAGCATCTTTACTTTCCTCCCGGTCTTTGAGGTATTTGAGGCACACACCGTACACCAGGGCCATGTATCGATCGAACAGGGTGCCAAGTACTTCCATACTCCCGGTTTCCTTGTAGCGCCGGATCAACTCTATATCCGGTATCTCATCATGTGATCGGGAGGCAAGCATTCCCGAAAAATAAGAAAATACATCTATCGGTGTGGTTTTACGGCCTCTGAGCGTGGATACAGAAAATTTTTGTGGAAATGTGCAGGTGCCCGCATCTCAGGGATAACCAAATCTTCAGACGTATGAAATCAAGGATTGTTATGGTAATGCTTGCCCTGATGCTGGCAGCATTTTACCCCGCTCCGGAACGAATGATAACCGGGGTCATCACAGACGTATCGACCGGAGGTCCGCTTCCGGGTGTAGCCGTAAACCTTAAGGGGACATCGAATCGGGTAATGAGCGACAATGCAGGCATGTACCGGATTGCCGTTCCCGATAAAGGCGGCAAACTCGTCTTTAGCTATGTCGGGTACGCCACCCGCGAAGTAACCATAGGCACCACCGACCGGATCGATGTGTCCCTGATAGCCGAAGTCATGCAATTGGACGAGGTTGCGCCGGCGCTCCAGGGTAAGGTTGCCGGCATCAGGATCAGAGGTGCATCCAGTGTGAAACGGGTCGGTGCGGTATATACCATGGACCGTCAGGAAGCCTGGAATACCGAGGAGTATGATGGAATAACGGAGAACATTTTTCACAGTGCACTTAGAAAACCCTTATCAACCTTTTCGATAGATGTCGACGCTGCATCGTACAGTAACATCAGGCGATTTATCAACAACGGGCAGCGTCCTCCAAAGGATGCAGTACGCATCGAGGAGATGATCAATTACTTTGATTATGACTATCCCCAGCCGTCCGGAGATCATCCTTTCCAGATCATCACGGAGATTTCGAGGGCACCGTGGAATGACGCGCATAAACTGGTACACATCGGACTTCAGGGTGAACGCATACCCACGGAAGATCTTCCACCGTCGAACCTGGTCTTCCTGCTGGATGTCTCCGGCTCGATGAATGCGCCCAACAAACTTCCCTTGTTGAAGGCATCGTTTCGTTTGCTCACCGAGCAGCTGCGGGAGCAGGACCGCGTGGCGATCGTCGTCTATGCGGGCGCTGCAGGCGTGGTGCTGAACGCCACGCCGGGCAATGAAAGGCGCACAATCCTCGACGCGCTTGAAAGGCTCGAAGCGGGCGGATCCACCGCAGGCGGCGCAGGCATTCGGCTTGCGTACCAGATTGCAAAAGAGAATTTCAAAGAAGGCGGCAACAATAGGATCATACTCGCGACTGATGGTGATTTTAATATCGGTGAGTCGAGCAACGCGGCAATGGAGCGACTCATTGAAGAGAAGCGCAATGAAGGAGTTTATCTTTCTGTACTCGGCTTTGGAATGGGTAACTACAAGGACTCTAAGATGGAGACGCTTGCGGACCGGGGTAACGGTAATTACGCCTACATTGATAATATCCAGGAAGCAAAGAAAGTATTGGTCAACGAGTTCGGCGGAACGCTGTTCACTATTGCGAAGGACGTCAAACTTCAGGTCGAATTCAATCCGGCGAAAGTAAAGGCGTATCGCCTGATCGGATATGAGAACAGGTTGCTTCGCGATGAAGACTTCAACGATGACCGGAAGGATGCAGGAGAGTTGGGTTCAGGGCACACAGTCACCGCCTTGTACGAGATTATACCGGCGGGGTCGGACAGCAAATTTTTGCCGGTCGACGATCTTAAGTATCAAAAGACGGCAGTTAAACGCGAAGCTACCCGGTCGGATGAATTGATGACCATTAAGTTCCGCTATAAAAACCCTGCCGGTGGTGCCAGCAAGCTCATTGTGCATCCGCTGACGGACGCAAACCTGGCCCTGGACGGGACATCCGACAATTTCCGGTGGTCGGCAGCCGTAGCCGCCTTTGGCATGCTGTTGCGGGATTCCGAGTTTGTAGAAGACTTTACCTATGACGATGTCGTGCATCTGGCCGAGGGGGCTCAGGGTGCGGACGATAGGCGATACCGGGCCGGATTCATTGATATGGTCCGTTCATTCAGCCTTGTGGCCAGGCGATAATTTGACCCAGGGGCCGGTACCATCCGGCCCCTTTTGTTTTCAATTGGGTGGGCACCGTTTTTGAGGCAGCACAAAAGTTCCGGGACCGGCCCGGATCAGCGTTTTTTTACGTATTTTTGCAACTTATGGAAGAGACGGCGAAGCAGCAGTATACCGATAGCGAGAGAGCGCGCATATTCGAAGAAGAGTTTATGCCGCACATCAACTCGATGTATAACTTTGCCTATCGGCTTACTCTAGATGAGGATGATGCGAAGGACTTGCTTCAGGATACTTACCTGAAAGCGTTTCGTTTTATCGATTCATTTCAGCAAGGAACTAATGCAAAAGCATGGCTGTTTCGAATTTTGAAAAACAGCTTCATCAACGACTATCGGAAGCGCAGTAAAGAACCCTCCAAAGTAGATTATCAGGAGGTAGAGAACTACTACAATTCCGAGGACGTTGATCGTCAGATCACTCCCGATTTGCGTGTTGAAACATTGCAGGATATGATCGGGGATGAGATTTCGAATGCCTTGAATTCGCTTGACGTCGATTTCCGAACCGTCATCATTTTATGCGACCTGGAAGGATTCAAGTATGATGAAATGGCTAAGATCCTCGACATTCCGATCGGTACGGTGCGCAGCAGATTGCATCGGGCCCGGAACCTGCTTAAGGAAAAGCTAAGTGAGTACGCAAAGAAAATGGGTTATAAAAACGCCTGACCACCTATGAGTCATCCAGAACAAAGCCCGCAGATGCGGGCTGCAAAAGGCAATTGTTTAGAAATGCTTCGCCTGATTCTCGACGGAGAAGCTTCGGAAGAGGACAAAAAAGATTTCATCGACAAGCACCTCGAGATCTGTATGCCTTGCTACAAAACCTATCACCTGGAAATGGCGATCAGGGATTTGTTAAAATCGAAGTGTGGTAATCACGAAGCTCCGGCAGAGCTTATTGAAAACATCAAGAAGATGATCGGCACGGTCCGCTGATGGCAGGAAAGGCGATCATTTTTTCGGCTCCTTCCGGTTCCGGAAAGACAACTATAGTAAAACATCTGCTGGCGAATAATCCGGATCTCGGGTTCTCCATCTCGGCATCAACGCGCGACAAGCGGGGCAGGACTGAGGTCGATGGAAAAGATTACTACTTCCTGACTCCGGAAGAGTTCAAAGAAAAGATCGACAAGGATGAGTTCGTCGAATGGGAAGAGGTCTACTCCGGCAACTTCTACGGAACCCTGAAGTCGGAGATCGATCGGATCTGGCAGGAAGGAAAGAACGTCGTCTTCGATGTAGACGTGAAAGGCGGACTGAACCTCAAACGCTATTTCGGCGACCGCGCACTTGCCGTCTTCGTCAGCGTCCCTTCTTTGGAGGTATTGGAAACCCGTCTTAATGAACGCGGTACCGAAACGGAGGAAAGCCTTTCCCGCCGCATGTTCAAGGCAAAGTTTGAAACCACCTTCAAGGACCAGTTCGACGTTGTCCTGCTCAACGAAGACCTTGAAACCTCGCTGGCAGAAGCCCAGCGGTTGTACGACGAATTCAAAAAGAAGGAAATACCGCTTGCCCGATAACGTACGCCGTGACTGCCATAGACCACACTTCCCGGATCGGCTTGTTCTTTGGCTCTTTCAATCCCATCCACATCGGGCATCTTATCATCGCCAATGTTATGGTGGAAACTACCGATCTCGACAGAGTGTGGTTCGTGGTCTCCCCCCAGAATCCTTTTAAACCTGCCAAGGGATTACTGCACGAGTTCGACCGGTACGATATGGTGAAAGCAGCCGTAGCCGACAACTATAAACTCGATGTAACCGACATAGAATTTCACCTCCCCAAGCCAAGCTATACGATTCACACGCTTCTGCATCTTTCACAACGGCATCCTTCGCGACAATTCAAGGTCATCATGGGCAGCGATAATCTGGAAAGCTTTACACGGTGGAAAAGCCATGAGAGGATTCTGGAAGATTACGGACTTTACGTTTATCCCCGGCCCGGGATGCAACTTTCTGACCTGAATTCGCATCCTAATGTCAGGACCATCGAGGCGCCCCTACTCAACATATCGGCAACCTTTATCCGGGAATGCATTAGAAAAGGGCATTCGGTTCGTTACCTCGTCCCTGACCCGGTTGAAGGGATGATCCGCGCCAGGCAGTTCTACCACTAGTCTCCATCGGGCAAAGTTTCCTTCGGATCGCTTTGCGCAACACCGAGGGCAAAAACAAAAGTAGTTGCATGTACACCCGCCTGATTCTACTGCTGCTGGCACTTGTCCCCGAGCTGACGCTTCATGCCTCGGGAATTCGCGGACACATACATTCGGAAGATGGAGAGCCGCTCGGCTTTGCCACGATTTTTGTGCGACAAACCGGCACCGGAGCCGTAAGCAATGAGGAGGGATTTTATGAGATCAATCTCCCCTCCGGCTCCTACGAGATCGTCTATCAATACGTAGGGTACGAAACCCAGGTACGCACAGTTGAACTCTCACGCGATTTTGTGACGATCAACGTTGCCCTCAAACCGCAGGTCACCCTTCTGAAGCCCGTGACGGTCGAAGCAGGCAACGAGGACCCGGCCTATACCATCATGCGAAAAGCCATTGCCAAAGCCGGCTATCATCGGAATCAGCTGGATGCCTACTCAGCCACCGTATACATTAAAGGGACGGGAAAGCTTGTCGACTACCCCTGGATTGCGAAACGCGCGCTCGAACGGGAGGGTGTGGAAAAGGGAAGGGTATATATTTCCGAATCGGTCAGCGAGATACAGTACACCCGCCCCAACCGGTTCGATGAAAAAGTAATCTCCATTTACAGTGATGGTAAGGATAACAACACATCACCAAACCCTTTCATATTTGGTAGCTTCTATGAACCGGAGATCGCGCAAACGATCTCTCCCCTCTCACCAAGGGCGTTCGCCTACTACCGTTTCGAGTACCTGGGGACCTTTCGCGACCGCGACTACGAAGTAAGCCGGATCCGGGTCACGCCGCGTTCGCGGGGAGACAACGTGGTCGAGGGGACAATTTTCATTGTCGAGGATGCCTGGAGCATACACAGCCTCGATGTAACGACCACCAAACTCGGGATCAACATCAGAATCAATTCTATGTATGCACCGATAGAGGACAAGGTGTGGCTTCCCGTGTCGTTTCACTTTACCGTCGACGGAAAGGTATTCGGCTTCGAGTTTGAGTATAATTACCTGGCTTCGTTGAGCAACTACTCCGTTACGCTCAATCCCGAGGTGTATGTGGAGCCCCGGGCGATAGAAGTCATCGATGAGAAAATCGAGCGGGACAGGGCAGAAGCTGTTCAGCACGATCCCGGCAGGATGGAGGCACAGGTGCGTGAGCGCCTGGAATCCAATAAGGAGATCACGCGAAAGCAGTTGAGAACCTTGATGAAGGAATACGAAAAGGAAGAGCAACGCCGACAGGAGCAACCCGAAGTGGTGGCCGAGATCACGCACAGGATCGACAGTAACGCCTATCAAAAAGACTCAGCCTACTGGAGCAGGATACGACCTATTCCCCTCACCGAGGCGGAAGTCTATGGCTATCGAAAGATGGACAGCCTTGCAAAGGTGGAGGCAGCGAAGGCCATGGGAGATACCCTGCGACCGTCACGTCACCGCGGCTTTCAACTTTGGGACGTTCTCGTTGGAGACCGGTACGAACTCAGCGAACACAGCAACCTCAGCATGAATCCTGGAGGCGGCTTCAATACCGTGGAGGGGTTTTATGCCTGGTACAAATTCACCTTCGGCACGACATTCCGTGACTCGGCGCGTTCAGCTCTCAAAATAACGCCCACGTTCCGATACGCATTTTCTGCGCGACGTTTTAATGCCCGGCTTGAAACAGAACTGCGACGGAAAAACTCCCGGCTCACACTCGCCGGTGGGCGGTATGTGAGCCAATACAACGCCGACAACCCCATATGGTATATTGTTAATACGTTTACAACACTTTTCCTGGAAAAGAACTTGATGAAACTGTATGAGCGCGACTACATCAATCTGCGCTATAACAGGGAGATCAACCCTTATCTCAGCGTTTATGGCAATGCCGATTTCAGCCGCCGCCGGGAACTTTCGAACACCTCGGACTTTAAGTTTCTTACCAACGACAACGTAGAAGGGTACACTCCCAATCGTCCCGTAAACAGCGAACTTGACGACACCGGCTTTCCTACCCACAATGCTTTCGTGGCCACCATTGGGCTGACCGCCAGGCCATGGATGAAATACGTCATTCGAAATGGTGTTAAGACAGAAATTGCCAATTCCTCGCCTACCTTTTCTATCGAGTATCAGCGAGGGCTGAAGAATGTGTTTAACAGCGATGTCGACTTTGATCGTGTTGAGTTGAATGCCAGGCATACGATCAGAACCGGGGCGAGGGGCACCCTGGCGCTTTCTGCAACAGGAGGTTACTTTCCGAACTCCGACAAGTTGTACTTTATGGACTACAAGCATTTCCCGGGTAACCTGACGCCTTTTACTACAAGCGACCCCGTAGCGAGCTTCCGTCTGATGGATTATTACTTATACAGTACGGCAGATAAATACTTCTCGGCCAGCGCGCACTATCAGTTCCGAAAGTTCCTGGCAACGCAGTGGGTCATGGTTCGGATGACGGGTGTCCGCGAGAATGTTTTTGTTAACTACCTCGCCACGCCGTACTCGAAAAACTATACAGAAGTAGGGTACACCATCGATGGAATATTGCGCTTCTTCCGACTCGAGTTTGCGGCGGCGTTTCAGGAAGGCCGATATATTGGCAACGGCTTCCGTATCGGCGTGACGACCACGCTTCAGATTGGAATCCAGGAAAACTAGTGAAACAGAGCTGCCCGCTAACGACAAATCGGAATCTCCGTATTCATCTCAAGCACCATCGGGTCGCCGGTATGCAGATGAACGAAGTTTCGCGCGACGAGCAGCAGGCCCGCCACAATAAGCATTGCCGCGTTGAACCTGGGAAGACTGATGTCGAGCTTTTTCAGGAGTGGGTTTACCACCATCGGTAATCCCACCATGGCAGGCAGTGTCCCGATGCCGAACGCGAGCATATAGCCAAAGCCACTGACGGCGCCGGGTGCTGTCAGCGCGTAGGCTAATGCGATATAGGTAAGTCCACAGGGTAAAAGGCCATTCAGCGTGCCAAGAACAAAGGTGGAAAAACCGGTGCGCCGCTTGAGCGCGGCGCCGAACATTCGCTTGACGCCACCGGTAAAAGCCTGAACCGCCGGTGTCAGTAGGGGGATCCTGAATGTACTCCATCCGGAAACGCCTATGATCATGAGGCCTATACCCATGATCAGGGAAAATACTTTCTGAAAGGGAGTAAGATCGAAGACGCCGCCTATCATTCCGGCAATGGCGCCCATAGTCCCATACGTCAATATCCTGCCCGCGTTGTACACCAGCCGCGTTGTCATGGCCCGCGCAGAGAGGCGGCTTACCGCCATTACGAGCGGGCTGCACATCCCCGCACAATGGAGGCTGCCGGCAAGTCCCACAACCAACGCGGTCCAGATCATGGCTACAGTACGATAACTTTCTCGATGTAATATTCTCTTCCGTTCATCACCCACTGCATTCGGGCCTTGTACAATCCCTTTGCGAGGGACCCCAGGGCGAAGCGTTGCACCGGCCCGGAAGAAGGACTAAGCTGAAACTCCTGGTCCAACGCCGCATTCGATGGGCGGAACAACGTCACCGTTCCCGATGTTAAAGCGGGCCACTCCGCGAAGTGGATCTCCAGGTGGTTTTCCTTTATCCGGATCTCCGGTCGTGTCTCCAGGTCAAGTGCGTTTTGCTTGCGGTCGAGTTGCTCCTGGTACGCCAACTCCTCTTTGTAGTAGTCGCGTGTTACCAGGCTTATGTCTTGACGAACACATATGGTCACCATCCCTGCCACAAACACAGCAAAGAGAACAAACGACAGAATTATAGCTTTACCCCAACTCATGATTATGGCCCGGCTTTAATAGGTCCGATAAACGTGGTCTTCAATGATTCAATTTTCTCGCCATCGGCATAAACATCTATGCGTACGTGGCTCTTGGTTTCGCTGAGTTCTGACTCCGGGATCTGAACGATTACAACGCTTTTGAGAATTCCTTCGGCAGGTACGATCAGCGCTTTCTCACCAGTTTGTTGTAAGACGGCGGAAGCCGGCGACTGGATGCGAAGCTCAAGTTCCCTGTCTTCAAAAGTCTTGTTGACAAACTCGATATTGTAAAGGTTGGTGATTCCCTGTTCTGTTCGTTGGTACAGCGTTCCGGGAACTTTCAGGATGGTGGTCTCGATAACCGAGCGGGTGAACACCAGGTATCCGATGACACCCATGAGTGCGATAAGCACGAAAGCATATGCGATCACCCGTCCTGATATGATCTTCTTGATTCCCTTCTCGATGGAGTCATACGACGCGAATCGAATCAATCCTTTGGGCCGATTGATTTTCACCATGACGTCATCGCAGGCGTCGATGCATGCCGTACAGTTTACACATTCGAGCTGCGTGCCGTTGCGAATGTCTATGCCTGTAGGACAAACGTGCACACACAATCGGCAGTCGATGCAATCGCCGCCGGTTCTCGCTTCGTTCTTTCGCAGTTTTGTCCGGGGTTCGCCGCGAACCCAGTCGTAGGCCACCACGATCGATTGTCGTGACAACAGTACCCCCTGCAACCGGCCGTACGGACACACCGCGATACAGGCTTGTTCGCGAAAGCGCGCAAACACACCGTAGAATATTCCTGTGAAGGCCACAAGTCCTGTAAAGCCCGCCAGGTGATCCAGCGGCGACGTTTGGACGATGGCCAGGGTCTCTTCCAATCCGATGATATAGGCCATCGCTGTGTGGGCGATAATAATCGAGATCAGTATGAATATGGCGTGCTTCGCGACCTTCTTCGTGATCTTGGAGCCGTTCCAGGGCATTTTGTCCAACCTCCGCTGTGCCTGGGCATCGCCCTCGATCCAGTATTCAATTTTTCTGAATACCATTTCCATGAAGAGCGTTTGCGGACATGCCCACCCGCACCAAACCCGCCCGAACACCACGGTAAACAGAATGATGAATACAAAAAATGCAATCAGCGTCAGGGCCAGAAGGAAGAAATCCTGGGGCCAGAACGGCTGCCCCATAATGACGAACCGCCGTTCAAGGACGTTGAGCAACAACAGGGGCTGCCCGCCAATCCGGATGAAGGGGCCGGCGAAGAAGATGACCAACAGGATGACGGCCACAATGGCTCTCAAGGTATGGTAATAGCCCGACGGTTTTTTGGGATAGATCCATACGCGTTTGCCCTTTTCGTCAACCGTGGCTATCGAATTCCTGAACTCCTCGTCATACTGGTAGAAATCTTCAGCGCCCTTGTCCATATCGTCAGTGATCTAGTTGCGCCACTACACTATCCTGTTTGACGGGTTCCGGCTGTTCGGTATACAGTTCACCCTGGGGTTCTTTTCCGCCGGCTACATTCGTTCCCCGCAACGTCATCACGAAGAACGATGCGTCGCGGATTTCTTCCGGTTTCAGAATAGGTGCCCAGGATATCATACCCTTTTCAGGGACGCCGTTCTTGATGACGGCGAATATATCCTGGAGGCTTCCGCCATGGATCCAGTAATCGTCTGTAAGATTGGGTCCAATGCCACCCCCACCGTCGTTGCGGTGACATGAGGCGCAATTACTTGTAAAGATAGCCTGTCCGCTGCTGATAATTTCTTCGTCTGCGGTGAAGACCAGGCTCGCCTCATCGATCTCGACCACTTCCCGTGTCGCCCTCATGGCCTGAACCCGCTCCACTTCCGCCAGGTATTCGGCTTCGGAAAGGGGAAAGAGATTCATAACGTGATATACGATGAGGTACCCTACCGCCCACACAATCGTTCCATAGAAAAGCCAGGTCCACCACGGCGGCAAATGGTTGTCGAGCTCACGAATACCGTCGTAACTGTGTTCCAGGAGAATGTCTTCTTCTTTTTCAATGGGTGCAGCACGGGTCAGCTTTTGCGTCAGACGTTTCCAAACCGATGGTTCAGGTACATACGCGATGCCTTCGCGCCGGGCACGTTCGCGGATCGATTGTTCCGTCAGCATGTTGACGACACGTACGACGTAGACGGCGATGGCCACGGCCGCGATGAGCGTGATCAGGATCATTCCTGACAGCACATACAACAGGAACTGGCTCTCGCCTGCGGCCGGTGCCTGTGCATATGCGCCGGTGGAAGAGAAGAGGGCGGCGACCAGCAAGGCGCGCTTGCCGAATCCCGGTCGGTTACAGGTGCTCCGTTTCATTTTGATTGGAAGTTTTGTTGTCCGTTCCGTCATCGGCGGGTAACTCCTTCATGTAATGAATGAAAGACTTGTCGACAGTAATGACATACCACAGCAGAATGATAAAGAACAGAAAAAATATCACGAATGAGATCACAGGCCAGATGGCCACGTTTTCAATGCTTTGAAGAATATTCTTGTGCATGGCTTCGCCGTTTATTGTTCCGTTGATGCTTGTTTACCGGCCTGGATGTCCCGGCCCAGTCGCTGGAGGTAAGCGATAAGGGCCACTATTTCAGCGTCCGCGCTGATCTCGATATTGTCGGCCTGTAAGTTCTCTACAATCTGTTTCGCCTGTGCTTCCAGATCCTGCACGGCGATGGACTCGTATCCTTCGTCGTACGGAACACCGATCTTCCTCAAGGCACGGATCTTGGCCTCGGTCTCCGACTTCCTGATCGACTGACTGAACAACCAGGGATAGGCAGGCATAATGGAGTTCGCAGAAACTGCGTCAGGCTGATACATGTGATTGAAATGCCAGGAGTCGGAGTACTTACCACCAACGCGCTGCAGGTCGGGACCGGTCCGCTTGGAACCCCAAAGGAAAGGATGGTCATATACGTATTCCCCTGCTTTGGAATATTCTCCGTTAAGCGGATCGTACCGCTCCACTTCTGAACGGAACGGACGAACCATTTGGGTATGGCAGCCCACACAGCCTTCGCGTATGTATATGTCGCGTCCGTGAAGTTCAAGTGGCGTATAAGGTTTGACGCTGGTGATCGTTGGCACGTTCGATTTTACAAGGAACGTCGGCACCATTTCAATTACGCCACCGATAAGGATGGCGATGAGTGCGAGCACGGTGAACAGGATCGGCTTGCTTTCGAGTACTTGGTGCCAGCCGCCCGTGCTGCGTGTACCGCGTGCGTAAGGGGCGGCTTCAGCGGCTTCGTCCTTCAGGAAGGAACCTTGCTGTGCCGTCCGAATCAGGTTATAGGTCATGATGATGGCGCCTGCCAGGTATAGTGCGCCACCTGCCGCGCGCAGCATATACATGGGCAGGATCTGTACGGTGGTCTCCAGGAAGTTCTTGTATACCAGGAAGCCTTCGCTGTTAAATTCCTGCCACATGAGGCTTTGGGTGATTCCCGAGATGTACATCGGTACGGCATAGAAGATGATGCCGAGTGTTCCCAGCCAGAAGTGCACGTTGGCAAGACCGGTCGAATACAGTTTGGTGCGCCACAGGCGGGGAACAAGCCAGTACAGCATGCCAAAGGTAAGGAAGCCGTTCCACCCCAAGCCGCCGACGTGAACGTGTGCAATGATCCAGTCGGTAAAGTGCGCTATTGCGTTCACGTTTTTAAGTGACAACAGCGGCCCTTCCAGCGTGGCCATACCGTATGCGGTGACCGCTACCACCATGAATTTCAGTACCGGATCTTCGCGGACGCGGTCCCACGCACCCCGAAGGGTGAGCAGGCCGTTCAGCATTCCACCCCACGAGGGTGCGATAAGCATGATGGAAAATACGGTTCCCAGCGACTGCGCCCAGTCGGGCAGCGACGTGTACAACAAGTGGTGCGGACCCGCCCATATGTAAATGAATATCAGTGACCAGAAGTGGATAATAGACAGACGGTAGGAGTAAACGGGCCTGTTTGCAGCCTTGGGCAGATAGTAGTACATCAGGCCCAGGAATGGGGTGGTGAGAAAGAAGGCGACAGCATTGTGCCCGTACCACCACTGGACCAGTGCGTCCTGAACTCCTGCATACCAGGAGTAGCTCTTGAAAGCCGTAACCGGAACTCCGAACGAATTGACAATGTGCAGTACGGCCACGGTGATGAACGTCGCGATATAGAACCATATCGCTACATACATATGCTTCTCACGTCGCACCAATATCGTTGCGATCATATTCCAGCCGAACACCACCCATACTACGGCTATGGCGATATCGATCGGCCATTCGAGTTCTGCATATTCCTTGGATGTGGTGAGACCGAGCGGCAGCGTAATCACCGCAGCCACAATAATGAGTTGCCATCCCCAGAAGTTAATCCAACTCAGGATGTCGCTGTACATCCTGGTTTTCAGGAGGCGCTGCATCGAGTAGTAGATGCCGGCGAACATGGCGTTGCCCACAAACGCAAAGATGACAGCGTTGGTGTGCAACGGCCTGATCCGGCCGAAGGTTGTGTACTGCGAGTCGAAGTTGAATACGGGATAGAAAAGCTGTATGGCGGCAGTCAGCCCTACCAGCATGCCTATCAGTCCGAATACTACGGTCGCGATAATGAACGCCTTGACAATGCGGTTGTCGTAGTTGAATTGCTGTAGTTCCATATAGGTTTCGGTCGGATCATAATTGCTAGCGTGAAAGTAGCGGACAGGCTATGGCCCGCATATGATTGAGATTAGGAGAAATCCTGACGAACATCAGGGGTTTTTGTGGCGGGATTCTCCTGGCCCATCTCATGGCTGTCAGTTTTTTGGTGACTTTTTCGATTGGTTTTTGTTCCGGGTGCCGTCCTCAAAAAGCATACGGATGGAGGGCGTCACCACGTCGTCGTACTGTCCATTCCTCACCGTCCACCAGAAGAGTCCCAGGAAGACGAGGGCGATAAGCAGGCTGATCGAAATTAGGAGCACGATAATGATCATACCGATATGGGTTTAATGACCTTGTCGAGCTTTTGCAATCCCACCCAGCGAACCGCAACAGTAGAGAATGCTACGACACTGATGCTACTGAGCGGCATGAGAATCGCTGCATGAAGGGGCGTGAGTTGGCCGCTTACTGCGAAACTCAGCGCTATCGTGTTATAGAGAAATGAAATGACGAAGCCGGTATGAAGAATTCTTACGGCAGACCGCGAGAGGTCAAAAAAGGTATCCAGATGACGAACCCTATCGCCTTTGATGATCCCGTCACTGGCCGGCGTGAACACACCGGTGTCGTCGGTGACGGCCACGCCGACATCACACTGACGCAGGGCGCCCGCATCGTTTAAACCGTCGCCAACCATTGTCACGACGTGACCCTCCGACTGAAGATCACGGACATAGTCAAGTTTGTCCTGCGGCGATTGGGCGAACCGCAAGTCGGCATTCGCGGGAAATATTTCTTTCATGGCGTGGCCGCCCGCAGGATTGTCGCCTGAAACCAAACCCCTGCATTTTTTTCCCAGCCGGCGGATCATATCCGATATACCCGGCCTGAGGGATGTGCCGATAGTGAAGTATCCCCTGGGGGTGCCATCGATGGAGACAAATACGGTCGACCCCTCAGCAGTCAGCGGCCGGGCGCCGGCGAAATCTGCCGAGCCAATTCGAATTGTGCGACCGGAGATAGTGCCTTCGATGCCCTTACCCTCGCGTTCCTGGAACGTGTCGACCGAAGTCGTCTGCCCGGGCAGGGAGTTATAGAGGATGCGGCTCAGTGGATGCGTCGAACAGGCAGCGAGGCTTTTAACCCATAACGCCTCGGGTTCTTCCAGAATGCCGGTGAAAGCGACCTTCTCCTTGCCGTGCGTTACCGTGCCGGTCTTGTCGAACACAACGGCGTTAGTCCTGGCCATCCTTTCGACGACCTGTGCATTTTTCAGATAGAATCCGGCCCGCCCGAAAACGCGCATCATATTGCCGTAGGTGAACGGAGCCGTCAACGCCAGGGCACACGGACACGCCACAATGAGCACAGCGGTGACGTTAAGCCACACCTGCGACGCGTCCAGCAGGTACCATCCCACCGCTGTCGCCGCCGCTATGAAAACAACGGCCCACGTAAACCGGGTGGCAATCCTGTCCATGACACTCCGATAGTCCTTTGCTTCTTTCTTGAAAACCTGGTTATTCCATAAGCTGGTCAGGTAACTCTGCGCGGTTTTTCGATCGACCGTCATGCGTGCAGGAACGCCTTTGAGCCTTCCACCGGCGAACAGGAGATCGCCGGCGCGAGCGGTCACCGGTTCGGACTCACCCGTCACAAAGCTGTAATCGATCAGGGCGTTGTCGTCGATAAGCCGACTGTCGGCTGGAATGATCTCTCCGTTACGGATACGAATTGTATCGCCTTCGCGAATGTCGTTCACCACAACCGGCTGCCAGCTTCCGCCATCTGATTTTTCGACGGCGAGGGGAAAGTAAGACCGGAAGTCACGATCAAAGGCCAGGCTTTCGTACGTTTTCCCCTGGAACCAGCGCCCCACAAGGAGAAAGAATACCAGTCCGGTCAGCGAATCAAAGTATCCGGGCCCGGAACCGGTGACGATGTCCCAGGTACTGCGGGCCATCAGCGCAATAAGGCCCAGGGCGATCGGCACGTCTATGTTGATGCGCCGCTGTCTGAACGCTGTTATAGCGGAACGGAGATAATCCGAGCCGCTGTAAAGGAACACAGGAATGGAGAGGGCAAGATTCAGCCAGGAAAAAACCTCTTTTAGTTGACGGTCCGCCTCGTCGAGTCCAAGATACTCCGGGAAGCTGAACAGCATTACGTTGCCAAAGCAGAAGGCCGCGACCGTGAGTTTCAGAACGAGTTGCTGATTCCCGCCGGCGCGCTTTTTTGTGCCGGCGTCAAGATTGATCTGAGGCGCATAACCCAGCGCCGCTATGCGCCGGGCTATGCTGCTCAGTCCAACTTGCGAAGGGTTGAAGTCGATGGCGACCGACTTATGGGCATAGTTTACCTCCGACCTCAGGATGCCGGGTTCAAGACGCCGTAGGTTTTCGAGCAGCCAGATGCAACTCACGCAGTGAATGCTGGGGATCGTAAATCGCGCCCGTGCAAAGTTGGCTGAATCGAATTCCAGAAAGCGGTTCCTGACCTGAGGATCGTCCAGGCAAGCGTAAACGCTTGTGTCGGTGTCGCCTTGCCGGATACCCGGTGCGTTATCCAGGGTATAGTAGGTACAAAGATCGTTGTCGTTAAGAATTTCGAAGACGGTTTTGCACCCCGTACAACAAAACGGCTTATCGTCTAACCAAAGCGCTGCCTCGCAGGACTGGCCGCAGTGGTAGCAGTGCAAGTCGGTATGGGTAATCGCCTCCACTTCAATCAATGCTCAAACTCCCTCTCAACGATCGATACCGTGTTTCGGTACGCCAGGCGATGTACTAACGCAGGCGCTAGTTCTTATAGGTTAGGACCGTGTAACCCTGGAGTTTATCGTTCTTGTTATAGGTCTCACTTTTCACCACGCCGTATTGCGGAGCGATCCACTCCACGACGTTGAACCTGAACGTCATCGCCACGCCCATTTGGTTTCTGATTGTATTTACGCTCGTGATCTTGTAACAATCCAGGTCGCCCATAGGAGTGTTGATCGTCTCCTTGCCCACGACCTTGCGATCACTAATGGTACAAGTCATTTTGAAGGGAATCGCAGAACCCTGTGTTGAAACGGTTATTGACCCATCTTTTAGTTGCTGCCCGGGTGAAAGGCTGCTGGGAACTTCAAGATTCTCGCCATCGATTGTCATCTCGCTGGCGCCAAATGCCTGGAGTTGTTCCTGCGGAATGTAGTTTCTCATATCGATTATGATGATACCGTCTTCGCAGCGAAACTCGTATTCACCCCCGTGTACTTCCTTGCCTTTCGCATCTTCCATCTGTGAACTGATGCGGGCATCATAGCCATTTCCCGTGGCATGGTACTCCAGCACCTTCTGTTTTGTTTTCCCGGTAAGTTTACCTTTCGCGTTGAAGGTTTCCATGTGCCACTCACCATTCTCTTTTATCACATAAAAGGGGTTGCATTGAGAGTACAAGGAAGTGCTTGCCCCTGCTACAACAAGAATGGATGCGATAAGCTTTTTCATGCAGACTACGATTGAGATTAAATGTTGATACTAACTAAATGTAACATACTTCCGTCAATTTTGAAAGACCTCCCGCAGAACCTGAACCGATCGAATTTCCCCGAGCGATTCGATATGCTCGCCGAAGAATCCGACCAGGGCCTCCAGAATTTCCCTGCGCCTGCTTGCCGGTATAGGGATCATGTCGTCAAAGCCGGCGGTCAGCAAATTCTCAATCACCGATTCGGTTTCAGGATCAAAAGGTCGCGTACCCCCGATTTGGGCCGCAGTATACACGCCAAATCCCAGGTGCCGGCTGAGTTTGATCAGGAAAACCAGGTGAAAATTCTCATAGTTTTTCTCCAGGGCCTCAAGCACGCGTAATGCGTTGAAAATGAACTCGAAGAGCGGGCCCGGTGCGGTTTCCTCGCGGACCGTCTTGTTCAGAATTTCGCAAAGGAACATGGCGATGGCCGACTTTCGTATGTCGGTTGCTACCGAGTGATGGGGATACAGGCACTTAACCTCCCGGATCCGGTTGATGTTTGCGGTATCGCGATGATAGACGACCATGTCCAGAAGGGTCAGCGGCTGAAACAGCGCCATTTTTCCCGCGGACGCCCTCGAGCTCCGGATGCCGTTGACGATGTACGATTGGATTCCGAAAGCCTCCGTCAGGATGGTCACGATAATAGAGGTCTCCCTGAAACGGGTGAAGCGAAATACGATACCTCTGGTCTTCGCAATCATCGACTTCCACTTACCATTATTCCACTACGGCGATCCTTCCAACAAAGTGCTCGCTGCCATCCGTGGAAGCGCTGAACACCAAATAGATGCCCGACTTGACACGCTGGCCATTGTAATTCCTTACGTTCCAGGTCGCTGTTCCGCCCGCGGCATACGTTTGCCAAACGAGCCGGCCACCCGCATCGGTTATCTTGACTACCGCGTCTGTTGCCAGGCCGCTAATACCCACCAGGCCGTTGAACTCGAACGTCACCGGGTTGGGAAAAATCTTAACAGCGTCGAATCCGGGCTGTCCCGCGGTAGCGGACGACCGGTAGGAAACAAGGCCGGAGGCCGTAGCCACAAACACGTCACCCGTCTGATCATCTATTGCGATGTCGAGCACGCGGTTGGATGGCATGGGACTGTTTTCCCGGTTGAAATGGAGAATGAGCTCATCCCCCTCCGGCCCGAAGAGCCAAATGCCCTGCTCGGTCCCTACCCATTTTCTGTTGCCTCCGTCCACTGCGATTGCCGTCACTTTTTGGCCCGTGAGCAAAAAGCGTCCTTCGAAAATGGGACGGACCGAATTGACCCCGGGGTTGAATACACTTCCGGGATCAACAAAATAGGCTACCCCGTTATCCGTCCCGATCCACATCCTGCCATGTCGGTCCGGAGCAAGACAATTCACGTTAGTGTGAGGAAGCCCTCCATTCGCATCATTGAGGTACACGCTGTTTCCGGCACTGTTGAATACCAGTAGGCCACCACCGTGAGCGGGACTCAACGTAGCCCATACCGCCCCCGTATAATCCAACGTGAGTGACAAGGGAAAGCGGGAAGCGGGGGTCGCAAAAGCATACGATTCCCAGTTAGTGCCGTCGAAACGGTGTAACGGTTCGGAAGCTCCGAAGTTTGCTACCCACACATTGTCTGCATCGGATGCCAACGCCGTAATATCGACATGATCTCCGGGCGGACTGGTGTTCATGAGGGAGCTATTGCTCTCGTCGTAGATGGTGACCGGCGCCGCAATGGGTCCGGTCTGCACGCCGCCACCGAAGGACGAGGTGAAAAAGGTGCCCCTGGCCTCTACCATGTCCGTTATATCCTGCAATTGCGCTGTTTCCGTGGTCCACACACCATCCGAAAACGAACTGATCCTTCCGGCGTTCCCCAACGCCTGAAACCCGGCGGTGTACCCGCCGCCCAGAGCATATATCCGTCCGCCGACACGGGCCAGCTTTCTGGTCACCGCGAAGGCCGGACCGTTGGCAATGTAGACAGCCGGTGCGCCTTGACCTGCGGAGAGGAGGCCGTTGGCACTGTCGCCGATCCATACGGTTTGATTCGCTTCGAGCGCGAACTGAAAGCCGGTGCCGTGTGGTGTCGATGCTTCCGTGACGGTATGGTCAGGAGACAATAGCCAGACATGGTCCTTTTCGCAGATCACCAGGTGTTCGGTAGAGCTCGTCAGGCTGACGAAGTACGCATCGCCCGGATACGCCTGCGACGTCCAGGTATTGTTGTCGTAGTAAAACAATCCCGCTCCGTCAACCGCGGCATAAATTCTTTCGTCGAATGCAGACACGGCAACGACGGGCGCTGCAAGTTCATTTTGGTTATGCCGTTTCCAATTGTGGTAATCGAGGAGGTTGTCGGTGCGTCTCCCCGCCAGAACACCCGCTTCTGTCGCCAGGTAAATGCTGTCGCCGAGAATGGCACTCTGGAAAAGGCTGAGCGGCGTTCCGTTCTCGCCGAGGTTTCGCCAGGTTTCCCGCACTTCATGGCGTGCCACATCAAATACGACAAGGCCATAGGGAGTTGCGAGGTACGACATTCCGTTGGCGAACGCGATATGTCGGATTGTAGCCTCACCGGTTGATTCTCTGACCCAATTGAAGTGTGCGATGTCTGTACCGCTAATCACACCCAGCACACCGCTGGAATAGCCGATGAATAATTCGCCCGATACAGGATCGAACGCGAGCGTGGAAATGATGTCGCCGGAAAGACCGTTTAACGCCGTGAGTACAGAGAGTGAACGATCCGAAAGGTCTAAGACCATGATACCCGTGCCACTCGCTGCGTAGACCTTTTCGGGGGTCACCGCGATGCTGTTGACTGAATTATAGGAGACGTGTGTCCGCCATTGCCCGATAGGTACCGCCGTTTGCGCAAGCGCATCGTGACCGAGGCAAGTTGCCAGCGCACTGAAAAGGCAGGAGCTGATATACCTGAGGCATGTGTTCATGGCGACAACCGGCAAGTGCGTTAATCGTTTTCTCGCTTAGCCATGCCTTCGATGAAAGCTTTGCGGCTGCGGGCCTCGTACTGACTGTGTTCGCCGAGGACGATTTGCCCTTCACCCGGGGCCAGCCGAAATGAGAACGAAGCAAGCTCTCCTGTTTGTGCGCAGATGGCATGTAGCTTGGTGACGTATTCAGCAACGGCAAGGAGGTTAGGCATGGGGCCAAAGGGCTTACCCTGGTAGTCCATATCCAGACCCGCGACGATGACACGCTTCCCGTCGTTGGCAAGTGCGTTACAAACGTCGACGATAGCGTGATCGAAGAACTGCGCCTCGTCGATTCCGACAACATCGCAGTCGCCCGAAAGCAGCATGAGGTCGCCGGCAAACTGAACAGCCGTAGACCGGATGGACGTTTCGTTATGCGATACAATCAGTTGGCGGTGATATCGAATGTCTATGGCTGGCTTGAAAATTTCCACCTTTTGGCCCGCGATAATAGCGCGGTTGAGCCGCCGGATGAGCTCTTCGGTTTTTCCCGAAAACATGCAGCCGCAGATTACTTCGATCCAGCCTGTACCTGATTCTTTACCGAGGTGTGGTTCTATGAACATAGCCTGCAAGTTAACGGACTCCAACGGATTTTCGTGAATGACGGCAAAGCGCCAAATCAATGCGAAATTAACCGTGAAAGGCATTTTGCGCAGCCCGTTTCGACGAAACGGTCCCCCGCTATTGACGAATAAGCGTTACATTTACAGAGATGTAGTGCAATTTCCGAAAAAGTGCGACATGGACGAGAAAATCAATTTAGGGGCCATTGAGCGGTACAGCGACCAATTTGCTGAAAAAATGATCGAGACCTGGTTCGCTACCCGGGATTCGATTACCGGGCGTGAGATCCTTGAGTTCAGTGAAATCAAACAAATCAACCTGTTCGTCATTTATGAATTATTTCGCACGTGGCAACAGGAAAGTGTAAAAAACCGAAGCCCGTATTTTGACTATGAGGCGTCGGAAGTGCGTGAAGCTGCCGCGGCACTGATGAACGCGCTCTCCAACCACATCAGCGTCGACCGGGAAAATTTCTCGCCCCTGCTCCGCAAAGCGACATACAACACGATGCTGCTGATTGTCGACCCTTATGATTTCTTCGCCGATCTTATCGAGAAACATACAACGTTGGTGCCCGCTGAATTTGCCGGCCATCTCAAGTATGTCCGGATCAACAAGGCGCCCCTTCAGCGCCTGCTCGAAAAACTGCAGGAGAAACAAGTAACGTCTATTTCCGGAAACGAAGCATTTGCCCTTCTCGACTCGATCCTGGAAGAGGTGAACTTCACTCCGGAAGACGTCGATGGATATCTGGCCAGCTTTTCAAAAATATTGCCGGTATCGCTTGAAACGTTCTACGAGAAAAAGCCCCAGCCCCAGGCGCAGCCCCGTGATGAACCGCGTGAAGCGAATGAAGCTGACGAAGCCAACCATTATCAGTGGCAGCCGGTCAAATCAACCGTCAACGACCACCTTTCACACGAACCCCGACCAGTGGTCGCCGACCAGTTTATGAGAATCACCAGCATAAAAGAAAGCCTGACAATCAATCAGAAGTTCATGTTTACCAAGATCCTCTTCCATGGCGACTTCGAATTATTTAGTCAGGCTATCGAGGACCTCGACCGTCAGGATCACCTCCAGGGCGCCCTTCGTTACCTGGAAATGAATTACGAAGAGTGGGACCGCGAGAGCGAAGAATTCCATGAGTTTATGGAATTGCTCGAGAAACGATTCGGAAAGTAACAGAAACAGACGCAGACGCAGAGGCAGTTGCAATAGTTGCATCTGCCCCTGCATCTGCATCTGCCCCTGCCTCTGCCTATCCTCGGTTCATCACCTGCAGACGATGGGCGTCGAGTTTGAGCAGAATGAACAGCAGGATCGTGAATCCCCACAGGGAAGACCCACCGTAGCTGAAGAAGGGGAGCGGGATACCGATAACCGGAAAGAGACCGATCGTCATCCCGATGTTAATCGTGAAGTGAAAGAACAGGATGCACGCCACGCAGTATCCATACACACGCGCAAACCGGCTTTTCTGTCGTTCGGCCAGATACACTACGCGGAAGAGCAGCGCCATAAAAAGGAGAATTACCATCAGGCTGCCGATCCAGCCGTGCTCCTCGCCGATAGTACAAAAGATAAAGTCGGTGCTCTGTTCCGGAACAAATTTCAACTTTGTCTGTGTCCCTTTCAGGAATCCTTTTCCGGACAAGCCCCCGCTGCCGATCGCTACTTTGGACTGGTACACGTGATAACCTGCGCCTAGCTGGTCGAGGTCGGGATTCAGCAACACGCGAATGCGTTTCTGCTGATGCTCCTTCAGTACATTGTTGAAAATAAAGTCAACGCTTTTTATGGTACCCATCAGCATCAATGCCGTTGCCGTAAGCACCATAATGCGTTTGCGTTTCTTCCTGCCGAGGAGGATCAGCGTCAGCCAAACGCCGCCAATGACCGCAAACAGGATGTACTCGTTCTCTACCAGCAGCGTGAGAATAAAAATGATGGCGACCCCGATTCCCACCAGGATCAGGAAGGGCGACATGCCCTCGCGGTAGAACACCAGAACGAAAGCAGTAAACACGAGCGCGGTACCGGTATCCTTCTGAAGAAGGATAATGAACATCGGCAAGCCGATAATGGCGAATAGTCGCACCTGGTTGCGCAGCTGGTCCATTCTGAAACCGACCGTGCTGGCATACTTCGCGACCGCGAGCGCCGTAGCAAACTTGGCAAACTCAGACGGTTGGAACCCGAATGAGCCGATCCTCAACCACGCCTGGTTGCCGCCCACTTCGTGACCTGTGAATACGACGACGAGACATAAGAAAACGATGACCCCGTAGATCACCCATGCGAAGGTCTCGTAAAACCGCATGTCCATGATCAAAATGAACATGATAATGGCCACCGACGAGCCAATAAAGATGAGCTGTCGTCCGGAGTTGATGGAAGGATCGAGAATAAACTGATTCTCTTCGTAGGTTACCGAGAAGATATTGAGCCACCCCCAGAATACGATGATGCCGTAAAGCAACACGGTAATCCAGTCCATACGGTTTGATATTTTCTCCTCGCGCACCATTAGTACAGAAATTGCCCTTTCAACACATAATCCTCAATGATGGGCCTTTGTGTTTCGCCCAGCAGGTACTTCTCAATCATCAGGCTCGCGATGGAAGCGGCCGCACGCGCTCCCTGGCCGGCACTTTCCACATAGACGGAGACGGCGATTTTAGGATCGTCCTTCGGAGCAAAGGCTATGAACACCGAGTGGTCGGGGAGCGGATCGTTTTGAACCGTGCCCGTCTTACCGCAAACTACGATGTCGCGGAGTCTCGCGCGGTATTGACCCGTTCCCTGCGAAACCACGCGCTCCATCGCCTCGACCGCTACTTCAAAATGTTTCGGGTCGATGGTGGTATAATGCTTTTCCTGAAAACGCGGAAGGGGGAGTCCCGATTTCCCGACCGACTTCACGAGGTGAGGCGTGTAGTAAAAGCCGCGATTGGCAATAATTGCCGCAAAGTTCGCCATCTGCAGGGGAACTACCAGGTTTTCGCCTTCGCCGATGGCGATGGAATAAATATTGGAGAACTTCCACGGCCGTCCGCGATACGCACGATCATAGTACGCGGGGCTGGGTACCAATCCGCCCTTCTCGTTGGGAAGGTCTATTCCCAGCGGACTGCCGAGCCCAAAACTCCGAATGTGCTTGTCCCATTCCGCGAGGCCTATGCGTGTATCTTCGAAGGGATCGCTGGAAATGCCCTTATTAAGCATTCGGCGCAATACATTGTAGAAGTATGGATTGCACGAGTGGGTGATGGCGCCCCTCAGGTCTTCATTGGTGTGACTGCCGTGGCAGCCGATGATGCTACGATTGCACTGTATGCGTGTTTCGGGGGTGAGGACGCCTTCCTGAAGTGCCACCATCGCCTGAGCGATCTTGAAAATCGAGCCCGGCCGGTATTGGGCCATGAGCGGGCGATTAAAAAGCGGCTTGTTGGTGTCGTTGCTGATCAGCAAAAAGTTCGAGCTGTAGTTTCTGCCTGTCAGCATGGACGGATCATAGGACGGACCGGAGACCATGGCAAGGATTTCACCCGTGCCCGGTTCGATGGCGATGATGCTTCCTGATTTCCCGTTCATCAGGAAGGTGCCATACTCCTGTAGATCGAGGTCGATAGTGGTGGTGAGATCCTGGCCGGGCACAGAAAGCGTGTCGTAGCGTCCGTTCTTGTACGGTCCCTTGATAATTCCGTCTTTGTTTCGAAGCAGGTAGCGAACCCCACGGGTACCCCTGAGGTAATTTTCATAATACGCCTCAAGGCCGCTCTGGCCGATATAGTCGCCCTGCCTGTAGAAATTGGTGGTATCGTTGGTGAGCTGGTTCCGGGTGATCTCGCTAACATAGCCCACTGCGTTGGCGACGGCCGACGAGGCGTAGGCCCTGGTAGTCCGGGCCTGGATATAAAAGCCTTCAAATTCGTCGATGTGGTCCTGGATCTTGGCGAAGTCTCGGTTCGACAGCTGCTTAATGAAAGGTGTGGGCTGGAGCTCCGAAGCACGTTTGTTCCGTATGTCGGTATACAGCTGATCAAACTGCTGGCGGAGTTGCTCCGGGGTGATGTCGAACACATGACAAAAACGAGCCGTGTCGAGGTAGTGGACTTCCTTAAGTATGATCAGCAGGTCGTACTCAGGGCTGTTGTATACCATGAGTTTCCCGTTGCGATCAGTGATAAGTCCCCGGACGGGGTAGAGAATTTCCTTGCGGATGGCGTTGGTGTCGGCGAGGTCAGCGTAACTCCGGTCGATGACCTGGATAACGAATAGCTTCAAAAGGAAGATGACTGCTACCAGTACAAAGACGATCTGAATAATTTCCTTTCTTCCTTCGTTCATAGCCGCCTCTTTTCGCCGAACATAAACTGGAAAATGACAATGATCAGGACGGTTAGCAGTGAACTTGCCAGGGCTTTCCACAAAGTAAACCAGAAGAGCTGGAAGCCCCCCGCCTCAATAAAAAATAGTACGGCGTGATGCAAAAATACTAAGGGCATCAGGTATATCAAAAACCACTGAACACCGTTCATCGACAAAACCGGCACTGCATTGGAATCATATCCGCCCTGAGGCGTAATCAGGTTCAGCCAATAGTTTCTCAGGTACATAATCAGGACGGACGCCATCGCATGCATGCCGAGACTATCGTAAAAGATATCAATGGTGAATCCCATGATAAAGCCCAGCCCCATGAGCACGATAGGATTAACTTCGACGGGCAACAGGAGCAGGTAGGCGACGTACACAAAGCAAAAGGCTGTGTGAAACAGGACGACATGCTTCATCACGACTACCTGAAGGGCCAGGTACAGGAAGAAGGAAAAAATATGTCGTATACCGAGTCTGCTCATCGTTCCTCTTCGAGAAAGGGTAATTCCAGCGAATCCTGTTCAGCTTTCAGATAACTCTTCACAACCGCTACGTACGACAGCCGCTGAAAATCCTGCGACAGCCTCACCTTGAGTTCGTAAAAAGGATCGGCATCGTTGAGGGTGATATGTTCAATGGTGCCGATCATGATCCCTTCGGGAAACACCGCGTTGTATCCTGAAGTCACAATGGTGTCGCCGACTACAGGGCGGACGTGGCGGGGTATATAGTTGAGGTCTATGAACAGCGGATCCATGCCGTCCCACTGCACGGTACCGAAATGTCCAGTGCGCTTTATCATCGCCGAGGTCATCACATCGACGTTCAGCATCGAGATGACGACACTATAATGTTCAGAGGTGGCTTTGATCTTTCCGACGGCACCGGAGTTACCGATGACCGCCATGCCCTCCTCGATGCCCGATGCGGATCCCTTGTCAATGGTGATAAAGTTGATCACCCGGTCGACCGAATTGTTGACGACTTTGGCACTTACATACTCGAAGCGGTTAATGACGGTGGTGTCGGCATCGCCTTGCGCGCGCAATGAATAGAGCATTTGAGTGTGGCGTTCAAGTGCGGTCCGAAGGTCAGCATTCTCCCGGGCGAGCACCTCGTTGGTTTTCCGAAGCGAAAAGTATTCGCCGACGCCGTGCGAAAAGCCATTAATGGCGGCAACGAGGCTGTTGGAAGAGTTAAAAAACTGGGCGCTTTGATAATGGTTGCTGGAGACGATAAGCCACCCGCAGATGACTTCTAGCAACAGGAACGTGAAGAAGGCACGGTTCTCGTAAAAGAATAAAAATAACCGCTCCATCCTTTCATGTCATCAGGACTGCTCTGAAACTTTCAAGGTTCTTGAGTGCCATGCCGGTACCACGAACCACGGCGCGGAGCGGATCATCGGCGACATGAATGGGTAATTTAGTCTTAAGAGCGAGCCGCTTGTCCAGCCCGCGCAATAACGCTCCGCCTCCCGTCAGGTAAATGCCGCGTTCGTAAATGTCGGCTGACAGCTCAGGGGGTGAGGTTTCCAGTGCCTTCAAAACGGCCTCCTCCAGTTTGGAAACCGATTTATCGAGGGCAAAGGCAACCTCCGAATAGGATATTTTGATGGTCTTTGGAATTCCTGTCATCAGATCGCGTCCCCGGATTTCGTAATCCTCGGGAGCGTCGTCAAGTTCGGTGAGGGCTGACCCCACCTCGATCTTCACCTTTTCGGCAGACCGCTCGCCGATCAGCAGGTTGTGCTGGCGGCGCATGTAATCGAGAATATCACGGTTGAAGGTGTCGCCCGCCACGCGGATGGATTGATCGCAAACAATGCCCGACAAGGCGATAACGGCAATATCCGTTGTTCCACCACCGATATCCACGATCATGTTTCCGATGGGCATTTCGATGTCGATGCCGATTCCCACGGCAGCCGCTATCGGTTCATGGATCATGTACACCTCCTTGGCGCCGGCGTGCTCAGCCGAGTCGCGCACAGCGCGCTTCTCGACTTCGGTGATCCCGGAGGGAATACAAATGATCATCCGGTGCGAAGGAGGGAAGAGACGCTTCCCCGTATCGATCATTTTGATCAGGCCGCGGATCATCATTTCCGCCGCATGGAAATCGGCGATGACCCCCTCCTTCAGGGGTCGTATGGTTTTGATATTTTCGTGAGTTTTTTCATGCATCTGCATGGCCTCCCTCCCGATGGCGAGCACCTTGTTAGTGGTTTTGTCTATGGCAATGATGGAGGGTTCGTCTACGACAATCTTATCCTTATAGATAATAAGGGTGTTGGCAGTGCCAAGGTCTATGGCAATGTCGCTGGTGAAAAAATCAAAAAATCCCATGTATTCAGTATGCGATAAGGTTTTGAAAAATGCCCGCCTGCCTGGGGGTAACGGTCCGCAATACGGCTAAAATTGCACTCAATTTACCAAATTATTGTTTCAGCGTTCAAAAATGTAAGTTTTTTGCCCATTTACATGAGCCGTACCGTCGAACGACATGTTCCGTCTTTTCAATGACGGAAGTGGCGGATGCCTGTAAACACCATCGCCATGTCGTGCGCATCGCAGAAGGCAATCGAGTCCTTATCCTTAACTGAGCCGCCCGGCTGAATGACCGCGGTGATCCCCGCCTTCCACGCCAGCTCAACACAATCGGGAAATGGGAAGAAAGCGTCGGAAGCCATTACCGCTCCCTTCAGATCGAACCCAAAAGCCCCCGCCTTGTCAATGGCCTGCTTCAGCGCGTCGACCCGGGAGGTCTGGCCTGTGCCGCTGGCCAGCATCTGGCCGTCGTTCGCGAGTACAATAGTATTCGACTTCGTGTGCTTGCAGATCTTCGAGGCAAACAGCAAGGCTTTAACCTCGGCATCGGAGGGTCGGCGCTGCGTGACTGTCGTGAGGTCGTCGGCACTATCGGTTTTCAGGTCGGCATCCTGTTCAATGACGCCGCCGAGCAAGCTCCGGAATTGCTTTTTCGATTCGGGGAACGACTTCAGCCGGAGGAGTATCCGGTTCTTTTTCGACTGGAGAAGCTCCAGGGCGTCCGGTTCAAAATCAGGAGCGACGAGAATTTCAAAGAACAGCGAGTTCATCTCCGCTGCCGCGGCCGCGTCTACGGTTTGGTTGGTCACCAGGACACCACCGAACGCCGACAGCGTGTCGGCCTGAAAAGCTTTGAGGTAGGCTTCCTTCACAGTTGGCGCCGTTGCTGCGCCGCAGGCATTGGTGTGCTTTACGATAACAAACGCCGTATCCTCGCGGAATTCCCGAAGCAACCCAAGGGCCGCGTCAATATCGACAAGGTTATTATAAGAGAGTTCCTTTCCGTTCAGCTGTTCGAACAAGGCATCGAGATTGCCGTAGAAGGCCGCCTGCTGGTGCGGGTTCTCGCCGTAGCGGAGCGGTCGTGCCGGACTGACCGATTTCCTGAACACGGGCAATTGCTCATTCGTGTTGAAATAGTCGAAGATCGCTGTGTCGTACTCTGCGGTGATATCGAACGCCATCGCGGCAAACCGCCGCCGGTCTTCAAGATCGGTGGCGCACTGTTTCGACTGAAGCAGGGCGAGGAGTTCCTCATACTGGGTGCGCGACGATACAATGAGCACATCCTGGTAGTTCTTGGCGGCCGCACGAATGAGGGATATTCCGCCGATATCGATTTTTTCTATGACCTCGGCCTCCGATTTGCCCGCTGCCACGGTTTCAACAAACGGATACAGGTCGACAATCACAAGGTCAATAGGGGTGACGTTAAACTGGCTCGCTTCCTCTTCGTGTAGCTTGTCGCCCCTGCGATACAGTATTCCTCCAAATATGGCGGGATGAAGTGTTTTTACGCGGCCGCCAAAGATGGAGGGATATCCGGTGAGGGATTCAACGGGGGTGACAGGGTGCCCCAGTCCTTCGATGAACGCCTGAGTTCCTCCGGTTGAAATAAAGGTTGCCCCGCGTCGGGCAAGTTCCCCGATGATGGGCTCGAGGTTCTCCTTGTAAAAAACAGAAACCAGTACCCGGGAGATTTTTCTTGTCATGGTGTGGGATTGAAAGCTGCAAAACTATCAAAAATGAGGCAGCGCTCAAGAAGGGTAAAAGGTTAGTCCGGAATTTTTAGATAATTTGATTCAGGTGCTTAGTTTTGGTTCATGCGACTGTTTCTACAGATCAACATTTGTGATTGGCAGGATCAGGGTTACGAGAGGCCCATGCTCCATCTCGCTTCCTCACTTGCCGATGACGTCGTCGGCACGGATGTCGACACACTTTCCGAACCCCACGTGGTAGACCTCGTGAAAAAACTCGTCAGCCAGTCGCAGCACACCTTCCTGCTTGTGTACGCCAGGAACCCCGATCAACCGCTGAACCACGTCCTCTCCCTGTTTAGCCACCTCTTCGATTGCCAGGACAAGATCCATCTTGCTGTTTTCGCCGGAGAACACGCCACGGCCGAAAAACTATTGCGTACGCTTGACGAGAAGTTCGTCAAGAACGACGAGGATGAGCTCATCCGGAAGATGGTAAAGCAGTTTGCGCGGGGATGACGCCTGGGCGTCAGCTCAAATCCTGAAGATAACCCGTTTCGTAGGGCTCTAAATCGATGGAAAACTCGTCTGCATCAAGATAAGCGGGGAACTTATCGCGAAACGCCTGCAGGGAGTTTGCGTTCAGACCGATGGTCTTGCTCGTGTCGACGCTTTCCAGGGTAAATATGGGTTCGCCCTTAGGACTCACCACTGAGGAGTGGCCGTTGTATTCGATCCGGTTGCCATCCGTCCCCACACGGTTCACGCCCGCCACGTAGCAGAGATTTTCGATGGCCCGCGCCCTCAGCAGCGTATCCCACGCCTCGATACGGGCGGTGGGCCAGTTGGCCACGCACACCAGGAGATCGTAGGCCAGTTTCTTCGACGCATGATCGTAGCGGTTTCTCGACCATACGGGGAAACGCAGGTCGTAGCATACGATCGGACATATCCGCCATCCTTTCCAGGTTCCTACCAAAAGGCTCTCTCCCGCGCTGTAGGTCTTCTGTTCCTCGGCCATCCTGAAGAGATGGCGCTTGTCGTACGTGCGGAAATTTCCACCGGGTTCCATCCACAGCAGTCGGTTATAAAACCGATCCCGAACATTGCAGATAAAGCTTCCCAACATGAGCGCACCGGTCTGATCGGCCATCTGCCGCATCCATTTTGTGGTGCGCATATTCATCATTTCCGCCAGACGGGGAGCAGACATTGTAAAGCCGGTCGTGAACATCTCAGGGAGGATGATAATATCGGTGGAGCCGCCAATGCTCCAGATTTTTTCCTCGAACGTGGCCAGGTTCGCCCCAATATCCTCCCAGTGAAGATCAGATTGTATGATTGTGATGTTCAGATCCGTCATAATTCCGGCGCAAATAAAGGAAATGCGGGGAAGTCTACAAGGTTCGTAAAATCCTGCCCGCTTCTTCCAACGTTTCGTCCTTCTTGGCAAAACAAAACCGGAGCAGCTGCTGGTTCAGTTGTTGTTCATAAAAGACCGATACGGGAATACAGGCAACCTTGTGCTTCTGTGTCATTTCCACAGCCATATCCATTTCGGACTTATCTGACAAGGCACGGTAAGATACGAGCTGAAAGTACGTGCCGCGGCTGGGGATGGGTTCAAAAGATGATCCGCGGAGTTGCTCCAGGAACAAGTCGCGCTTTTTCTGGTAGAAGGATCCGATGTTGTCATAGTGGTCGGCATCCTTCAGATATTCCGACAACGCTTTTTGTATGGCTGTGTTAATGCTGAAGGTAATAAACTGGTGTGTCCTTCGGATCTCATTGGTGAGATGCGGCGGCGCCACGGTATACCCCACCTTCCATCCTGTGGCGTGAAAGGTCTTTCCGAATGAGAAGACAGCGATGCTCTGTGATCGGAGCCCTGGGTAATGCAATATCCCCTCGTGTCTTTCATCGTCAAAGATGATGCGTTCGTAGGCCTCGTCACTTAGTACAATCAACCCATGCTTGAGGGCGATCCGCTCAAGCTCGCGCAGGTCGCCGGGGGTGTAGGTCATCCCCGTAGGGTTGTGCGGTGTGTTGATCATGATCATCCGCGTTTTGGGCGTGATCGACTTTTCGACCAGGTCCCAGTCGATGGCAAAGTCGGGTGGCCGGAGCGTAATCCGCACAGGGCGGCCTCCACAGAGTTGCACTGCGGGGTCGTACGCGTCGTATGAGGGATCGAAAATGATTACTTCCTCTCCAGGGTGTACGAAGGCAGCGATGGATGAAAACAGCGCCTCCGTCGCTCCGGCGGTGATCGTAATTTCCTTTTCCGGGTCCGGATCATAACCGTAGGTCCGGTTTACGACCGCGGCCACGGCGTCCAGCAGTTCCGGCAGTCCGGCCATGGGGGCGTACTGATTATAGCCCTCATCCATGTAGCGGCTTACCAGCCCGGTAAGTTTCTTATCGACAGGAAAGTCAGGGAAGCCCTGCGAGAGGTTGATGGCGCCGCAGTCTGCCGCCATGCGTGACATGACCGTAAAGATTGTCGTTCCGACGTCGGGCAGCTTTGAGCGAATGTCCATAAATGCGGCGGTTCCGGCGTGGGCGTCCGTCCCGGTCACACTTTGTGTTTGATCCGGTATTCGGTGTCGACCTTCCCCCGGGAAATATCGGAAAGTTTACCTTTCAGGAGTCGCTTCTTCAGGGGCGTCAGATAGTCGATGAACAATTTGCCTTCAATGTGATCGTATTCGTGCTGGATGATGCGGGCTTTCACGCCGTCGAATTCCTCCTCGTGGAGGTTCCAGTCTTCGTCGTAATAACGGATGCGCAACTTTTCTTTTCGCGCGACAGGCTCCCGAATGTTCGGGATACTCAGACAGCCTTCTTCAAATTCCCAATCGTTTCCCTCTTCGTCCAGTATCTCGGGATTAACAAAAGCTTTTCTGAAATCCTCCAGGCCAGGCTCCTCCAAACTTGTGCCATCGACGACAAAGAGGCGGATCGACTTACCAATTTGTGGCGCGGCCAGGCCAATGCCCTGGGCGTGCTCCATGGTTTCGAACATGTCGCGAACCAGTTCCTTCAGGTCCGTGCCCTGGGCGATTTCACTGGCAGGTTGCCGGAGCACCGGGTCTCCATATAATACAATAGGGTAGATCATGTACTTCTAGTCTTCTGGCAAAGGTAACGCATATTCACAAAGATTAAATCCGGAGACCGAAGGAACCGTATGCCGTTATTTGCCATAGCCTGACTCCAGGAACCCCTGCAGGATAATGGTGGCGCTGATCTTGTCGAGGTTTGCCTTCTGCCGCCGGTCTTTCTTTTTCATTCCCCCCTCGATCTGAGCATGCTTTGCCAGCGAACTGGTGAACCGCTCGTCGGCGAGGTGGATGGGCTTGCCAGGAAACGCCTGCTGCAACTGTTCGACAAATTTTCTAACCTGTGGGGCCACCGGTGAATCGGTATCGGACATCGTCCGGGGCATACCGACAACAAACGCGTCGACTGGTTCTCTTGCCGCGTATGCCTTAAGAAAGGGCAGAACCTCCGTGGTCATCACCGTCTCCAGCGGCGTGGAGATTATGCGCAGCGGATCGGTCACTGCCAGGCCCGTCCGCTTGAGTCCATAGTCAATGCCGATCAAGCGTCCCAAGAGCCCTGATTTTTTCTGCCATATATTAATTGAACCAGACCGCTGGGGTAGGTTACGGATTCCAGCAGGTCGAATGATGTACGGTCGCCTTTTCCGAACAGCGGGATGCCGTCGCCCAGCAGGAGGGGATGAACGGAGAGGTGCATCTCGTCTATCGCGTTGGCCTGACGGAAGGCGGCGACGAGTTCGGAGCCGCCGTAAAGCCAGATGTCTTTGCCCGGTTGCTGCCGTAGGTCCCGGACGTAAGAAACGGGTTCGTCGCCCACGATGTGTACGTTTTTGAAGGGTGTCTCTTGCAGTGTGCGGGAGAATACGAAAAGGGTCTTGTCAGCGTACCATTCGTCGATGTACTGTACAATCACCTCATAGGTTTTGCGCCCCATGATAAGGGTGTCGACACGGTTTCCGAAAGCGGTAAGTCCGTAGTCGTCGTCGGCAAAGCACCAGTCGTATTCTCCCTGGGGGCCAGCAATGTAGCCGTCGATGGTAACGGCCAGGTTGAGTAGAATATGTCGCATTGATTTCAGTTGAAGCGGGTCTTCTCAAAAAAGATCTGCTTCACCTTGTTCTCCAGCGCCATGGCCTTGGGAAACAGGATTTCGTTTTCTATCCGTGCGTGGGTGATCAGACTTTTTTCGAACTCCTGCAGCTCCTGAAAGATGACCCGGATGTGCAATGGGGCGGTGGGGTCAAGTGTGTAATTGTTCGTGATCCGACGAATGCCTTCCATCTCGTCGTCGTGCGCTTCGTGTTCAACGGACAGCTTGTGAATGGAATTCTTTTCCAGTTGATAGTATAAGCGCGACAGGTTGGCTTTGCCCTTCAGTGCGCGCTCCAACAACCGGATATAGCAGAACAAAGTGTCTTCTTCCTCGTAGATATGTTCGATGAAATCCTCCACAAACAAGGGGAACACCAACTTGAGGTCTTTCTCCAGATGGATGTAGTCGGGATGGTTGGCGCGGAACGACTCTACAAGTCGCCCGATGTAGGGAAGTTTGTGTTTTATAAAGATGAAGTGAGCGTGTTTCAGGTATTCGATAATCAGGTCGATGGGGTAGTCCAGGAGGGGGAGCTTGGCGTCCTGAAGGAAGCTTGGCGATTCGAGCTCGCGGATCACCTGCTCTAGTCTGAGGTTGCGCTCGCGACAGACCTGTTCGAGGGTGTGTCCGGAACATTCGTAAAACCGGACGCCCAGGTAGTACAGTACGTAGCCGTGCACGTAGTTTTGGTCTACGAGTTCGCTGATACTCTTTTCCCTAAAGGCTGATGTCTCCATAATGGAATGGGTAAAGATAGGCAATCGCTTTAAAATTTTACGCCGTTAACCACCGCCAAATGAATTCTGTCTGATTTTTGTCTATTTCCACTACGGCATCGACTATTTTTGACTTTTGGCGCAATGCGGTGCCCCACAGAATGAATTTGCGGGCGATTTCGTTGATAATTAGACACAAAGACATTATTCGCGTATGGAGATTTCGAACACGAAGAATCAGATCCGGCTGCCGTTCGTCCTGTTTGCGGGGCTGGCGGCAGGGATACTCGTGGGCGCCACATTTGGGAAGAGGACCGACGCGGACGTCGATCCGGAGGTGAAGAAATTCCGGGAAGTACTTACCCACATAAAGGAATCGTACGTAGACGAGGTGCAAACAAATCAGCTTGTCGAAGAGACGCTTCAGGACATGCTGGCGAAACTCGATCCGCACTCAGCCTACATTCCCACCCGCGATCGGGAGCGCGCCAACGAAGACTTGCGGGGCAATTTTGACGGGATCGGCATTGAATTCCGAATTTTCAATGATACCATCGTCGTAGTGTCGCCGCTTAGCGGAGGACCATCGGAAGCCGTGGGCATACTGTCGGGCGACAAGATCATCCGCGTCGACACCATGAATGTGGGCGGCATCGGCATCACCAACGAAGATGTCATGCGGTACCTCAAAGGGCCCAAGGGCACGGAAGTCAGGGTCGGAATTCTGCGCGGTGAACAGGAGCTTGAGTTTAATATTGTTCGTGACAAAATACCCCAGTACTCCGTCGACGCGGCTTACATGATCGACGACGAGATCGGCTATATTAAGGTAAGCCGGTTCGCTGCAACTACGTACGAGGAGTTCACCCGGGCGCTAAAGAAACTCAAAGAGCAGGGCATGAAGAAACTGGTCTTTGATCTGCAGGGCAATCCGGGAGGGTACCTGAATATGGCCATCGATATTGCGGATGAATTCCTTCCCGCATCGCGCAGGATCGTATACACCAAAGGAAATAACAGCCGCTATGATCAGTCGGCCAATGCTACTTCACGCGGTAGTTTTGAATCCGGCGACCTCATTGTGCTGGTGAACGAAGGAAGCGCGTCGGCGTCGGAGATCGTCGCAGGCGCGCTGCAGGATAACGATCGCGCGCTCATCGTGGGCAGGCGCAGTTTCGGCAAGGGCCTCGTGCAAAGCCCCTTCGACCTGAGCGATGGCTCTGAAATTCGCCTCACCATATCACGATACTATACGCCGAGCGGACGTTCCATCCAAAAGCCGTACGACGACGAGCAGGCTTATGCCCGCGACATCATCAGCCGGTACAACCATGGCGAATTCTTTCACGCCGATAGCATTCACCTGAACGACTCCCTCAAATATCTCACGCTCAAGGGCCGGTCAGTCTATGGCGGCGGTGGCATTATGCCTGATTATTTCGTGCCGCTCGATACCTCGCTGAACAGCCATTACCTTAACGAACTGTACTCGACCTACGCTATGTTCGAGTATGCATTCTACTATGCCGAGAAACACAAGAAGCAGCTCGAGGACATGGGGTATGAGAATTACAGGCGCAACTTTGTCGTAACCGACAAAATGCTGGAAGAGCTTGTCCAGGTGGGCGTGCGAAACAAGGCGCGGCCTGATTATGCTGAACTAAGGAAAAAGAAAAACCTCTTTCAGATACACCTCAAGGCTCAAATTGCCAAGGGCGTCTGGAAGAACGATGGGTACTATCCGATCTTCAACCAAACCAACGAGATTCTTCAACAGGCCCTCAAGCTCTTCGACAGGGCGCCCGAAATGGATCGGATGAACATGTAAACGCGGCAGTTCAGGTTGTAAGGCCGTTTGCGTATCTTGATGCATCATTAACCTGAACGTTATGTACTACCATCGACTGGGGCGCGTACCGCCCAAACGGCACACACAATTCCGCCAGCCGGACAACAGCCTGTACCGCGAAGAAGTGGTCAGCTCAAAGGGCTTCTCCGGTATTTATTCAATCCTCTATCACATCAATCCCCCGACACGCGTTCGCGCTGTGGGGGAGTCAGTCCCGTACGGCCCGCGACTGGTAGAAGACTACGGACTGCGGCATACGCATCTCAATACCGCAGAAGTTGAAAGAACCGGCGACGACTACCTTTCCGCCAGGAGGGTGTTGCTGGCCAACGCCGACTGCGCTATAGCGATCTGCGCTCCTGCGCAACGCAGCATGGATTATTTCTACAAGAATGCAGAAGGCGATGAGGTGATCTTTGTTCACGATGGCGAAGGCGTCCTTTATTCTCCATTCGGTAAACTAACCTTTCGAAAGGGAGATTACGTGGTCATTCCACGTACCGTTATCTACAGGCTGGAATTCAGCGCCGGACCGATCCGTCTTCTTATTATCGAATCGGCATCCCCCATCGAAACCGTCCGACGCTACCGGAACGATCTCGGTCAGCTGCTGGAACATTCACCGTACTGCGAACGCGACATCCGCCCTCCTGAAGAACTCGTTACCGATACCGGCGGAGGTGATTGGCAGATCAGGATCAAAAAGCAAGGCTACCTGCACACCTACCATTATGATTTCAGTCCCATGGACCTCGTCGGGTGGGATGGCTTTCTATGGCCCTATGCGTTTTCGATCCATGACTTCGAGCCGATCACGGGACGTATTCATCAGCCGCCGCCGGTTCACCAGACCTTTCAGGGGCACAACTTCGTGATCTGCTCGTTCGTTCCGCGGTTGTTCGACTATCACCCGCTTTCCATTCCCGCTCCCTACAATCACAGCAACATCGACAGCGATGAGGTGTTGTATTACGCCGAAGGCAACTTCATGAGCAGGAGGGGTATTGAGCGGGGAAGCTTCACGCTGCATCCGGGTGGTCTGCCCCACGGGCCGCACCCCGGTACAGTAGAAAAAAGCATCGGTGCAAAGGCAACGGAAGAACTTGCGGTTATGATCGATACCTTCCGTCCGCTTTATCCTACAGAAGATGCGCTTCCATTCGTGGACGAAAAATACCCCATGAGCTGGACGGAGGGTTCCAGCGGATTCAATGAGGTAAACGCTCCGTGAATTGCGCCGTTAAGACTTCGGTTTCTTTCGAGCGCGGCTGAGGCTGAAATACAGGAGCGCGCCCAGAAGGTTGAATAACAAGATGAGAAGCAACCAGATCGCTTTGTCGTACGGCCGTTTAAACTTGCTTCGGATAACATCAATGATTGCAATGATGGGCACGATGATCGCCAACGCAATGAAAACATAAATGATGATCCATTCTGTACTTAACGGCAGTTCAGAGAAATCCATATCCGGCGATTTGTGGGCAAGTTGCGAATGGCTGAGCGCTGTCGGTTAACGGCAAGTTAATGGTTATTAATCCATTTTTCAATTACTCTCGGATAATGGTAGTGCTCAAGGCGGTGTACCTTCTCGGCAATTGCTTCAGGTGAATCCTTTTCATCTACCGCGCATGTAGCCTGGAAAATTACAGGGCCGTCGTCATATGCCGGCGTGACTTCATGGATCGTGATGCCGGTTTGCGTGTCACCGGAGGACTTGACTGCTTCATGTACACGCATGCCGTACATGCCTTTCCCGCCGTATGCCGGCAACAGCGCGGGATGGATGTTCAGGATGCGTGAGGGAAACATCTCGAGAAGATTTTCGGGTACAAGCCAAAGAAAACCAGCCAGTACCAGGTGTGAGATGTTCATGTCGCGAAGCTTGTCTGCAACGTGCGTAGTGTGATAGAACTCGTGACGGTTGAACACCAGCGTTGGCACACCGTGGCTGCGGGCACGCTCAAGAACGAATGCGTCTGGTTTGTTGGAAAGCACCGCCGCCACCGAAATCGAGGGATGGTCGCGGAAATACCTGATAATGGCCTCTGCGTTGGTGCCGCTCCCCGAGGCGAGAATGGCAATTCGGGCATCCTGCATGGCGCAAAAGAAAAGAATCCTCTCCAGAGCGCAAAATGCAGCGTCAGACGAATGCCATGCTGATGATTCCCAACACGAGAATCACCTTGCAGAAGGTGCTGATCCAGGTGAACTCCTTTTTCGTGTCCGCCCGCAGCAACCAGATCGCCAGCAGCAATACAGGGATAAACAGGAACAGCGCGAAATAATACAGGGGCAGTTGCGTGTACAACCGGTTGAGTACGAGCACGAGTGAAAGGAAGACGATCAGGACCAGGAAGATCACCGCCTTCGTCCTGCGAATGCCCAGAAGGATTGGCAGGGTACGACATCCGAACGTGTTGTCGCCTTTCAAGTCTTCCATGTCCTTGACAATCTCCCGCACCAAAGTCATGAAGAATGCAAACAACGCGTAGATCCATATCAGGCTGTGGTGCGGATAGAACAGCGCGTCAACCACGAGGATGCTCAAGCCCGTGAGCAGCGCCACGGCCAAATTGCCGATGAAGGGTTTTCGTTTCAACGTGTTGGAATACAGCCAGAGCAGCCATACGGAAAACAGATTCACGGCGCCGATCCAGAGTGACAGGTAAACGCCGATGACGATTCCCAGAGCGGAGAACATGCTGTGTAGTAGCAGCGCATACCGGCGACCAATACTTCGTCCGACCACCACCCGGTCGGGCTTGTTAATGAGGTCGATCTTGACATCATAGTAGTCGTTAATAATGTAACCGGCGGCCGCGATCAGAAGTGTGGAGAGGGTCAGGAGCGCCAGCCTCGGATTGAGCACGACATTCGCGCCCACCAGGTACATTGCGGTGAAATACTGCGCCAGGGCAATAATCAGGAGGTTCCAAACCCGGGTCAGCCGTAAAAGCGATGAAGCAAAATCCTTTAGCCTGGTGATAGCCGTTTCCATGGTGTCGTCCCGAATAACAAAAGTAACGAGACGACGGAAGATTATTGATTGGCGATTATCGATTATCGATTTTCGATTCTGGATGAGTGCCCGCATGGCATTTTGAGGGCAAAATCTTCAACCTCAGATCGAAAATCGACAATCGAAAATCACAGCGCTTACAATTTCACGGCGATCCGTCCCAGAAAGTTAACGCCGGCTTGCGGATAGAAGTAGGGCACGCCGTCGTAGCTGTACCCATTCGAGGCGTATTTCGTGTCGAAAAGGTTGCTGACGAGCAGACTCAGCTCGACGCGCCTGGTTCCCGCCGGCTGGAATTCCCACGTAACCCTGAGGTCGTTCACAAAATACGCGTCCAGCGTCAAGGCCTCATTCTGCGTGTTGTCCAGGTATTGTTTGCTTACATATTTCGACAACAGGGAGATGCCCACGCGACGATGAGGATGGAACGTCAGCTGACTGGCTGCGATCCAATCGGGCGAAAGAATGATCGCAGTGTTGGCTTTCCGCGTCGTGCCGTCCCCTTCTTCCCATACATAGTCGACGTTCCGGTTCCGGCTCCATGTCGCATTGACATTCCAGTCTACCCACCGCGAAAGCCGTACGCCGGCCGAGGCCTCGATACCGGTGCGATAGCTCTCGCCGACATTGGCCCGGATGGGATTGCCGACATTGTCAAGCGCGCCGGTGAGCACCAGCTGATCGCGGTATCGCATCAGGTAATAGTTGATAGCAAAATTGTACGAAGACGTGGTCTTCCGGTAGCCGGCTTCGAGATTGCCCATACGTTCGGGTCGCGGCTGGACTTCGTTCTCCAGGTAATCGCTGCGCGACGGCTCACGGTGTGCGACGGCATACGAAGCATAGATCACACCTCCGTCATCAAGCGCGTAGCTGAGGCCGGCCTTCGGATTGAAAAAGTTGTGTTCGTCAGAAACGGCGTATGCACTCTGGTCGTCGTCAGTTCCTGCTGTGGTGTATGCGACACGCCGCCATTGAACGTCCGCGAAACCACTAAGGCGGTCGTTAAACCGGTATTGAACTTTAGCATAGAGGTTAGCATCCGACTTGTCGGATTCACCCATGTAGAACTGCTGCCCGGGTGTTTGACCAAGGGCAAACGCTCCCCAAACAATTTCTCCGAAGTGGTACGCCGGAGTAAAGCGATGATAGCCGCCGCCGAAAGTAAAATCGGCATTACTGGTTTCATGGATCAGCGAGAAGGTCGCACCGTAGAAGTGGTTCTTAAGCCATTTGCGTGTGACGAAATCGCCGGCCTCGATGAGGCTGTCGCCGATGACCAGGTCTGGAAGTCCCAGCGTGGCAAACGATTCACCCTGGTTGTAGTTCTCATAGTACCCGCGTCCATAGGTGTAGTGTAACCCTGCCGACAACGTGGTGGAGGGTGACAACACCTGTGAGAGGTGCAGTTGAGTATGGTCTTGCACGTAGTTGTCCGTCTGGTTGTCGTAGTACCTGACTACGTTTCCGCCGTCGTCATAGATCGCACCGGCATAGTTGAAGGTGCGTCGCTCGCTCATCATATCCGGATCGATGCCGTACCACGACTGGTACGTCACCTCACTGCCTCCGAAGAATACTGCGGAAAGCAGGGTATTGTTAGAACGGTAGCCGGCGGAAAAGTAATACGATTCCAGGTCGGAGTAGGCGCGATCAATGTACCCGTCGGAGACGATCCTGGACAGTCTTCCTTCGGCAGACCAGTGGTCGTTGATGAGTCCGGTACCGGCAGACACCGTGAATCGCCGGGTGTTGAAAGATCCTACGGCCAGGGTGGCTTCCGCAAAAGGGGTTTCGCCGCCAATCGTCGTCTGGAGGTTTACGGTTCCTCCGAATGCGCCTGCCCCGTTCGTGGATGTGCCGACGCCGCGTTGGATCTGTATGCTCCGCGTGGACGAGGCGATGTCAGGAATATCGACCCAGAACGTACCCAGAGATTCGCTGTCGTTGTAGGGGATTCCATTGATGGTAACATTGATGCGAGTGGCGTCGCTTCCGCGGATGCGCACGCCGGTATACCCAATGCCCGTGCCGGCGTCTGATGTGGTGACCAGCGACGGAGTCCAGTTCAGCAGGTAAGGAAGATCCTGACCGAAGTCCTGCTCCTGGATGGTGGTGCGGTCGACGTTGATAAACGTAGTTGGCGTGAGTGCATCGGCACGCGTCGCTTCGACCACGACTTCGTCAGTGAACGTCGGCGCCTCTTTGAGATCGACGTCGATGTTGATATCCCGCGACACGTCGACCGGCAGGGCGGCATCGGTGTGTCCGAGAAAGCGCACGACCAGGGTGTACTTTCCGCGCGACACATTCGTCATGGTGAAATGGCCCGAGGTGTCGGTCACTGCAGACCTGTGACCCGGCAACAGTTGTACCGTTGCGCCTGCAAGCGGTTGATGGGTTTCATGCTGCCGCACTACACCAGAGACCTGGAATTGTCCGGCGGCAGCAAACGATAACAGTGCCAATAGCACCGTTTGCGTAAAACGTAACATTGTGATTAAGTTTGGTATAAACTGACAGACGTACAGGGGAATATGTCTGTCTGTGTTTAACCGGCCTGCGCGATCGCAGGCTTGCCTTCCCTTCGGCCGCATTACCGGCATCAGGTATTATGGGTATAATCTCAGCCCGTTATATTAAGGCACCCCTTTTATTCTAGGTCGTGTGTTGTGTGCGTGTGACGGCACAAAGTTACGAAACTGTGTCTGAATAAAAAATTTCGGGAACTTCGCCACAAAAGGCGGGCGGGTGTATGCGCCTGATTTCTTATGGTGACAAAAATTTTATTGCTGGCTTCTAACGGAAAAATCCCATATTAATGGGAAATGTCGGTCTATGTTTGAAGTAACCGTCGGGAGCGAGACGTTTCGCATACAACACAAGGAAGAAGGACTTTATGTCGATGACGCATTGCTTTCCCTGGACGTCGCCCGGGTATCTGAAGGGACGTACTCGCTGATATACCAGGGAAAAAGTTTCACAGGAGAAATTATTCGAACGGATGCGCGCCGGCGACTGATGATCGTTCGCATCAACGGCCGGTCATACGAAGTAAAGATCAAAGACAGATTCGAACTCCTCCTTGAGAAGCTGGGCATCAGCGCCAACGACGTGAGTCATCACAACGTAGTGCGGGCGCCGATGCCGGGGCTCATTGTCGACATGAAGGTTAAGGAAGGTGATGTCGTCGAGGCGCGCGATCCATTGCTTGTGCTGGAAGCGATGAAGATGGAGAACGTCTTGCGGGCACCCGGTCCCGGTGTGGTCAAGGCGATACACGTTACCAAAGGAGACAGCGTGGAGAAGAACCAGATCCTGGTGGAATTCTGAGTGATCGAAACCCGACTTTTTTCTGCGACCTTTCTCAAAAATTAGCTCAATCCCGGATAGAGATTCTATATTTGCCGTGATTTGTTGACGACCAGGCTACATGAAATACAAACGAATTCTGTTGAAGCTCAGCGGCGAAGCGTTGCAAGGTGCCAATAAGAGCACCAACATTGACCCCGGTGTGCTGGAGCAATACTGCGAAGAGATCAAGGCAGTACGTGAAAAGGGAGTGGAAGTTGCTATCGTCATCGGAGGTGGCAACATCTTTCGTGGGGGTCAGGCCGAGCAACTCGGAATCGACAGGGTACAGGGCGACTATATGGGCATGCTGGCGACGGTCATTAACGGCATGGCGTTACAGAGTGCGTTGGAACGGCACGGCCTGTACACGCGCCTCATGGCCGGCATAAAAATGGAGCAGGTGTGCGAGCCCTTCATACGCCGGCGGGCTATTCGTCACCTGGAGAAAGGAAGGATCGTGATCTTCGGCGCTGGCATTGGCAACCCGTATTTTACGACGGACTCTACGGCCAGCCTCCGGGCTATCGAAGTTCAGGCGCAGGTTGTTCTGAAAGGCACACGCGTCGACGGGGTGTATTCCCGCGATCCGGAAAAGTATCCCGATGCCGAACGCTATTCACGGCTTACCTTCCAGGAAGCCTATGAGAAAAATCTCAACATCATGGACATGACGGCGTTCACCCTGTGTATGGAGAATAATTTGCCGATCATTGTGTTCGACATGAACAAGAAGGGAAACCTCTTGAAAGTGGTTGCCGGTGAGCCCGCGGGAACGCTCATCAGTTAATGGTCCCAGCATATCGCAATTTTCCCTCTATCCGCTATATTTATATTCACTATAAATGTCAATGTGATGGAAGAAATTCAACTTTACCTTGACGAAGCCAGGGAGCTGATGCAAAAGGCTTATGTTCATGTTGGTAACGAATTGGTAAAGATCCGTGCAGGAAAAGCAAATCCGTCTATGCTGGACGGTGTGCAGGTGTCGTACTACGGCGCGATGTCGCCGATCAACCAGGTCGCTTCCATAACTACACCGGACGCGCGGACGATTTTTATCAAACCCTGGGAGAAGGGTTTGATCCATGAAATAGAGAAGGCCATAATGAATGCCAACCTGGGCGTTACCCCGCAAAACGATGGGCAACAGGTAATCCTCAATGTACCGCAGCTTACGGAAGAGCGCCGCAAACAACTGGTAAAGCAGGTCGGCCAGGAGATCGAACACGGCAAGATCAGCATTCGGAATATCCGCAAGGATACGAATGAACAATTGAAGAAGATCAAGGGTGTTTCGGAAGATGATATCAAGAACGGCGAAGCGGAAGTGCAGAAGCTCACCGATGAATTCATCCAAAAGATGGACGCCCTCATGAAGAAGAAAGAAAGCGAGATTATGACGGTTTAATAACCGTCTCTAGGATCTCCCGCGTTTCAGTCCACCTCAGGACGACAGATACTGCGTTAACTTTCCCTTGTCACGCGCCTTGAGCGCACGTTTCAGCTCCCGCGTGCCAGGGACCTTGTTGCGCGGATCTTCGCAGTATTCAAGCAACGTAGTGAACGCGTTTAGTTCGATATCTTTCTCACTGGGCGGTGTGTCGCGCTCCAATACGTACTTGGTCATGGCCGCCATATAGATTCCTAGCACAGCCTCGTTGTCAGACATCAGCTTCCCAATAGCCGGTCCAATGACGAATGTATGGTCGGGCGTGCCAGCCATCCACTTTGAAAGAACTGCGAGGGCCGACTTCCGGGCGGGGTTGGCAGGTTCTGCCGCGACATCCAGAATAAAATTGGCGCATTCAAGTACCGTGGCCTCGTTGACCTTATAATCGGCAGCAGTCGCGAACGAAACGGCTTGCCATTTTTCAGGATCTTGCGCCAACGCCGCGTTCAGGCCAATCAGAAGTAGAAAAACAGAGAGCTTCATTGATTTACTTTTGATAATGAAGGTAAGCAATCATCTGTTCAATCGAAAGGACAGTAGGAGCCGGGACTGCAAAGAAATTGGCAATCGTAGGCCGCGTAAGTCGAGTTATTGATAAATTTGCGGGATTGAGGTTCTAACGCATGCAAACGAACTACCAAAAGGCAGTCACCACGCGCTATTACATCTATAATAGCCTGTTCCTGAATTTGCCCTACAGCAACATCTACAGAACAGGAACGCTCCTTCCTCTACTGTATCAGTATTGCGAGGATGGCTACGCAGCAGGAAAGGATCCGATATTTATTATCCGTAAGTTCTTTCGCGAGCTGGTCCCCAAAGCCACACGCAAAGAGCAGTTCGACTTGCTCTTCAATTTCATTCAGTACTCTGAACGCCAGGTTGTATTGTTCGACTCGGTAGAGGATGCTGCCTTTGCTGAGCTGAACGATATGAAGGGAAGCGGCACGCTGTCGGCCATCCTTATTCGTGCGAAGTCGGAAAACCTCATGGATCAGTTGCGCCGCAAGCTGGAAAACTTCAGCATGCGTATTGTGCTGACCGCGCATCCCACACAGTTCTATCCCGGAAGTGTGTTGGCGATTATCAACGACCTCGATCAATCGATCCGCTCCAACCGGCTCGAACATATCAACCTCCTTCTGAAACAACTCGGTAAGACACCCTTCTTCAACCGCGAAAAACCTTCGCCCTTTGATGAAGCGGTAAGCCTGAGCTGGTTTCTTGAGAACGTATTCTACAAGGTAATTCCTGTCGTGGTCGAGAAAGTGACCGAGGGCCTGAATATCCCGCTGTCGGAATGGAAGAATTTCGATCTGATCCGGATTGGCTTCTGGCCCGGAGGTGATCGCGACGGCAATCCGTACGTCACCCATGATATCACCTTGCGTGTAGCGCAGCACCTTCGTGAAGGTGTCCTTAAGTGCTATCATCGCGACCTCCGCAAGCTTCGGCGCAGGCTCACTTTTAAAGAGGTGGACACGATCATTATTGAAGCCGAACGGAGGGTGTACACCGCTGCCTACAGGCTGGGCCGCGGCGATTCATATCAATCGGCCGCGGAGCTGATAAAAGACCTGGAGACGGCCAGGCAACTCCTTATCGACCATCACGACGGACTGTTCCTCGACCTGTTGGACAGCTTCATTGCGAAGGTCAAAATTTTTGGATTCCATTTTGCCAGTATGGACATACGGCAGGATAGCCGAAAGCACACCTATGTCTGGAATGCAATACTGAAGCAGCTGGAGAACAAGCAAAAGCGCATCCGGGAAATGGCTAAACTCACCGAGGCGGATCAGATCGATTTGATACTCAAGCTGCGTTTTAAGCCTTCCTCGCTCAAGTTTGATGACCCGTTCATTACTGAGGTGATCGAAAGCTTTGAGGCTGTTTCTGAAATTCAGGACCAGAACGGAGAGGAGGGATGTAACCGGTATGTAATCAGCAATTGCCGTTCGGCCCTCGATGTTATCCGCGTTTTCCAATTAGCTCAACTCATTGTTTCGAAGGACGAGAAGTTGCCTCTCGATATCGTCCCCTTGTTCGAAACTATCGAAGATCTCCTTGAAGCACCCGAGGTGATGGAGGCGCTTTTCAAAATTCCAGCGTATAGGGAGCACGTGAAACGCCGCGGCAACAAGCAAATCATCATGCTCGGATTCTCCGACGGCACCAAAGACGGCGGCTATCTGCGCGCCAACTTTTCAATCTTCCGCGCCAAGGAGCAGCTGACGCGCATCTGCCGGGAAAATGGAATCATTGCCGTGTTCTTTGACGGTCGCGGCGGACCACCGGCCCGGGGCGGTGGAAACACGCATGATTTCTATGCATCGCTGGGCGACACCATTGAGGATAAGGAAATCCAGGTGACCGTACAGGGTCAGACGATAAGCGCAAACTTCGGCAAGCCCGAGTCGTGCCAATTCAACCTGGAGCAGTTGCTGTCGGCGGGAATTGAAAACGAGGTGTTCCTCAGGCATACCAATAACCTGACCGAAAAGGACCAGGCGCTGCTTGAACTTCTCGCCCAGGAAGGACACAAGGCGTATCTCGGCTTGAAAGAGCACGAAAAGTTTGTTCCGTACCTGGAGAAAGCCACACCGCTGGCGTTCTTCGGTGATACCAATATTGGTTCGCGGCCGGTGAAACGGTCGCAGAGTGAAGAGACGCGATTTGAAGACTTGCGTGCGATTCCGTTCGTAGGATCATGGGCGCAGATGAAGCAGAACATTCCCGGTTTCTATGGTGTGGGCTCTGCACTCAACCAGCTGAAAAAGAAAGGTAAGATGCGCGAGCTGAAGGACCTGTTCAAGCGGTCGCTGTTCTTCCGCACATTGCTTAGCAACAGCATGATGTCGCTCACCAAGTCGTACTTCCCGGCGACCGCATACCTTTCACGCGACAAGGAATTCGGCGATATCTGGAAGAAGATGTTCAACGAATACAACCTTTCCATCAAGATGCTGCTTGAGGTGACTGGCTTCGATGAACTGATGGAAAATACGCCGCTGAACCGCGACTCGGTGAAGCTTCGCGAGCGTATCGTGCTTCCGCTCATTACCATTCAGCAGTATGCGCTTCAGCAGCTGCGTTCCGGGGCGTCTGCCGAAAAGCAATATGAAAAGACCTATCGCAAGCTCGTGGTGCGATGTATGTTCGGTATTATCAATGCCGCGCGCAATTCAGCGTGACGCACAAAAGTGGTCCTTTTTTCTTAGCTTGCATTAGGCCCAACCCAACGCGAAAATGGAGGAAGTACTTTACGACAAAATACCCTCTCTCGATCTGGCCGCTTTTTCTTCGGGTAACCCGGCCCAGCGCAAGGAGTTTGTCGCCCGCCTGGGAGAAGCGTACGCTAACATCGGGTTTGTCGCCATTCGGAATCACTTCCTTCGGGAAGAGGTGCGCAACCGCCTCTACAACGCCATCGAGCGATTCTTTTCACTTCCCGACGACGTCAAAAGTAAGTATGAAATTCCCGGGCTTGCCGGACAGCGGGGCTACACCTCGAAAGGCAAGGAGCACGCAAAGGGAAGGAATACGGGCGACCTGAAGGAGTTCTATCACGTGGGTCAGGAAGGCGATGGCGCCGGCGCACCCGACGGATATCCGGACAACGTCTGGCCGGACGAAGTACCCGCGTTCAGGGAGGCCGCGTTGGAGGCATTTGCCGCGCTGGAGAAAACCGGTGTGTATATGCTCAGGGCCATCGCGCTGTATCTTGGACTGGAGGAATCGTACTTCGACGAGCGCGTACGGAACGGCAACAGCATACTCCGGCCTATCCACTACTTCCCAATCGAAAATCCTGACGCGGTACCGGCTGATGCCGTGCGTGCTGCCGAGCATGGCGACATCAATCTGATCACACTACTAATGGGCGCCAGCGCGGAAGGGCTTGAAGTGCTCCGTCGCGACGGAAACTGGATACCCATCACGGCGCTGCCCGACCAGCTGGTTGTGAATGTGGGTGACATGCTGGAACGATTGACTAACGGACGATTGCGTTCGACCATACACCGCGTGGTCAATCCTCCGCGAGACCGCATGAACACGCCGCGTTATTCGATACCTTTCTTTATGCATCCCCGGTCGGAAGTGGATTTATCCTGTCTTGCCGGTTGCATTGACGAAGACCACCCAAAGCTTTACGAAGATATTACCGCAGGTGAATTCCTGGATCAGCGTCTTGCTGAAATCGGCCTGAAACGATAGTGTCAACTAAGTAGCCCACGTCTTGCTTGAACGCAAAACATATACCCTTTTTCTGAGGGATGTATTTTTGCTGGCACTGACTACGTTCGGAGGTGCCCAGGCCCATATCGCTCACTTTCATAAAATCCTCGTGGCGCGTCGCGGATACCTCACCGAGGAAGAGTTAATGGAATTGAATTCGCTGTGCCAGATCATACCGGGACCGACCTCGACGCAGACGCTGACGGCTATCGGCTTTCGACTGGGCGGCCCAAACCTCGCTTATCTCACACTCCTGGTTTGGATGCTTCCTGCCGTTGCCTTTATGACGACCGCTGCCATCCTGATGTCGGACATACAGGAGAAGAGCTGGTCTACGCAGTTCACCCGGTTCATTCAACCCATGGCTGTTGGCATCGTCGCCTATGGAGCATACCGCATTAGTTTGCGTACAGTGAAATCAAAGACAGGCGTTGTGCTCATGATTCTTGCAGCTGTGTTTTCATACCTGTATCAGACACCCTTCGTGTTTCCGACAATACTCTTGTGCGGCGGGATGGTGACGGCGCTGAAGTACAAAAGCCTGCCGAAAAATCATCACGAAAAGATTGTCATCTCCTGGTCGAACTTTGCGCTGTGGGCCGGCGTACTGATACTCGCCGCAGCGTTGGGTGCACTGACCGGCTCCCTCCCTATCCGGATATTTGAAAATTTTTATCGGAACGGCAGTCTTATCTTCGGTGGAGGCCAGGTGCTCACGCCCCTCTTATACACAGAGTTCGTCGAGTACAAAGCGTACCTGACTTCGAATGAGTTTCTTTCGGGGTACGCTGTAGCCCAGGCGTTGCCCGGTCCGGTGTTTTCGTTCAGCAGCTATGTCGGTTCGCTCGCCATGCGGGAGTACGGCACAGGCGGTGAGATCGTTGGCGCGCTGATGGCTGCGTTCGGAATTTTTCTACCCGGTACTTTCCTGATCTTCTTTGTGATCCGCTTTTGGGAAGGCTTGAAAAGTTACCGGGTTGTGCGGGCCTCGCTGGAAGGCATCACTGCGGCCAGTGCAGGGCTGGTAGCCGCTGCCGCCGTGATCATGTTTCAGCCGCTTGAAAACTCCGCCACCAACATCATGTTCACGATTGGAACATTTCTGCTGCTGGCGTTCACACGAATTCCTTCACCGTTGATCATTGCCGGCGGCCTCCTGCTCGGGTTCGTGTTGAAATAAAAAACCCCGACGGGTGTCGGGGTTCTTGTTATGCTTACTAAGAAGGATCTTAGTTGAGTTTAAACACAATCGGAAGCACCATCTTCTGACGCACGGGTTTTCCTCTTTGCTTTCCGGGCTTCCACTTCGGTGAGTTCTTCACAACGCTTACCGCCAACTCGTCGCATCCTGCACCGATGCCCTTGATCGCTTTAACGTCTGTCAACGAGCCGTCTTTCTCTACGACAAACTCCACAAACACACGGCCTTCAATACCCATGCGGCGAGCCTGTGCCGGATACTTGCCTTGCATGGCCTTGCCGACATATTCATAGAATGCATTCATGCCGCCGACTGGAGCTGCGGTTTCCTCTACGACCAGGAAGATCTCATTAGGGTCTTCCTTCTCCACTTCCTGCGGCTGGATGGTAATCACCTCAACCTTGGTTTCTTCGGTGATTTCATTATCCATGTCGATTTCAATCTCCTCTTCGATCACCGTTTCGTCAGGAACCTCAACGATCTGGGGCTGCTGAACTTTTGGCGGAGGTGGCGGTGGCTGCTCCGTAGGAGGCACCTCAATGATCTCTTCGAAGATATTGCTGTTACGGGCAAGGTCTTCCACATTGGATCTGTCGCGAACCTTATATTCGAACGCGAATACTGCAATCAGAAGACTGACTACAAGCCCAATATTGAAAAACAGCCCGCTTTTCCTCGTGAGATCTGCTTTTTCGGTCTTCTTGGCTTCCATAGGTTTAGATGTTTACCAATAGAATACCAAAGTTAGTAATTAGTCACAGTTTTGAAACACAAAAACTGATTTTAGGTCTATTTCCGTGCTCCGTAGAAAAGGGTGATGAAAAGGGTGGGGAATACAGAATAATTCCGCGCTTCGGGAACCAAAACGATTTCGCTCGTATACGCGTCCAGAAGGAAGCCGGCCTCGAAACCCGTTACCTGATTTTTATTGGTACCCAACTCAAAATTTAGCGCTGCCTTAAGGTTGCCTCCCATCTTGATCCTGGAGTCGCCGATGCCTTCGAACAGGCGACCGGTTCCATAAATGGAGATAATGTCCATCCCCGGCTTGTATTGTTCATGAATGGTGAATCCGTATCCGCCGTCCGATGCCCGTTCGACGTAGTATGGCGCGACGATCCCGATTGTTGGCCCCGCGGCAAATACCGCCTTGATCTCGACGCCTTGTTGCGGTGCCTTTTTGAACAGGATAAAATCACGTCCGTACTGAAGCCGGAGCGCGTACAGATAATTGCTCTTTCCGTAGATGAAGAAATTGCCGGTAGTGGTGGAGTTGACTTTTCGTTCCTGGGGATGTTTCACATTCATGATCTCCAGGCCGAAGGTTTCAAGCTGGCGTTCCGTCAACTTGCGCGCCTTCTTAAAGACGAACCCGCCGATAAGTCCGCCGGATGTGTTCTTGTTAATCCCCCAGGTAAACTCCGATTGATAGTCGTAGCTGTCCTGTGTTTGAGCACAGAGTGGGGTAACGAGCAGCGCCGCCAGACTCGCGGCGATGAAGCATGTAGAGATTCTAGCCAACATACCGAATGACTTCCTTAAAGTTATGATTTAATGCCAATCCACAAAAGGGAAATATCCGTTTACCCGCCACAACTGCTTTTCCGTGCTGTCAGGGCATTCCCGGCGGCAAGATTTCGTGCGGGGCTCAGTCGTACCAAAGGCCGGCCTCGCCCTTGTCGTACCGTGGCTTGCCTACCTTTTGCTTCAGGTGCTCGGGTTGGGTGTCGTTCTTTTTAAACGTTCGCGACCACCACAACCTGAAGCCTGTGAAGGCATCCTTTTCACCCTTGACGTTGTTCTTGTTGATCTTGATGAACCGGGAATCCGGGTGGAGGTCGCTCTTGCTAAAGAGATTGAATTTACTCATGCGTATGTTGCCCTGGTACGCCGCCGCCCGCGCAAACGCACGACCGGGTTCACGCACCTTAAGCGCATCGTCAGCACTGCTCGGGTTGCGAACATACTTATAGGCCGGCGTGCGACCGCGAATGCCCGCTACCTCGAAGGTGTTCTTTTCCGGCTTCGCCTTCTTGAGCGCATCGTCGGCGGCATTTGGATTGCGAACGTAACTTCTGCCGAAACGCGTTAGCCGCACATTCCCCTTGTAACGAAACGCAGCCACATGCACGTCGGAAGGCGGCTTGCTTTTGATCGGCGTTTCCTTGTTGTTCCAGAGTCCCCCGCTCACACTCTTGCCTGCGTTGCGCGGCGTAAGGGGCCTGCCGCCCTTAATGTTTCCTTGAAAAAGAGCGTGGGTACGAACGCTTCGCGGCGGCGCCGTTCCGTCCAGCGGGACGCCATCGTTATTCCAATGGTCGCGTCCCTTGCTTTCGCCGGCATTCCTGGGTTTGAGCGGACGCCGTAGTCGCATGTTGCCCTGGAACGCACCTGCCCGGAGGTCAGCGTTAGTGGCTGGCTTGCGCGGGAGGGGCTGCTCTTTGTTGTTCCATAAGACGCCGCTCTTGCTCTTGCCTGCGCGACGCGGGGTTAAGGGCGACCGCCATTTGACGTTGCCCTGGAACGCTCCGGCGCGGATGTCGTTGGCGCTGGCGGGCTTTCGTGCTATGGGCTTTTCCTGGTTGTTCCACAATACGCCGCTGCGACTCTTCCCTGCCCTCTTGGGTGTGAGCTGCTGGCGCCATTTCATATTGCCCTGAAAGGTGCCTGCGCCGAGGCTGGCGGCCGACGGCTGCCGGGGGGGAAGGGGTTTACCCTGATTGTTCCAGCGTTGCCCGCTGCGACTCTTGCCGGCACGTTGCGGCGTGAGCGCTGTCTTGCTTCTCGAGCGTACGGTAATGCCGCCAACGCCCTTAATGCCTATGCCCGGCGCCCTGCCCGGAATTGCCTTTCCTGGCCGCTTTTCTCCGGGCACAGTAGCGCTCTTGTACCCGGTACCTTTCCGCCTTGGATGCATTCGGGAATCGCCGAACCGGGGTTGTGAAGCCTGCAGCCGCATAGGAAGACGTCCCCCGGTTTCGATCTTGGTGCGCGGGTCGCTTTTCCGAATTCGTCTGCCTGAGATGTCGCCCTTCCATGCCCGCGGTGTCCGGATGCCGGACGACATCACCTGGGTTGCTCCACGGTAAGGCCTGTCATCACCTAAACGCTTGCGGCCACGGTATGGATCCCGCGCCTGCTGGATGGGTTGAGGTGGAGTCTGGAAATTTTTTCCCCTTGGACGCCGACCCGCCGGATCGGTAAGCCTGGCCTGGTCGCCGCGTTTGTGTTTTCGTTTGAACCGCGCTATGGGGTTGATACTGGTATGGCGGATGTATGCGCGGGATGCCGACCTGGGCACGACCCGTTTTTTGCCCTTCCCATAGTCGCCCGGATCGCGTTGCATGACCTTTAGCCGGGCGAGCTGGGGCTTGTTGGAATATACGTTGCGCGCCTTGCCGGTGGCGGAACGGACCTTCACACGGCGACCGAAAATGCCGTCGCTCCAGGGCCTTTGCGTATCCCGGGGCCTTGATCCCATGATGGGCGATACGGGTTTTCCCGGCCGGTCGCCGTCACGCTTCCTGGCCGCCGCCCGGGCCGCTTTAGGGACCGGGTATGTGGCCTGGGCGCGATTGGCGGACGACTTATTCTTGGTGCGCACCCGTCTTCCCGCAACATCACGGGTTCTCGGCCTGTCTCCCTGTTTGTTGCGGGTCTTCATCCTGGTTTCGCGGATTTTTCCACTGTTGCGTACGGGCTTGTCCCCCCGGCGCTCCTGCGAATAGGCCGGCGCTCCCAGCAAAACGACGACAATAGCAAGGATTAGTATCCTGACAAACCGGCGAAAAATAGAGGCATTATGATCCCTGTGCCTGCTCAAAAAAATGCAATGTATAGAACCTGCTAATTTACCTAAAATTTCATCAACTCCCCGATCCCGGCCTTCAAGCGTCCTTTTGGCAGGAAGTTCTGCTCCAAAGGGGCGGCGAATGGCACAGGCGTATCGAGCGACGCCACCCGGAATACCGGGGCATCCAGGTACCGGAAGCACTTTTCAGCTATCCAGGCTGCGATTTCGGCGCCTATCCCTCCTGTTAACGTAGCTTCGTGTAGTACCAGTACGCGGCCGGTCTTTTTCACAGTATTCTCCACTGATTCCTTGTCCCAGGGAAGTAAGGTTCGCAGGTCGATGATTTCAGCGTCGACGCCCATCTCGTCTGCCACTTCGCGAGCCCAGTGTACGCCCATACCATACGTGATGATCGAAAGGTCATCGCCGGGGCGGTCAACTTTTGCTCTTCCGATTTCCACGGTGTAATAAGCTTCCGGAACACGACCGCTAAGCGACCGGTACAGGTACTTATGTTCAAAGTACATGACTGGATTAGGGTCTTCGAACGAAGCGCAGAGGAGCCCTTTGGCATCATAGGGTGTTGCCGGGTATACGATCTTCAGGCCGGGCGTATGAAAGAACCAGGCTTCCGTGCTTTGGGAGTGAAAAGGTCCGGCAGCAGTACCGGCACCCGTAGGCATGCGGATTACGACGTCCGCCGCCTGGCCCCACCGCCAATGTGCCTTGGCGAGATTGTTCACAATTTGATTGAATCCTTCCGTGACGAAGTCGGCGAACTGCATTTCCACCATGGCTTTCATGCCCTTTATCGCCAGTCCAAGTCCTGCACCTACCACCGCGGCTTCGCAGATCGGTGTGTTGCGGACCCGGTCTTCGCCAAAGCGTTTCATCAATCCATCGGTGACTTTAAAAACGCCGCCATACTCAGCTATGTCCTGACCCATCAACACGAGTTCCGGAAAACGTTCCATACTCTGTGTGAGTCCTTCCGATATCGCGTCGATGAACCTGCGTTCCGGGTAATCGCCGGGTGGCGGATCGGTCGCGAGCACCGCTGTTGATGCATAAACGTCCTCCAGTTCGCGCGCTGTGTCGGGTTCGACAGGCGGTTCTGAAAATGCTTTCATCGCGCTTTCGATCTCCGCGCGGATGGTTTCGCGCGTGGCGGCCACGTCCTCTTTCCGCAGGATCTTTTCGCGCAAAAGGTATGCTTCGTAGTTGTCTATCGGGTCTTTGGTTTTCCATTCCTCAAATAGCGACGCCGGCACATAGCGGGTTCCGGAGGCTTCCTCATGGCCGCGCATTCTGAAGGTCATGCATTCAACAAGCACGGGTGCGGGGCGCTCACGGGTACGGGTAGCAAGCGCGCGGATGGTCTTGTATACTTCCAGTATGTTGTTGCCGTCGATCGTTATGCCTTCGATGCCATAGCCCGGTGCTTTGGCGGCGAGCGTGGCGCACCTGAACTGTTGCTGATTCGGCGTGGAGAGGCCGTATCCGTTGTTCTCAACGATGAAGATCACGGGCAGGTCCCACACTGCGGCAAGATTTACGGCTTCGTGAAAGTCACCCTCGCTCGTACCGCCATCGCCGTTGAAGACAACGGCTACCTTGTGTTCCTGCTTGAGTTTGTTAGCCAGCGCCACGCCTGCGGCCACGCCGTTCTGTGGGCCGAGGTGAGAGATCATTCCGACGATGTGATGATCGTGCGTACCAAAATGGAAGGAGCGATCCCTTCCCTTGGTAAATCCGCCGTCGGTTCCCTGCCATTGTGCAAAGAGGCGGTGGAGTGGAACATTGCGGACGGTGAACACACCCAGATTACGGTGCATGGGAAAGATATACTCGTCCGATTCGAGTGCGGCCGCTACGCCTACCGCGATGGCTTCCTGCCCTATGCCGCTAAACCATTTGCTAATTCGATTCTGGCGCAGCAGGATCAGCATTTTCTCTTCGATCATCCTGGGGCGAAGCAATTGCTCGTACAAGGCGACAAGCTCCTGGTCAGATAATCCTTCTCTGTTGTACTCCATGGCGCGTGACGCCGCCAATTTCACAAAATAAAGTCAAGTTGTGACGGCGTTCTTATTATTTTTGCCCCCTATGATCCGGTATGAGGCGTTTACGTTGGATAATGGGCTGCGTGTCATTGTACACGAAGATCCCTCGGTGGAGATCGCCGTATTGAATATCCTGTATGATGTTGGTTCCCGCGATGAGCAGCCCGACAAAACGGGATTTGCCCACCTTTTCGAACACCTTATGTTTGGCGGTTCTGCCAATATACCGTCCTACGACGAGCCGCTGCAGCGCGTAGGCGGCGAGTGCAACGCGTTTACCAACACGGATGTTACCAACTACTATCTTACGGTGCCTGCCGCGAACATCGAAACGGGGTTCTGGCTCGAAAGCGATCGGATGCTGAGTCTTTCGTTTGATCCCGAAGTTCTCGAAGTGCAGCGCAAGGTCGTTATCGAAGAATTCAAACAAAACTATCTCAATCAGCCTTACGGCGATGTTTGGCTGAAGCTGCGGCCGCTGGTATATGATGTGCATCCCTACCAATGGGCGACTATCGGAAAGGACGTGAGTCATATTGCTAACGCTACACTTGACCAGGTCAAGGATTTCTTTTACCGGTACTACGTGCCTTCCAATGCGATATTGGTGGTCGCGGGCAAGGTATCGATAGCCCAGGTAAAAATGCTTGCTGAAAAATGGTTTGGGCCTATTTCCAGTGGAAATCCTCCGCAACGTGATCTGCCCCGCGAGCCCGTGCAGCAGCAGGCGAAGTTCGCGACGTTCTCGGCGGATGTGCCGGCGGACGCATTTTACCAGGCATTCCACATGCCGGGTAGATTTGATGATGATTTTTATGCCGCGGACCTGATGGCGGATGCGCTGGGACGCGGTCCCTCCAGCCGGCTCTACCAACAGCTTGTGCGCAAGAAGGAGTTGTTTACTTCGATCAGTACACACACCACCGGCTCTATCGACCCGGGCATGCTGGTGATCAGCGGCCGCGTGAAGCCCGGCGTATCGATTGAAGATGCCCATGAAGCCGTTCAGGCGATAGTGACGGATTTGGCGGAAAACGGTCTTAACGATGAAGAGCTTGAACGCGTAAAGGCGCAGGCGGAGTCGTCGCTGGAATTTGCGGAGGTCGAGGTGCTGAACCGTGCGATCAACCTGGCGTTTGCTACGTTGTCGGGCGATACCTCGCTCGTTAACGAGGAGGCCGCGCGCATTGCCCGGGTGGGTGCCGACGATGTTCGCCGCATAGCCTCCAACATCCTGCGGAGCGAAAATTCCTCCGTTATGTACTACCGAAGCAGCCGGTCGGCCGGGCAGGCACTGAAAGACGCATCATGAATATCCGGGTAGGCATGGGCTTTGACGTGCACCGCCTCGAAGCGGGGCGGGAATTTGTCATCGGCGGAATTCGCATCAAGGATTCCGAAAAGGGCCCCGTGGGTCACTCGGACGCGGACGTCGCCATTCACGCCATCTGCGACGCATTGCTCGGCGCCGCTAATCTGCGCGACATAGGCTATCACTTCGCCAACACCGACAACCGCTGGAAGGACAAGGACAGCAAGTACTTCCTCAGCGAGGTCACCAAAATGCTCTCAGACAGAGGCTGGAAAGTAGGGAATGTCGATTGTACGATATGCCTGGAACGTCCAAAGATCAATCCTCACGTTGACGCTATGCGCGAAACACTCGCGCCGCTCATGGGCGTGGAACCCGATGCGGTTTCCATAAAGGCAACCACCAGCGAGAAGCTCGGTTTCGTTGGTCGTGAAGAAGGCGTCAGCGCGTCGGCCGTTGCGTTGATCTTCCGCGAGGCCTGATGCGACCCCGGGTCATTATCACGGACGACGGCTCCCATTCGCTGTATCACACAGCCCTAAATGAGACCTATCACTCGCGCCACGGAGCGCTCACTGAATCGCAACATGTTTTCATTCAGCATGGTCTCGCGCAGGTTCCGGCATCCGGTCGTCCAATACACGTCCTCGAGGTGGGCTTTGGTACAGGGTTGAATGCGCTGCTGACCTGGCGCTATGCCCGAAATCAAAATTGCGCGGTACACTACACGACCCTGGAACCGTTTCCCCTCGAAGAAGATACATGGCGGCTGCTCAATTACGGCACGTCGTTGAACGCCGAGGCGGAATTCGTCACACTTCACCAGGCAAGCTGGAATGAACCTCATGCACTGGATTTCTGTTTCACCTTACTCAAGGTAAAGACCGCCGTCAGCGACTTTGACGCGCCGGGTCCAATGTATGACGTGGTGTATTACGACGCTTTTGCGCCGGACAAACAGCCCGATATGTGGTCGGAAGAGATCCTCAGCGTCGTAACCGGGCAGATACGTCCCAGTGGGATTCTTGTCACATACTGCGCCAAAGGGCAGGTCCGTCGTACCCTCCGCGCTCTTGGGATGACCGTCGAATCCCTCCCCGGTCCCCCGGGAAAAAGGGAAATGACGCGCGCGAAAAGGCTGATATCGGCACCGAAATAGAGTGTAATATCAAAATCGCAAAATCGTTCCGGCCGCAATCGTTCGCGTTTGGAATATTTCAAAACGTATTTGAGGATTTGTAAAAAAACTCAAAAAATTCGCCTTTAACCGGGTCGTTAGCAAAATTTTCTGCCGTTATTTTGATAATTTACCAAACTGAAATGATGAAATCCGGGTTTCTTCGCTAAGCGGTGACGCGAGTTTCGACCTGTATTCTGCGGGAAGAAGAACCCAAGATAAGCCGTCGGAGTCGGCGGCTGTGTTAACCTAAATCATGACCAATAATAATTCAATGAATCAAGACACCAGGAAGGGCCTTTATCGACCAGAACTGGAGCATGATGCCTGCGGGATCGGGTGTATTGCCAGTATTAACGGCGTGCGTTCATACGAAGTGCTCACTGACGCATTGTTAATGCTGGAAAATATGGAACACCGCGGTGGACGCGGCTGCAATCCGAAAACCGGAGACGGCGCGGGAGTGCTCCTGCAGATACCGCATGAGTTTTATTCGGAGGAGTGTGCCCGCCTTGGTTTTCAACTCCCGGCTACAGGCAGGTATGGCGTGGGTATGGTGTTTTTCCCGCGCGATAAGAAAGTCGTCGAAGACTGCCGGAAGACATTGATACGCATTATAGACGAACTGGGCTTGTCCCTCATCGGATTCCGCGTAGTCCCGGTCGATCACAGCGTTCCCGGCCCCGGGGCGTCGGAAGTCGAGCCGACCATCGAGCAGGTTTTTGTCAAGCCGAAGGATGAAAGCATGCCTACGGATGCTTTCGAACGGAAGCTATTCGTTCTTCGCAACCACACCTCGCATGTTATCGCCGATGAAGTACGTGGCAACAACTGTGAGTTTTACATTGCAAGCTTTTCCAGCAAGACCGTAATCTACAAAGGACAGTTGCGCACCGAGCAACTTCGAAAATACTTTTACGACCTTCAGGACAACAGGGTAAAGACTGCCCTGGCGCTGATCCACTCCAGGTTCTCGACCAACACGTTCCCCAACTGGAAACTTGCACAGCCCTTCCGTTATATCGCTCACAATGGTGAGATCAACACCATTCGGGGCAATGTAAACAAGATGAAGTCCAAGGAAGCGTTGTTCCAATCTTCGTTGTTTACGCCGGAGGAGATTGCCAAACTATTGCCGATCACCAATCCTCAGGCTTCGGATTCAGCCAACCTCGACGCGCTCGTGGAAATGCTGGTTCTTGCAGGCCGTTCGATTCCCCACGTGCTGATGATGCTCGTTCCGGAGGCCTGGCAGGACAACAAACTCATGGATCCGCACCGCAAAGCGTTCTATAAATACCATGCCTCGATGATGGAACCGTGGGACGGTCCGGCGGCACTGGTCTTTACGGACGGCGAACGGATTGGGGCGACACTCGACCGGAACGGACTGCGGCCGATGCGCTACTGTGTTACAAAGAGCGGACGCATAGTCATGGCGTCGGAAGCGGGGGCACTCCAGATTGACCCGCGCGACGTCCTGGAAAAGGGACGTATTACTCCGGGCAAAATGATCGTCGCTGATCTGACCGAAGGGAAGATCATGTACGACGACGAAGTGAAACGTTCCGTATACGAGCACAAACACTACTACAACTGGATCATCCAGAACCGCCTGAAGCTGCGGCTGGAGCCGGAACCGGAGTCATTCGAAGAGAAGTATGATCCGGCCACACTCATCCATCGGCAGAATGCCTTCGGATATTCAAATGAAGATATCAGGACGATCCTGGTGCCTATGGCACAAAAGGGATACGAACCCATCGGGTCGATGGGCGATGACACGCCGCACGCGGTGTTGTCGCGTGAGAGCCGTCACATTTCGAACTATTTCAAACAGCACTTTGCACAGGTAAGCAATCCGCCGATCGATCCGATCCGCGAGCGCCTGGTGATGTCGTTGTTCACCCGGGTGGGTGCCAGCCTCAACGTGCTGGAAGAATCACCTCAACACACCCGTCAGATCCACATTTCGCAGCCCGTGCTCTCCAATAGGGATCTGGAGAAGCTTAAAAACATGCAAAAGGAAGGCTTCGAGTATGCCGTTATCAACAGCATATTTAAAGCTGACGGCCAGCCGGGAAGGTTAGAGGAGAGCCTCAGGCGCATTTGCCTTGAGGCCGAGGAAGCGATCCATGAAGGAAAAAAGATCCTTATTATCTCCGACCGCCATATCAGCGAGGAGTTCGCGCCTATTCCATCGCTGATGGCCACCGGTGCCGTGCACCACTACCTGGTGGAAAAACGCATCCGCACAAAGGTGGGGCTGGTCGTGGAAGCCGGCGACGTATGGGAGGTTCACCACTTTGCCACCATTATCGGTTACGGCGCAAGCGCGGTCAATCCTTATCTCGCCCTGGAAACGATTCGTACGCTGAATGCAGCGGGAGAGTTGGGCGAGGGCATGACCGACGAAACCGCCTTCGCGAACTATGGCAAAGCCATAGGAAACGGCCTGCTGAAGGTCATGTCGAAGATGGGTATCAGCACCCTGCAGTCATATCAGTCGGCACAAATCTTTGAAGTGCTGGGCCTGGGAACTGAAGTGATCGACCGCTGCTTCAAAGGTACCATCAGCCGGGTGGAAGGATTGTCGTTCGACGATCTGGCAGAAGAAGTACTCGTTCGTCATCGCCTGGCCTTCGAGCAACGGGCAGACCGGTTGCAGGAGGGGGGTATATACCAATGGAAGAGAAAAGGAGAAAAACACCTCTTCGACCCGCAGACGATCCACTGGCTTCAACACTCTACTCGCAGAAACGACTTTTCCCTTTACAAGAAATACGCGGAACGGATCAACGATCAGACCCGCAACACGCTCACATTGCGTGGCATGTTTGAATTCAAGAAGCGGAACAGTGTGCCGCTGGAAGAAGTTGAACCCGTTGAAGACATCATGAAACGCTTCGCTACCGGCGCCATGTCGTTCGGTTCGATTTCATACGAAGCGCATAGCACACTCGCTATCGCGATGAACCGCATCGGGGGTAAGAGCAATAGCGGCGAAGGCGGTGAAGACGAAAGCCGGTTCGAACGCAAGGCCAACGGCGACTGGGAACGTTCTGCTATCAAGCAGGTGGCGTCAGGAAGGTTCGGCGTGACAAGCCATTACCTGGCGAACGCTGAAGAGTTGCAGATTAAGATGGCCCAGGGTGCAAAGCCGGGAGAAGGTGGACAGCTTCCGGGTCATAAGGTGGATGACTGGATTGGCAGAGTTCGCCATTCCACTCCGGGCGTCGGACTTATATCGCCGCCACCCCACCACGATATATACTCCATCGAAGATCTGGCTCAACTGATCTTCGACTTAAAGAACGCCAACCCCCGGGCGCGCATCAACGTGAAGCTGGTGTCCCAGGCCGGTGTGGGTACAGTTGCCGCAGGGGTGGCTAAGGCGAAGGCCGATGCAATCCTCATTTCCGGTGCAGATGGCGGAACGGGAGCATCTCCTATCAGTTCCATTCGTCACGCCGGACTGCCCTGGGAGCTCGGGCTTTCCGAAGCGCATCAGACACTGGTGAAGAACAATCTCAGAAGCCGTGTGGTATTGCAGACAGACGGTCAGATTCGCACGGGTCGCGACATCGCCATAGCAGCCCTGCTGGGTGCCGAAGAGTGGGGCGTTGCCACGGCAGCGCTCGTCGTCGAAGGCTGTATTATGATGCGTAAATGTCACCTCAATACGTGTCCTGTCGGTATTGCCACACAGGACGAATCGCTCCGCAAGCTCTTCACGGGAGATCCGGATCACGTGGTGAACTTCTTCCGCTTCCTGGCGCACGACCTGCGTGAGATCATGGCCGAACTCGGTTTCCGAAAAGTCAATGAGATGGTCGGCCGCACGGATATACTCCGGGTACGCCATCCACTGGATCACTGGAAGCTCAAAAAGCTCGACCTCTCGCCGATCCTGTATCGCGAACCGCTCAGCAATCATGTCGGCGTGTACAAGCAGATCGAACAGGATTTCGAACTGGAAAAAGTACTCGATCGCGAACTGATCCAGGGGGCGAAGGCTGCTCTGGAACGCGCGGAGCCTGTGCAAATGAAGTTTCCGATCCGAAACATCAATCGGACTACGGGAGCGATGCTGTCGTACGAGATTTCCAAGAAGTATAAGGCGAAGGGACTTCCGGAAGACACGATCCAGGTGGAGTTTACCGGTTCGGCAGGACAAAGCTTTGGCGCGTTCGTCGCGCCCGGGGTAACCTTCAGGCTCGTGGGCGAGGCCAACGACTACTTTGGCAAGGGCCTCTCCGGCGGAAAGCTTATTGTTTATCCTGATCCGCGCGCATCGTTTGTGCCGGAAGAAAACATCATTATCGGCAACGTTGCCTTCTATGGCGCCACCGGCGGCGAAGCCTATATCCGGGGCCAGGCCGGTGAACGTTTCTGTGTCCGGAACTCGGGCGTGCATACCGTCGTGGAGGGTGTGGGTGACCATGCCTGTGAATACATGACCGGCGGTCGCGTAGTCGTACTCGGCAAGACCGGGAAGAATTTTGCTGCCGGTATGAGTGGAGGTATTGCCTACGTCTTCGACGCGGATGGAGACTTCGACAAACTGTGCAACAAAGAAATGGTCGACCTCGAAGTGCCTTCAGCGGAAGATCGTGAAGAGATCCGTTCGCTCGTAGCGAAACACCTCGAGTACACCGGTAGCACGCCGGCTAAGCTGCTGCTTGACGATTGGGATAACCTCTCATCGCGATTCGTTAAGGTTATGCCTAGAGATTACAAGGCCGTCCTTGAAAAGCGCAAGATGCAGCAAGGCAATGAAAAAGAAACGGTAGCGGTTGTTAAATAAGAACAGGGGAGACTAACGACATGGGACAGATAGATGGATTTATGAAATTTGACCGGGAGATGCCCAAAACCCGGAATCCCAAGGAACGCATACGCGACTACAAGGAGATATACCTCCCGCAATCCGAGGAGAAAATTAACCAACAGGCTGCGCGCTGCATGGATTGCGGCGTTCCGTTTTGCCATATGGGTTGTCCGCTCGGCAACAACATTCCCGATTTCAACGATGCCGTTTACCGCGGGAAATGGGAAGAGGCGATACGCATACTGAGCTCGACGAATAACTTTCCTGAATTCACCGGACGTATTTGCCCCGCACCGTGCGAGGCAAGTTGCGTGCTGAGCATCAACAACGATCCGGTTACGATCGAGCTGATGGAAAAAACAATAGCGGAAAAAGCTTTTGAACTCGGATACATCAAGCCGAACCCGCCCAAGACCAGAACCGGCAAGCGAATTGCCATCGTGGGATCCGGTCCTGCCGGGCTCGCAGCGGCTGCTCAATTGAACCAGGCCGGCCATTGGGTCACCGTCTTTGAACGCAGCGACCGAGTCGGAGGATTGCTCCGCTATGGTATTCCCGATTTCAAATTGGAGAAATACGTGATCGACCGCCGCACCCGCATCATGGAAATGGAAGGCGTGATGTTCCGGACAAATTCGCATGTAGGCGTGAACATCAGCCCCAAGTTGCTGCACGATGAATTCGATGCGATTCTTCTCACCGGGGGTGCTTCGGCTCCGCGGGACCTTCCGATTCCCGGTCGAAATCTTGACGGCGTTCATTTCGCGATGGATTTTCTCACCCAGCAGAACAAGCGGGTAGCAGGTGACCGGATCTTTAGTGGGGACATCCTGGCTGGCGGCAAAAACGTGATCGTTATCGGCGGCGGTGATACAGGATCCGATTGTGTAGGGACTTCAAATCGCCAGGGGGCGCGCAGCGTAACCCAGATTGAATTGCTCGTAAAGCCGCCCACGGGACGCACTGAAGATAACCCCTGGCCGGAATGGCCTATGATCCTCAGAACGTCTTCCTCACATGAAGAAGGTGTCGACAGACATTGGGCCATTCTTACGAAGGAATTCATTGGCGATTCGCGGGGCAGGCTGCAAGGCCTCAAGGTGGTAGACATACGGTGGGGAAGGGGAAGCAATGGCAAGATGGCCTTTGACGAAATTCCCGGTACGGAGCGTGTCATACCTTGTGAGCTCGCACTCCTGGCGATCGGCTTTGTAGGAGCAGAAAAGGGTTTGCTGTTGTCTGAGTTGGGTGTGGAATTAGATGCCCGGGGAAATATCAAGACGGAAAATTACATGAGCACCCGTGAAGGGGTTTTCGCGGCGGGTGATATTCGTCGTGGCCAATCCCTTGTGGTTTGGGCTATTTCGGAGGGACGCGAAGCGGCCCGCGCGATGGACCAGTGGCTCATGGGTTTTTCACACCTCGAATCGAAAGACGAGTCGCTCACCCGGCTCCCCCAGAACGTAAGCTGAGGTCGCATTTCGCATTGTGACGTATTACCCCTAATTTTGCTGCCTAAACAACTTTTGAATTGGGAAGCAGGATCGTTAAGGTGGGAACCGTACAGATGGCGTGTACGGATGATGTGGAAGCAAACCTGAATACGGCCATTGAGGGGATTCGCGAGGCTGCGAGCAGAGGCGCGCAGATCGTCTGCCTTCAGGAACTTTTCCGTTCGCTGTATTTCTGTGATGTCGAAGACTACGACAACTTCGCATTGGCGGAACCCATTCCGGGTCCGACAACCGAAGCGCTGTCTCCCCTTGCTGCAGAATTGAACTGTGTGATCGTCGCCTCATTATTCGAGAAGCGCACGCAGGGCATATATCACAATACGACCGCGGTCATCGATGCGGACGGTACCTATCTTGGTAAATACCGGAAAATGCACATCCCGGACGACCCGGCGTATTATGAGAAATTCTATTTCACACCCGGCGACCTGGGATACAAAGTTTTCAAAACAAAACATGCCGACATCGGCGTGTTGATCTGCTGGGATCAGTGGTACCCGGAAGGGGCGCGGATCACCGCACTGATGGGAGCGGAAATTCTGTTCTATCCGACAGCGATCGGTTGGGCTGCAACTCAGGACGATGACGTTAACAGCGAACAGTTCCACGCGTGGCAAACCATACAAAGGAGTCACGCTGTAGCCAACGGCGTCCACGTCGTAAGCGTCAACCGTGTGGGTGAAGAGCAAAACGGCGCGATGAAGTTCTGGGGCGGGTCCTTTGTGTGCAATCCTTTCGGACGAATTCTCTACCAGGCACCGCATGATCGCGAAGAGGTGGGTGTTACTGCCCTCAACCTTAACGCCACCGACACTTACCGTACGCACTGGCCATTCCTGCGCGACCGGCGGATTGATTCCTATCAACCCATCACACGCCGGTACATCGATGACGAATAGAAGCGTGACTTCACACGTGCCTTTCAAATGATCGCTATGGAAAAACCAGGAGCACCTACGTTTGATGTGAACAACCCACAAGCCTCCGGATACTATTTCCCGGCCGAATTCGAACCGCATGTTGCGACGTGGCTGAGCTGGCCCCACAAAGAAGCGTCGTGGCCCGGCAAGATTCATCTCATTTTCCCGGTCTACGCTGAGTTCATAAAACTTGTGGCCGAAGGCGAGACGGTCTGCATTAATGTAGCAGATGAAGCCATGAAGGAGGAGGCACTGCGGTGGCTCAACCAGGCAGAGGCAAATACTGGTAACGTCCGGTTCTTTTTCAACCCAACGGACGATGCCTGGTGCCGCGATCATGGTCCAGCTTTCCTGATCAACCCAAAGGGCAATCCGAAAAAAATTATCGTCGATTGGGGATACAATGCGTGGGGCAATAAGTATCCTCCGTACGATCAGGATGACCAGATTCCGACCCGCATCGGTGCGGAACTGAATATCCCCGTCGTGAACCCGGGAATCGTAATGGAAGGAGGCGCTGTCGATTTTAACGGAAGGGGTACGGTACTCACTACGACGTCATGCCTCTTGAATCCAAACCGCAATCCACATCTCAACCAGGCACAGATTGAAGACTACCTCCGACGCTTTTATGGCGTCAGTAATATCCTGTGGCTGGGTGAAGGCATTGTCGGAGATGATACCGACGGGCACATCGACGACATCACCCGCTTTGTGAATGAAGATACGGTCGTCACCGTCGTAGAACACAACGCCTCCGACGAAAACTACAAAGCCCTGAAGGAAAACCTCGAGCTGTTAAAGACGTTTCGTCTCGAAGACGGTAAGCCCCTTAACGTAGTAGAACTGCCGATGCCCGCACCGGTGTATTACGAGGATACACGGTTGCCCGCGTCCTACGCAAACTTTTACATTTCAAACCACTATGTGGTGGTGCCCACGTTCCGTGACCCCAACGACGACAAGGCGCTGGAGGTGCTGCAGCGTTATTTTCCCGACCGGAAAGTGGTGGGGCTGGACTCTACAGATATCATCTGGGGTTTAGGTTCCTTCCACTGCCTCAGTCAGCAGGAGCCGGCGGTGTGATCAGAAGCGGTAAACCTGTTCCGGCGTAATCACCAGATCCATGCGTTGGTCGAACTCCGCAATGTCATCGATTTGCACCTCGGGAGGAAACAGCGAAAGACCCGCCCGTTGTGACGTCTCCTTGCATTGCAACAGAAAGCGGTCGTAGAATCCTTTACCGTATCCAACACGATAACCGTTTTGATCGAATACCAGGAGGGGCACGATGAGGATGTCGATATCCTCGGGTGCGGTGACGTCGCCATACGTGGGCTCCGGAATCCCGAATGGTGACTCCTTCAGTTGATGGGTGCCTTCAAAATAATAGCTGGTCATCGTACCGTCGGAGTTGATCTTCGGCACGGATATCCTGATTTCCGGAAAGCGTTCCTGAAGGAGATTGATGATCAACCACGTGTCGGGCTCTTTACTTCTTTCTATGGGAAGATAGGAATGCACGACACGAACATCGGTCAGGTCAACGGCATGGAAGAAGTGGGCGGTAATGGCGTCGCAGGCCGTCCGATACGCATCATCGGTCAGCATGGTTCTTTGTGACAGGTATTTCTTCCTTAATTCCGATTTGGTCATACCGCAATAGAATGATTCGCGTGAAAAAGACTAGTAGCTGAGCACGTGAAACTGAAAGTCGAACGGGTCGAGGTGAGTCATGAGTTCGGCGATGAAACGCTCGTCGTGCGGGTAGAAGTTCAGGAGGTTGTCGGTACGCTCCTGCAGTCCGCCATTTGGAAAAAGCGCATCCTTAACCGCCTCGATCTGCCCGAGTTTCTCCTTTTGGATTCGCTTTTCAGCCCGTAACATCTTCTTGCCGATGCCTTCGATGCGTGACAGCGTTTTCTTTCCCATGGCTGCGACGTGAGGTCCGAGTGTCTTGTCGATGCCTTCCGCGCGCTTTTGCAATGCCTGGAACAACTCGGTGATGGCTGCCACCTCGCGGTCCACCGAGAGGTCATGCGTGCTGTGCGTTGCGGTCCACTGCTTGAACAACGCCTCTTTGTCGGTAAAAAACTGTTCCAGCGACAAATCTACCTTCCGCATTTTTTCCTGGATATGCCGCTCGATGATCAAGGCGAAATTTCGCGGCAACAGGATGGGAAACGGAACACCGGACGCCTCGAACACGCTTTTTAGCTGCAGCCAGTAAACGACTTCCGCCGGCCCACCGGTGTAGGCAAGATTGGGCAGTATCATTTCCTGGTACAAAGGGCGCAATATCACATTGGGACTCAGCTTATCGGGGCTGTTTTCGATGAGGGCTTGCATCTGCGCAGCATCGAATGCGATGTCCGTATCGATCACGCGATATTTGTCGCCCTCCTTTTCGATCCTGTTCCGCATGGCCCCGTCCATGTAGAAGAAGTTTACGTCACGACAATACACCTGTGGCTTATACCCGCGCGATTCAAGTACCGCATTTGTCTCTTCCACGAGGCGTTTTGTTGTACCCTCCAGAATGTCTGCGCGCATCGCGGGGGCAAACAGGGCTTTTAGTTCCGGTTCATCGGCGTCGATCACGACGAGCCCATCGGCTCCAAACAATTCGTGAACATAAATCCTGACAGCTTCCGCGAGTGTCTTGCCCTTGCGATAGGCATTGGTGAACAGTGAAGCGTCGCCGGGTACCGATTCAGTGAGGGCCGCCAGGCCATCGGTGGAGAAGCGACCGACGGCGCCCTGCTGCTCTGTTACCCATTTGTATTTCTTGCCCTTAACCCAGAAGTAATTGATTTCGTCATAGTCGTGATCTTCCGACGCCATCCAATAAATGGGAACAAAGTCGTATTCCGGATACTCTTTTTTCAGCTGACGACAGGCATTGATTACGGTTATGATCTTGTATACGAAATAAAGGGGACCGGTACAGACGTTGAGTTGATGTCCGGTCACGACCGTGAACGTGTTGGCCTGCCGCAGGAGGGCAATGTTCCGGGCGACGGATTCATTGTTCTCGATTCCCCCGTATTGTCGGGTTAATACGTCGGCAAGGATGGTGCGGCTTTGGGCGGGGAAGGATTGCTGTTTATCCCGGATTTGATCGCGGAAGTTTTCCGGGTGGGGAAACCGGTGATACAGGTCGGCGAGCTTGGGATCCTGATGAATATAGTCAAGGAAGAAATCTGAAAACGCGTTTGTGCTGGAGAAAGGGATCTTACTCAGGTGCATATCAGAAACAGACGGGACAAAACCTCGGGGTGACCATGAGCCGAATTACGGTAATTATTCACTAAATGTTGGCGGGCGCATTTCTGAACGAGCGAATTCTCTAACCCGCGGACGAATGGGCTGATCGGCGGTGGCCGTTAGCAGGGCGTTCCAACAAGGTCGAACTCCGTGGCATCCTTGATGATGACCCGGACAAACTCGCCGACTCGCAGACCCTCCGCCCCTTGTACGATCACCTCATTGTCAACATCGGGCGAATCATATTCGGTTCGGCCAAAAGCCACGCCGGATTCGATCCGGTCTATCAGAACACGTTCCACCTGGCCGACGCGGGCCTGGTTGTGACGCAACGATATCTCCTGCTGTTCTTCCATAAGCCGTGCCGCCCGCTCTTCCTTGACGTCTTCAGGGAGGCCGTCAGCCATCGTGCCCGAGTGTGTTCCCTCTTCGTGGGAATAGGTGAAGACACCCAGCCGTTCAAATTCCTGCTCACGGACAAACTCGAGCATCTCCTCAAAGTCCTCTTCCGTCTCTCCCGGATGTCCGGCGATGAACGTCGTGCGTAAAGCAATGCCGGGAACCGCCGCCCGGATGCGGCCGAGAAGCTCTTCTGTTTTTTCCCGCGTAATGCCCCTCCGCATCAATGTGAGCATGCGCGTGGAGCCGTGCTGAAGGGGGATGTCAAGGTACTTGCAGATGTTAGGGCGTTCCGCCATCGTCTCCAGTACGTCCATAGGAAATCCGGATGGAAATGCATAGTGCAGCCGGATCCATTCGATGTCCTGCACATCGGAAAGCCTTTTAAGGAGCTCGGAAAGATTCCGTTTGCCATAGCGGTCCAACCCGTAATAGGTGGAGTCCTGGGCAATGAGCAGCAGCTCTTTAACGCCCTGGCGGGCGAGGCTTTCAGCCTCTGCCACCAGCGATTCCATAGGCTTCGACACGTGTCGTCCGCGCATGATAGGAATCGCGCAGAAGGAGCAGGGCCGATCACACCCTTCGGAAATTTTCAGGTAGGCGTAGTGACTGGGATTGGTAAGGATACGTTCGCCGACCAGCTCTTTCCGATAGTCGGCGTTTAATACTTTCAGCAGGCGGGACAGATCCCGGGTGCCGAACCAGGCGTCAACGTTGGGTATCTCTTTTTCCAGATCATTTTTATAGCGCTGGGACAGGCATCCGGTAACGTATACCTTATCAACGATTCCCTCCCCCTTGGCGTCGACATAGCGAAGGATCGTATCGATCGACTCCTGCTTTGCGCTCTCAATAAAGCCACAGGTGTTGATTACCACCACACTGGCGTCGTCGCGCGTGGATTCATGGACCGCATCGATGCCGTTGCCCCGGAGCTGGGTCAGCAGTTCTTCGGAATCCACCTGGTTTTTTGAACAACCCAGTGTTACGATGTTTACGCGCGCTTTTCCGTTCCCCTTCGTTCTCATTTGGTACCTTTCCCGAATGCCGTTTTTTTCCGGATTTTCGGGGAGGCAAAGGTACTAAAAATAAAACGGAGCCGGATTTGCTCTTATGAGGCATAATTTATCTTTACCCCGCGTTTTAACATGATCAGAAAGGTAGCCCTGTACTTCGTTTTTGCCCTTTTGGCGCTTTCTTGCCTCGATGAGCCGGACTGCTATAACCTGAACAATAATGTGATCGGGATTGCCTTCCGGAAGATGGCCGATAGCAGGGCGGATACCGTGGCGCTGGTCGGGATCACGCTCAATGGCACGGATAGCCTGTTCTATCCGATGCGCCTGGCCACGGGTGTAGAGCTGCCCCTGGATGTGCTCAGCGGGGAATCGGAAATCACCTTTCATTTCGCGGGAATTTATGGTCCGTTTACACGAACGCTCCGCACGGCATACACTTCGAAGGCACAATTCGTATCTGAGGATTGCGGGGAGCGGTTTATCATTTCCGACCTGCGATTGGAGGATCACGGGTTCGACTCCATCCGGTTGGTGAACGATGCGCCGGGACGTAACCCGACGACGAACTATATCATTTATCGCTGTCCGATAACCGACCGGATGAAAATCAGCTTCCGGCAACTCGCCATGAACGAAGACAGCCTGGGTGTTCCTATGGACGTGTTTGTTGATGGCATATCGCCGGATTTTTCGCCGGCAGTACTGTATCCAGACGACACGGCGAGCACCTTCATCCTCCCGCTGAATCCTGAATCGGAGTCCGTCACGTATCATTTTGATTTCACCGCGGGCGCAGCGGACCTGGCCATTGGCTACCGGAGGGTGACCTCGACCCGGTTTGGGGTGTGCGGCAATCAAACGTTCTATGCCGATCTGGTGGCCTCTTCTGACAACTTTGACAAGGTACTTGTGGTGCGCGATTCGATACGCGATCCGGCGGTGACGAATGTGCTGCTACAACGCTGTCCGGATACGCATCTCGTCAAAATCGACTTCGTGGATCAGCACGGTGACGATGGACAGGCGATTCCGATTACGCTCAACGGCATTACAACCGACTACGCACCGGATGTGTTCTACGCCGGCGAAACGGTGTCGTCCGTCATTCTGCCGCTCAACGACCAGGCGGACATGACGAGGTTTACGTTTGATCTTGAGGCCGGCCCAATCGACGTTGAGGTGGCGTACACCCGCACTCCTGTTGTGTTTCATAACACGTGTGCCAGTATGGCTATATCTGACCTGAGTATCGTCTCATCGGAGTTTCTTTCGGAACCCGAGGTGCTTTCCACTGAGACAACATTTCCCGTAAACACCACAAACTTTGCGATTATTCCTGACTAGCATACTGTTGCTTTGCTTGTGCATACCGGCTTCTTCGCAGGAAGAAAAGCAGCGGGATTCTGTTACCCTTCGGGATTTTATCCCCAGCGGTATTCGTGTAGGTGCCGACGTGTATGCCCTGATCCGCAGCCAGTATGACGACCGCTTTAACGGGTGGGAGCTTAATGCCGAAATGGATGTGCACCGTTATTTCGTGGCCTTTGAAATGGGAAACTGGCAGCTTGATTTAAATACCGTGGACGCGGACGATACGGGCCCCGCTGTTTATGCCAACAAGGGCACCTACTTCAGAATCGGCGCGGACATGAATTTCATTCCCCGCGATACACATGGTAATGTGCTGTTTCTGGGGGCACGTTATGGCCGCTCGATTTTTTCAGAAACGCTTACCACTACCGTTATGGATCCTGTCTGGGGTCAACGGGATGTGCAGTTTCATACGGACGACGCCAACGCGCGATGGATCGAGCTGACGGGCGGACTTCGGGTGAGGTTGTGGAAGGTGTTGTGGCTGGGTTATACGGCGCGCTTCAAATTTGGCCTTTCCACCCATGGCACAGGAAACATGGAGCCGCATGATGTTCCCGGATACGGGAGCAACGAAGAGCGTACGACCTGGGGATTCAATTACCTGGTGCTGGTACGATTCCCGCTGAGGAAATAGTGCCGGCAAAGATGATGTTCATGCGTCTCTATGTGCTGAACAACGACTCCACAAACGCCATTTTATCGAACACCTGGAGGTCGTCGACCTTCTCGCCGACGCCAATGTACTTCACTGGAATTTTGAATTCATCGGAGATTCCGATGACGACACCACCTTTGGCCGTGCCGTCGAGCTTCGTGATTGCCAGGGACGTGACGTCCGTGGCTTTCGTGAACTCGCGCGCCTGTACCACGGCGTTCTGACCAGTGCTGCCATCGAGGACAAGCAGGACTTCGTGGGGCGCTTCGGGAATGACCTTCTGCATGACGCGGCGGATCTTTGACAACTCCTGCATCAGGTTAACCTTGGTGTGGAGGCGGCCTGCCGTGTCGATAATCGCTACGTCGGCGTTTTGGTCAACAGCCGCTTTGACCGTGTCATAGGCGACGGCGGAGGGATCCGTATTCATACCGCGGGACACGACGGGTACGCCCACGCGTTCGCCCCACAACTTGAGCTGATCTACCGCTGCTGCGCGAAAGGTGTCGGCGGCGCCAAGAACAACGGAGCGGCCCATTTTTGTGAATTGGGCGGCCAGCTTGCCGATGGTGGTGGTTTTGCCCACACCGTTGACGCCGACGACCATAATAACATAAGGTTTCACACCCTCCGGAATCAAAATCCCACCGGCGTCGGATGCATTATTTTCAGCCAACAGCGCTGCGATTTCTTCTTTGAGGATGCGGTCGAGTTCGGCGGTGCCGAGGTATTTGTCGCGGGCGACACGCTTTTGTACTCTTTCGATGATCTTAAGCGTGGTTTCTACGCCCACGTCGCTGGAGACGAGTACTTCTTCGAGGTTATCGAGTACCTCATCGTCGACGGTGGACTTGCCTGCGATGGCCTTGCCGAGCCTGGAAAAGAAGCTTTGCTTGGATTTATCCAGACCTTTATCCAGCTGCTCCTTCTTTTCCCTCGAAAACAGATTACCCAGTAACGACATGAGGTGTGCTTAGAATAATTCGGATGTACAGCAGGGCAAAAAAACAAGAAGTCCCATAAGGGACTTCACGACAAAGCAATTTCTCTTCGAATTACTTCTTCGCCAGGGTCTCCTTTACGAGTTCCACCGGCACAATCTCTTCCCGGAACACATAGGCGCCGGTTTTTTCAGAACGGATTGCGCGGATCACTTTCGCGTAGTTTTTTCCGCCAACCTTCTTCAGCGACGCAACAACTTTCTTTGCCATGGTATATCGTCAGTAATGTAAAACCTATTTGATCTCCTTATGAACCGTGTACCGCTTCAGGATCGGGTTGTATTTCTTCAACTCGAGCCTTTCGGTCGTATTCTTCCGGTTCTTGGTCGTGATGTACCGGCTCATCCCGGGCATTCCACTATTCTTGTGTTCCGTGCACTCGAGGATTACCTGTACCCTGTTGCCTTTCTTTGCCATATCCTTCCTTTTTTAAGGTTGTCGAACTAGATCGAAAGGATGCCCTTTTTCCGGGCCTCTTTCAGCACCGCGTAAATACCGTGCTTATTGATGCTCTTGATCGCCTTGGTGGACACCTTCAGGGTGATCCAGCGACCTTCTTCAGGAACGTAGAACCGTTTAACCTGCAAGTTAGGGTAAAAACGCCGCTTCGTCTTGTTGTTGGCGTGCGATACGTTGTTGCCCACCTGGGGCCTTTTTCCCGTTATTTGACAAACTCGTGCCATAGTTTCCTGTTTTTCCCCCTTTTGGAAAAGGGACTGCAAATATCGCTAAAACCGCCCCAATTATCCAACCACAGAGGAAAATTATCCCTCCGTTTGGAGTTCAGCGAGGAGTTGCCGGGGTTCCAGGCCCTGAAAGTCGTCAATAACCCGGTCGACGGGGGGAAATTCATCTTTCGAATGCGTGGTCGTGATCCCAATTACCCGGCATCCGGCCGCCTTGGCGGAGAGGACGCCGGAAATGGAGTCCTCGAAGACAACACATTGGGCGGGCGGCAGATTCAGGGCTTCTGCCGTTTTGAGGTAAATCTCGGGGTCCGGCTTTCCCCGGGTCACGAACGATTCGTCCAGGATGACGTCGAAGTACGATTGAGTGCCGGTCTTTTCCAGGGTAAAGTCAACGTTTTCACGCGGTGCAGAGGTTGCGATCGCGCGCGGTATCCCAAGGGCCTTTAGTTTGTCAAGGAACGCGATCAGCCCGTCCACCGGTTGGATGTGTGGCGCATACAGTTCGCGGTACAGCGCCTCCTTCTCGGCTGCGTATTCAGCGATCTTGTTCGCATCCGTAGTACCGAAAAGCTGGGGGATCCAGTCTTTGTTGGTCCGACCGAATATCGTGTTCCGCAAATCGTCTTCGGTAAGGCGGAATCCGTGTTGTTCGCTAAACTGGCGGAGGGCGATTTCGTGATACGGATTGCTGTCTGCGATGACGCCGTCCATATCGAAGATAAAGGCATTAGGCCGCATAGATGTCGTTTTTGTTCGCGCCGGCAAAATAGGCCCGAAAATGTCTAAATAAAATTTCAATCATCAATCCCTGGTCGCTAACGGGCGAGGCCAATAGAGGCGCTTTGTCCGACCCGCAGGGGCCAATGGTTTGTGCGACGGACGTAACATTGCGTCCCGCTGGGACGCTGTACCCCCGCCAAATCCTCTCTACAAACATTGCGTCCCGCCGGGACGCTGGCCTCACGATCGCGGCGTCGACACTATTTGTAAACGCGTACCTCGATTGTCATGCGCACCACACTTGTGTATGTGCCATCGGGTTCTAACGTGCAGGCAAACCTGAATCAACGCACCAATCCACGCTCCGTTAGACCAAATGTTTGTAGCTGGGGTACCCGTCCCTTTTGAGACAGAATGTTTGTAGCGCAGACGTGCACCCCGGGGTACCCGTCCCTTTGGGGACGGAATGTTTGTATCGCGGACGTGTACACCGGGGTACCCGTCCCTTTGGGGACGGAATGTTTGTAGCGCGGACGTGTATTCTGGGGTATCCGTCCCTTTGGGGACGGAATGTTTGTAGCGCGGACGGGTATCCCGGGTACCCGTCCCTTTGGGGACCGAATGTTTGTAGCCCGGACGTACATCCTGAAAACAACTAGTATATCACCAAACGCTGGGTGTAGTTGCGCTGACCCGCCGTGATGCGTAACAGGTAAAGGCCGGAGGCCACGCGGGGAAGGACGAGTTTACGATCCTCAAAGGGTTCGATAACCACAGGCACGGTCAATTCCTGTCCGAGCAGGGAGATGAGCTGGACAACAACCTGGCGGTCCGTTCGGATCGTAACTTCCGACGATGGGACGGGATTGGGAAATATTCTGACAACGGGCTCAGCAGATGGGGGCGGGCTGGTATCATTTCGTAAGATGCCAATTCCGCCCAGCAGCGTACCGACGGCGATTACGCGATGATTTCCCTCGAACAACCGGGCTGCCGACGGCCAGATACGGCCTCCCAGATTGCGTTCAACGTAGTTGCCTGTAAACTCGTCGTAGATGATATCGCTGATGAGTTCGATTTCCTGGCCGGTCTGGCGGTAGTTGCTGATAATGCCGAGGCGGCCATACTGATCGCCGATGATCAGATCGGTGTGTCCGTCGTCATTGAGATCTGCCGTATGCAGCGCCAGGCTTTGCCGCTCGACGCTTGGGCCGAACCCGAGGTAATCGGCCTGCTCCAGGGCCAGGTTGATCGTGCCTGCCGGCCCTTGATTACGCCAGTATTGCAAAGAACCGTTTGTTCTTCCCACCAGCAAGTCAGGAAGCCCATCGGCGTCAACATCAGTCATGTGGGCGTTCTCGGTGAACAGAATGTCAAAGGATATCAATACGGGAGATTGCCCCGTGACATCTAACCCGCTATTGGCTTTGTTAAACAGGACGTACAGCCCCGTCGTCTGATCATCCGAATTGGTTGCTGTGAAGACCAGGTCTGTCTTGCCGTCACCATCGGCGTCATAAAACTGAGGCTTGATATTGTGAAAGCCGTGGCTTCTGAAGTCGAGATAGTTGTCGGTGATCATCTTAAAAGCCGGTGCAGTACGCGTTCCGACGTTCTCATAGAAGACAAGGGAGCCCGTCAGTTCGCCGCCCGTGTTCATCTGACCTACAACCAGGTCCAGGTCCCCATCGCCGTCCGTATCCATAAAGGCCGGTACCGCATGGTCCCCGACATCGATCATATCACCCTGGAGAAAGTCACGGCGTTGAAAGGTGAATACCGGCAAATCGTTCGTCCCGGAGTTGATGTACAGCCAGTTGGATTCACGGAGATTGATCTGCAGGTGATCCTTCGCATAAATCTGTGCAGACACGACGAGATCAAGCACCTGGTCGCCGTTCACATCTTCGAGGAAGGCGGTGGGGTACAACGGAAAGGCCGCGGGTTGAGCCGGAGGAAACGGTATGGCGGCAGAAAAATCGGGATTTTGATTGTCGCCCGTGTTTTCGAGGAGGTAGATCTCATCACAGCTTCCATCCGCGAGGACGAGGTCGATGTCACCATCGTTGTCGAAGTCGTAGGCCAGCAACCCTTTCCCTTCACTATGTTTGATACGGCCGCCACCATGAGGCTGGCATCCTTCACCGCCGAAGGCAAACTCGCCACATCCGCAGGTGAGTACATTGCCCCATCGTTGTGTGATGCGTTCGAACTCAAGCGAGTCGCAAGACCCGTACCGTTCCTGGCTGAAATTCTGGTGGAACTCCACGCCGCCTTCGCCGCTGTAGTTCACGGTGAGTATGTCCAGGTCGCCGTCGCCATCGACGTCTATTATGGCCGGGAGGTCGTCAAACTGTAACTGTAAATTGATGAGTCCGGAGAACCCCCGCGTCAACAGCACCTCACTTTTCGGGAGTCCATCGCCTGCGAAGAAGTGAAACGACTCCCATTCCAGGAGTCCACCGGGCTGGGTCTGGTTGATGTACACGCGAATGCCCAGATTGTCGCCGGTGAAGATGTCCGGCTTGCCATCGCAATTGAAATCGCGCAATAATAGCCAGTTGGAAACGGTAGGAAAGAGGGTCTCATACTCCGGCGCGTAACGATACTGTTGCCCTTCCCTGAGCAGGGTTATGACCTTGTTTGCCATCCGGTCGAACACCACCAGGTCGGCGATACCATCCTGATTCAGGTCAAGACTGTTGTATTGAGCGGCATTCAATCCCCCGGCCCAGGGCAACGCATACGGTGTGCCGTCGGCATGGCTGACTGGGATGGACTGGTCCATACTGTACATGAATTGCCCGAAGGCCCAGGCAGGACACGCAAATAAACCCATCCATAGTAACCGCAGCATGCAATATTCTTTCGTATCCCAATAACGCAGGCCCGTGTCAACCTGTTATCTTGCCTGCAAGATAGTTAGCAGAACGCAACTGAGTGCAATGCGTATTCCCGAGCTCTACAGCAAATTCCTGGAATCGGCAGGTATTTCTACCGACACGCGCAAGATCGTGCCCGGGTCCATATTCTTTGCCCTGCGGGGCGACCGTTTTAACGCAAACGAGTTTGCCGCAGACGCGCTCACGAAGGGGGCAAGCTATGCTGTGATAGATCAGCCCGAGTTCGCGAAGGGCAAAAGTTATCTGGTCGTTCCAGACACGCTGGAAGCGCTGCAGCAGTTGGCCAGGTTTCATCGGGATCGCCTGGATATTCCGATTCTGGCACTCACCGGCTCCAACGGCAAGACGACGACCAAAGAATTGCTCTACGCGATACTCTCGCGCCGTTTGAAGGTTTATGCGACGAAGGGCAATCTCAACAACCATATCGGTGTACCGCTTACCGTGCTCAGCATCAAACCGGACCACGAGATTGCCGTCGTGGAAATGGGCGCCAATCATGTGGGAGAGATCGCCATGCTTTGCGGCATTGCCGACCCTACGCACGGGCTGATTACCAATATCGGCCGCGCACATATCGGACTCTTCGGGGGGATCGAACAGATTGCCCGGGCCAAGGGTGAACTGTATGATCACCTGGCTGCCCGCGATGGTGTGGTGTTTGTGAACTCAGGTAACGACCGACTCGCCGGCATGGCCAAAAAATTCAAGTCGACCATAACGTATCCACAGGCGGGCGACTTCTACACCGCGCAATTCCTCGGCGCAGACCCATACGTACGCTTCATAGCGGATAACGGCAACGAGGTGGCGACACAACTTATCGGTTCCTACAACTTTGAGAACCTGGCAGCAGCACTATGCGTAGGTAAGTATTTCGGCGTCGATCCGGAGGAGGCAAACGCAGCGGTGGCCGCGTACCGCCCTGAGAATATGCGGTCGCAGGTTGTTAAAAAGGGCAGCAATACGATAATTCTCGACGCCTACAACGCTAACCCGAGCTCTATGCAGGCGGCGATCGAGAACCTGGTGGCGATGGAGGGGGCCAGGAAGATCCTCATCCTGGGTGACATGTTCGAACTGGGCGACGAAAGCGAGCGGGAACACAGGCTGCTGGCATCGCTGATAGAAAAGCATGGATTCAGGGAAGTGTATTTGTGCGGATCGCTGATGGCAGATGCGGCAGAAGAAATTGCGTATGCGCAACATTTCACGAACAAGGCAGATCTCATTAACGCGTTGAAGTCGACTGAAATCAACGACGCCGTCATTCTTATTAAAGCCTCCCGCGGCATCGGCCTGGAAGAAGTCGTGGAATATATCGGACAGGCATCGTAACCCGCCTGCATGCTTGTCGTAAAAAAAACAACATACCTTAATCAATGCTATTGAAACATGGAAAGTATACTCTCCTTTCTCAGATCGCTGTCACGCAATAACAACCGGGAATGGTTCGAAAAGAACAAAGGCCGATACCTAGCGGCGCGATCGGAGTTCGAGGAATTTATCGCCCGCCTTTGTAAGGACCTTCCGTCAGTGGATCCGGTGCTCGCAGGAACGGATCCAAAGAAGTCGATCTTTCGCATCTATCGCGACGTTCGGTTCAGCAAGGACAAGCGGCCCTATAAGACCAACTTTGCGGCGGCATTTTCCGCCTCCGGCAAGGGCTTGGGAACACCGGGATATTATCTGCATATCGAACCGGGCGGAAAGAGTATGGTGGCCGGGGGATTGTACATGCCCGAGGCCGAAAAGCTGGCTAAGGTCAGACAGGAAATCGACTACAACGGCGAATCACTTCATCGCATCCTTTCCGACAAGAAGTTCAGGAAATGGTATGACGGTTTGTGGGATGGGGATCGGCTGAAAACCGTTCCGCGTGGCTATCCGAAAGATCACCCGGATGCCGACCTATTACGGTTGAAAAGTTTCATCGCGGAATATGTGTTCCCGGACGACGCGGTTAAGAGTCCCAGATTCTATAAATCCGTACTTGCCGGTTTCGGCGCGCTGGCACCCCTCAACGCCTATTTAACCGAGGCTATTTCGTAGCCAGACGCTGTGTAGGGACGCACGGCGTGCGTCCCTCGAATCCCTGCAGTAACGCCGTGTAGGGAAAATGACGGTGTTGCGTCCCGGATCCGATACACGTACGAATGGTCGGGCGGGGTGGCTCCGGGACGCACGCCGTGCGTCTTTGAAAAGAATTTGGTCCCGGTATGGTGACTCCAGAGACGTACGCTGTGTGTTTCTGAAAAGAATTTGGTCCCGGTATGGTGTTCCGGGACGCACGCCGTGCGTCCCTACGGGGATCGATCATAGATTTTAATGAGGCGGTGATTCCGGGTGGAAATGGTTATCGTTTCGATCCCTGAAAAATTCCTGATGTGTTGGTCTGTGGGACGCCGGAACGATTGTCGTGTCGCGGGGGCGCGTCGTGTGTTATTGAAAAGAATTTGGTCCCGATAGGCGTCCCTACAGGGATTCGTGCTGGATCACAACGTGGGTATGCGTTTTTTGTGGGCACCTAGTTTTCCCAGTCGAAATAATCATCCTCTTCGAGTTGAGGGGCAGACTGTTCCGGCTCGGTCTGTCCGCGATTGCGGAAAATCGTTTTCAGTTCGGTGATCTCATTTCTAATATCGTCGCCGATTTTCTTTCGAACG
>DATGQD010000066.1:0-21859 GCA_035304385.1 Cyclobacteriaceae bacterium
TAATCCTCTCCCTTGTTTCCTCTATTTCAATTTCAACCTCCGGATCTTGAGATGAAATCCGACGTAAGGCCGCTTCCAATGTTTGGTACGACTGAATGGCGATTTGTTGATCCTTCTTAGAAGGTTTTCTTATTTCATCAATTGTCATCATCGTGAATGGATTTTTTAGCCTCGAGGCTACAAATTAAACGAAATAATCGAAATACAGGTTTCGTTTTTGCGAATAATCTTACCGTGTAAGATACTCTATATCAAATAGTTTAATCCCCAAAATAAAACGAAATAATCGAAACCTGAATGTAAAAAGCTTATCGCAACAGCTCTCTTGAAATTACCAGCTTCTGAATCTCGGTAGTTCCCTCGTAAATCTGGGTGATCTTGGCATCGCGCATGAGGCGTTCAACGTGATATTCCTTCACGTAACCGTATCCACCGTGGATCTGGACCGCTTCTGTCGTGACGTGTTGCGCGACCTGTGATGCGTACAGCTTGGCCATCGCTGCGGCTTTGACAAAGTCTTCCTTGCGGTCTTTCAGATCCGCAGCACGCCATACCATCAGGCGTGCCGCATCAATTTCAGTGGCCATCTCCGCCAGCTTGAACTGGATCGCCTGGTGTTCGGCGAGCTTTTTTCCAAACGCCTTGCGCTCCCTGGCATAAGCCAGCGCGAGCTCATGAGCTCCTGAAGCGATACCCAACGCCTGCGCGGCAATACCGATCCGTCCTCCATTGAGTGTTTTCATAGCGAACGTAAAGCCAAAGCCTTCGTCGCCGAGACGATTTTCCTTGGGAACCTTGACATCGGTGAACATCAGCGAGTGGGTGTCGGACCCACGTATTCCCATCTTGTCTTCCTTCTTGCCGACGACAAATCCGGGCATTCCCTTCTCCAGGATGAGCGCATTGATACCCTTATGTCGCTTTTGCGGGTCGGTCTGCGCGATGACGATATAAACGCTTGCTGTGCTTCCGTTGGTGATCCAGTTCTTGGTACCGTTCAGCAAATAATGATCACCCTTGTCAATGGCAAGCGTATTGAGACTGGTGGCATCTGATCCGGCTTCGGGCTCCGATAGACAAAATGCACCGATGATCTCGCCCGTAGCCAGACGCTTCAGGTATTTGGATTTCTGTTCCTCCGAACCAAACGTTTCGAGGCCCCAGCATACCAGTGAATTGTTTACCGACATGCAGACCGAAGCCGACGCGTCAACCTTCGATATCTCCTCCATCGCCAGCACGTAGGAGATGGTGTCCATGCCGCCACCGCCGTAGCGGGGGTCGACCATCATACCGAGGAAACCGAGTTCACCCATCTTCCGGATTTGTTCGGCCGGAAATTTCTGATGGGTGTCCCGCTCGATAACGCCGGGAAGCAATTCATTTCGCGCAAAATCCCGTGCGGCCTGTTGCACGGATAACTGTTCTTCGCTGAGTTGAAAATTCATTTGAGAAGGTCAGGCCAGAGGTTAGCTAACGTATAGGGTAAGGGGGCGGGAAGTTAATCCCGCCGCCCAAGAAACATCATCACAAAGTATAGCAGGGTCGCCAGTGCGCCTATTGCCGCCACCACGTAGGTAAGCGCGGCCCACTTCAGAGCATCCTTCGCCATGTCGTGCTCTTGCCGGTTGACAATTCCTCGCTCCTGAACCCACGCCAGGGCGCGGCGGCTCGCGTCAAACTCGACGGGTAGGGTGACCAGTGCAAACAACGCAAAGACACCGTAGCAGGCGATGATCACCAGCAGCGCAGTGTCAATGGAGAAGAGCCCTTTGACAGCAAAGGCCCCGAACATCATCATCATAAATATGATGTTGATAATTTTTGCGCTTACGTTCTGGATGGGCACCATGGCCGACCTGAACTTCAACATACTATACGAGGTGGCATGCTGCACGGCATGGCCGCACTCGTGAGCGGCTACAGCGGCGGCCGCGGCATTTCGCCCATTGTACACGCCTTCACTGAGGTTAACCGTTCGGTTGAGCGGATTATAGTGATCCGTCAACTGGCCCGGCACGCTGGTTACCTTCACATCCTGGATACCGTGATCGGCGAGCATAAGCCGCGCGATTTCGGCGCCGGTGAGGTCACGGTTAAGGTGCATTTGCGAATACTTCTGAAACTTGCCTTTCAGCCGCGCACTGACCACCATGCCGATCAACATAAAAACGATGGTAATAACCATCACTCCTCCCATCATCATAGGCTATTCCTTTTAATAGTCTGGTTCACTTATTATACGTCTTACCAAATCAACAAGGTTTGCGCCAAAACCGGTTCACTGCCAAAAAGGCATCTTTATGGTTCTATTGCGTCACCAAATTACGAAAAAACATCATTCTCGCAGTGAGGGAGTTTCCCTACCCGACGTGCCGCCGGGTTACGAACGGGAGGCTGACGCCGACTCATGATCATGCCCCGTCTCACCGCCGCGTACCCCCCTGCGCACCTTCCACGCGGTTATCAGCAAGGAAGCCGCTCCCCCCACGATCATAATGAGTGTTTGCCACCCGTGAAACACAAAGGTGAGGGCGACAGCGTCTTTCAGGACCAGACCATACAGCAGCGACAACCCCTGTGGCACCAGCACATGGTAGGCACCGGTGCCGCCGGGCAGGGGCGCTGCCATGGCGATGGATCCGATCGCGAACAGGCTGATGACCGCGCTGAATCCAAGGTGGGCGGTGGGCTCGAACGCGCGAATGACGGCGTAGCTCATAAAGAAATACATTACCCAGATCAGTACCGAGTAAAGGACAAACGCGCCTTTGTACTCCAGTTTCAGGATGGACAAAAATCCGCGCTTAATGCCGGTCCAGGTTTTCCTGAAGAACTCCCGAAAACGCCGACTGCGTCTCGCCAGATACCATCCTCCTCCGAAGACCAGTACGAGGGCTAACACCACTACCACGGGAAGGCCAACGCCGGGAACGGCAAGTTCAAGGGTCCTTACAAACGTCAATAGTTTATTCCATTCCAAAGCAAAAGCCAGCAGTATGAGCAGGCACAGGCACAGCAGGTCGACGATGCGTTCCATAACAACTGTACCGAACGTGACGTCGACCGGCGTGCGCTCAAGTTTGTAGAGGTTGTAGCATCGCGTAACCTCGCCGCCGCGGGGTATGACAAGGTTGACGAGGTAGCCTACCATGAGCGACAGGAAACCGGACATGAGGGCGATACGATGTCCGGTTGGCACGAGCAGCATTTTCCAGCGCATAGCCCGCAGGATATGACTCCCGATAGCGAAGGCGGCCATTACGCCGAGCCATACCTTGTCGGCCTGACGCCAGGTATCCAGAATGTATTCCCATCGGTTCTCGCCTTCGCCGACTGATATTCGGCTAAGCGCGTACCAGATGAGAAACGCGGTAACAAGAAATATAATGACGTATTGGAACAGAGCCTTGAGGCGCGGGGGCATGAAGGGAAGATTAGATTGGGGTCTTCACGCAAGCTTGTTGTCCGGGCCGGGAAATACAACGACGGGTTTGAATTTTTTTGCCTCTTCAAACTCCATGGAGGCGTACGATATGATGATGATGACGTCGCCCACCTGACCCCTCCGCGCTGCGGGACCGTTAAGGCAAATCGTGCCGGAGCCACGGGCGCCGCGAATCACATAGGTATCCAACCGCTCCCCGTTGTTGACGTTAACGATCTGTACTTTCTCACCTTCGATGATGTTGGCCGCATCCATGAGATCCTCATCGATAGCAATACTTCCTACATAGTGGAGTTCGGCCTCAGTGATCTTGACCCGGTGAATTTTCGATTTCAGAACTTCAATTCTCATTACCTAGTTTGACGACAAATCTAAGAACATGTTGTCGATCAGCCGCACTTCGCCGACGTATCCGGCTATGCAGAGGATCGGCCGCTCAGCCTCTGAAACATTCGTGATTGCGTTTAAGTTTTTGCTGTCGACCATCTCCAGGTACTCCAGGCGCAGTTGCGGATCGCGGTCGAACATTTCACGGGCGCGCTGCAGGACGTGCGAAAAAGGCATTCCTTCCTTCAAAATCGCATTTTTTGCATAGGTGAGCACGTCATAGAAAATCGTTGCCAGCGGGCGTTGCGAAGGCTGGAGCCTCATATTGCGGGATGACATCGCCAGGCCGTCCGGTTCCCGTATGGTCGGCGCGGTGCGTATTTCTGACGGAATCTGCAATTCTTCGACCAGGCGTGATATGATAGTGGCCTGTTGCCAGTCTTTTTGTCCGAAATAGGCCCGGTCTGGCTGGACTATATTCAACAATTTGGCCACCACCAATGCTACGCCGCTGAAGTGGCCCGGGCGATAATAACCCTCCATAACATCGTCGAGCGGCCCGAATTCGAATTTTATGACCGGTTTGTCAGGGTACATCTCCGCGTCAGACGGAGAAAAAACGACATCGCATCCAACTTTTTGGAGCAATTCGTAATCCTTTTCATGATTGCGCGGGTAATTCCTGAGGTCAGCCGGGTTGTTAAACTGGGTGGGATTCACGTAAATGGAACAAACCGTCACTGAATTTTCGTTCTTTGAGCGATTTAGCAGGGAAATGTGGCCACCATGGAGGGCTCCCATGGTTGGCACCAGGCCGCAGGCTTTGCCTTCACTTCGTATTTGCCTCAAGAAGGCTTTTAATGGGGCTATTTCGTGGAAAATCTCCATTTTCCGCCGTAGGCAAAGGGTCGCAAAGATATTGGTTAATCTGAAAATAAGTTGATAAAGGGCCTAAAATTTTGTATTTTTGTGGCTCTTAATTCCGTTCCAAACAAAATTCTCACAATATGTCAAAACTCCGAATTCTTTATGTAGCCAGCGAGATCAACCCCTTCCTCCAGACATCTGAAGTGGCCGAGTTTGTCCGCAAGCTCCCACAGGCGATGCAGGAGAAAGGTATGGAGATCAGAATTCTGGTTCCCCGTTTTGGAATCATCAACGAGCGCAAAAACAGGCTGCATGAAGTAGTACGGCTTTCCGGGATCAACATAGCGGTGGGCGATGAGGAGAAACCCTTGATTATCAAGGTGGCGTCGATCCCGAATGCAAAGCTCCAGGTGTACTTTATCGACAACGAAGACTATTTCCATCGCAAGTCCGTATTCCACGATAAAGAGAACAACTTCTACGAAGACAACGACGAACGCGCTATCTTCTTCTGCAAGGGCGTAATCGAAACGGTCCGTAAACTGGGCTGGGCTCCTGATATTGTTCACTGCAACGACTGGATCACCAGCTTTATCCCCTTGTATCTCAAGACGACGTACAAGAACGACCCGCTCTTCAAGAACACGAAGACGGTATTCAGCATCTACAATAACACCTTCACACACAAGTTCAAGAGCGATCTGCTCGACAAGGTGAAGATGATGGACATCGAGGACAACATGCTGGGTCACCTCAAGAGCGCCGACTACGAAGGTTTCATCAGGCTGGCCATGGAATTCAGCGACGCTGTCATGGTTGCTGGCGAGAATAAGAAACTCGAAGGCCTCTTCAAGAAGATCAAGGAAAAGAAAGTCGAGACCATCGACAAGGACGAGAACTACACCGAATCCTACTATAACCTCTACAATGAGCTTGTGGGCTAGGACAAAAGCAGGGCACCTCGCAATCGTAGGTGCCCTGCTTTTTTTGTCTTGTGAGGAGGACATCACGCTGCTTGGATACAAAGCCGACGATCGTTTCGGCGTGCATTATTGGGACATTCCCCTGGAGAGCAACCTGCTCCTGATCGATTCACTACGCACTTCCAACCTGAGCCAGGAAACCCACAGGTTCCTGGTGGGTCGTTACACCGACGACCTCCTCGGGGAAGTCAACACAGCATTTTACACCCAATACTACCGCACGGGCACCCTGCCCGACTCGCTTTCGTTTGCCACTTTCGATTCCGTAACCCTAACGCTGGCCTTTGACGACTACTACTACGGCTCGCGCGATGTTACACCGCAGGAAATTGCTGTATATGAGCTCGACGAAGAGTTGGCCAACGTACTGACCGAAGTCCCCCGGTATTACAATAACAGCGTCAAGCAACTTGGCGCGCAGATCGGCACGCATACATTCGATGATATCGACCCCAAACTAATGGAGGATAAGGTGGCCAACAACCTTGACACCACCTACACAACCCAGATGGTGCTCGACCAGGCATTCGGCCAGCGCCTGTTTGATGCGGCCGTGCAGGCAGGCAGCGCCACAACAGTTGAAGATTCGTTGTATCTCAAGCTCGACCTCTTCACTAAAGCCTTCAAAGGCATCGTCGTTCAGTCCGTGCAGGGCGACAAGATATTGGGCGTCAGCCCCACCAACAACCTCAGCCGCATTCAACTTCACTATACGCTGGCCGGAAGACAGCGAACCCCGCTCCAACTCACGTTCAGCAACCTGGCGGGCTACTCCACCATCCTTTCCGACAAAACCGGATCCGACATCGAGGGACTCGACACGTACAACCAGGAGTATCTGACCGCATCGGGAAACCGATACCTGCAAAATGGTGTGGGCGTCCTGACGGAGATCAAGCTCGATAACTTCATTAATCACCCGGGACTGGATACCATTTCCGCCATGATCATCAACTCGGCTGAACTTCGGATCGATGACGTCGCCGTGCCGGTGGACGGCATGCCGGCACCCACGCAGGCGATCCTGCGGATACTTGACGACGAAAACCGCCTCCGCCAGCCGCGAACGGAACAAGATACACTCCTGCTGACACAATATAACCGAACGCTAAACGCCGCATTCGTCGTCCTCGATGACTTCCAGCGCGGCGACCAGGTCGTCCTCAGCTACGACAAAGACAAGCATACATACAATGGATTCATGACCCTGTTCATTCAGGAATTATTTAAACAACGAGCGACAGGCGGCACGCTGCTGACCAAGCTGGCATTATATCCGGCGTCACCACCGGCCGGAAAATCGGTCAACCGCGTGGGTTTTCACGCCGACAACATTACCTTGCGCATCTATTTTACCGTTCCTGTCGACACGCAAATTGACAACTGATCCAAATTGACTAAGGCCCTATGTGCGGAATTGTTGCTTATCTCGGACATCGTCATGCTCATGAGGTAATACTAAAGGGACTCAAAAGACTGGAATACCGCGGCTACGACAGCGCGGGCATCGCCCTGCTTAACGGCGGTCTCAACATTTACAAGAAGAAGGGAAAGGTCTCCGACCTTGAGCAGACACTGGAGGGCATGGCCCTGGACTGCAACATCGGTATCGGACACACGCGGTGGGCCACCCACGGCGAACCAAACGACGTTAATGCCCACCCCCACGCCTCCGGGTCACAACGGCTGGCCATCATTCACAATGGCATTATTGAGAACTACACCGCCCTTCGGGAGGACCTTATCAACAAAGGCCACACATTTCTCAGTGAAACCGATACGGAAGTACTGATTCATTTCATTGAAGACGTACAGCAACGGAATAATTGCTCGCTGGTTGAGGCGGTCCGTCTCGCCCTTCACAACGTTGTCGGCGCCTACGCGATCGTCGTGCTCTCCCTCGACGACCCGAACCAGCTCGTCGCCGCCCGAAAAGGCAGCCCGCTGGTCATCGGCATCGGCAAGAATGAATACTTCCTGGCCTCTGACGCTACGCCTATTGTCGAATACACGAACGAGGTGGTGTATCTCAACGACCGTGAAATTGCGGTTATCAATTCCGATGGCCTGACGGTCAAGACGGTCGAGGACATTCCGATGACCCCATACATTCATACGCTGGAACTCGCGCTCGAAGCCATCGAAAAGGGTGGCTACGACCACTTCATGCTGAAGGAGATTTTCGAACAGCCGCGATCGATTCGCGACTGCATGCGGGGAAGGCTTGACGCCCGTGCGGGACATCTGGTATTGGGCGGCATTCGCGATTATGTCGAGGCGATGGCCAACGCCGAGCGCATCATTATCGTCGCCTGCGGTACGTCGTGGCACGCCGGACTGGTAGCTGAATATCTGTTCGAGGAATTCTGCCGGATCCCGGTGGAAGTGGAGTATGCTTCCGAATTCCGGTATCGCAATCCGGTTATCCACAAAGGTGACGTCGTTATTGCGGTATCCCAATCCGGTGAGACGGCCGATACCCTGGCTGCTATCGAGCTCGCCAAGGAGCGGGGCGCTACCATCATCGGCGTATGTAACGTCGTGGGCTCGTCCATCGCGCGGGCATCGCATGCTGGTTCCTACACACACGCGGGGCCGGAAATCGGCGTAGCGAGCACCAAGGCATTCACCGCTCAGCTCACCGTCCTTAACATGATCTGCCTGCTTGTAGCGCAAAAACGAGGAACACTGTCGCAGGAGTTGTTCCAAACGTTGCTGGCCGATCTGGAGCAGGTTCCCAATAAAGTTGAAGACATCCTGCAACTCAACGAAAAAATCAAAGTCATCGCTGAAGAGTTCAAGGACGTTCCCAACTTCCTGTACCTCGGACGCGGCTATAATTTCCCCGTTGCCCTTGAGGGTGCGCTCAAGCTGAAGGAAATCTCGTACATACACGCCGAGGGTTATCCTGCGGCCGAAATGAAACACGGCCCGATTGCACTCATCGACGAAAACATGCCCGTCGTGTTCATCGCCACGCGCGATAGCTCGTATGAAAAGATCGTGTCCAACATTCAGGAAGTGAAGGCACGGAAGGGTCGCGTGATCTCCATTGTCACCGAGGGCGACGACTGGATTCCCGCAATGTCTGAGTTCACCATTGAAATCCCGATGGTGCACGAAGCGCTGATGCCTATGCTTTCCGTAATCCCGTTACAGCTTCTTTCATATCACATTGCGGTGATGCGTGGCTGCAACGTCGATCAGCCCCGGAACCTCGCCAAGTCGGTGACGGTGGAATAACATTACCCGTTGCCGAGTGTTTCAATCTTGTCTTTGAGTATTTGGATTTCCGCATGTGTCGTCGTGAGTTCCAATGCCCGCTGAAACCACTGCGCAGCACATGCGTTATCCCGTCCGGTATACAGCTCTCCAAGAAGTGCAAAGTAATAGCGGTTATTTTCGAGGTTTAGCTTTTTCGCTTCCGCGAGGGCCGCTCTTTTGCCATGGACCCGGGAAAAGGCGTAGAGCCGGTTGAGCGCAGCCACCGGGGAGGATTCATTCGTTAGCAGGCGATCATACAGCTGCAGAATATTCTGCCACTTTTGCGGCGTGTCCTCGCCGACAGTATGCCAGTACCCGATGGTGGCTTCAACGTGATAGCGGGTAACCTCACCACGCGACGAGGTGTGCAGATATTCTGCACCTCGGGCGATCAATTCCCGGTTCCACAGTGATGTATCCTGATCCTGGTAGAGAATCATGCGCCCGTCGGGTCCCTTTCGAGCTGCGAAACGGGACGCATGAAAGCACATGAGCGCGAGAAGCGCGTGCACCTGCGATGTGGCGGTAGCGGGATGACCTGCGAGGAGATAAGCCAGGCGCATGGCTTCCAGACAAAGGTCCTCTCGTATCACGGCCTTATCGGTCTCTGAGTAGTATCCTTCGCTGAAAAGAAGGTACAGCGTGGTCAGCACCGCATCCAACCGTTTCGGTATATCGTCGTCGTGAGGAAATACAAGTGTGACACCGCACGTCCGCAGCTTTTCGCGCGCGCGGAATAACCGCTTGTTGACCGTCTCCCGTGAAGTGAGAAAGGCATTCGCGATCTCATCGATTCCAAATCCGCACAGGATCCGCAACGCAAGAGCTACCTGTGACGATGGAGGTATCGCAGGATGACACAGGGCGAAAAGCATTCGGAGCTGGCTATCGGCAATATTGGCGTCAGACAGGTCGAACGCTACCGGTTCTTCTGTTACGCGGGCATCAGCGACGTGGGGCACTACGCCTTTGGCGAAGGTACGGGAGCGTTTCAGGTAATTCATAGCTTTGTGCCGGGCAGCGACATGGAGCCATCCCGCGGGGTTAGCCGGCACACCTTTATACGGCCACGTCTCGAGGGCACTGAGAAAGGTCTCGCTGGCGACGTCTTCCGCAACTGCGATGTTTTCCAGCCCCATCACGCGGCAGAGTACAGCCACAATACGGCTGTACTCTGTTCTGAACAAATGAGGAATCAGCTCATTCCTGGTCATGGCGTGATTGCCTGGTCACCGTGGACGCCATCGCCGCGTGCCACACGCCGGACTTCTACGGTATTGCCTTCACCCTGCAGCACGGGGCTGCCTTTGGCGAACTCCACGGCTTCGTCCACCGACTCGGCACGAACTATGATATATCCCCCTATAGTTTCCTTGATATCGCCGAAGGGACCGTTGGTTACCATTTTGTCATGATGGACCACCCGTGCGTCGTCGAAGGGCAGACCATTGCCCAGCACATACTTGTTCTTCGACGCTATACCGCCGATCCAGTCCATCGTCGCTTTCATCCATTCCTGGATTTGTTCCGGGGAGGCCACCTTACTGCCATCCTGATGCCGGAAGATTAACATGAATTCGTCCATTTTCTCTGCTGTTTGGTGATACGATTGAATTGTATCCCAATGGCAATTGAAGTTGTGAAAATTGGACATCACCATAAAAAAAAATTACGGAAGGATTTTTTAACCGCATACCAACTCAAATCCTTCTCCGCGCCTCAGCGGTTAATATTCTCCGCGCCTCCTGATACCCGGAAAGTCCCCTTTTTCGCCTATTTTGCAGTCACCCGGGACAATCCGGGCTTTCGTTTATGACGCACGCAAAAGAAGTTGTTTTCTCGCCTGAGGCACCGGCCCCCATCGGCCCTTACAGCCAGGCCATCAAGGCGGGCAATCTGCTATTTGTATCCGGACAGATTGCCATTGAAAAGTCCTCGGGACAACTCCGGGTAGTGGATATCGAGACGGAGACGCGGCAGGTAATGTATAACATAGGTGAAATCCTGAAAGCGGCGGGAATGACGTTCTCCAACGTGGTGAAGTGCACCATCTTCCTCAGCGATATGCAGCAGTTCGCCACTGTCAATGAAATTTACGCATCATATTTTGGCGACAAGCCCCCGGCTCGCGAGACGGTACAGGTGGCTCGACTGCCTAAGGACGTAAATGTGGAAATCTCCTGCATCGCCGTGAAGTGATTGCAATTTTACCCCATGCGTCGCGGACCCTGGTAACGATTTTGCAACCGGAGGAAGTTTTTGACCGAATTCGGAAAGTAACCACACGGCAGCTCCTCACGCAGAATCTGGCCCCGGAACAAATACGGTTCACGGGTGCCGTTCAGCCGGAGCGGTTTGCCATCTCCATGCGGGTCAACAGGCCGAACAGCTTTCTTCCGATCGTGCGTGGCCGCATTGAAGCCACCCATTCGGGATGCCTGATTTTCATGAAGGCGGCGCTGTTTCCCAGCACGCGCGTATACATGGTGTTCTGGCTGCTGTTCGTACCTGCCGCGGGGCTAATCGCCATGCGGCAGTATGATTCCTTTCTGCCCCTCATTATCGCTGTGGTCGTCGACCTCGCTGTGCTCTGGATCGCCTGGGCCAATTTCAGAATTCAGTTCCGGTTGAGCATGAAGGCGTTTGACGAGGTGCTTAACTCACCTGACTGAATTCGGTCTTTGAGACAGGAAATCGGTACCTTTGGCCTCCAATCAAGGTAATACATGAACGGATGAGTGACGTAAGGGTACGCTTTGCCCCCAGCCCTACCGGGGCGCTACATATTGGCGGTCTGAGAACCGCCCTGTACAATTACCTCTTCGCCCGGCGGCATGAGGGCACCATGGTACTGCGGATTGAAGACACCGACCAGGCACGCTTCGTGCCCGGCACAGAGGCCTACATTAAAGAATCATTGGCCTGGATTGGCATCCGGCTTGATGAAGGTCCGGACGAGGGCGGTCCGTACGGCCCCTATCGGCAATCGGAACGGAAGCCGCTGTATCGTCAGTATGCCCTCGACCTGGTGGAGAAAGGCCACGCGTACTATGCCTTTGACACCCCGGAAGAACTTCAGGCGATGCGCGACAGCCTCACGGCCGCGGGTGTGACGCAACCGCAGTACAACAGCGTGACACGGACGCGTATGCGCAATAGCCTCACGCTCCCGCCCGATGAAGTCAACCGCCTCCTCGAATCAGATGTACCTCATGTGATCCGCTTGAAAGTGCCCCGAAAAGAGGAAATCCGGCTGAACGATCTGATCAGGGGCTGGGTGCTGGTGCATTCTGCCCAGATCGACGACAAGGTCCTTATGAAGTCGGACGGCATGCCTACCTATCACCTCGCAAACGTGGTTGACGACCATCTTATGAAGATATCGCACGTCATCCGCGGCGAGGAGTGGTTGCCCTCGGCTCCACTTCATGTGCTACTGTACCGCTACCTGGGATGGGAAGAGGCCATGCCGCAATTTGCCCACCTCCCCCTGTTGCTCAAACCCGATGGAAACGGCAAGCTGAGCAAGCGGGATGCAGACCAGATGGGGTTCCCGATATTTCCGCTGGACTGGACAGATCCGGCTACCGGCGAAAAGGCCATGGGCTTTCGCGAAGCCGGTTATTTGCCGGAAGCGCTCGTGAATTTCCTGGCTTTCCTCGGATGGAATCCAGGCACGGAACAGGAACTGTTTACACTCGACGACCTGGTCGGCAGTTTTTCCCTGGAGCGCATCAACAAGGCGGGGGCTCGTTTCGACATCCAGAAGGCGCAATGGTACAATCAGCAGTATCTCAGAAGAAAGTCGCCGGAGGTCCTCGCCAGCTACCTCCTCGAATCGTTGGCCGGTGAGGGAATTGACTGTCCGCACGAAAAGGCGGTAGCGATAGCGGGACTCATGCAGGATCGTGTTACCTTTCCATACGAAATATGGGAGCAGGGGAAATATTTCTTCAGGGCTCCTGACACTTACGACGAGAAAGTCGCTGCAAAGCGATGGAACGAAGACGCCGTGAGGGTGATCGCGGCATTTTCGGAAGCGCTGGGTAATGACAACCCGGCGGACGCGGCTGCCATCAAAGCAACGTTGGAAGCGACGGCGTCACAGCAAGGCGTGAATCCCGGAAAGATCATGCAGGCGTTGCGGCTGGCGGTAACCGGTACCGCCGGTGGCCCTGACCTGATGATGATAATGGAGATCATCGGAACCAAAGAAGTACAATCGCGGATTTCCAACGCGTTGAAAACACTAAAAGTTAAAGCGGCATAGGCGACATGGCAAAGAAATCATCCAAATCGAAGAAAGAGTCTAAACCGAGAGTTCACAAAGAACTTGAAGGGTTCGAGATCTCCGTCAACCAGTTTGGCGAGATTAAATCGAACACGGACATCGAAAAGATCAATGAGTTCCTTAACGAAAAGGTGGAGGATAAAAAATTGCAGGATCGACCTGATTACGAGGAAATAAAGAAAACCAAAAAGAAAGCCAAAAAGAAATAAGCACGACGTATCGTGAGTCATCCCCGTTGTATTGAATTCCATGCGTAACATCCGACTCGCTATTTTAAGGGAAGGAAAAGTTCCTCCTGAAGAAAGAACACCCTTGACGCCCCGTCAGGCTGCACAAATCCTGCAGGAGTACAACCATGTCGAGGTCATCTGCCAGCCCTCACCTGATCGCTGTTTTACAGACCAGGAATACAAGAATGCCGGCATACCTGTCGAGGAGGATGTCAGCACCTGCGACATTCTCATCGGCATCAAGGAGGTCGTTGTTGACACGCTCATTGAGGGTAAGACATACCTCTTCTTTTCTCATACTCTTAAAAAGCAGGCGCACAACCAAATTTTACTCAAGACAATTCTCGAACGCAACATCACCCTCATCGATTACGAAATGCTGCGGACAACAGACGGCGTGCGTGTTATAGGCTTTGGGCGCCACGCCGGTCTCGTCGGCGCGTACAACTGCTTGTGGACCTATGGCATCCGTTCGAAACGTTATCAGTTGCGAAGGGCATATGAATGCTTTGACCTCGCCGACCTGCTGACTGAATTGAAAAAAGTAGATTTACCTCCACTGAAGATCGTGCTGACCGGTACCGGGCGCGTGGGCAAAGGCGCTGTGGAAATACTCGAGGCCGCCGGAATCCGCCGCGTTGCAGTGGAGGAATTCCTGACCCTCCGCCCTGACGGACCCGTGTACGTACAACTTACCAGCGGAGACTATCATGTTCATAAAGATTCGCGGCCGTTCGATCGCGAGGAATTCCATAACCACCCTGAACGATACAAAAGCAACTTCCTCCCATTTGCACATCAGGCCGACCTCCTGATTGCCGGTGCTTACTGGAATCCGGCGGCGCCACGCCTCTTCACGCGCGAAGACATGCAACAACCCGGATTCTCAATTAAAGTCATTGCCGACATCAGTTGTGATATCGATGGATCCATCCCGGCAACCGTGCGGGCTACCGATATCGACAACCCGGTCTACGACTACGATCCGACGACGCATAAGGCGGTAGCGCCCTTTAGCGATGAACGGAACATTACTGTGATGGCGGTAGACAACCTTCCCTGCGAGCTGCCGCGCAGCGCTTCAGAAGATTTCGGAAATGATCTGCTCGAACGGATCATGCCTTCCCTCCTGGGAGATGATGTCGATGGAATTATCGAACGCGCAACCATTACCCGCGAGGGAGAATTGACAGAGGAATTTCGTTACCTTCACGATTGGGCAACAGGAGCCTAGTGCACGTTAAACCATGTACCTTTACAACGTCACCATAGGAATCGACAAGGAATCAGAAAGTGAGTGGCTCGACTATATGCGCAATACATATATCCCTGACGTTATGGCGACGGGCATGTTCACGCAGGCGAGGATATACCGCATTCTTCACGACAACGAAGACAACACCACGTCGTACAGCATTCAGTACCTGACATCGTCGATCGAAAAGGTGCAGCAATTTTTGGAAAAGTACGGACCTCGTATTATCGATGCGCACAGAGATCGCTTTCGCGATCGGCATGTAGCCTTCATGACCCTCCTGGAAGAGATCTAGTCATGAAGTCTCAACGCCGCGCTGATCGCGTCGCGTTCCAGGTTACAGTTCACCCATGAGGCATCCAGGTTTGCGCCGTATTTCTTATAGAAATTAATAGCCGGTTCATTCCAGTCGAGCACCTGCCATGTCATCCCCGTACATCCGGACTGCAACGCGTGCTCCAGCGTGCGGTTGAACAGCGCCTTACCGATACCTTTGCCTCGTTCCTGCTCGGTGACGATGATGTCCTCAAGATACAGTCGCTTTCCCTTCCAGGTTGAATAGCGATAGTAGTATATCGAGATCCCCACAATGATATTGTTCTGGACAGCGACGTACATCCCGTACACGGGATTCGGCCCGAATCCGTCCTCCTCCATCATTGCGACGGTGTTGGTAACCTCGTCAGGTGCGCGTTCATACACCGCCAGTTCACGGACGAGTTCAAGGACCCGCGGCAGATCCTCTTTCGTGCCGGCGCGGATGGTATACATGTCGCGTGTATCGCGGCGATCCATATCAGCCGTTCTTTTCAATCACGTCAAAGCCGGTGTACGGAACCAGGATCGGCGGGATGCGGATGCCACCGGGTCCCTGGTTGTTTTCGAGCAGCGCGGCAACGATGCGCGGTAGCGCGAGCGCGCTTCCATTGAGCGTGTGAAGTAGTTGCGTCTTGCCTTTTTCGTCCTTATAGCGAAGTTTCAGGCGGTTCGCCTGGAACGTTTCGAAGTTGCTCACCGAACTGACTTCAAGCCAGCGTTTCTGTGCGGCGGCAAACACCTCGAGATCGTAACACTTGGCTGCGTTGAATCCCATATCGCCGCCGCAGAGGAGCAGGCGTCGGAACGGCAGCTCAAGCGCCGTCAGCAGCGATTCCGCGTGCGCGACCATCTCTTCGTGCTCGCGGTAGGAATCTTCGGGGCGCGTAATGTGTACGATCTCGACCTTATCGAATTGATGCAGACGGTTCAGGCCGCGCACATGTGAGCCCCAGCTTCCTGCCTCTCTCCGGAAGCAGGGTGTATAGCCGGCATTACGTATAGGCAGGTCCCGTTCCGCGAGGATGACATCCCGATACAAGTTGGTGATCGGCACTTCGGCGGTGGGGATCAGGTAAAGGTTGTCGGAGTCGACACGATACATCTGACCTTCCTTATCGGGAAGCTGGCCGGTAGCATATCCTGAAGCTTCGTTGACGAGGATCGGGGGTTGAATTTCCGCATATCCCTTCTTTGTCGCTTTGTCGAGAAAAAAATTCACGAGTGCACGTTGAAGTTTCGCCCCCTTTCCTTTGTACACGGGAAAGCCCGCGCCGGTGAGCTTAACACCCAGCTCAAAGTCGATAATATCGTATTGCTTGATGAGGTCCCAATGCGGGACGGCATCACCTGACAATTCAGGAATGACACCGTGTTCATGCACGACAATATTGTCGTCAGGGCCTGCCCCATCGGGAACATCGTCGTGTGGCGTGTTGGGGATCTGATACAACAAATGCTGGAGGGAGGCGGCTGTCTGATTGAGCGTTTCGGTAAGCGCTGCGACACGCTTCTTAAGGTCGGACGTCCTCGTCCGGCGTGCCTCGGCCTCGTCCTTTCGTCCCGACTTCATCAGTTCGCCGATTTCGCGGGCGATACGATTGGACTCAGCCAGCAGTTCATCATGTTCCTGTTGGGCCCGGCGCCGGTCGTGGTCGAGGGCCAGGACCTGGTCAATGGTTTCCTCAATATTGGGAACCCGACGCTTCTTCAGGGCACTAATTACCTTCTCGCGTTGTTCTCTAATCAAAGAAAGTTGCAGCATTCCCGTGCAGTTTTGTTAGTGGGTCCAAAATTAAATTTTTGGGACACCCCGGCAGCCCCAACGGCGAAATATTTGTATTCGCAGGCGGGGAATGCGGCCTGAGAGGCGGTTTTCAACCGCAGCCTGAGGCGTGTCGTTCGCCGAAAAAAGCGGGAATGCCCTTTGATAATACGTAATTATTGCTCTATACTTGCATTATCAAACGGTGCGATTCTCAGCCCGACTGACAAAATCCTAAGAACCTACGATAATCTTACGATAGAGCAAGTTCCTACTTAGACTGCATTTGATTGTCTGGATCCAAACCAGGCAAGACGACTTTCAAGACATTTTCGAAGAAAAATTCATTCACTTTTAAACCACATGTATACTATTGATGATCTGAATGTGAGGCTCCTCTCAGAATTGAAGGAGATCGCAGAGGGGATGGGTATCAAAAATGCAAAAAAGCTCACCAAACAAGACCTCATCTACAAGATTCTGGATCAGCAGGCTGTAGCTGAAGAGCCTGCTCCCGCCCCAGCACCCAAGTCCTCCTCAGCAGAACCCGAAAGAAAGCTTCGTCCGCGCAAGCGCGAGAACGTTACGGCACCGGCCCGCGTAGAGCGGGAGATGTCCTCAGACGAATTACTTGAATCGATCAACCAGGAACTCGAGGCATCCGCCCCATCGTTCGGCGACTCCGATGATGGGGATGACAACGGGCATCACCCCGCCCGTGTCGAGACGCGCGAAGAGCGTCCGATAAAGGGTAACATCCGTGATTTCGACGGCGCCGTCACTAACGAGGGCGTGCTTGAGATCATGCAGGACGGATACGGCTTCCTGCGCTCATCCGATTACAACTACCTGGCCAGCCCCGACGATATTTATGTATCACCGTCGCAAATCAAGCTCTTCGGTCTCAAGACCGGCGACACAGTGCGTGGCCAGATACGTCCTCCTAAGGAAGGAGAAAAATATTTTGCGCTCCTTCGCGTAGAAACGGTAAACGGAAAAACGACAGAGGAAATCCGCGACCGCGTCGCGTTCGAATACCTTACACCGTTGTTCCCCAACGAGATGATCAAGCTCAGCACTACGCCGGACAACATGTCGGCACGTATCCTTGATCTCTTTGCCCCTATCGGGAAAGGTCAGCGCGGTATGATCGTCGCACAACCCAAAACGGGAAAGACGGTGTTGCTAAAACAGATCGCCAACTCCATCGCTGAAAACCACCCTGAGTGTTACCTGATTGTGTTGCTCATCGACGAACGTCCTGAGGAAGTTACCGATATGGCACGCAGTGTGAAAGCCGAGGTGATCGCCTCGACGTTCGACGAACAGGCGGAACGCCACGTAAAAGTTTCCAGCATAGTCCTCGAGAAGGCCAAGCGGATGGTAGAGTGCGGTCACGATGTGGTGATCCTGCTCGACTCTATCACGCGTCTGGCACGCGCTTACAATACAGTTGTGCCCTCGTCTGGTAAGATCCTCTCCGGGGGTGTCGATGCCAACGCGTTGCACAAGCCCAAACGCTTCTTCGGAGCCGCAAGAAATGTCGAGAACGGCGGATCGCTTACCATCATCGCCACCGCGCTTATCGATACGGGCTCCAAGATGGACGAAGTCATCTTTGAAGAGTTCAAGGGTACCGGCAACATGGAATTGCAACTCGACCGGAAGCTCGCCAACAAGCGGATCTACCCGGCTATCGATGTACCCGCATCCGGAACACGCCGCGAAGAACTCCTCATGAGGGAGGAAGAACTTCAGCGCGTCTGGATCCTCAGGAAGTTCATGAGCGATATGAACTCGAACGAGGCCATGGAGTTCCTGCTGCAAAAGATGAAAGGCACACGCAACAATCAGGAATTCCTCATCTCCATGAACGGGTAATCACGCCCTATTTCGAATCGGCCTGCACGTAATTTTGCAGGGTATTATAAAAGTCATCCATAATCTGATCGCGGTCGAAATGTTCCCATACCGTGATCTTCCGGGTACTGCCCGGCTGGGTCTTCCACTCGCCCCCGATCAGCGCCGGTCCGGTTACCTCGACGGATTGCGCCAGTGAGGTATCCTTTACGATGGCCACCGCTGCCATATCATACAGGGCCCGCGATGGTGGATCGCCGCTCATGTGGATGTTCTCGAATAGGCTGACGGAATAGTCTCCAAACGTGTGGAATACGCCTCCATGCCTGCCCTCCACGCCCGCATCAATGCGCGGCCCGAGCCCCGGCATGCGCTCGCTTACCTCCCGGGGTGTGACGCGCACCGCATCGGTGCCGGTGCCTACGCCAAACCGCACGGTAGCGATTTCAAGGGGGACTGACGTTTTCACGACGTAGCTCACCGATGATGTGTCGTTTTCCTGGTTGTATTCACCCGGCTCAGGGTAATTGGATCCCAACCATACAACGCGCATGCGCGACGCGATAGCAGGATCCTTTCGCAGGGCCAAGGCGACATTCGTCAGTTTTCCCACCGCGACTACCACGAGAGGTTGAGTGGCCTCTGCATGGGCGCGTTCAATGATAAAATCGACAGCTTCTTTGCCATCGAACGTTGCGCTCTCTATTTGCGGCTCAATATCGTGGAAGGCGCCGTTAGCGCCTTTCAGCAACGTTATCCTGTCCGCCACGCCGCACAGTTGCATGACCCGGTGGGCCTCGGCGTAATGCTTGTCAATATGACCTCCGTCGCGTGTCGCGTTTACCATGACGCCTTCCACGGCAAAAACGTCACCGCTGAGCAGGAGGTATGCCAGCGCATGCTGGTCGTCCACCTCAGCGTTGGCATCGGTGTCGAAAATCACCCGGATTTTTTCACGGCTCTCGGTTGCAGACTGTTCCTTGCGACATGCGGCCAGAAACATCAATGCGATAAGAAAAATAATGAAACGGCTCATCCCTACAAGATAGCCATAACCCATCAATTCGACCCTATCCGTGCGATCGGTCTCTAATATTCATAAAAACACCTTAACTTAGGAAGTCATCCGATGATTGCCGTGGTTACAGATCTCCCGAATCGCAATGCGGGGGCGGGTACTTCTGAAAGCGAACAAGACATCAGTCTACGCAAAATTGCCGATGGAGACTGGTATGCGTATCAGAAACTGTTCGACAGATATTTGCCCCGGCTAACCTACTACCTTCGTCCACTCTCCGCGGGATCGAACGTGGATTCTCATGACGTTATTCAGGACATCTTTCTTGTGGTGTGGGAACGGCGGGAAACGCTCTACCTGGTAAAGTCAATGGACCAATATCTTTTCCGGATGGCGCGTAACCGGTTCCTCGACTTATTGCGAAAGGAGCAACGCGAGAATAAATTGCGTGAGCGCTACGCTTCAATAAGAGCAGCTACCACACCCACACCAGACGACGACCTGCTCTATCAACAGTTTCACGAGAAAGCAGTTGAAGCCATCCACGGCCTGTCGCCGAAACTCCGCGATGTGTTCCTCATGAGCCATCAGGACGACATGAGCCTGGATGAGATCTCCTGCGCAATGAGTCTGCCTAAAGACACCGTGAAAAAGAGACTCTGGATGGCCAACACCCGCATCCGGGAATATCTCAGATTGTACGCCGACTGGCTTTTCGCATTTTTCATAATATTTCTTTAGTCGCCACTTCCTCTTTACACTTCGGGCGGCGTCTTATCATCAACCAATAAGTATGAAGCTCGAGGATTATCTGTCACTGGCCAGAAAACTGGCCTATCGAACCTATTCAGAAGAAGAGTTGGTATCGGTCATCACCTTCCTGGAGAAGGCCGAACGTGATGACGCAGAAGCGTTTCTTGATGAATACGCGCGAATCGTGGAGTCGATGTCTATCGACGTCACAGTGCCGGATCTGCCTCTGAATCCGATGAAAATAGAACGGCGGCGAACTCCGGGACGCCCGGAACGTGGTCCGATACCGCAGGACCGCAGAGCACCGCGGAAGACCCGGCGCCGCTGGATCCAGTACATCGCCGGAATCATTCTCGTGGGAGGGCTCTCGTATGCGCTGGTGGACCGTCTCGGGTCCGGTGTCCTACCGGTTGAGGAAGTAGCCACCGACGTCACGGTGCCCATCGATATCCCACCCGCGGCGAATAGGGCGACTCTTACGCTGGCGAACGGCGACGTCATTATGCTGGACAGTGCATCCGATGGTCAGCTTGCGGTTCAGCAGGGAACGCGTATTCTAAAGGAAGCGGACCGGATCATTTATGAAGGCAACCGAACTCCGGCAAATGAGGCGGTTGCTTTCAATGTGATGTCAACGCCCAGAGGAGGGCAATATACGCTCACGCTTTCCGACGGAACCCGCGTCTGGTTGAATGCCGCCAGCAGTATTACCTATCCTTCCGTTTTCAACGGTCAGGAGCGAAGGGTGCGTGTCACCGGCGAGGTGTACTTCGAAGTAGCGCGACGCGATCGTCAACCGTTTATTGTCGATGCAGGAAACGACCGGATCACTGTACTCGGAACAATGTTCAATGTGCGCGCCTACACAGAAGAGGGGCCGGTAAAAACAAGCCTGGTAGAAGGCTCGGTACGTATCAATGCGCAACTTCTGAAACCCGGAGAAGCTTACGTGGCCGGGGAAGTGGTCGAGACAAGTCTTGAACAGGATATAGCATGGCGAAATGGATTTTTCCATTTCGACGGGATGGATCTTCAGATGGTCATGCGGGAAATCGGACGGTGGTACGACGTCCGCATTGCATATCCGAATGGTGTCCCGAAGATTGAATTCGGCGGTGAACTTCAGCGTAATCTCGATCTCGGCCAAATTCTGAAGGCGCTTGAAAAGAGTAACGTTCGCTTCCGCATGGAAATCGACGGGGAAAGGGAGGAGAAGACGATTGTCGTTTTGAACTAGTTACATGGGGCGTGCCTGACAAAAAAAGGATTCCGGTGGAGCGGAATCCTTAACCGGTCAGGCGAACCATGGTCACTATATAGTCGACTGTTTCAAGTTTCACCTAACCAAATCAAAATTATGCAATTTTACCCGTTACGACATCACGCGTCCGACCCTTATTTCGTCGGCAGGCGAACGCTGACGCTCCCGCGTTTTCGCCTGAAAGTGCTGAGGTATTCGGCGCTTTGCTGCTTCTTCCTCTTC
>DATGQD010000067.1:0-15559 GCA_035304385.1 Cyclobacteriaceae bacterium
CTGGCCTACTGAGTTCTTACTACTGCCGAGCATCTGCTTGGCTCCCGCGCTGCGGGCAATGTCATTCAACCCGTAGTTGTAACGTGCGCCGAGTTGGACGTTGCTAAAATTAAAGCCAATACCACCTACAAGACCGTAATCCCACTTATCGAAATTATCGCGATCCAGTTCTCTGAAACCATCACCAAGGTCGCCGTCGGTGTCGATGTTCACACCCACGAGGTAAGCCCAATACGGTCCGGCATGAATCTCCACAGCCTCGCCGAGCTTAAATACGGCCAGTACCGGCACGTCGATATAATGCAGATTGAACTTGGTTTCATGGTCAATGATGCCAAAGTTCGAACTCACTTCGCTTCCTTTAGTTGAGTAGTTGATCTCCGGTTGAATGGCAAAGCCTTCGTTGGCAAATAGCTGCCCATAAACGCCTACGTGGAAGCCGAAGCGGGTGTGACGATCATGAGGTTCATCTATGATCAGGTTACTCAAGTTTACGCCTCCTTTAATACCGGCTCGGGCCGTACTGCTGTATGTCGGCCTATCGTCGTACGCATCATCGGTTCGGGTTTGCACAGTCGTTTCGGTTGTTGTCTCAGTTTGCGTTCGCTGTCCCAGTACAGATAGCGTCGTTCCCGCAAGCAACACACAGATCGCCGTGATCCGAGTGAGCTTCATGTTCAATTTTCTCTTGCGCTTCATAAAAATCAGTTTTCATCCGACTGAGCTTTCGAAATCATCGTGCCAATTGGCATGTCCGGTTGCAGGTACCACCAAGACAAGCGAAGTTGCTGCAAAACTTGCCCATCCTGCGACCTTTCCCCACAGTCCAGGCGACCCGAAAACTGATGAAAATCAGGTCAAAAACGCCCTTTTTAGACTCCCTAAAGGACTGAAAAACAGCACTAAACAAGACATTTTGATGTTGTATAATAGGAGGGTCTGTTGCTCCTCCATGCACGGATTTTGAGATAAATTATTATAAACCCTTTAAACTGAAATTACTATGAAGACACAAATCGGAATTAAGGACGGCCCCAAGGCCGAAATTGCGCACCAGCTAGGGAAATTGCTGGCTGACGAGTATGTTTTGTACACGAAGACGCGCCATGCTCACTGGAACGCAGAGGGGCCAGACTTCTATGAAAAACACAACATGTTTGAAGATCAATATAATCAGCTGGCCGAAGTTATCGACGAAGCCGCTGAACGTATTCGTATGATCGGACATTACGCACCTGGTACGCTGCACGAATTTCTTGAACTGACCGAACTCACGGAATCTACAAGGGAAAGCGGCGACAGCAAAGAATTTATGCAGGAGCTTCTGGCCGACCACGAAAAGATCGCCAGCAGACTGCGGGAACAAATTGATCCCATCAACGATAAGGGTAAAGACCTCGGTACCGCAGACTTTCTGACGGGCGTATTGCGCATGCACGAAAAAATGGCGTGGATGCTGCGCGCTCACCTATAAGCCTATAAGATTGAAACTGCATCCCGGCCACTAAATTAGTGACATCAAAGAAGGGAATATCGGTAGTGTATGCTGCCGCTATTCCTTTTTTTGTTTTTGTATGAACCCATTTTGGTCTTTCACTTTATCGCAATACCAGTCGCGCTGAAGAATTTTCGAACGCTATCAGCAAAACGCTCCGTTGTAATCGCATCCGAGCCAAAGGCTTCCCATACGGGTGTATGACCCTGGAAGGGAATGACCCAAAGCCGCGCGTTGGAAAACCTCCGATAAAGGTCAGTGGCAATGTCCATTGGAAAGTAGGGGTCGCGATCTCCCCAGATCATGTACACCGGCATGCTGAGCCGTGACAGACGCTCCATGATGGCCGGATGGGTTCCGGCCACGGGTACTTGTGTGGCCATAAACCTTATGTCTGAAAATATACTTTCAATTTTCGCCGTGTCGCCGAAATGGATGTTGAGATAGTATTGTTTCAAAGGGTCGTCGGCCTTGTCAAACGTGTCATGCAACAGCATGTCCCGTCCCGCCGTGCTCATCTCAGGAGCGCCGGAAACAAGGACCAATCCTTTGAAAAGATGGGGCGCCTGGTCTGCCATATATAATAGGGTAATGGCGCCTGCGCTATGACCCATGCCTACTGCCGAGTCAATACCAAGCGCCGTCAGCGCCTGAAGCATCAACGCGGCCCATCGTTCGTAGGAGAACGCGCCCTCGGGCCGGTCCGACTTGCCATGACCGGGAAGATCGAAAGCCACTATCGTGTAATCGCTGCTGAAATCGTCGAAGTATTCCGCCCACTGTTCACTGGAAAGCGTAAAGCCGTGCAGCATGATGAGGTGCGGTCCGGTGCCGCCGGTGCGGTAATGCAGCATGCAGCCTCCTACCGTCACATAATGCTCTCCGTCAACTACACTGAGCTGTGAGTAGCTGTTTCCTGCCGATAACGTCATCCCTAATATGATCCAAAATGCCTTGTTTATCCGCATCGTTTCAGATGTCTTATCCCGTTTACGGCTCAATCCATGTTTCTGTTTCCTGCGGCGGTGCCGTCTGTAGCAACTATGGCCACTATGCTGCAATTGAAGGTAGGAATTGCCGCGCAGAGAGACTATATTTTGAAGACCTACAATTCCTGTTTAACCATCCCCATTGAAGTCATGACAGATAAGATGCGCCATTACAGTTACCTGCCTGTTGTGCTGATTGCTGCTATCGCTGTGCTCAGCGCGTGCAGTGAAAGCGAATCGGTAGTTGTCGACAAGGACGATATCGGAGGCGTTGTCACCGGCCCGGATGGGCCCGAAGCCGGCGTTTGGGTCATTGCAGAAACGCACGATCTGCCCACCCGCTTCGCGCGTATTGTGGTGACTGACGACAAAGGCCAGTATCTTATCCCGGATCTGCCCGACGCTTCCTATTCGGTGTGGGTACGTGGTTATGGGCTGGTCGATTCGCCCAAGAAGGATGCGCGGCCTGGCGCAATGCTCGACCTGGAGGCGGTGCCCGCTACAGACGAGCGTGCTGCGGCAGAATACTATCCGGCAGGGTATTGGTTTTCGCTCCTCGACGTGCCCGATAAAAGCAACTTCCCCGGCACCGGACCGGATGGTAATGGAATTTCTCCCAACATGAAAACACAAGCCGCGTTTCTGCGGAACATCAAGTCAGGTTCGTGCCTGGCATGTCATGCTTTGGGAACGAAGGGCACACGAGAGTTGCATCCGGACCTCGGCGAATTTGAGTCTTCGGTGGAAGCCTGGCAACGACGCCTGCAATCCGGACAGGCCGGGGCCTCAATGATCTCATCGATACATCAGTGGGGAAGCGAGGGCGTGTTGAAGATGTTTGCTGATTGGACAGACAAGATTGCCGCAGGCGCAGTACCTCCCACGCCACCGCGCCCGTCCGGGATCGAACGGAACGTCGTGATTACTCAATGGGATTGGGCTGATCCGAAAGCGTATCTTCACGATCTGGTATCGACCGACCGACGGGACCCCACAGTAAATGCTTACGGCGAACTTTATGGAGCCCTGGAAGTCAGCGCTGATTATCTGCCGGTACTTAATCCCTCGACACATGATACCACGCGCGTGCCGCTGACGGTACGCGACCCGGCAACACAACCGGCAACAGGGCCCGATATGCCGCAACCTTCACCGTACTGGGGCGATGAGCCGATCTGGAATAGCAAGACCAACGTTCACAATCCTATGATGGATGGCGAAGGGCGCGTTTGGATTACAGCGACAGTACGGCCGCCAGACAATCCCGACTTCTGCAAGGAAGGTTCAGACCATCCGTCTGCAAAGCTCTTCCCCAAGGACAGGTCGTATCGCCACTTGGGGTTCTATGATCCCGAAACCAAAAAGTATACACACATCAGCACGTGTTTCAGTACACACCATCTCATGTTCGCCGAAGATGAGAGCAATACCTTGTGGACGAGCGGTGGCGGCGATGTGATTGGGTGGCTCGATACGGAGAAATATCTCGAGACCGGCGACGAGGCGGCGTCGCAAGGCTGGACCGCACTGATACTGGATACCAACGGAAATGGTAGGCGCGACGCGTATGTCGAGCCCGACGAACCGGTGAACCCGGATTTGGACAAGCGCATCGCGCGTGGCCTATACGCCGTATCGCCCGCCCCGGATGGCTCGGTGTGGGGTTCGACGCTGGGTTACCCGGGTGGCATCATTCGTCTTGATCCCGGATCGAATCCGCCGGAGACCGCCCTGGTCGAGTATTACGAACTTCCTCTGCAAGAGTCGGGAGAACCCGTCGAGGGATATTCTCCCAGGGGAATGGACGTCGATCGCAACGGCGTGGCGTGGGTAGCCCTGGCCAGCGGGCACATGGCAAGTTTCGACCGTAGTAAATGCGGTGGGCCGCTGAACGGCCCGGAAGCCACTGGCCAGCATTGTCCGGAAGGTTGGACGCTCTACACGGAGCCGTTGCCGCAGCTTGGAGGTGTGAACACGCCGGGTAGTGCGGAATCGAGTTACTATACCTGGGTAGATCAGTTCAATACCTCAGGACTCGGTGAGAACACCCCGATCAATACCGGCAATGAATCGGAGGGGCTGCTTGCGTTGCGGGATGGGAAGTGGGTTGTGCTTCGGGTTCCTTACCCGATGGGCTTTTATACAAAATGGCTTGACGGGCGTATTGATGATCCCAACGCCGGCTGGAAAGGCCGGGGATTGTGGGCTACCATCAGCACCCGCGCACCTTTCCACATGGAGGGCGGCAAAGGCACCACCAGCAAGGTTTTCAAGTTTCAAATACGGCCCGATCCGCTCGCGCGATAAGAAGCTTATGCCAGTATCGGATCGTCAATTGATTCTGGTCGTGCGCATGATCTTGAAGGTTCCCGGTGACGAGGGATGCGTTTCGTCTTCCGCGGTAATCATCACCATTACGGGTTTATAAGGTATCGTGGCGTCCAGCGACGCGCTAAGGGCCTTCGACATGAATTTCTTTGAGCTGTTCATAGACCCGAGCCATCGAACCCCGTCAGATTCTGTGTCTACCCACACGATGTAAACGCGTTGCGGTGGATTGAGTCTCTCCGCGGGTGCCAGGTTGGCGATGCGGATTTTGACCGCGTAATGGTTTTCCGTCTTTTTCACCCTTGCCCAGCCGTCAGCCGCGGGGACGGTGGAGGACGGTGAGAAGGCGACCTTGCGTGAGCATGCTCCGCAAGTGAGGATCAGGGCGAGCGTAAGGAAGGGTAAGGCTCCCTTATGCATGAGGTGTAGAGTTTTTTTCATATCAGGTTCTTAATGGTTTAGTCCGGTAAACGTTCGCCATACACGAAGGTGCCGTATGTAGCAAAACGGCTTCCTGTGGGTTTTCGTTGCCGGAACGGACCGTCCGCAAAAAAAAAATTACCCGGATGGGGTAAGCGATGGACCGACAGGGTTCATCGCAATTCGTTTTGGTCGGCCAATGTGGTAAGGCTAAAGTTTGTATATTTCTGTACGATCCATTTTCACCAACCTATCATTATGATCACCAGGAGAAAGTTTATTGCTACAGGTGTAGCCGGCGTGGCAGGCGCTTCACTGTTAGGGCCACAGCTGGTCCAGGGCGAGGAAAAAACGAAGCGTATCAAGCAGATCGGCTTCCAGAGCTGGATTGTACGCGATGAGATTGCCAAGGATTTTACCGGTACGCTCCGAAAAATGAGGGCGATGGGATATAACAGCATGGAGCTATGCTCACCACCGGGGTATGCGAATAGCGGGTTTGGCGCGTTGAAAGATCTTCCGGCGGCTACGCTGAAGAAAATGATCAATGACGAAGGCATCACGTGTATAAGCTGCCACTATGGCCTCGGAGAATTAAAGGATCACGCCCAGGAGCGTATCGACTATGCAAAGGAGCTTGGCCTAACCCAGATGATTATCGCGGCGCCCTGGTTGCCGAAGGATGCGACGCTGGACGACTGGAAGCGTGCGGCCGACGACTCAAACAAGATCGGTGAACTGGCCCGCAAGTCGGGTATTCAACTCGGCTATCACAATCACAACTTCGAGTTTGAAAAGTTGGACGGCCAACTGATCTATGATGTGTTGCTGGACCACTTAGATCCCGATCTTGTAAAGCTTCAGTTCCAGGTATGGGTGATCATTGCAGGATACAAGGCCGCCGACTACTTCAATCGCTACCCGGGCCGTTTTATTTCAGCGCATTTGTATGACTGGTCTGGGAAAGGGGAGGAGATGGTCCCGTTGGGTAAAGGCGTTGTCGACTGGAACGAGTTTTTCACCGCGGCGAAAAAGAACGGTGTAAAGAATTACTACGTAGAAATGGGGCCGCCCAATCTGGAAGAGAGTGCGGCGTTCCTGCAGACTATCAAACTATAAAATAAAAGACATCTGTTTACGATATTCCAACGCCTCGTGCCATCAATCCGGCGAGAAGAGGAATGATCAGTAGGAGCAGTAGCTCCAAACGGAGCAACGTAAAGACAGATCCTGGAATGTTTATCGATTCATCCTGGGGCCCTTTCCGCTGCTTGATAAAGAAGACCGTGGGATATATTGACAGCAGTCCCACCAGAAGGAACAGCGATATTTTTGTGTGAAAGATCCAGTTGCGGGAATAAAATTCAGTTGGCTTGCCTATATCGCTCAGCCAGAGCGTCAACCCCGCGCCCAGCAAGGTGAGGGCTGCAATGCCGTACACGGCATCGATGCGTGCGATTTTTCCGAGCTCACGCCGCGTCATCACCTTGCGCAACAACATGTGTTCTGAGGTGATTGTGCCCACAATGGCAAAGATGCTAATGAAATGAAGGTATCGTAGGGCAATTTCTGTAGTCATATTCCTGTGTGAATTTCGAGCGATGCATTTATGTTGCGCCGGTGACGCCTTTCAATCCCAAACGACCGATAGCGGGTGATGGTTGCAAAGCTTGCCAATTTACCTGGTCTCTGCATGAGGGTGCTTGTTTGTATGTCCAAACCTTCACAATTTAGCGCCATTCCGAATTCACACGATCTGAACCCACATGGAAGACATCCGGAGATGGATTGAAGGCTTGCTGGAAGATGCGGGTGTTGCCGCGGCGTGGATCCCCTATCTGCGCCTGGTCGTCCTGCTGGTGGTTTTGGGTATACTGCTGTATGCGTCCTTCATTATTACCCGCCGGTACTTTATCCGATACCTGCACGCTTTCTTTAAGCAGACTTCAGCAAAATGGGATGACGTACTCGCCGACAACAAGACTTTCGAGAACCTCGCCCACATTGTTCCGGCCGTAATCGTCAAAATATTCGCACCTATTCTGTTCCGCGATTTTGACGAGATGCTTCCTGTGGTGAACAAGATGCTCGACATATACCTGGTGATCGTGGGTATGCTGGTGTTTGTGTCGGTACTCAAAGCGGCAGAATACCTTACCCAGCAGTCGCAAGCGTTTGCACACAAACCGGTCGCGAGTTATTTCCAGCTTTCGCGTATCGTCCTGTATATCGCGACGGGCATTACGGTGATCTCTTTGCTTCTCGATGAGTCGCCACTCGTTCTCCTGGGTGCTTTCGGCGCTATGACGGCCATCATCCTGTTAATCTTCAAGGATACGATTCTCGGCCTGGTTGCAAGCGTACAGATATCTTCGAACGACATGGTGCGTGTGGGCGACTGGATTGAAATGCCCAAGTTCAATGCTGATGGTGACGTAATCGCCATTAACCTCCATACGGTGAAGGTGCGCAATTGGGATAAGACCATTACGACCATTCCTACGTACTTTTTTATTACCGACAGCTTTAAGAACTGGCGGGGGATGCAGGAGAGCGGTGGGCGGCGGATCAAGCGAACCATTCTCATCAACATGCGCTCTATACACTTTGTCGACCCGGAGACGCGTGAACGGTATAAAAAATTTTACCTGATCCGGGATTACGTCACCCAACGTCAGGAGGAGATAGAGCGCTACAATGCCGAGCACGACTTTGATACATCGGAGCTCATTAACGGCAGGCGCATGACTAACATTGGGGTGTTCCGCAAATATGCAGAGGCTTATTTGAGGAATCATAAAGGCATTCGTCAGGATATGACGCTGCTGGTACGCCATCTTGCCATCGAAGACAAGGGCTTGCCCGTGGAAATCTACTGCTTTACAAACACTGTCCGTTGGGCCGAATACGAAACCATACAAGCCGACATATTCGACCACCTTCTCGCAGCCATACCGTATTTCGGGCTGGAGACCTTCCAGCAGCCGGCAGGGTCCGATATCGAAGCGGCGGTACGGCAAGCCCGCGGGTGATCGGTTCTAACGAAACCCTGTGGAACTGCAATCCGTACGCGCTCAAAACCACATTCAGCTAAACATGATTAAAGACGTCACCATTACCAGTTCCACGGTCCTTTCCGACAACTGGTACCTCCTAAAGAAGTATACCTATTCTTACACGCGCAAAGACGGAAAGCGCCTGGAACAGACACGCGAGGTGTACGACCGGGGCAACGGTTCCGCCATCCTCCTTTACGATAAGTTGCGCGGCACTGTGGTGCTGACACGACAGTTTCGGTTGCCGACTTTCGTAAACGGAAATTCAGACGGTATGATGATCGAGGCTTGCGCGGGGTTGCTGGACGCCGATAACCCCGAAGACTGTATCAGAAGAGAAGCAGAGGAAGAGACGGGTTACCGAATCGAAAAGGTAGAGAAGTTATTTGAGGCGTATATGTCGCCGGGATCGGTTTCTGAAATGCTGCACTTCTTTATTGCTGAATATGATCCTTCTATGAAAGTGGCTGAAGGTGGCGGCGTGGAACACGAAGAGGAGAATATCGAAGTGTTGGAGATGCCGTTCGAGCGCGCCCTTGAAATGATCGATACTGGGGAGATACGTGATGCAAAGACCATTATACTGCTGCAGTATGTCCGGTTGAAAGGGATATTGTAGGCATTTAAGTTAAAGGGGAATCGGAGCATTTTCGTAGCTTTGCCGCCAACCCGGCATGGGGTGTACCTATCGGGGACGAGCCGAAACCGTTGATAACGATTTAGGGAAAATATCATATCCGTCATGAGCGAACGCCAGTTCAAGCCTGTACTCGGATTATGGGATGGAACCATGCTTGTGGCGGGTTCTATGATCGGTTCCGGTATTTTTATCGTCAGCGCCGATATCCTCCGGAATGTAGGCAGTGCGGGATGGCTGATCGGCGTTTGGGTTATTACCGGCTTCATGACCATAACGGCTGCGGTAAGCTATGGAGAGCTCAGCGGAATGTATCCCAAGGCTGGTGGCCAGTACGTTTACCTTCAGGAAGCCTATGGCAAGCTCGTTGCTTTCTTGTACGGGTGGAGTTTTTTTGCTGTGATCCAGACTGGAACCATTGCCGCGGTCGGCGTCGCTTTCTCGAAGTTTACTGCCTATCTGATTCCTGAAGTGGGGGAGGACCTGGTGTTGCTGGATTTGGGATTCATGCAGGTATCGCCGGCGCAGGTACTTGCCATTGCTACAATTGTCTTGTTAACCTATGTTAATACGCGCGGCGTGCGGGAGGGCAAGATCGTTCAATCGACATTTACGGTCACTAAAATCGTCAGTCTGCTCGGGCTTACGGCATTTGGTTTTGTATTTATGAATGCCGATGTGTGGAACATGAACTGGTCTGGTGAGCAGACGCTGCATTCGCTGCAGGAGGGCGTGGAATCCTATACGTTTGTTGCCGCGCTGGGCGCGATTGCCGCCGCCATGGTGGGCTCAATTTTCAGCAGCGACGCCTGGAATAGTGCTACCTTCATCGGGGGGGAGATGCGCAATCCGCAACGCAATATCGGTCTAAGCCTTTTTCTCGGGACGCTGACCGTATGCGGGCTGTACGTTCTGACGAACCTGATGTACACTGCGGTATTGCCCGTTGAAGAGATAGCCTTCTCGGAAAACGACCGGGTAGCCGTGACGGCGTCTCAGGTGATCTTCGGCCCTGTCGGGACCATCATTATCGCCTTGATGATTATGGTATCAACGTTCGGCTGCAATAACGGTTTGATCCTGTCGGGCGCGCGTGTCAGCTTTACCATGGCCCGAGACGGCCTTTTCTTCCGTCGGGCCGGCATGCTAAACAAGTCGGCCGTTCCCGGGTATGCGCTCTGGTATCAATGTGCGCTGGCCTCAGTTTGGGCGGTGACGGGCACGTATGGCGAACTGCTGGATATGATCGGTTTTGTCGTTGTCATGTTTTACGTGCTCACCATCATAGGCATTTTCATACTGCGGAGAACGAAACCCGATCATCCCCGTCCCTACAAGGCTTTTGGTTATCCTGTGCTGCCGATCGTGTATATTGTCATGGGCACTTCTTTTTGTCTGCTGCTGATCATCTATAAGCCCGACTTCACCTGGCCGGGACTGATCATTACCCTTGCCGGCATCCCTGTGTATTATTGGACGCGACGGAAGGGGAAGATAGGTTAGCGTTGCTAAAGAAAAGGGCCGGATGCCCGGTTGGACCAATTGAGAAAGTATGAAGAGATTCTACTGAGTCAGGCATTCCGGCCCTGAGAGGTTGGCTATGGCTTGTTAGCCGGAGGGAACTTGGGCTCTCAACTGTTGGGAGAATTGAGGACTCGCACTTTAAACCTTACGGACACCCGGGGAACGGACGCCTTCCGTTCGCGGGATGCATGGGTACCAAACTCCTTCCACAGTATAAGTGACACAAGACCCGGAAAACGCGTAGTCGTTTTCAATTTTTTTTTCATCAACAACAAAATAAAAATCGGGCGACGTATGGGCTGCTTTTTTTGGGCGAAGTGTTGATATTCTCGAGCCGGTTGTGCACCTTTGAAGTGACCAAAATGGTCATGTCTGGATAGGTCATTTTACCCTGGGTGCTAACCCTTTCATTTTGAATGCATAACGCAATGAAGCGCGCATGAAATCACTTGGAGAAACCCTTCGCGACCTGCGTGAAACGCGTGGCCTGCTCATTCGGGAGGTGGCCGCCGAGTTGGGTATCGATCCCTCGTTACTCAGTCGCATTGAGCGGGGTGTAAAGCGGCCCACGCGGTCGCAGGTGATCACGTTGTCGAAAATCCTCGGATCCGACGAGCATGAACTGCTCGTAGCCTACCTGAGCGACAAGGTGGTGTATGAGCTTGAAGGGGAAGAGCTGGCGTTGAAGGCCATGCGTGCGGCCGAGAAGCGACTGACCTATTCCAGAGCCCGTTCGCGGAAGGGAAAGGCAAACTAAGCCGCTTCCCGCTACCGCCGCACGCGCTTGGAATGATACTGCAACCTTAAAAAATACCCTCTATGAAAAAGAATGAAGACCACGAAAGAGAGTCCGTTCACGGCAAGGCGACCTTACCGGTCGCAGTGGAGCAGGAAGTACTTCGTTTCATGGAGTTTCATCCTGCGGCCAGGTTTCGAAAAAACCTGCGCTCGCTGTTTCTGGATTTCCTCATGTACAGGGGATCAGTAGAAGCAGTCTATCTCCGCGACCTGGTCGAGGATCTGGACGGCCTCTTCGATCTCCTCGACGTGATGGACTCCGCAGAACAACCGGGCTAGTCGGAAGGTGGAACGCGTTTCGACGGCGCGAGACTGCGGCATGCCGGACTGACGGCCCGCAGCATTTCTGAAACGGCCGCTTTTCTGTATATTGGGTGGCGTCCCCCTCCCACGCGCGGGGTAGCCACCCGTATGACGAACCCCATACTCGATACCCTCCGGCAGAAAGACTTTGAGGTCCAGATCTGGTGCGTCACCATGGCGATAGCCGCGTTGCGGACTTTGAAGGCTGTAATACAGGACCTGACGGGGTCCATCCATATCCCCATACTGATCATCGATGTTCTCATCCTGGTCACGTTCTGCACGCTCTGCGCACTCATCTATCTGAACAAGATCAGGCGCGTTCCGCTTGCGGCCGGGCCTATACTGCTGGGGCTACTCATCTTTAGTTACATACAGTTCGACGGCATTTTCGGAACCACAGAATACAATCTAATGGGTCTCGGCGTGCTGTTCGTGATGGTATATGACTACCGCACATTGCGTTGGCTTATGGTGCTGTACTTGCTCGCCATTCTCGGCGCTAACTACTATGTGCGCGTCGGCGGACCCGTCGAACCCTCACCCGCCGGAACTGCCTCCGGACCTCTTGACAATTTTTTCACGACACTGCTCGCCGTCCTGATCCTCATCCTCTATTTCAAAGATGCACTCATCAGGGAATCGCGACGCATTCTTCAACTGCGCCAGGAACTCGGCAGGAAGGTCGATATCATAACCCTGCAGCATCAGGAACTTGAAAGACGAAAGCGGCAATTGCATGAAGCCAACGCCAACCTGCAGGCGCAAATCCATGAACATACGCAGCAACTCGTGCGCCAGAATAAGGCCATCGAAGACTATATGAGACTGTCGTCCGAATCGCTCACCGAACCACTGCGGAATATTATGGCGGAGACGGGCGGACTGGCTGACGAAACGTTCCTTGAACGCCAACTCAAACAGGAAATTTCAGAACTCCACGTTATTGTGCATACGCTACGCGAAGACTTAAGACGTCATGGAGATTTCAAATAACGTCGACGTTGTCAAGAAAAAGCTGGAGATGCAGCTTTTCCTGTACGCCATGTACGTGGCCGTTGCCTTTCGCATTATCCAGACTGCGCACCATATCCTTATCGAATCCCCTCTGATCGTCATCTTGCCCGGGATCTTCAACCTTCTCCTGCTCTGGCTTTTTTTGCGACTCTACCCCAAGGGTTTCTACGCCATGCTAATCACCTTTTTCTGCATGCCCTTGATCAGTACGCTCTTTTTCTGGAATGAAACCGGGGGTTGGGATGGATCCCGACCGTACACCCTGCTCGTTCTTATTGTCGGCATTGTTCTTACATCCCACGGCCTGACTCAGGTGGCGCTCCTGCTGGTCTATGGCGTGATGCTGGTAGTCCTGAGCATCATCGACCTGCCGCCCTGGATCAGCGGCCGAAATCCTAACTACGCAACACCCTCGATCGAGTTCGACTTCCTGATAAACTCACTGATGCTCATCCTCATCGTCGTCCATCTTAAAATGCGGTTCTCAAGCTACCGCTCGTCTGTGGGCCGTACCAATGACGAACTCATGCGGGTTACAGAAACTTTAGACTCGCAGACGGAGCAGCTCAGGAAACAACAACTGGAACTCGACTCCCTCAGGAACAACCTGGAAAGCATGGTCGCGGAGCGGATTCGTGAAGTACGCTCCAAGTCGGCCGTTCTCAGGGAGTACGCCTTCGTCAACGCACATCACGTGCGTGCGCCGTTGGCCCGTGTGTTAGGCCTGATCTACCTCATAGAACTGGAGAACGGAATGGCCAGGAAACCCGAACGCCTCGATCGGATAAAGTTGGAGGCACGCCGGATGGATGCCATTATTCAGCAGATCAACGAGGTGACGGGTTGATGCTCGTTACCCGAGCGTCTGTACATATTCCAACAGAACGAATCCCAGGTTGTAAGTGAAATGACCCACGATCCCGTACCAGATCGTGTTGTATCTCACGCGGAGCATGCCGAAGATCAGGCCGAGCGGTACCAGCCAGATCATACTGATGACGGACAGGTGAATGATTCCGAATATAAACGCAGTGATGTACACCGCGCCCGTAGCCGTTGTTACTTGTTGGACATTGCTGAAGAGAAATCCACGAAAGGCAACCTCCTCGAAGATTGCCGGCTGAACGCATGTGAATATCACGGCATACAGGAAGGGCGACGACGTTTCCGCAAAAAGCCATGAGTCCGTAAACGTCGTCTCGAACAGCGATACGTTTATGAAGTCTGCCACCACGGATACCATCAGGCAGCCCAGCAATGCGCCGGCTATAGTCAGAAAGAGGATTGAAATTCGGATGCCCTTTAAGCTGAACAGGGGCGCCAGATCCTTTCGTGTGATGATCCAGAACAGAACAACGATCAGGGTATCTATGATAGTCACACCCAGAAAGCCTTCGAAGTCGGTAGGAAAAATATCAGTGAGCTTGTAAGCCGCCAACAGCGCCAGCGTTACGAAATAGAAAACCAGTGAAGGGGTAAGGGTGGCAAAGGCGTCGCCGGTGGGCTTGACGACGTCATCGGCCAGAAACGTACCACACGTACCGCAAAAGCGATCGTTTGGTGTTACCTGCCCTCCACAACCCAGGCAGGATGATATTCCGGTGGCGTTAGTCTGCATCAACCGGGACAGCTCTTAGGTTTTCTAATTCTTTCAGATACCCCTTCGCCTCGTGTGCAGATCGAATCCCTTTCGCCAACCAGGCAATGATCACGACCTTGATAATGATACCCTGGAATAGTGTCGCAGGATCAATCAGCATATTGACTACGATCAGGGTCAGGTAAATAATGAAGGCGGTGAGAATGGCACCGAATGGATTCTGGTTACACCACACTGCCAGGACCAGGTAGATCACGCAAAGGATGAGGTTTACGATCATTGTCGCAAAGTCGTCCATACCAAAGCCTACGAACAGACCGAATATGAAGAAGAGCGCCGCCAGGCCAAGGATTGCATTCCTTGCGCTCTTGACCTTGTCCATGGCATCGCCAAGGAAGCGCCTGCGACTACTAACGGTGAGTCTAAAACTCGCCTTTTCCTCGTCCGATCCACGGATAGGATAACTGCACTGTGAACAATATTTATTGAGGGGTCCGTTGATCGCATTACAGTGTTCGCATACTGCAAAGGTATCCTGACTGACGGCATCCATAAGGAAAAAAATATTTGTGAAGTATTATAGTCTCGATTGGTCCGGCCGTGTCCGCACAACTAAGGGCCGAAGGTATCCCCGCAAACGCTAAATACCTTTTATACATCCGGCTGCTGTAGTGGTAACCAAAATGATCGTCCCGAATCGGGAAAATTCGTTCGTTATCGCGATCTTGACGGTAAAAAGGCGCGCAACCATATGAAATATCACTGTCTGATCATACTGTCCGCATTCGTATTGATGAGTTGTCAATCGACCCGCGACAAGAAAGTGGCTGCTTCAACCGCTGAAGAGGCAACTCCAACCCCAGAATCCATAGAGGGGATTCCTGAACGCAATCCTGCTGTTTTCCTTGAAAGATTCAATCGGGGTATCGACTTTGTTGCGACCGGCAATGAACCGTTCTGGAGCGTCGACATCGACTTCGAAGGATCAATGCACTTCAAGCATATGGATGGTGCGGAACTGATCTTGCCTACACCTCCTGGCGATAAAGACGGTGATGCCGATACTATGCGGTACGCTGCTTCCGACGACAATGGCGCCATGGTCGTACAGGTTATTCGGCAGAAATGCACCGATACTATGTCTGGATATGTGTCTGAATTTGTCACCCGGGTTGAAGTGACCTTCCCCGCGTCGGCGCCCGTTACCTACGAAGGATGCGGCCAATACCTTGGCGCTTTAAGGGTTGATTTAAAGCTTCATGGAAACTGGCAACTCGTGAAGATCAATGAAACCCAGCTCGATTCCACAGACTTTGCGAAAGGATTGCCGCAGCTTTCGTTCGACCTCCCCCAAAAGAGGGTTTATGGACACACCGGATGCAACAACGTCAC
>DATGQD010000068.1:0-18842 GCA_035304385.1 Cyclobacteriaceae bacterium
ATTGTAGTAATTCTTAAACCCACTAAGGCCAGCTATAAAAACCAACCCAACAGGTCACAATAGTTGTCTGATACCTGAAAGCTCTTACTTATTTTTCTAAGGATTCTTTCTCTCCGAAATCAAAACCACAGATAAACCGTGATCTCTCCGGAGTCCGCTATCAATTAACATCCATTCAAAGAACGAAATCCAGCAGAACCTTCCGTTCCGCTGACTTGTGGTTATCAAAACCAGACTAGAAAATCGCCCTTATCGACTAAAAGAGCGCTTTTACTTGAATTTGGGAGCGCAAAGATAAGGAATCGTCAGCCGTTTCCAAATGCTCAATCCCTTTTTATTCTTTTGCGCCGGGGATTACCCCACCCTCGCGAGCGGGACTCCAAAGGTAATCAAAGTCGGATTAATGAAAGCAAAAAATGCCGGGAAAAGTTCCTCACGCACCACCTACCTCGGTCGCTTGTACAACGGTACCGTACTACACGGCTCCCCATACATAATACTCGCCGCCAGCGGCCGCAAACGAGATACAACCTCCACATATGCCTCCACCGGCACACTTACACGACTGCAACCTTTCACCACCACCCGCGCATCGCGAAATTCCTCCCAGTCCACCGCCATCAACGCCTCCCGAAACAATACGCGCTCCAGATCCTCGACGCTGCCGTACACGATCTTTTCCGCAAACGGCTGTAACGCCACGCCCAAAAGCATGTACGCCCATGTCGGAACAATCGCGTCCGTCAAGCAGTTGACCGCGACAAACTTCCCCGCATAGTCCGCCCAGGGATGCTCCTTTACCCATGCCCGGAAATCCTTTTCCCGCAAGACCAGCCCTTCGTACAGCCGGTCGCGGATGTCCAGATTGACACGCTCCCCCGGCCGATACAGGTCTTCCAGGTCGAAGGTTTTCAACCCGCTTGCAGCTACCCTGTTTACAATCTCTTTTTGTTCCATACCGACAAGCTTTAACATCCGCCTGATACAAAAACGTTCACGCCGCCTAGATCATCGTGCGCGCTTTCTTGGCCGCAAACTCCTTAAGGTATACGGGTTCAAACGACGCCAGGTCTACAAACTGTTGCGCCGCAAACCGTTCACCCGCTAACCTGCCCATGTCCGCCGCACGGGGAACCACCCCTTCCAAAAAAATCGCATTATCATGCCTTAGTATGTCGCGACACTTCATGGCGCCGTTGCCGAAAAACAACACGCGGCGAGACGCCAGCACATCAGAAAAAGAGTCTGCCTCAATTACTTTGGCGTGCGGCTTTTCCACCATCCGCCCGGTTTCGTCGAAAAGTGCACAATAGACTTCCATCCTGCGCGCATCGATCATAGGGCAAAACCAGTCGCCACCCTGAACTGCCGAGGCCATCAACTCCAGCGTTCCCACCGCAATGAGCGGAATACCAAGCGCATACGACAATCCTTTTGCTGTCGACACACCGATCCGTAAGCCCGTGTAAGAACCGGGGCCTTCCGACACGGCAACCGCTGAAAGTTCCGAATCCCCAAGCACCTCTTTTATAAACACCGCCAGCTTCTCGGCGTGCGCCTGCGGTTCGTGGATTTCACGACTGTCCACCAATCGGCCATCCGAAAACAGCGCCACCGAGCAGACGTCCGTGGAAGTCTCAAGACAAAGGATATGTACCATGGAATTACGGGGCCGGTTTCAGGATGCGGTTGTATTCCGCAGTATCGTTCAAAACACGCTTAGCTTCTATCACATCCTTGTCGTGGCCAAGCGAGTTTTCAGCGCGCCCTGTGTGCAAGCCGTAGTGAAAGGAAATTTCCTGCTCGAGAAGCTGGCGGATCTCGCCGCTGAATCGTTCGATATCACCCAGCTTGTTATCGCCGATGCGTTTCTGCAGGGCGAGCAGCTGACCCTCGATCTGATCGTAGTACCGTTCCTGCCGCGCAGTGGCCACAAGGTTATTTACCTCCTTGTCGAGCGTGGTGCTATAGGCGAAATGCTCACCCGCCACCCAATCGGTAAATTTTTTGTACTCGCTGTCACTCAGGCGAAACGACGCGTAGTCCGAGGGCGCCGGATGCTCGGCGCAGTACTTTGTCGCGTACTCGAAGATCTTACCCTGCCGCAGCAGCGCAATCGTGACAGCGCCGAGGTACTTATCCTCAACCTCGATATCGGGTTGCAGACCGCCGCCGTCGAAAACTTTTCTGCCATTACGCGTCTTGAATTCGGAACGCAATGAATCGGCCATCTTGTCGACCGACCCGTCGAGATTCCGGTGGGTGTAGTCCAGTTCCTGAATACAACGTCCGCTGGGGATATAGTACTTCGCGGTAGTCACCTTCAGTTGTGCATTATACGATAGGGGACGCGTGGTCTGAACCAGACCTTTGCCGAACGTACGCTGTCCGACAAGTACAGCACGGTCGTAATCCTGCAGCGCACCGGCGACGATTTCCGATGCGGATGCACTGCCACCATTGGTGAGGATAACGAGCGGAATTTCTTTATCCACCGGGCTGTTCAACGTGTTGTAGGTCTTATTCCAGTCCTTCACCTTCCCGCGCGTGGAAACCACCTGTTCGCCCTTGGGCACAAAGACACTGACAATATTAACGGCCTCGTTAAGGAGGCCCCCGGGATTATCCCGAAGATCCAGGATTAGTTTTTTCGCACCTTTTTCCTTCAGCTCGCTCACAGCGGCCGCTACCTCTTTTCCCGCGCCGGGTGTGAAGTCGGTCAGTTTCAGGTAGCCAATGTCGGGCGATACCATTCCGTGATATTCCAGGTTGCGGATATTTATCTTTTCCCTGGCGATGGAAAACTTAAGATTGTCTTTCGTGCCGATCCGCCGAACCTCCACTTCTACCTGGGTCTTCGGCTGTCCCTTGAGCAGGCTGCTGATATCGGAGGTCGATTTTCCTTTTACACTCTTGCCGTCGATGGCGATGATCTCATCGCCGATCTTCAGACCCGACTTGTGGGCCGGGTATCCTTCATAGGGGTCCGTGATTACTACCTTTTCGTTGATCACACCAATCAGCGCTCCGATCCCCCCGTATTGTCCGGTGGTGCTGATTCGGAATGTTTCGATCTCTTCCTCCGAAATGAAGTCGGTGTACGGATCCAGCGACGCCAGCATTCCATCGATGCCCTCGCGGATCAGCTTCTCCGGATCGACTTCATCCACATAGTAGGCATTAACCTCTTTGAACAGGGTGGCAAAAATGTCGAGGCTCCTGGCGATGTCGAAGTACTTCTCGGTGGGCTCGCGAAGGGCCACACCGGCGGTCATCACGACCACCAACACCACCAGCCATTTGATTTTTTTCTTCATACGTCCTAAAACGGCGTTTTTGCCGGCGCCTTGTGCCGACGACTCCTAAATATAACACCTGATGCCCAAACCGACCACAGCATTTACTGCGGTGTTCCGTCGGCTGTACGTTTCGTCCTCAAAATCTTATCCATTTTGCCGAACGTCACGGCCATTTTTTGCGAGATCTCTGAAAATGGAAGCAATTTCGAGCCCGTATATATAAACGCCAGGGTCAGCGGTCCCTCCGGGAGCTTGTGTTTTTGGAGTCGATACGCCTCCCGGATGCGACGTTTGAGCAAATTGCGGTCAACCGCCTTCCTGAAAACCCGGGTGGGCACTGAAATAAGCACCTTATGGCTTCGGCCCGGAGGGTCCTGACGCATGACCACGACACGGAATGGGTATAAATGAAAAGAGGAACCCTTTTCAAAGAGTTCCTGTATTTCCTTTCGCTTATAAAGTCTTTCGCTTTTCCGGAAGCTGAACGGCCCCATGGGGTGAAATTTAGCATTTTCCCCACGCCCGGCCCGGCAAACGGAGAATTAGTTCTTGAATGTGCGCTCGTCGGACACGGTGAGCCTTCTTCTCCCCTTTCTGCGCCTTGCGGCCAGCACTCTCCTGCCATTGGGAGTGGACATGCGCTCCCTGAAACCGTGTTTGTTCCTTCTCTTTCTCCGCGAGGGCTGATATGTTCTCTTCATGATTCCGGCGTTTTAGCCTCGTTTACGAGGGGTGCAAAGATAATCACGAAATGACAAATTCCCCAAAGAAAATGCGCCTTTGGGGTTAATTGATCACAAACTTGTCGTCCGCCACGGGGACATTGACCTCCATCGAAGTCATTTTTATCGTGATCGTTTGGGGCCCGGCGGTCTGAACTACAGTCTGCGGGAACAGCACTCCCGCCTTCTCGATATAATCACTATAGGTTGAGGTCTGCATGACCTCACCCATCGGCGACTGCATGGTTTTCACTGTTTTAACTTTCAGGCCGGTCTCCTTATCGAAGTATGCCGTTGATGTGCTTCCCGAGGGATAGGTATACGCTACTACATATGCGTCCTTACCGTCGACTTGCTCGATGCCCGTCAGCTCCAGCGAAACTCCGGCTTCCTTGAACCAGCGTTCGCCCACGAGGTAACTATCGAAAAGGGTCTGCTCCCGCATAGCATCATCCACCGGGGCGGCGTTACCCATAACGAAGAGACTCACCTTCTCTCCATCGCACGTCACCTTCTGAAACAATTGTCCGTTTGCGCTGATCTCTACGGCCAGCTTGTTCGGTGCACTCCAGAAACTCTGGATGTTGAGCTGCATCCCCTGTATTGTGGCCTCGTTCTGTGTGGTGGCCGATTTGATGGCATCGATATTCTTTACACCTCCCAGTGCTTCTATGTAGGTTGTGATCACCTTTTCTGCAGTAACATCCGCCGGCAAGCTCGCTTTGTCTGCGGGTGTATGGGGATTGCCGTAGATGTCAAAGTACTTGAGTTCCCCAAACCGCTTGAGTCCGGGTGCCACCTCAGAGGCTTTGCCTACAAGGATAATGTAGGCGCGATCAGGATGGATCAGTTTCTGTGCTACGGCCTGCACTTCTTCAGGGGTGACTGCCGCGACATTCTTCACGTAGTTGTCATAGTAGTCGTCGGGAAGATTGTACTTGGCTGTATTGATCGCGAAGTTGGCGATGGTCGCGGGGTTCTCCAGCGAGCGTCCGAATGATCCTGAAATGTGTGCCTTTGCCGAAGCGAGTTCCGCTTCATCCACACGCTCATCGCGGATCCTCCGCAACTCACCTAGCAACTCGACAACAGCGCTGTCGGTAACCTCGTTGCGTACGCTCACCTGGGCATTGAACGAACCGATGAGTTTGTCGCTGGACAGTGAGGAGTATGCACCGTAAGTAAATGCTTTATGCTCCCGCAGGTTTTGATTCAGTCGCGACGACAGACCACCGCCGCCCAGAATATTATTCATTACGCCGGCCTTGATGGCATCCGGGCTTCCCGGCTTCAACTCCACGGGGTGTGCCACCGTGATGACCGACTGCACGGCAGAGGCACGATCGACCATCGCTACAAACGCCTTCTCAGGGGGCTGCGGTGTCGGGTAGGTGGGCGCAGGAACCGTGCCCTTTTCCCACTTTCCGAAATGCTTATTCACAAGTGACTTAGCCGTCTTGAGATCGATGTCGCCAACGATCGCCAGGTAGGCATTGTTGGGCCGGAAGTAGGTCTGATAGTACGCCTTGCAATCCTCCAGCGTGATGGCGTCGATCGTTTTCTCGGTTACCAGGTCGCCGTAAGGATGATCCTTTCCGTAGACCAATGCATTGCGGACGTCGGAGGCGATCGCTTGCGGATCTTCTTTATTGGCTACAATGGCGGATCGCGTCTGCGTTTTAATTTTCTCGAGTTCATCAGGATTGAATGCGGGGTTGTAAAGCACATCCGTCATCAATTCCAGGAGCTTCGGTGTATGTTTGGTTAGACTCGACGCAAATATGCCGCTGGCGCTCGTGTTGAGCGAAGCCCCGATGAAGTCTACCTCCTCGTCGAGCTGGGCCTTTGATCGGTTGGTGGTGCCGGTGCCGAGCAGCTCGCCTGCCATCGAAACATAGCCGGCCTTTTCACCTTCATATACGGCGTCGTGGCGAAGCTGCAGCGAGAACTGAACCCTGGGAAGCTTATGATTCTCGACTACGAATACCTGCAATCCATTCTTCAGGGTGAAGGTCTGATAGTCACCGATTTCTATTTCCCGTGCGGGTCCCGGTTCGGGGGCTTTGGTACGATCTACCTGGCTGTAGACAGTCGGCGCAAACAGGATCAGCGCCAATACAACTATATATGCTTTCATTGTTTCAACGGTTGGGGTGGGTTATTCTTTTTCCAGTTGGGTAGTGCCGGGCTTACGCTGCGCGGACTTCGGGAGGTAGTGCAACACGACACGATTTTCCCGGGTAAGGTATTTCTGGGCGACACGGCGGATGTCTTCACGCGTAACCTTGAGGTACCGATCTATTTCAGTGTTAATGAGGTTGGCGTCGCCAAAGTGTGCGTGATAGATTGCCAGCCGCTCGGCGATGCCGGCCATGGATGAATTTTGTTGTACGAACTGGCTTTCGACCTGATTGCGGATCTTCTGAAACTCTGATTCCGATATCAGTTCCTGTTTCACTTTTTCGATTTCCGCATCCATGGCCTTCTCCAGGTCGTCGATGTCGACGCCAACGTTGGGCAGCGCGAGGACGATGTACAGCCCCGGATCGGTAAGCGGATAGGGAAACGCCTGCACTGCCAGGGCCTTCTTTTGCTCGTCCACCAATGCCTTGTACATACGCGAACTCTGGCCGCCGCTCAGCAGCCGGTTTAGCATGTCCACAGCGTAGGCCTCGTCTGTGCCGTCGGCGGGGATGTGATACCCCTGGAACACGGCGGGCAACTGAATGTTATCATAAACGATATCGCGGATTTCCTGCTTTTGCGGTGGCTCGACAACGGTAGGGCGCGGCACTTCACCCGGACCCCGTGGAATGTCTTTGAAGTACAAGTCCACCAGCCGCTTCGCCTCATTAATATCAATGTCGCCGGCTATGGACAGCGTGGCATTTTGGGGTACATAAAAAGTTTTGTAAAAGTCGATGAACTCGTCGAGGGTAGCCTCGTTGAGATGTTCCAGCGATCCGATTGTAATCCAGCGGTACGGGTGCTCTTTGAAAGCGCGGCTAAACAGTTCATACTGGAAGCTCATGTACGGCTGGTTGTCGATGCGCTGTCGCTTTTCTTCCTTGACGACTTCACGCTGCGTCTCGACGCCCACAGAATCGATCTTTGCATGCAGCATGCGTTCAGATTCTATCCAGAGACCCAGCGCCAACTGATTGGAAGGCAGCACCTCATGATAGAACGTGCGGTCCTGCGTAGTATAGGCATTGAGTGTACCCCCAGCATTTCTGATGTACTTATCGATTTGTCCACGGGGTATATTTTCCGTCCCTTCGAAGAGGAGGTGTTCAAAAAAATGCGCGAAACCCGTGCGGTTGGGATCTTCGTTCTTGGAGCCCACGTGATAGAGCACGGTTACTGCCACAATTGGGGTGGTGTTATCCTGGTGAAGGATAACGTGTAGTCCGTTATCGAGATCGTATTCGGTGAATGCGATCTTTCTCGCCTGCCCCAGGCTTACATGAAAGGTGAGAGGAATGAGTAGGAGAGCAAGGATCTTTTGCATAGGGGGTTAATTTAGTACATGAAAATACATCTTTGTTTCCGTCGCGCCAAGGTGGCTCACGCAATTAGATCTTCCAGGATGCGCGCCGCATGACCCGGCTCAAGCCTGGGCCCGTATTGTGCCACTACGCGTGACGATGCGAGTGATGCAAGCTTGCCTGCTTCAGCATGGCTGCGGTTGTGGGTGATGCCGTACAGATATGCGCCCGCGAACATGTCGCCGGCACCGTTGGTGTCCTTCGCCCTCACCCGGTAGGGCTCAATCTCAATGAACGTGTCGCCATCGTAAATCAACGCTCCGTTGGGGCCGAGCGTTACAGCAAAGCGCTTGGCCAGCTGGCGTAGCTGTTCACGGGCCTGCTCCAGTGTATCGCTACCCGTCATCGTCAATGCTTCTTCTTCGTTGCAGAACAGCATATCGACGCTGGCGCCGATCACTTCCTCAAACTGCCGGCTGAAATAGCGAACCATATTGGGGTCAGACAACGTCAGCGCCGTGCGGACATTATGACGTTCAGCCAAACGCTTAGCCTCCTTTAATGCTTCGAGCCCGCGGGGTGAAGCGACAAGGTATCCTTCAAGGTATATGTACTCCGATAGTCGGATTGCATCCTCATCCAGGTGTTCAGGCGACAGGAAAGAACTTATCCCCAGGAACGTATTCATCGTACGGTCGGCATCCGGCGAGGTCATGACCAGGCATTTCCCGGTGATTCCCTCCGGGGAGGTTTCATGTCGTTGGTTGGTGTCGACACCATTGCGCCTCAGGTCTTCCAGGAAAAACTTGCCGAGGTTATCTTTTGCGACGAGACAGGAATAGAATGCAGACCCGCCGAACTGGCTTACGGCGATTACGGTATTTCCGGCCGACCCTCCGCAGGCCATTTGACTTTTCTTCATGTCGATAACACCGGTGAGGTAGTGCTGACGCTTTTCATCCACCAGGGTCATGACGCCTTTCTCTATCTCGTGGGCCAGGAAAAAGGCTTCGTCGACCTCGGTGACTATGTCCACCAACGCATTGCCAATCCCGTATACATCGTATTTGCGACTCATAAGCGGTAATTCAAACCACAAGAATAGTGAAAAGAAACACGCAAATAAAAGCAGACGCGCTTACTTAGGCGTAATGCCGAGTGTCATCTTGTATTTTCCCGGTCGGTCAGGGTAGTCTGTTATGAAGCCATCCACGCCCAGCGCTTTCAGGCTAAGCATGTCCGACTCATCGTTGACCGTCCACGGGATAACCCGGATGCCCCTGCGATGGAGGTAGCGGACCATATCGCGTGTGACGAGCTTATAGTAGGGACTATAGATCGAAGGATTGAATCCCAGTCGCTTCAGGTTTCCCGATACCGAACCGGCGTTTTCCACCAGCGCCGCCAGCCTGACGTCGGGGTATTTTTTACGCCAGTATTGCAGCACGCGGAAGTCGAACGACTGAATAACAACGCGTCGCATGGGAAGGTACTGGTCGAGGAGTTCGTAGACGAGATCGGAAAACTCAGCTGGCGGCGGATGAAATTTTCCATCGCCGTCCGGCGAACTCTTGATCTCGATGTTATAGTCAACCTCGTAGCGGGACACGCTCCGGATGTGATCTTCCACCGCGGCGATGACATCCCGCAATAGCGGCTTGCTTACAGGCATCGGCTGCTGATCGGGGAACGCCTTGTTGCCCCTGGAGCCACAGTCGAAAGCCGCCACTTCTTCGTACGTCATTTCGTAAATGTTGTACGCCTTCTCGCGGCTCCGGCTGATCGGCTTGCCATCGGGGGTGAGGCAGATGGCGGCCGACATCCACGGCTCGTGCGACACCACCAGTCGACGATCGCTCGTTACAGCGAGGTCAAGCTCAAGGGTCGTCACGCCATAGTCGAGCGCCGTGAGAAAAGCCGGGATACTGTTTTCCGGTTTCAGGCCTCGTGCTCCCCGGTGACCCTGCACATCGAATCTCGGAATATACTGCGCGTGTCCTGCAGTGACGAAAGCCAGAAGAAACAATACGGTGGCCAGTTTCAGCATACACGAATATAACAGGGCGACGCCCCACAAATGAAATCCACAGGATAAATGTTGTAGCCGCATACGGATTGTCGGATATTCCGTTCTCATCATAGGGCTATGTTTAGTAACAGGAAAATTCTGCTGGTTATTGCGTTGCTCGTCGCGGTATGTCTCGCGGCGTACGTCCTGCTGGTGGTGATTCCCCGTCGCGTGGCTGAGCAAAGCTATGAGGGCGCCAGAAAAATTGGCCGGGATTTCCGCGAACTCTTTCAGGCCACACCGCAGATAACGGTAAACAACAGGGTCATCGTCCAGCGTGAAGCCGATATCCTCGAAGTTGCCGCGATGGCGCAGCAATTTCATCACCGGTATCAGTGGACCAATACACGGTTCGGAAGCACCAAAAAGATAGAAGTGTCAGGTGCATTCGAATCGAAAGCGGGCTTCGATATCAACGAAGCATTTGCGATCGACATTCAGGACGGGCGGGCGGTCATCACCATGCCCGAACCGCGTATCCTCTCTGTGTCGCTGCTGGGCGATCTGGAATTCCGTGATGAAGGCGGGCTGTGGAACTGGGTCGATAACGACGATAGGAACCGGGCGATCAATGCTTTTATGGAAGATGCACGACGGCACGCCCGGCGCTCAATGAACCGCGAGCGCATGAAGCAAACCCTCGCCGAACGCCTGGCCGGCATCGTCGGTCAGCATGTGCGCGAAGTGGAAGTACGCGTTGGAGACGAAATCGTCAGGCCTTCAGGGATTCCAGATCCGGGCTAGCGGGGTGGTTAGACTACTTTCTTGCGGATCAGTTTCGCATACGTCCGGCTGACGGGAAAGCTCTTTCCGTTCTGCATTTTTACCACCATACCGCCGTTGAAGTGTTTTTCGATCTCTTTGAGGAAATTCAAGTTGATGATGGTGCTGCGGTGTACACGAATAAATATCTCAGGATTCAGGATTTCTTCCAGCTTGCCGATCCCTGACGAACTCACGAACTGGTCGTTCTTCGTGGTCAGGATGGTATAGTCGCCGGAAGCCTCGAGATATACGATCTCGTCAACGGGTAGGTTGAGCAGCTTTTCCGACTTCTGAACAAAAATGTGAGAGTCGTAGTTGGTTTTGTTTTCCGTTTTCAGGTTGCGCAGCAGTTCTCCCACATTGTTTTGCTCCATCTTCATGCGGTTGATCGCGCGTTCCACCGCCTGCCGAAACCGCTCCTGGTCGAGGGGCTTCAGTATATAGTCGACAGCATTCTTTTCGAAAGCCTTTATGGCGTACTGATCATAAGCCGTACAGAATATGACGAACGGATCGTGAACGATCTCGTCTAAAACGTCAAACCCCGTCATTCCGGGCATTTGCACGTCGAGAAATACAAGATCCGGCTTCAGTTTGTCGATCTTCTCCACGGCTTCTTTGCCCTTGGAGCACTCACCGACGACCTGGATGTCCGGTAACTGCTGGAGGTATTCCAGCAAAAGGTCGCGGGCCAATTTTTCGTCATCGACTACAACGCAGGTTATGTTCATACGGCTTTCTTATTTATTTCGTCAATATGGACAGTTTGATGCAATTCTTCATTATACGGAATAAAAAAACTCACCGAGTATCCCCATTCGTTGGAGCGAATGCGGAGCCCGGATCCGGGTCCAAAAATGTTTTTTAACCGTTCATCCGTGTTCTTCAGCCCGACACCGCTCGAGCTGCCGTCCATAACCTTCGTCGCATTTGATCCCAGGCCGTCGTCCTTGACTTCAAAAAAAATCATGTTGTTGATACGCTTCACGGTGAGCATAATCGTGCCGCCCTCCTCTTTTGGGGCAATCCCGTACTTGACCGAGTTCTCCACCAGGGGCTGGAGGATCATCGGCGGGATGTGTACGTTAAGGCAGGAGAAATCGACCTGTTTTATGAATTTGAGCCTGTCGCTGAAACGGACTTGCTGAATGCGAATATAGTTGTCGATGAAATCAAGCTCATGGATCAGCTTTACCATCTGGTCTCCGTGTGAGTCGAGCGCATACCGGAAGATATCCGACAACTGCGTGATCACTTTACGCGCCTGTTCCTTGCTCGACCCGATCAGCGTATTGATCGAGTTCAGTGTGTTGAACAGGAAGTGCGGATTGATCTGCGATTTGAGCAGCGAGATTTGCATTTCGCGGTTCTTCACGGTGAGCTCGCCTTTTTCCTGTGTCTGATTCTGCAGTCGCTGGAAGTACCGGATCACATAATATACCCCTACCGTTATGATGTACTGGTCGTGAAAGTGCAGGCCCTTCCACTTCAACAGGCTAAGCAAATGATCCTTCCAGTTGTCGAGGTGAACGTATCCCTCCACATAGTCCTCCCGGTAGTACGAGAATGTACCCATTATAAGGAAGTGCATCATGACGCCGATGACGTGCCCCGCCACCTGTATCGGCACGCTGAATTTGAAGAGCCAGTTCGCATACAAAAGATTGCAAACGATGAGTATGCAGAGCATCTCATACAGGGAAAGGGCATTCCAGAAGATGTAGGTTCGGGGGTTTTCGAACTTGTATTCCAGAAAAGTGCCTACCGCGAAGTTAATGGCATACCAAAGGCAGAGGATAAAGTATGCCCGCTTCCATACCCTCGGTATATTATCTAAAAAATTCACTCCGGTAAATTGACTAATAAAGTTACGTATAGAAAAACCAAAACCCGAATAATTCGTCGTTTCAGCGATAAATTTGCAAAATTACCTATTATCATACGTCCCGTTGCAAAGCATGCCCGCAATAGAGAATTTTGTTTTTTGCCATGACTCTGACGAGGTTTTTTCTGGTAGCCGGGTTGCTTTTTGTCTCCTCCCTGGGGTTGGCCCAAACCATTACTGTATCCGGGTTGGCCCGCGATCGCGCAACGCGTGAGCCGTTGGCTTTCGCCTCGGTGAGCATTCTGGGAAGGTCTATCGCCACGGTGACCAACCTGAATGGTGAGTTCGATTTTCACCTGCCCGCCGAATACCGTAACGAAATTCTCGTAATCAGCATGCTGGGGTACGCCAATTTCGAGGCGCCGGTTTGGTCGGTGATGTCGGCATCCGGCCAACCGCAGGTTTTCGAATTGGACAAGTCGCCCACGGTCCTTCAGGAGATCGTTGTAGCAGACACACTTTCCGGTGGCGATATCTTTCGCATCGCCCTGTCACGCATTGAAGAAAACTATCCGATGAAATCGTTCCTCCTCGACGGGTTCTATCGCGATGCAAAAAAAGTAGGGGGGACGTACATTTCCCTGTTGGAAGCCGCCGTGCGGATCTACGACGACGACTATCGTGAACCGCGTAACCGTTTCCGTCTCCGCGAACGTGTTAAACTTATCGAAGTGCGACAAAGCCTCGGGTATGAAAACAAGTTCACGCCCTACTTCGATCAGGACAATCTTTTGGAAGACCTACTGCTGCACAACAATATCCGATACCGTCAGTTCGAAAATGACGATGCGTTTCTAAAATCCGTAAACCGGGAACGAGACACGCACTATAACGGACACCCTATTTTCGTCGTTACCTATAACGAAGACTTCAGCCTGAAAGCCTATATCGACAAGAGAAACTACGCGATCATTCATCTTGAAACCGAAACGGGTCCAACAGGCCAGATCGTGAGCCGGCGCAAAGGAATGTACAGCACCTTCGACGGTCTGAAAAAGACGATCGACTTTAAACAATACCAGGGAAAAATGTACGTCAACTACATGACCGTGACGTCCATGATCAACTGGTACGATAGCCGTACCAATGATTTGAACTTTGAGACCGAGCTTTACCAGGAGTTGCTGATCAATAAGGTTACCCCTGAAACCAGTGAGCGGATCACCTCCACTGAAAAGATGAAGAATTACGGGCTTCAGTACCAGGATCGCCCCTACAACAAGGATTTCTGGGCCAATTATAATGTTATCAAGGAAACGCCGCTGGACCGGAAGATACTGGCCGACCTCGAAAAACAGATTCCCCTCGAGGAGCAATTTGAGAATTAGTGCTACATTAGTTGTCCGAGCCCCTTCCCGGCCATGGACAGCAACATTCAATCCCTATTCCTGGAAACCGTCCGGTCAAGGGTCCCTCCTAATATTTCATTTGCCGACGACCTGTCCGAAGTCCTGCGAATATCCCGCGACAGCGCCTATCGAAGGATCAGGGGCGAAACCGTGCTGACCCTCGACGAGGTCAAACTGCTTTGCAATCACTACCACATTTCCCTGGACGCCCTCCTGGCCCCGACGTCGAACACCGTGACGTTTCACCACCGATTGATCGGTCACGACAACTTTACCTTCGACAATTGGCTGCGTTCCATTCTCGACAACCTGGACATGATGCAGTCGTTCACTCAACGTGAACTGATTTACCAGGCCAAGGATCTCCCCGTCTTCCAATACTTCAACTATCCTGAACTCACGGCCTTTAAGATCTTTTTCTGGAATAAGAGCGTGCTCACGCAGGATTATCTTGACGCCCGGTTCCAACCCGGCATCGTACAAAAGGAACGCCTGGCGGTAGCGAAGCGAATCTATGAACGCTACAGGCATTTACCGTCGACGGAGATCTGGTGTGAAGAGACCGCGAATATCACCCTTCGTCAGATTGAATTCCATTACGAGTGCGGCTTTTTCGAAGATACCCGTATCGTGGGTACCATCCTGGACCAGTTCACGGAGATGTTAAGGGCTACACGGGTGTGGGCGGCGTCAGGTACCAAAGGCGAGGGCGGATCAAAATACAATCTTTATCGTAACGACATTCTGATTCCCGATACCGCCATTCTTTTCAGCACCGACGACAAGAGGGTAGCCTACATTACGGTAAACACCATGGACCTGCTTACCACCTCTAACGAGGTCTTCTGTACGCAATTTGAACACTACCTTCGAAACCTTCTTCGACGTGCCGTTCTGATCAGCACCACCGGCGAAAAAGAGCGCGTGAAGTTTTTCAACTACATGGAGTCGAAAGTGACCACGCTGCGGCAGCGTTTGCTGCCTGTGCATCCGGTCTCGTAGACTATTTCAGTTTTTCGAGCGTCTTGCGAATGCTGGCGATGGCGTCGCGGATTTCCTGCTCAGAGGCTGCGTACGACAAACGTATACAGTTATCGTCGCCGAACGCCGAGCCGGAGACAAGTGAAACGTGGGCGTGCTCCAGCATGTACATACAAAAATCGTCAGCGTTACGAATGACCGTCGTGCCGTCGCTTTTTCCAAACCAGGCGCTCACGTCGGGGAAGAAATAGAAAGCACCTTCGGGATTGTTGGTTTTGATACCCGGGATGTCACTTAGCAGGGAGTAGACAATGTCGCGCCGCTTTCGGTACTCGGCAACCATCTGTTGCGTAGGCTCCTGGGTTCCGGTCAACGCCGCCAGCGCGGCGCGCTGTGCTATCGAGCAGTTGGCCGAGGTAATCTGCCCCTGAACCTTGTTGCATCCCTTTACGATCCACGTCGGCGCGCAGATATACCCCACTCTCCAGCCAGTCATGGCGTATCCCTTGGCAAAGCCATTGACAGTGATGGTCCGCTCCATCATACCCGGAAAGCTGGCGATGCTCACCTGTTCACCGGTAAAGTTGATGTGCTCGTAGATCTCATCGGCGATCACCAGCAGGCCCGGATGCCTGAGCACAACCTCCGCGATCTGCTGCAGTTCCTTTCCTGAGAATACCGATCCGGTGGGATTACACGGCGACGAAAAAATAATCGCCCGCGTCCGTGGCGTGATGGCCTTTTCCAACTGTTCGGCGGTGACCTTGAAGTCGTTATCGATGGTACCGCTAACATATACGGGGACACCTTCTGCCAAACGTACAGCGGCATCGTAGCTTACCCAATAGGGTGCAAAGATGATCACCTCGTCACCCGGGTTGAGCAGGGCGAGCATAGCGTTGGCAATGGATTGTTTCGCACCGTTAGACACGACAACGTTTTCAGCCTTGTACTGTACGCCGTTTTCCTTTGAATACTTGGCGGCGATCGCTTCGCGCAGATCCTGGTACCCGGCCACCGGCGGATAAGCAAAATATTTTCCTTCATCGATGGCGGCCTTCGCGGCTTCGCAGATATGCTTTGGCGTTTTGAAGTCGGGTTCACCCAAGCTGAGTCCGATAACCTGAATTCCCCGCGATCTGAATTCACGGGCTTTCTGCGCCATTGCCAGGGTAGCAGACTCCTGGATGGCCTCGATGCGATTGGAAAGGTGGTTCATTTATATGTTAAGAAAAGAAGCGTGCAAAGTAAGGAATTAAAATCCGAACATGGAAGGAAAGGATGTTGTGAAGAAGCGTAGTCGGGCCTAACTAAATTGAGTTCGTGACAAAATGCTTCGCCCCAGTGTAATCTCGTCGGCGTACTCGAGGTCGCCACCCACAGGTACACCGCGCGCGATCACACTCACGCGGACGGAAGTGGGTTGGATGCGTTTGTGAACGTAAAACGCAGTGGTATCTCCTTCCAGCGTGGGACTAAGGGCGAGAATTACTTCGTTGACCGTTCCGTTGGAATGAATCCGGTTTACGAGCGATTCGATGTTGAGGTCTCCCGGGCCGACGCCGTTTACGGGAGAGATCACGCCACCGAGGACATGATACAAACCATTGTACTGTGCGGTATTTTCGATGGCCATGACATCACGGACATCTTCCACGACACAGATGACGTGGCGGTCGCGCTTCGCACCGCGGCATATCGCGCACTCTTCGTCGTCGGAAATATTGTGACACGATCGGCAAAAACGGATTTGCGTTCGGAGCCGGTTGAGCGCTTCGGTGAGCTGCAGCGTCTGCTCTTCCTTTTCCCTCACCAGGTGCAGCACAAGACGCAGGGCGGTCTTCTTCCCTATGCCCGGCAGCCGGGCAATCTGATTGACCGCTTCTTCAATCAACCTTGAGGAAAAGTCCACGCTGGGCAGGGATTAGGAGTAAGGCACGGAGGTCAGAGGATACGCGCTTCGATACCCGCATCGCATATGGCCTCGCGCATGGGCTTCAGAAACTCGAACGTACCGGTCTTTACGGCGCACTTGCCGGTATAGTGGATGATCCACGTGCACTGCTCGGCCTGCTCGGGTGTGTGTTTGCACACCCGGATGAGCGTTTCGATGACGTGTGCGAACGTGTTGAAGTCGTCGTTGAAGACGACCAAATCCATGACTTCGGTAGTTTCAACCGCCTCCAGTACATCCACCTGCAATTCTTCCTGAGCGGCATTCTTCATAGTCAAACCGGGTTGTTTTAACATCACCTTGCAAAGGTAGTGAATTTCGACGTCCTTGCCACGGACGAGCGGGTATTTGGAATTCCGCGCTTTTTCTTGATTTTTTGTGAACCCCTAACCGGATAGATATGTCGCCATGGCTGGTTCTCACCATTGTCGGGATGTATTTTGTGATGCTGATTGTCGTGTCGGTGGTGACGTCCCGCGGTGCGACTTCGCAGACTTTCTTTACCGGAAACCGGGAATCGCCCTGGTATTTGGTGGCCTTCGGAATGATTGGCACCAGCCTGTCCGGAGTGACCTTCATCTCCATTCCCGGTGAGGTCGGCACTTCCCAGTTCGCGTATTTTCAGGTGGTCATGGGGTATGTTATCGGATATACCGTCATACGCAAGGTACTCCTGCCGCTATACTACCGGCTGAACCTCGTCTCGATCTACGAATACCTCGACAGCCGTTTCGGTTTTTGGGCCTACAAGTCCGGCGCATTCTTCTTCCTGGTTTCGCGCGTGGTAGGCGCCGCTTTCAGGTTGTTCCTGGCTGCCATGGTGCTTCAGCTTGCCATATTCGACGCCGCGGGTATTCCCTTTTGGGTTACCGTTCTTGTTACCATCTTTCTCATCTGGGTGTACACCTTCAAGGGCGGCATAAAAACCATCGTCTGGACGGACACACTGCAAACCACCTTTCTGGTCTCGGCGGTGGTTTTCACCATCTACTTCATCTCGAAAGAACTCGACATATCGCTGGTCGGGCTGGGTGAACTGGTAACCACAAGTGAATACTCCAGGATTTTCGTGTGGGACTGGCAGTCGCCGTATAACTTCTTCAAGCAGTTTATCGCCGGCGCGTTTATCGCCATTGTAATGACAGGACTGGATCAGGACCTGATGCAAAAGAACCTTACGTGCCGCAATCTGGAAGAAGCGCAGAAGAATATGTACTGGTTTACGATACTGCTCGTCTTCGTGAACTTCCTGTTCCTTACGCTGGGCGCCATGCTGTACCTCTATGCCGGCCACGAGGGCATTGCGATACCTGACCGCACGGACGAGTTGTATCCTATGCTGGCAATCCATCACTTCCCCATAGCCCTGGGCATTGCATTCATTCTCGGCATCACCGCCGCGGCCTACGCGAGCTCTGATTCCGCACTGGCTGCGCTGACCACGTCGTTCTGCGTCGATTTCCTCGGGTTTAAGCAAACGGATGAGGAAACACCCCGGCGGACGCGCACCCGGATGCTTGTACACATGGGATTCAGCCTGCTCATCTGCGCCGTGATCATCGTGTTCCAGGCTATCAACGACGAAAGTGTCATCACCTCGGTGTTCAAAGCAGCGGGGTATACGTATGGCCCGTTGCTGGGACTCTTTGCCTTCGGCATGTTCATGAAACGGAAGGTACGGGACCGCTGGATTCCCTATGTATGCGTCTTGTCGCCCATCCTCTCCTACGCGCTTGCCAGCAATTCGAAGGAGTTGTTGTTCGGATATGAATTCGGGTTTGAAATCCTGCTGGTGAACGGGCTGTTCACGTTTATTGGCTTGTGGATCCTATCCATTGGCCAGGGCGTAATAGAAACGGAGAATATAGCGGTAAGAAACTGAGGATACGTACAAAAGGGTGAAGGCCGTCCCGTGTCAAGAACGACCTAAACCAGATTAAAACCAACCCCACTATCTTTTCGGGTATGCCGCAGGGCAGCACCCGTTGTTTGTCATTTTCTTTTGTACTGATACTCCTTGATTACGCCGTCCTGCGTAACGCGTATCGTGTACGTTCCAAAGGCTACGCCGCCAAAATCGATGATGATCTTCCGCTTCTGCATCGTTTGAGCTGTTACCAGCTCACCAGAGTCGGAATATATCTCGACTTTGGCGTCGCTTGTGCCTTTAGCAGTCCGGAACACAAAAAGATCCTTTTCCTTACCAAAAAAATTCAGCCCCTGGTCTTCGCCTGGATCTGCCATCACCGCGGAACCCGAGAGTGACAGGGCCAAGGCTACAAAAAATGCAACTACAGTCGTGTTAAGGTTTTTCATTGGTTCTGAACTGTA
>DATGQD010000069.1:0-177022 GCA_035304385.1 Cyclobacteriaceae bacterium
ATAGGATAATAGGCCATAGTTCTAATGCTTTATCCGGTAAGGATAGCCAGAACATATCCAATCACGCAGGGGTCAGCTTGCCGGAATTCCTGAAAGGTGACCCCGGGGTCAAGTTGCAGGAATAACGAAAATCCCGGGGGGGTCAACTTCCCGGAATAGGGGGTCAATCAAAAATGGAATGGGGGGTCAAAGGGTGCAGGAATAGCTAAAAAAGAATGGCCCACAACAATGTGCATATTTCATTTGGCCGGTTCGGTGTTGCATTGTAAGTTAAGTTTCATAATTTCCTTCACACACGTGGGAGAGATTAGTTTTCACAATCAACCAAACGCAATATGCACTCATGTTGTGCAAAAGTCGTTCGGACAGCGTAGACAACTGACAACAGATGGACATGGACCGGATACCATATTACTACGATCCAATTGACAGAAACGCAATTTTAGTTCGACCAAAACAACCATTTTACGACTGGGTGAGTAATTTATTCAAAGACGACAAACCAACATCGGAATTGGAGGAAAATAATATTTACCTAATCCGAGAGATGGGGAGCAACGAGGAGATTAAAAAGTGGATTAAAAAGAACTTTGACAAGATATTTGTTAACGAACTTAACGATTGGTACACTGACGAGTCGGGTTGGCCGACAAATAGGACTTATAAGATGTTTACTGACTGGTTTGACGTTGAAGTTCATTCAATGATTCTGGACCTGGAAGAATTTCCGGTGACAAAGGACTAAAGAAATCAATTTATGTTCGCGGACCGTTTCGTCTGACCTCAAGTGAACAGTGGACTAAGTAACGTTCGACTAAAAAGATTTGACCGATCCGACAAAGACTCGTAAAATTTAAACGGTGGACAAAACGGTCAACGCCCCAACAGCAGACGATCAAGGAAGCCGAAATAATTGAGGACTAGACGGGCCAATGCGCAACAAGGTACATAGATCATGCCGGCATAGCATGGTATCACTGAAATATCCACAAGATGTTGTCACTTGACGTGATTCATAGGGATGACGAGAGGGTAGTTTTTCAATTCGGTGATCTGTATCCGGGGTCCCTTTTTCAGCTACTAAAAAAGAAGATCGCAGAGCGAAAATCTGTAGACTATGCTTCGATATGGTATAGGCTAGTGGTGTCTTTGCAAAGGGCGCTTGAGGCGAATGACGAACACCTGATTTTCGTTTCGCCCCTGCATCCCACTTCATCGAGCCATTCCTCAATCGACGAAGAATTGATGGAGCTTCGGCAAGCAAATGAAACGAATAGGATTTTGATGGAAGGTGAGGCAAAAGGTAGAGCATATTTGTGCTTTGGAGTAACGGATGTGAGGTATTTGGAAGATCTAATCTATCGATATTATGACTCTGGGATGAAGATTTTTCTTCAGAATGAAATTCTAACCAGAGAGCGTATTGCTAGTGCTCTCTCGTCTATCAAGTTTGAAGAAGGAGATTTTTCGTCTAGGATATTTTCCGTGGTAATTGGAATTGGGTTTTTCTCTGGTAAAGAATTTTACGTAACAGCGAAATCTGAGAATGAATATCTGGTCAAGGAGGTTCTGGAAAAGTGCAAAGATGACATTGAGTAGGGGGATTTTCTAGTCGAAAGATAGCTTATGAAAATTGCTTCCAGGCTGGGAAAGTCGCTTCGTGCGATTCAGCAACCGTTAACGTCGGGGGACTTCGTGAATAAACTATTGCACCTAAGCTTTATAATGAGGTTGATTAGCGCTACAACCATACTCCTGGCAATTGGGAGTAGCATCGGGTGTCAGGTCCAGGAACAGAAGGTTAATGCTAGTGCTCATTCATTCTATTTGTCTTACGAGGTTGACTTTGGCTATTTTAAGGACAATCTATCTGAGATCACGCCTACCGAGTTTAATTGTTATTTTGACATTGCTAATAACTCGACGGAACCCGCGAAAATGAATTTTTCGTTAACCGGTAATGACGTGTTTTTTGCAAGGGATAGCACATTTGTTCCATTGCGATCGCTCGTCGATACAATCTTGATTCAACCATCAAGCGTGAAAACGGTGCCAAATGAGTTTCCTTATAGGCAGTCAAAGACGCTTAAGTCCTTACTGAAGGGAACAAGTATGGCCGATATTGCTGAAAGGGTAGGGGACATTGACTTTTCTTAATCAGGGGCCTGGCATCATACGCTGATTCAATCGAGGTCACTATGAAGGATCTGCATGTCTATTTCTTTTTTAGTGATACTTCTATTACGTGCAACTCACGAGGTTGCTTCCCGTATATCGATCCGGTCACAATTCCACGTCAGCGCTGATACATGACCTCTTGACTCTGTTGCCTGTATTGTATGGAAAAACTTTTTCAATGTTTCGTAGTGTTCATCTCGTGAAAGACGACCCGAAACGGATGAAGTGGGTGGAGAAGGGGAGGAAGTCTCGTGTGTCTAAGGTTCATTGCAGATCGCTCGTTCAGAACTCGCTTTCAGGATCCCAAGACCAGATGATCTTACAAGAACCACGGCATAGCGCACAACGTGCAGATTTGGCACATTTTCCGAAATGTCGTATCTATAGTACGTTTATCGAAACACGACTGTTCGCCCGAACACCCATGAGAGTAATTTTATTTCTATTGTTTATTGGTCTGGCGCTCGCAGCATGCAACAACTCCAATAGAGGAGAGACGAACTTCGGCTCGAAGCCTGTATACGACCTGAACGGATTTTCGTTCGCCCTCGAGATCCCCGAAAATTGGAGTGTCGTGGAAGATTCCGTTGACGCGATCGCCTTCAGGGAAGAATGCCCGGAAGATAAGGACTTCTGCACGAACCTTGTTATCAGGATAATGCCTAATGACAGCTTGCTCCATCTGGACGAAATAGCAGCCCTGTACGTTCACGGAATGGAAGGCCAGTACGGCGAGAAAAAAATGGTGAGCGTTAACGACGCGGTGATTGGGGGACTGGACTCGAAGGTAATCGACTACAAATTATTCGAAAAGGACATCCATCTGGGCAGCACAGCAGTATTCATTATTAAAGACACGACAATCCTCGGCCTCTACTTCGCCGCCGAAAACAAGCCCGAAGGTGCCTACCCGGAACACCGAAAAATTTTCTTCGACATGCTCAAATCCTTGGAGTTGTAGGTCGAGCGGGCTGATGCGATGTGCCCCGCGTTTGTGCGGCACATCAATACATTTCTATATATTCGGTCATGCACCCATGGTACCGCCTTTCCGTGGAAGAAGTTCTCCAGAAGCTGGGCGCGTCTGCATCCGGACTGAGCAGCGACGCCGTCGCCGCGCGTAAAGAACGGTACGGCCCCAATGCCCTTCGCGAAACGCCACGAAAGAGCCGGCTTGCCATCCTGATCGGGCAGTTCAAAGACGTCATGATCCTCATCCTCATCGCGGCCGCGGTCGTATCCCTTGCCGTAGGAGAAACTACCGACGCGCTGGTGATCCTGGCCATCATCGTCGTCAACGCATGGATAGGATACCGACAGGAATACAACGCCGAGGAGTCCGTGCGCATGCTCCAGAAGATGGCAGCGCAGACGGCCACCGCCATCCGCGATGGCAACCCGGTGAAGATCGATACCTCAGAACTTGTGCCCGGCGACATCATCCTGCTCGAGGCCGGCGACATCGTCCCGGCCGACGCCCGCCTCCTCAGCGCCCATGCGCTCAAAACCGAAGAGGCCGCCCTCACCGGTGAGAGCACATCCGTGGTGAAAGCCGCCGATATCATCGAAGGGGAGAACCTGTTGCCCGGCGACCAAAAGAACATGGTCTTCAAAGGCACTATCATAAGCAATGGCTCGGCGAAGGCCGTGGTCACCGCCACCGGCATGGAGACTGAGATCGGCAAGATCGCGGGACTGATGGATATCGAGGACCAGAAAACGCCTCTCCAAAAACGACTCGCCGTATTCAGTCGTCAGCTCACCGTGGCCGTAATCATAGTGTGTCTCGCCGTATTCGGCTTCGGCCTCCTGCGCGGAGAAGAAACGTACCTAATGTTCCTCACCGCATTATCGCTGGCCGTAGCCGCCCTCCCCGAAGCGCTCCCCGCTGTCATCACCATTGCCCTCGCCCAGGGGGCGCGGCGCATGGTAAAACAAAATGCGCTCATCAGAAGGCTTCCTGCGGTAGAGACCCTGGGATCCGTGACCTACATATGCACCGATAAAACGGGAACGCTTACAGAAAACATCATGACGGTCGAGAAGGTCGTCGCCCAACCCGGCAAGGAAGACCTGCTCCTGCACGCCATGATGTTGAACAACGAGGTGCGGTTTTCAGGACCGGAAGAACTGCTGGGCGACTCGACCGAAACCGCGTTGGTAACCTATGCCCGCAGTCAGGGACTGACGCGCGACAGCGCCGCTGACAACTACCCGTTCAGGGGCAAGATCCCATTCGACTCCGAACGCATGATGATGAGCACCTTACATCAACACAACGGGGAATGGATCCTTTTCGTCAAAGGTGCGCCGGCAGCCATCGCAGGTTCATTGGCAGCACACCATGACAGCGAGAAAGAGAACTGGCTTAACACAAATCGCGAGTGGGCGGCCGAAGGTCTCAGGGTCTTGTTCTTTGCAACACGGTCTTTCCGTGACAAACCCGGCAACCTGACACCAGAACTCGAACGCGACCTCGACTTTCTCGGCATGGTGGCGATGATCGACCCGCCTCGTGAGGCTGTGATGGAAGCCATCGCAGAATGCAGCACGGCGGGTATCCGGAGCGTCATGATCACCGGCGACCAGGAGTTGACAGCCAGGGCAATCGCCCGGCGCCTCGGCATGGGCGACGATGCCATGGAGACCCGAACGGGTAAGGATCTCCTTTCCACCAGCTGGGAACAGTTTGTGAAAAAAGTCAAAGATGTCGTCGTCTACGCCCGGGTGTCACCGGAACAAAAGCTGCAGATTGTGAAGGCGTTGCAGGAGAACAACCAGTTTGTCGCCATGACGGGCGACGGCGTCAACGACGCGCCCTCCCTCAAGCAGGCCGACATCGGCGTGGCCATGGGCATCACCGGAACAGACGTATCCAAAGAGGCATCGGACATGATCCTTCTCGACGACAACTTCGCGACGATCGTCAAAGCCGTGAAGGAGGGACGTCGCATATACGAAAACATCAGAAAATTTATTCAGTATGTGTTGTCGTGCAACCTGGCGGAAGTCCTCACCATCGCCCTCGCGCCGGCCCTGGGTATGCCTATCCCCCTTTTACCCATCCACATACTGTGGATCAACCTGGTAACCGACGGCCTGCCGGGAATTACCCTCACCGCAGAGCCCGCCGAACCGGACATTATGAGGCGGCCGCCACGTCCACCCGGAGAAAACTTGTTTGCCGGAGGCATGATCTCCGATATCGTTATCGCCGCACTGATCCTCTCAGCTGCGGCCCTGCATACCCAATATCGCCTCGCCCTGGAAGGCTACGACCTTGCCGTCCAGCAAACCGCTGTGTTTACCATACTGTGTCTTGTGCAACTCGGCAACGCCCTTTCTGTGCGATCTATACATCACCCGCTCATCGGCAAGGGCATGTTTTCAAACCCGGCCATGTGGGGCGTGGTGCTGCTCACCATCGCCTTGCAGACACTCATCGTCTATGTGCCTGCTCTTCATGAGCCTTTTAAGACAACGTTCCTCGAATGGCCAGTGTTGCAGTTAATACTTATTACGTGGATAGTATGTCTCGGCTTGCTGGAAGTGGGTCGGCTGGTTCGGAAAAAAAGAATTGAAAGAACGCTGAAAACGATTGCGTAGCACATCGCATATGCTACCGCTCCTATTTATTTTCTTGCCGATCCGTTCTGTGCTATTATTTTTGCGGACCGAATGAACGTTCAGTCTAGCGAGAGCGTTTAGGGTCAGACGTAGCTGTTTTTGTGGAAAGTATACCCGAGAAGAAGCGATTGATACTGGAAAGCACGATGGCGCTGATCCGCGAACGTGGATTCCATGGCACGACGATGAGCCTGGTCGCCGATCACGCCGGGGTGGCTGCGGGAACCATCTATCACTATTTCAAGGGAAAGGACGAACTGATCCGCGCACTGTACACGTACAACAGTGATCGTATCAGGGCCGTTACGGCGGACGCCATAGCCTCAGGTGATTCCAATAAAGAGCGTTTTCTCAATACCTGGCTCCAGCTATACGAATTTTATGTCCGCAACCAGGCGGTGCTTACGTTCTTTGAGCAGTACCTGAATTCGCCTTACCATGCCGGGCAGCCTTCAGGTCAGTTTAGAAGTCCGCTTTTCCGCCTGATACAACAAGGCATTGCCGCGGGTGAAATTCGTGCTATTAAACCCGAACTCTTACTCGTTCTCGTCTTTGGCGGCATTAGTGCCGCAGCCAAACTCCGCATGTCGGGTAGGGCACGTATCACCGCCGCCGACTTGCGCGATGTGGCGGAAGCTATGTGGACCGGGATATCTTCCGGGAGCAAGACAAGAACCGTGCGTACAAGAAAATCCAGCGTCAAATCAACGTGAAACTATTATTTCGATGAAATTACCGATCCGTACAGGACTCCTGTTAACGTTAACTTTCCTCATCTCGTGCAATGGCAACCAACCCGCACAACAAGCGATGGGACCAACACCCCTACCTGTTGTCGAGGTGCCGGTGAGGACCGTCACGGGCTACCGTTCCTTTCCCGCGCGCCTGGAAGGCATTGTCAGCAGCGAAGTGCGCGCTAAGGTTTCGGGATACATCACCCAGGTACTGGTCGATGAAGGGCGACCCGTGAAAAAAGGCCAACCTCTTTTTAAACTGGAAACGCAGACCCTCGTTCAGGATGCCGGTGCGGCAAAGGCCAACGTCGATGCAGCGCGTGTAGAGGTGAACCGGCTCAAACCGTTGGTGGAGAAGGGCATCGTCGGACAGGTACAGCTCGAAACGGCTCAGGCCAGACTTGCTCAGGCGGAAGCTGTTTACAAAAGTATAGGCGCCAATATCGACTATGCCACCATACGTAGCCCTGTCGACGGTCATGTCGGGGCCATCAACTTTCGCCAGGGTGCGTTGGTGAGCGCCGCCGACCCGGTGCCGTTGACTACGGTAGCCAACGTCGAACGGGTATACGCTTTCTTTTCCATGAATGAACGCGACTACCTGGATTTTATCCAGTCGACACCCGGCAATACGCTTTCAGAGAAAGTATCGAACTTTCCTCCAGTACAGATTCGGCTTGTCAACGGGGAGATTTACGAACAACCCGGAAAGATCGAGACGGTAACAGGACAGGTTAATCCTTCAACGGGATCGGTGGCGTTTCGGGCCGTATTCCCAAACCCGAACCGGATATTGTCCGACGGAAGCAGCGGCGTCATAATGATCCCGAGGACATACGAAAAAATGCCCGTCGTGCCGGAAGCTGCCACCTTCGAACAACAGGGCATCACCTATGTGTTTCGCGTCCGGAATGATACGGCGCTTTCCACGCCGCTGGAAGTTGTCGACCGTGTTGACAACCTCGTCATCGTTTCGTCGGGCGTGTCGCAGGGCGATCAGGTGGTAGTATCGGGTGTAACCACCATACGCCACAATACACCGATACAGCCACAGTCTGTGCCGTTCGACAGTGTTGCCAGGAAGTTACAAGCTGTGTTTAAATAATAAGGAGCTTTTTCATGCTGAAGAAATTTATCGACAGGCCGGTACTATCCACCGTTGTTTCCATAATCGTCCTGATGCTGGGTGTGCTGGGCTTGATCAATCTGCCCGTAACGCAATATCCGGACATTGCGCCCCCGACAGTGCGCGTGGGAGCCAACTACCCCGGCGCCAATGCTGAAACCGTTTTGCAAAGTGTGATCATACCGCTGGAGGAACAGATCAACGGTGTGGAAGGTATGAGTTACATTACCTCATCGGCGAGTAACAACGGCGGCGCTACTATTCAGGTGTTTTTTAAACAAGGCATCGACCCTGATATCGCAGCCGTGAACGTGCAGAACCGCGTGTCGCGGGCGTTGCCGCTGCTACCCCGAGAAGTAACACAGTCGGGCGTGGTTACGCAAAAGCAGCAGACGAGTGCGCTGATGTTCTTTACAGTGTATTCAGATAATCCGAACTACGACGCGACTTTCATTCAGAATTATCTCAACATCAATGTGCTCCCCGCGCTGAAACGGATTGATGGCGTGGGCGACGTGAGTGTCTTCGGCGCGAAGAACTATGCGATGCGCATCTGGCTGCGTCCTGAAAAGCTGGCGGCCTACAACCTCATGCCTTCTGACGTTACAGCCGCAATCAACGAACAGAGCCTGGAAGCGGCAGCCGGCTCGCTGGGACAAAATCATGCCGAGGCATTTGAATATGTCATCAAGTACAGCGGTCGGTACAACACACAGGAAGAGTATGAGAACATTGTGGTACGGGCAATCGGCAACGGGCAATTCCTCCGACTCAAGGACGTCGCGGATGTAGAACTCGATGCTGAAGGTTACAACGTAATCTCGTTCACGAACGGGCTTCCCGGAATCAGTATGGGGGTGTACCAAACGCCCGGCTCTAATGCCCAGGAAATCATTGAAAACATTCACGCCACGCTGGATGAGTTGGACGATGATTTCCCGCCGGGTCTTCACGTCAGGATCAACTTCGACACGAACGAATTTCTCACCGCATCTATTGAAAAGGTGGTCGTTACCCTGATAGAGGCGTTCATCCTCGTATTCCTCGTCGTCTTTATTTTCCTTCAGGACTTCCGGTCAACGCTCATCCCGGCGTTGGCGGTGCCCGTTTCAATTGTCGGTACCTTTTTCTTCCTCGGACTATTCGGGTATTCGATCAACCTGTTGACGCTCTTCGCCTTGGTGCTGGCGATCGGTATCGTGGTGGACGATGCCATTGTGGTCGTTGAAGCGGTACACGCCAAACTCGAAAGTGGCGCCAAGTCAGCCCTTGAGGCCAGCCATGCCGCGATGGAAGAAATAACGGGCGCCATCATCTCCATCACACTCGTGATGGCGGCGGTGTTTATCCCGGTGACATTTATTACAGGTCCAACGGGTGTGTTCTATGAACAATTTGGTGTGACGCTCATTGTCGCCATCGGTATTTCCGCGGTCAACGCATTGACCCTGAGTCCGGCGCTCAGCGCGCTGTTCCTGAAACCCGTACACGAGGAGGAGCACGAAAAGGGTCTTATGAAGCGGTTTTTTGCCGGCTTCAACAGGGGATTCCAGGCTACGACACAACGCTATGTGCAAAGTCTGCGGTTTCTGTATCGGTATAAGTGGATAACACCCGCCGCCCTTCTCGTTGCCCTGGTGGCGATATACTGGTCTTCGATGACAACGCCGACGGGTTTTGTTCCCAATGAGGATCGTGGTATCATCTTTACAAACGTGGAATTGCCCGTGGGCGCCTCGCTGGATCGTACCGTGCAGGTAATGCAGGAATTGCAGGCCCGACTGAACGAAATACCGGGCGTAGAAGGCGCGTCGTTGGTGAGTGGTTCCAACTTCTTTTCCGGCGCAGGCAGTAACCATGGTCTTGGATTCATTAAGCTGAGTCCGTGGAGCGAACGCAAAGACGAGTCTATGTCGGCCGATGCGATCATGGCGCGGATGTTACAGGTAGCGGCAGGCATCACCGACGCGAACATATTATTCTTTTCACCACCGAGTGTACCGGGCTTCGGCGTGTCGTCAGGCTTCGAGGTACAGGTACTCGACAGACTGGGCGGAGATTTCGCTGAGCTTGACCGGGTAACGCAGGAGTACATCGGCCAACTCATGCAACGTCCGGAGATCCTTTATGCGCAGAGTGCGTTCCACACCAACTATCCGCAGTATGAGATCGACCTGGATGTCCCCCGCGCCAAAGAGGCGGGCGTATCCATTAGCGCGATCTTCGGGACCCTACAGGGTTACATTGGTGGGATCTATGCAGCTGACTTCGCACGTTTCGGAAAGCAGTATCGTGTGTATGTGCAGGCGTTGCCGCAGGACCGCGCGACAACGGAGAGTCTCAATTCGTTATATGTTCGAAATGCGTCCGGACAAATGGCGCCCATAACCCAGTTCGTTCAATTGCGTCGGGTGTACGGTCCGCAAGCCGTGACACGCTTTAACTTGTACAATGCCGCGAGCGTAAACGGCGCGGCTGCTCCCGGTTTCTCTTCGGGTGACGCCATCCGCGCGGTACAGGAAGTCGCCAGCACCGCGCTTCCGAGAAACTATACCATCGACTTTTCAGGTCTTACACGCGAAGAGATATCCGCCGGAAAGCAGACGCTGTTCATCATATTACTCAGCGTGGCTTTCGTGTATTTCATCCTGGCGGGACAGTACGAAAGCTACCTGATTCCTTTCGCGGTCTTGTTGTCATTGCCCGTCGGGATAATGGGCGCCTACGTGTCCACGAAGCTGGCCGGTCTTGAGGTGAACGTATACTTCCAGATCGCATTGGTGATGCTCATCGGCCTTCTGGCCAAGAACGCGATCCTGATCGTGGAATTCGGCATACAGCGAAGACGCGCGGGTTATTCCATCGTGGAGGCCGCGTTCGAAGGCGCACGCGTCCGGCTTCGTCCCATCCTCATGACATCGTTTGCGTTTATTATTGGATTGCTTCCGCTGGTACTCGCGGGCGGCATCGGCGCCCGGGGAAATAACTCGATCGGAACAGGGGCGGTCGGCGGTCTGCTGATCGGTACAGTACTGGGTGTGTTTGTGATCCCCATACTTTACATCCTCTTCCAGTGGTTGCATGAAAAAGTAAGCCGCAAGCCTTTCACGCGCCCCAACCCTTGAATGCAATGAAGATTCGTATCCTTTATATTCCTTTACTCGCTGTAGCACTGTTCACCCTGCAGTCCTGCTTTGTGGCGAAAGAATATTCACGTCCGGAAGTCGTGCATGAGGCGCACTTCCGAACCGATTCGCTGGAAACTGATAGTGTTACCCTGGCGATGGTATCGTGGCGCGAGATGTTTACCGATCCCCACCTGGTACGACACATCGAGAACGCCCTTGAAAACAATATCGACATACGCATCGCGCTGCAGCAAATCGTTGTGGGCCGCGCGTACTTTAATCAGGGCAAGCAAGGCCAATTGCCCACCCTGAACGTGACGGGCAGAATGAGCTACCAGGAGCTTGCGCGGAACAGTCAGTTCGGTGAGTTCTTCGACGGAGCCATCACCCAATATGAGCTTAGTGGTACCTTATCGTGGGAAGCCGACATCTGGGGGCGGATCAGGAGTCAGAAGCGTGCCTTCGAAGCTACCTACCTGCAGTCGGTGGCCGCGCACCAGGCGGTGAAGACAGAGCTGATCGCGAACGTAGCCGGACTGTATTTTCAGTTGCTGGCCCTCGACGAACAATTGAGAATAGCTGAGGAAACGATTCGTACACGGGAGAGCAGCCTCGAAACTACCCGTGCCCTAAAAGATGCAGGCCAGGTTACCGAGGTGGCAGTGAAACAAACGGAAGCTCAACTGTATTCTGCACGTGCACTGCTTGCCGATCTCAAGCTCAATATTAAACTACTGGAAAACACCATTTCGATCCTGTTGGGTGAAGCGCCGCATGCCATTGAAAGAGGGACACTCGCCGACATCAGCTTTAACCAGACCCTCGATACGGGCTTCCCGGTTCAACTCCTGGCCAACAGGCCGGACGTGCGCGCTGCCGAGTTCGGATTGGTGAATGCTTTTGAATTGACCAACGTAGCGCGGAGCAATTTCTATCCCTCTTTAAATATCTCGGCTACCGGCGGGTTGCAAAGCCTGGAGTTCGACCAGCTGTTTAGTACCAATTCCTTATTTGCCAACATTATCGGCTCCCTCGCACAACCTGTGTTAAACGGCCGAAGGATCCGAACCCAATATGAGGTTGCGCAGGCGCAGCAGGAGCAGGCTTACCTGGCCTTTCGTCGGACTGTGCTGACCGCCAGCCGCGAGGTTTCGGATGCGTTGTTCCGATACGATGCCGCCGGCGAAAAGATTACCGCCAAGTCGCAAGAGTATGAAGCGTATGACCTGGCAACCACCTATTCTGAGGAGTTGCTCAACAATGGCCTGGCAAGTTACCTGGAGGTGCTCACCGCACGCCAGAACGCACTGAATTCCCAGCTCGATCTCGTCAACGCGCGCCTCGATCGAATGAGTGCCGTAGTGACCCTGTACCGTGCATTGGGTGGGGGCTGGCGGTAGATTCCGAGGGCCAAAAGCTGCGGCTGATTATCGTCGCACGGATACCGTTAATAGGTAAAATTCTATACCTTTAGCTTAATCGACAACCCGACATTTTATCGGCCGGGTGTGGAGATATTTTCACTAAAGTGTGCACATAACTCAGATGCTATGGACCAGGATATTCTAAATGCCAGGCGGGAATTAACACTGTCCGGAAAAAAGGTTACTTACTATAGCCTCCGCGCGTTGAAGGAGGCAGGCTATGCAATCGAACGACTTCCATTTTGTATGCGCGTTCTTGCGGAGAACGTTATCCGTAATTACGACGGCTATGTAGTGACGCGCGAACACATAGACTCCGTGTTGGGCTGGACGCCAAAGCCGGCCGACAAAGAAATACCCTTTAAGCCAGCACGCGTGCTGATGCAAGACTTCACCGGCGTGCCTTCGATCGTTGATATCGCCTCCCTTCGCGGGGAAATGGTGCGGAAGGGAAAGGACCCGGCGCGAATTAACCCATTGGTGCCGGTGGACCTGGTTATCGACCACTCCGTGCAGGTCGACTACTTTGGCAGTAAGGAAGCGTATGAAAAGAATGTGACGCGTGAATACGAACGCAACAGCGAGCGATACCGCTTTCTCAAGTGGGCCCAGACAGCGTTCGATAACTTCTCCGTAGTGCCCCCCGGCATGGGGATCTGTCACCAGGTAAACCTGGAGTATCTCTCCCAGTGTGTTATCGAACGCGACGGCGTTGTATTCCCTGATACCCTGGTCGGGACGGATTCGCACACGCCGATGGTAAACGGGCTTGGCATCGTGGCGTATGGCGTAGGTGGCATCGAAGCGGAAGCCGCGCTGTTGGGGCAACCGCATTTCATGGCATTGCCCGAAGTCATCGGACTAAAACTTACCGGCAAGTTGCCATTGGGAAGTACCGCTACCGACCTCGTGCTTACAATCACCGAACTCTTGCGGCGTACTAATGTGGTAGGAAAGTTTGTCGAAGTGTTTGGCGATGGCCTGGGGTCGCTCAGCGTACCCGACCGTGCTACGATAGGGAACATGTCGCCGGAGTTTGGCTGTACCATCACATTTTTCCCGATCGACGAAAAGACGTTGCAATATCTGGATAAAACCAATCGCCCGGCCGAATTGATCGACAGGGTCGAACGCTATACACGGGAGAATCTGTTATGGCGCGAGAACGAGGAGGCCGTGCAATACAGCCAGGTGGTAGAATTGGATCTTGGGTCTGTACGGCCCACGATTTCCGGACCGAGTCGCCCCCAGGACAAGATCCTTCTGAGCGAAGCAAAGCAACGGATAAAAGACATTCTGGAAGATCGGTACGCGCGGCAATACGTAGAACATGGAGACCGCGCCCTTAACCGATGGGCCAACGAGGGCGGCAACGTCGAGCCTGCGGAAGTTGTTGTGCAGGAACGCTCGCGCATGCGGACAGTGAGCGTTACGATGGATGGGGAGACGTTCGACCTTAGCGATGGCGATGTCGTCATCGCTGCCATCACAAGCTGTACCAACACGTCCAACCCCGACGTAATGATCGGCGCTGGACTCATGGCAAAGAAGGCTGTCGAGAAAGGGCTTAATGTCAGGCCCTGGGTTAAGACGAGCCTGGCGCCGGGGTCGAAGGTCGTCACCGACTACCTCGAGGAGGCCGGTCTGCTGGAAGCTTTGGAGCAACTGCAGTTTCACGTGGTAGGATATGGCTGTACCTCTTGTATCGGAAACTCCGGACCGTTGCCAGACCCGATCGCAAAAGCGGTAGTTGAAAACGACCTGATCGTTGCTGCCACGCTCTCCAGCAATCGCAACTATGAGGCGCGCATACACCCGCAGGTGAAGATGAACTTCCTGATGTCACCCTTGCTCGTAGTCGCTCACGCCCTCGCGGGGAGGATGGACCTCGATATGGAGAATGAACCTCTGGGTATAGGGAGCGATGGCGAACCCGTGTACTTAAGGGATATTTGGCCGTCTGAGAAGCAGGTGCAGGAGGCCGTGAACCAAGTGGTGCGCAAGGAATATTTCAAGAAGAACTACGATGAAATATTCGATGGCAACGAGCACTGGCGCAACCTGCAGGCACCGACTGATAAGGCGTATAGGTGGGATGAGAAGTCCACCTATGTTAAAGAGGCCCCCTTCTTTATCAATCTCAGCAAGAAGCCGAATCCGATTGCCCCCATTGAAAACGCCCGGGTGCTGCTGCTGCTTGGAGACTCGATCACAACAGATCATATTTCGCCCGCGGGATCGTTTAGCCCGGAGTCTCCGGCAGGAAAGTATCTGCTTGAACGCGGCGTAAAGCCACACGACTTCAACTCGTACGGTTCGCGGCGTGGTAACGATGAGGTGATGGTGCGCGGTACCTTTGCGAACGTGCGGATCCGGAACCGCCTGGCAAAGCGGGAGGGAGGTTATACAACCTGTTTTGTCAACAACGAAGAGATGACCGTGTATGAGGCGGCTATGAAGTACAAGGAAGCGGGTACACCCCTGCTCGTGCTTGCAGGCAAGGAATATGGAAGTGGCTCTTCACGCGACTGGGCGGCAAAGGGAACCTACCTGCTGGGCGTACGCGCTGTGCTAGCCGAAAGCTTCGAACGCATACACAGAAGTAACCTGGTGGGGATGGGCGTACTGCCACTCCAATATAAAGCCGGTGAAACGGCTGATACACTGGGACTGGATGGCACGGAGACCTTCACCCTTAAGGGACTTGATGACAACATAAAGCCGGGACAGGAACTGACAGTTGAGGCTGTACACCCCGATGGAAAAAAGAAAACGTTCAACGTTGTCAGCCGTCTCGACAGCATCATAGAGATCGACTACTACAGAAATGACGGCATCCTTCAGTATATGCTTCGCAACTTCCTGAACGAAGGCTGACCGGAATCGCCCAAAACCGGGTAGGAACATAGTGGCTATGCGGACACTCGTCGCGTCAGGATGCGCTGAGACGTGTCGCATTTGGTCCATCGCGCGATAATGAGTACATTGGTGAAGGCGGTTCGCCGCCTCACTTTTTATATATTGAGTTGCGCGCTAATGCAGAACAATGAAATCGAAATCCTGATCGTAGAAGATAACCTCTACGATGCCGAGTTGACAATCCGGGCGCTCAGGAAGCAGAATCTTGCAAACAAACTCATCCACCTTCGCGACGGAGCAGAGGCACTCGACTTCCTGTTCGCCAACGGAAAGTATGCCGATCGGAATCCGGAATTCATTCCCCGTGTTGTGTTCCTCGACCTGAAGATGCCCAAGGTAGATGGCATAGAAGTCCTGCGTAAGATAAAATCGGACGCCCGGACTCGTTCCATCCCCGTGGTCATTCTCACATCGTCGGCAGAAGATCCCGATGTGAAACGCTGTTATGATCTGGGAGCCAACAGCTACATCGTCAAGCCTGTTGAGTTTGAAAATTTTGTTCGCATCGTCTCTGATCTTGGGCTATATTGGATCGTCATCAACAAAACATCCTGATAATGAAGGCGATAGATAATAGCCGGATTTGGCATTATCCTTGTAAACTTTCCTGTGAACAGCCCGCCAGCAAGCCATCCCACACATGATTGATTGAAAACCAAAAGCGGCAACTTCGTGAAACACGGGATGATGTTTCGGATTTTATGGACGTGTTTGGCCCTGACCTCATTGCAGGTTCAGGGATCAAATGCTGCCGCGCAGGTGCCGGACGAATACAAAGTCAAGGCTGTCTTTCTCTTTCATTTTGCCCAGTTTGTTGAATGGCCTGACGACAGTTTTTCCCGCCAGGACGAACCGATGGTCATTGGCGTTCTGGGAGAAAATCCTTTCGGCGATTATCTCGACGAGGTGGTATCAGGAGAATCGATTAAAGGCCACCCACTTCAGGTAAAGCGATTCAGCAAACCGGAAGAAATCAGCAAATGCCATATCCTCTTTGTTGGTGTCGATGGCATGGGGCAACTCCGTACGCTGTTGAAGGATCTGGAATCCCGGGCGATGCTCACGGTGGGCGACAACCCCGCGTTCATACGGGCAGGGGGGATGATTCGGTTTTTCTCTGAGGACAGCAAGATCCGATTGCAAATTAATCCGGAAGCAGCACGCTCTTCCGGGCTGATGATAAGTTCGAAGTTATTGAGACTTGCAGACATTTCGATTCCAAAGTCCTGACGCAATGTGGCTGGCCCCGCTTCCTCTGAAATGGAAACTGATGGCGGTGATGCTGCTGACCAGCGGAGTTGTGGTAATCCTCACCCTGGCCACGTTCCTCGCGTATGAATTTTTTACCCACCGCAAGACGGCGATCTCCGAGTTATCCAGCATCGGTTCTATTGTAGCCAGCAACAGCACCGCCGCGCTGGCGTTCGATAGTCCGCAGGAGGCAGCGGAAATTCTGGCCGCACTGCGGGCGGAGTCTCAGATTGTTCTGGCAGGTCTGTACGACGAAGAGGGCAATGTGTTTTCCGTATATCCTGGAGGGGCGGCTGACCAGCTACCACCGTTCAACAATGAGCAGGGATATGCGTTGAAGGGCGCATATCTTGAGGGATTTCATCCTGTTGTCGAGGGCGACGTTCGTCTGGGCACGCTTTTCATCCGGTCGAACATGGCCAAGGCGAAGGAACGTTTTCAACTCTATTTCATCCTGTCCGGAGTAATGGCTGTGGGTGCGCTGATCATGGCATTTATCGTCTCGTCGCGGCTGCAAAAGCGCATCTCGCGCCCCATTCTCTCGTTGGCAAAGACAGCAGCCCAGGTTTCTGAAAGCAGAGATTACTCGCTCCGAGCGACGAAAGAGAACAACGATGAGATCGGTTCATTGACAGACGCGTTCAACAACATGCTGGCGGAGATCGAATCGCAAAACCGGGAACTGCAGGCGCGTCATATCAGGCTGGGCAATATGGTCCAGGGAATGGGCGACTCCTATTTCAGTCTCGATGCGGACTGGCGCGTCACGGACATCAACCACCGTGCGCTGGCCCAAATGAACCGTACGCGCGAAGAGGTCATTGGCAAAGTAATCTGGGAGGAGTTTCCACAGCTGGTAGAAAGTGAATTCTGGAAGGAGTATCACCGCGTCATGGAAGATCGCACCTCTGCGAGTTTCATCTCCTACCTGGAACGGTATTCGATCTGGATCGACGCACGCGTATTGCCACAGGATGACGGTGTCGCGATCTTTTACTCCGACATCACCAAATACAAAAGAGCGGAAGAAGAAGTGCGGTCTTTCAATCAAAAGCTCGAGGCCGTGGTGGCCAAGCGTACCCGCGAACTTGAGGCCGCGAACCAGGAACTGGAGTCATTCTCTTACTCAGTGTCTCACGACTTGCGGGCGCCTCTCCGCTCCATCCACGGTTACATGAACATCTTCGCCGAGGAGTATGGCAGTAAGCTCGATGAGGAGGCGATGCGCCTGGTCAATATCATCCAGCACAACGCACGTCGGATGGGACAACTCATCGACGATCTTCTTTCATTTTCACGCCTCGGTAGAAGGGAACTTATGAAGGGGACGATCTCCATGGAAGACCTCGTCGACAGCATCTGGGACGAATTGCGGAAGGAGCAGGACGGCAGGGACATCGATTTCACACGGGCCACACTGCCACCAGCATTTGCCGATGGCGTGACCATGCGCCATGTTTGGACGAATCTGCTCTCCAACGCCGTTAAATACACCGGCCGTAAGGCTAATGCCATCATCGAGGTCGGCGGACGTGAGGAGGGAGACAAGGTCATCTATTTTGTGCGCGACAACGGCTCCGGATTCGATATGCAATACTACCAAAAGTTGTTTGGCGTTTTTCAGCGGCTTCATTCCCAGGAAGAGTTCGAGGGTACCGGTGTCGGGCTGGCCATCGTCCAGCGTATTTTACATCGGCATGGAGGTACTGTTTGGGCAGATGCCCGTCCCGACAAAGGCGCCACGTTTTACTTTTCACTTCCCCGTCGCTGAATTTTCCCTTATAAATCGTTTGCAAAAAAGCGGCGACTTCGTTTTTGCGAAAACACACGGAAGCACGGTCGTTTCTCCTGCAACTGGCGTAAGGGTTTTCCCTGATATTTAAAAAATCAATGTTATCCCTGACGGAATAGCACGCTGAGAGCGTGAGCTTTGCGATGGCGTTGTAAAAAGAGAAGCGCCAGTCAGTGAGAGCGTTGCAAGAAGGGCAGAAGGTCAGCGTACACCAGGGAGCATCCCGCGAAGTACACAATTACTCAGAGCTACTTTCGAGGATGTCGAAGTTTATCGCACGCCTTCGACCACATCAGCGCAATTATCATCTCTGCCTTCGTGTCAACCTTTACTGGTACATCGAGAAACATAAGGAAATCGAACTCCTGATGGGGCGGCTGGCCACTGAATCCCGCCCGGACCTTCGTGAATATCTCGATACGTTGTGTCTCACCGTCAGCCGCAAAATCGAAGAGGACGAGAAGATTGCCGGCGAATTTCTGAGCGGAGAGGCCGACTCGAAATAATTGATGTATGCAAACGGCAAAAAACCGCGAAAATCGCCGTCGACACAGTCTTTCATCGCGGACAATTCTCGCCGTTGTTGTAATCTTTATCAAAATTTTGGTTGTTCTCAGAGCACTATGGTTGGTTGTCGCGGGTGTATTCCGCCGCCGTTCGGGCGGTTAGTTTGCCGTTGGGTAATTCCATCCCCGTTCCGGAAGCTATAGATTCTGACACCGTGCCCGCCTACTGCATAGGCTATGGGTGTAATGTTTGCGCCAACATTGAAAAAAAATTTACCAGACTTTTCTACTTGTTGCCGCTTATCACCTTACGCGGCGAATAGAGCCGTGATGCGTTTTGGATTGTAGGGTCAATTTCTTTAAATTCAGAACTGCATTTTCAGCAGTTACTTGACTTTAGTATTGTCCATTTTCGCCTGACGATCGGGCCGGGGTTCTTTGTCCCTGTTTGTCGATTAGTGGAAATGGGTTAACGACACATAATCGCCATCGACTCATGCCGTATGGATAAGAGACTCAAGATACTCATGCTGGAGGACGTGGAGGAGGACTCGGGGTTGATCAGATGGTCTCTGGAGAAAGGCGGAATCAATTTTGAAAGCAGGCGCGTTGACAAACGGGAGGCTTTCGTTGATGCGCTGCGGGTCTATCAGCCCGACGTTGTGCTATCGGATCATTCGCTTCCACAATTCAATTCCATGGAGGCGTTGCGCATATGCCGCATGATCGACCTAAGGGCGCCTTTTATCCTCGTTACCGGTACAGTCTCCGAAGAGTTTGCCGTCGCCTGTCTCAAGCAGGGCGCTGACGACTATGTGCTCAAATCCAACCTCACCCGTTTGCCTTCGGCGATCCAGAATGCCCTGCTGCAGCGTGAACTCCGGGCAAAACAAAAAGCCACCGAACTCGAACTCCGCCTTCAAAACGACGAGCTCGTAAAGATCAACAACGAGCTTGACAACTTCGTATACAGTGTTTCTCACAACCTTCGCGCACCGCTGTCCACTGTCATGGGATTGCTCAACCTTGCCAGGCAACAAACACCGGACACGAATGACTGGAAGCATTATGTCGATATGATGTCGTCCAGCATCCAGCGGCTGGATGACACCCTCAAGGAAATCCTGGAGTACTCCCGAAATGCACGTAACGAAATTGCTGTCGCCAAGATCGACTTTGAGCGAATAGCCACCATCGCCCTGGAGATGCAACGCTATCAGAAAGGGTTCGACAACGTGGAAAAGTCGCTGAAAATAGGTTGTGACCCCCCGTTTTACTCCGACCCTTATCGCATCGGCGTCATCATGAACAACCTGGTATCGAACGCCATCCGATTTTCCGATGAGGAAAAGGACCAGAATCGTATTGAACTGCGTGTCGATCGGACGGATGCGGGCGTGCGTATCACTATCGAGGACAATGGCGTAGGGATTATGTCGGACATGCAAAAGAAGGTCTTTGATATGTTCTTCCGCGGTTCCGTCAAAAGCGAAGGAGCCGGACTTGGATTGTATATTGTACGCGAAATGGTCTCCAAACTCAAGGGCACCATACAACTCACATCCAACCCTGGACAAGGTACTTGTGTGAGCATCGACCTTCCTGATCTTGCCGCCGACAGGCAGGAAGTTGTCCGAATGAGGGTCGGCGGATAAAGACTCTCTTAATGTCCGTAGAAAACCTCTTTCAACATATCCGGCTGCCGGTATTTTTGGTAGATTCCAGGCAGCGGATTGTTTACTTCAACGCTGCGGTCGACCGATACCGCCACCTTGCCCGGGCACCCATCGAAAAGGGCGTCGCCTATACCGACATCGTATCCAGCGAACGCGAAGAAATCGTCCGCAACCTCCTTGGACAAACGCAACAGGGCATCACAGAAACCGTCGAAGCAGAGTATGGCGACCGCGACGGAAGAACCTATTGCTTTGAAGTCACCTACGCACCCTACCAGGCAGACGACGATTCCATGACGCTCGTCGAAGTGCGCGATATCACACCGCACAAGACTTTCGAGCGCAAAACGGTGCGGATGCTCCGCGAATTCCAGGATATACTCGAAAATGCAAACGCGCTAATTTTTTCTATCGACAGCCGTGAGTATGTCACCGAATGGAACAGGGAGTGCACACGGGTGACGGGTTTCGAAAAGAACGACATCCTCACGCAGCGTATCTACAGACTTACCGACGACGCCGGTCGCCAACAGCTCAAGCGGCTCAACGCACGCGTGATGGAGGGTGAACCGGTTTATGGGTACGAAGTCGTGATACGCGGCAAGGACAATACGGCGGTTACGCTGTTGATGAACGTAACCCCAAAGTTCAACGATCGTGGCGATGTAGTGGGCGCTCTATTCGTGGGCCAGGATATCACCGAGCTGTCGGGCTATCGGTCGTCGCTGGAACAACAGGTGCGCGACCGCACGGAAAAATTGCAACACGCACTGGAAAAGGAACGGGAGCTGGTGAAACTCAAGAACCGGTTTGTGTCGATGGCATCCCATGAGTTTCGTACGCCCTTATCGTCGATCGAAAATGCAATCCAGGTGTTGCGGTCTGTTCGCGGCGCCTCCAATGTGGAGCAGGAGACATTGGGGAGGATTGAGCGGCAGGTAGACGTCATGAAGAGCCTGCTTGAAGACATCCTGACGCTGGAACGGGGCGAACAACACAGGATCAGGGCTACCTTCCAATCGTTTGATCTCATTGCGTTCCTCGATGAACTGGTCGAGGAAGTACTGATCAGCAGAAAGCATTCCCACCGGGTCAAGAAGACCATCGGGGAGCGGAAAATTCCTATGGTCTGCGACAGTAAGCTGCTTCGAAACATCTTCATTAACCTGTTGAGCAATGCCATGAAATTTTCACCGGCCAGCGACCGGATAGAATTCGTCGTGAATCGGATCCCGCCGGGGCTGGCCGAGGTGACAATTATCGACTACGGGATCGGCATTCCTCCTGACGACCTCGCGCGCATCTATGAACCTTTCATACGGGGCTCCAACACCGGGGCTATCGGCGGTACGGGTCTCGGCATGTCGATCGTCAAACGCGCTGTGGATACACTCAATGGAAAACTGTATCTTGACAGCGTGCCGGGACAAGGAACGAAAGCAACCGTTATCTTGCCCTGCTCACCTGCAACTTCGGATGGCCGATGAAAATAACTGTACTGATCGTCGATGATCATACCATCTTAAGAGAGGGCATGGCTTCGCTCCTGGCCGGCATCGATGACATCGAGGTAATCGGCATGGCATCGAGCGGAGAAGAAGCCATAAACCAGGTGTCAGAACTGAATCCCCGCGTGATCCTTATGGATATCGTCATGGCTGGAATGAACGGCCTGGAGGCTACCCGCTGGATCAAGGAACAAAATGGCGCCGTAAAGGTGATTATTATCTCCTCTGAAGTCTCACGCGACTACGTTACGCAGGGCATTAAGTGCGGCATTGACGGCTACCTGCCCAAAGACGCGAACCGTGAAGAAGTGGTTCAGGCCATTCGGACTGTCGCAGGTGGTAACAATTTTTTCGACGACGCCATCACCAAGCTGGTATTTGAAGATTACTATTCCCGTGAAAAGGATGGCCGCCGGCGCCCAAACAAATCTCCCGGTGTCGGATTAACCCGCCGCGAATACGAGATTATCGAGCAAGTCGCCGCCGGCAAAAGCAACCAGGAGGTCGCCGACGCCCTCTTCGTAAGCGTCAAGACCGTCGAAACCCATAAGAAGAATATCCTCGACAAACTAGGCCTCAAGAACAGCCTCCAGCTGGTGCGCTACGCCATCAAGAACAATATCATTTCGCTCGACGAAGAATAGCCGGCCCCTGACCTCGGGGTTTACCCTGAATTCGCAAAATCAGGAACATCAGGGATGCGCAGCGCCGTGAATCACCCCAACTTTGGGCCATTCAAACGCAAATAGTATGTGCAGTGAACGGATCAGGGAGAATGGTATCAAAGCGGTAGTTCTGGTGCTTTTTTATGCGGTTCTCTCTGTTTATACGCTTGTAGCGGAAGCACAAACCCCCGAAGGGCAATATACCGGTGGCGCCGCATCGTTCCAGACCCGGTAAGCGATCAATGGATGGTCGGCTTGGGACTCCGTTTTGGAATCCTTCGATAATACAAAACATGAAAGCAGTTATCGTTTTCGCGAGCTTTTTCTTGTCCGGCCTGGTGGCCAGCGCCCAGAGTATGACGGTTCAGACGCAGTCAGAATGGACGGTGGCGGGCATCCAGCATGGTCTTTCTGTGGGATATGAGACGCGGTCGTCATGGGGGCTGGGTGTCTACTACCAGGCTGAACTTGAAAAGGAAAGCGAAGACAATGTTACGCGCGACGATTATCGCGGCATATATCTTCAAGCGCCGGTGGCGAAGGCCGAGAGGCTGTCATTCTTCGCACTCCTGCGCGCAGGGTTTGCAAATAATCACTTTGTAGCGATCGCTCCCGGTCTGGAGACAAGGGTGCATATCAGCCAGCGTCTCGGCACCGCCTTCGGCATGGGCCTCCGTATGGGGTATGCATCCGTCTCCGGTAGATTGTTTCTGAAGATGTTTTAATCATGTTGCGGGTTTTGATCTACGCTTTCCTTATGCACCTGCTGCTGACTTCCTGCGAAATCATTCCGGAAGACGCCCAGGTAAGGCACTTCGTGATCCGGCAAGGTGAGCATTATTCGTCGCCACGCTACGTTGAAACACTTCAGGCACATAAGCTTGTTTTCGAAGCTACGTTCGATGAAACGGCGGTGTATGACATCGCCGATTATTATCAGGACTCGGCCAACAAGCTGCTCGGTTTCTCCGATTGCAATTCCGAGCACCACGAAAACAGCGCACGCTTCGGTTGGATGTGGTTTAACGACAGGCTCGAGATACACGCATACTGCTATTTGAACGGCGAGAGACAAACGCAGTTCGTTGGGGTGGCGGCGTTGAACGTGCCGGCACGATATGAGATCGAAATAGGGAAGTCGGAATACGTATTTCGATTCAACAACAACGCGCCCGTAGTAATGCCGCGGGGCGATACGTGCGATAAAGGCGTGTACTATCTGTTGTGGCCGTATTTCGGTGGCGAAATGCCTGCCCCTCATGATGTACACGTGGCTGTAAGGATGTTGCGGTAATGAGGAGTTGGAAGCATGAACATAATGATGGTCGGGACAGGTCCGGTAGCGGAGAGAATGGTAGAGGCGGTCTCTGGGATAAGTGCAGTGGAACGTGTGGCATGGGTACCGTCCGGAGAGGCGGCATTGGATACATACCGGAACCTGGACCCCGACCTTATTTTGATGGACATTATCCAGGAAGGCATGACGGGCATTGAGTCTGCCCGCGCGATAAGGGAACAGGATGACAAGGTGCGCATCGTGCTCGTGTCCGAGTCGTTCAACCTGGAATTCCTGATCGTAGCGCATGAGTCGGGATTGGATGGATACCTGGTGCGGTCTTATGATCCTGATGTTTTGAAACACGTTTTGGCAGACGTAGGTAGAGGACAATTTCTTTTGTTTAGTGATTGACAGGGGCTACATGTGTGCTGATACTCTCCGGTGAAGTTGGGTGAGAGCGTTCCGCCGCCATAGGATGATTGACAGGTGCAGAGGAGGTGGCGAAGATAGGAGAGTATAGCACCATGTATTGCGTTAATGCCCATTTTATGGGCATTTTTTTTGCCCCTTCTGTATACCCTGATCCTTATCCCATCAATCTTCACATCCTAGGAATCTTAATCCGTTGTCCCTATATTTTCCCTGATGAATGCAGTACCCGAAGGTGTGCACACCACACATGCGCTCGAAGAACAACTCAAGGCCGCGATCAGGGGCGATGTGCTCACCGACGAATATTCGCTGGGCATGTATTCAACCGACGCGAGCTTCTATCAAATGCGTCCGCTTGCCGTGGTACTGCCGAAAGATGAGGACGACGTAAAAGCAGCCGTAAAAATCGCGTCGGACCTTCAGGTGAATTTACTTCCGCGCGGCGGCGGCACAAGCCTCGCCGGCCAGACTGTAGGCAGGGCCGTGGTGCTCGACTTCTCCAAATACATGAACCGCATCCTCGAGTTCAATGAAAAAGAGCGTTGGGTGCGCGTTCAGCCCGGCGTTGTTCGCGATGAACTCAATGCCGAACTCGCCCGGTACAACCTGCATTTTTCACCCGACCCCGCCACGGCCAACCGCGCGAACATCGGTGGGATGGTGGGCAACAACTCGTCCGGCACCAAAAGCATCCTGTTTGGCAAAACCGTTGATCATATCCTGGAAGCCACTGTGTTGCTTGCCGACGGCACCACACTCCTCCTTAAGGAGTGTTCTGTGGAAGAGTATAATCGGAAAGCCGCGCAGCACGACAGGGAAGGAGAAATATACCGCGCGTTTCGCGAAATCATTGATCGTAACCGCGACGAAATCAGGGACCGCTTTCCCAAAGTAATGCGCCGTGTGAGCGGCTATAATTTAGATGAGTTCGTCGATACTGATCGGTGGAACCTTTCCAAGCTCATTACCGGCAGTGAGGGCACCCTTGCCGTCACGCTGGAATTGAAACTCGATCTTGATCCGCTTCCCAGGCATAAGTCGGTGGCCGTTGTACATTTTGCCGACCTCCTGGAAGCGATACGCGCCGTACAACCCATGCTGAAATACCGGCCGTCAGCGGTCGAAATCATCGACCGTACCGTACTGCACCTTGCCGCCGAGAACCTTACTACCCGTCAGCACGGGCATTTCATCCAGGGCGATCCGGCGGCGATCCTGATCGTGGAGTTTTACGGCGATACCCCCGAAGAAGTGATGGAGCGGCCACGCATAATGATCGAAGAACTCAGGAAAATGGGCTTCGGGTATGCGTATCCGGTCTTTCCTGCCGGCAAAGATTCCGACGACGTGTGGTTGCTGAGAAAGAAAGGTCTCGGATTGATGATGGGGATCAGGAGTGAGAAAAAGGCATTAAGTTTTATTGAAGACTGCGCCATTCCTGTCGCGTTTCTCCCGGAATACATCGACAGGGTACTGAAGATTTGCGCGAAGTATGAAACCGAAGTGTCGATGTATGCACATGCCAGCGTAGGCGTCATACACGTTCAGCCGATGCTCGACCTGAGACAGCAGGAAGACATTGAAAAACTAAACCGCATCACGGACGAAACGTTCGAACTCGTCGTGAAATACGGTGGAGCCTGGAGCGGTGAGCACGGCGACGGCCTCGTGCGAAGTCCCTACAACGAAAAGTTTTTCGGCCCCCAGGTGTATAATGCCCTTCGCCAGGTCAAAAAACTCTTCGATCCGGCCAACATCATGAATCCCGGCAAGATCGTCGACGCCGCCCCCATGGATCAAAACCTTCGTTATGGGGTAGACTACCGCGACCAGGATGTTCAGACGCAATTCCGATATCGACAGGAAGGCAGCTTTCGCGACCTCGTGCACATGTGCACTGGTGTCGGCGAGTGTCGTAAGACATTGGGGGGTACGATGTGTCCCAGCTACAGGGCCACACGTGATGAAGAACACTCAACACGCGGGAGAGCGAACGCGTTGCGTATGGCGATGTCGGGGCAACTCAACAGCGGCGGCCTTACGAGCCAGCGTTTACACGAGGTGCTTGATTTGTGTTTGTCGTGCAAAGCCTGTAAGTCGGAATGTCCCAGCAATGTCGACATGGCCAAAATGAAAAGCGATGTGCTTCAGATGTACTACGACAAACATGGTACGTCGCTTCGCGATCGGCTCATACGCGACTCGTCGGCGATGGCCTCACGTTTCTCCGGCGCTCTGGCCGGCATGGTGAATGCCGTGCAGCGGACAGGGTTGTTCCGCGCCATGGTACAACGACTGGCTGGATTCGACGCGAGAAGAACGCTGCCGGAATACACCAGTGAACCGTTTTACAAGTGGTTCCGAAAGCATAAAGGCATCGGGTCGCCGTCCGGAAAGAAGGTTGTCCTGTTTGCCGATACGTATCTAAACCACCACGAACCCTCAGTGGGAATTGCTGCCGTTGAACTTCTCGAAGGATGCGGCTACGAAGTGATCCTGGCCAGCGTGGGGTGTTGCCAGCGGCCCAGGATCTCTCACGGCTTCCTCCGCGATGCAAAAAAAGATGGCACGAAGACGGCGATGGGGCTGAAGCCCTATCTCGACCAAAATATCCCCGTGGTGGCGTGCGAGCCAAGCTGCGCCTCGGCGCTGAATGACGACTTACCCGACCTCGTGGAAGATGCCGCACTGGCAGCGCGTCTGAGGGACCGTGTGATGCCGATTGAAATGTTCCTGGCGCAGGAGTTTGAAGCGGGGCGTATAGAGGCGCGCCTGGAGGCGACGGCTGCGAACCTGATGGTTCATGGCCACTGCCATCAGAAGGCGCTTTACAGCACAACACCAATGAAGGCGGTGTTGTCGAAAACCTCGGCAACTGTCACCGAAATTCCGTCCGGATGTTGTGGTATGGCCGGCTCGTTCGGATATGAGAAGGAACACTATGCGTTGTCGGAAAAAATTGGTGAAGCCATACTCTTTCCTTCCGTCAGGTCGCGAAAGGAGGGGACGGTTGTAGTCGCGAGTGGGTTCAGCTGCCGCCACCAGATCGAACACTTCACGGGAGTGAAACCAAAACACTGGGTTGAGGTCGTTCGCGTACATCCTGCTTCTGCAACATAGTCAACCGATATGCAATGGACCCAGACCATTGACCCTTTCGACAGCATTGTTCTTTCCCCCCTGGTGGCCTCCATCCCTATCGTGTTCATCTTTACTGCGCTGTACAGGAAGATGAAAGGGTACCTCGCGAGCCTACTCACCCTGGCGTTGGCGATCGTGCTGGCCGTTGTCGTGTACCGAATGCCTTTGGACCTTGCGCTCCTCTCCGGCGTACATGGCGCACTGTACGGCCTGTTGCCGATATCCTGGATCATTATCACCGCGGTGTATCTCTTCAACCTCACTGTAGAGGGCGGGCAGTTCGACGTCATCCGCAATTTTATGGCATCGATAACGCCAGACCGGCGGTTGCAGGCGTTGTTGATCGCGTTCTCCTTTGGTGCCTTCCTGGAAGGCGCCGCGGGGTTCGGCGCACCCGTGGCGATCTCAGCGGCGATGTTGGTCGGGTTGGGTTTCCATCCACTGTATGCAGCGGGGATTTGCCTCATCGCCAACACGGCGCCGGTGGCGTTTGGTGGTGTGGGTACCCCTATAATTATGGCCGGCCGGATATCCGATATTCCGGAGATGGCCATCTCTCAGATGGTCGGACGCACGCTTCCCTTATTATCGATAATGGTACCGTTCTATCTTGTGGTTATCATGTCGGGTATAAAACGTTCCATGGAAGTGATGCCCGCGATCCTGGTGTCAGGCGCGTCATTCGCGTTCTTCCAATGGCTTACGGCCAACTACCTGGGACCTATGCTGCCCGATGTCCTTGCCGGTATTATGTCGGTAGTATGCCTGATGATCCTCTTGCGATTCTGGAAACCTTCTTCAAACTGGCGCTTCAGGGAAGAACCGGAGCAGGTCATCGATACCCAGCTGCGGTATTCCACCGGCGCCGTGCTAAAAGCCTGTGCACCCTTTCTGGTGATGACCATCATTATCCTGGCGTGGGGATTGGCGCCGGTGAAGGCTGCGCTCAATGCCACAGGGTATCTCAGCGTTGAAATTCCCGGACTCGCCGATGCGATTCTGAAACCCGATGGTACTGCCCTGGAGATAAAACCCTTCGAATTGAATTTTCTTTCGACGCCGGGCACAGCGATCCTGTTTGCAGCGCTGATTTCCATACCACTCATCGGGATGACCTACCGCGATGGAGCGCGGATTTTTTTTAAGACGCTTAGGCAGTTGAAGTTTTCCATTGTCACCATAGCGTCGGTGGTGGGCTTTGCGTTTGTGGCGAACAACTCGGGGATGTCCATCACGATGGCGGTAGCGCTGGCAGGTACGGGTGTGTTGTTTCCTTTCTTCTCCCCGATGCTGGGTTGGTTGGGCGTGTTCCTTACGGGTTCCGATACGTCTTCGAACGCATTGTTTTGCAAGCTGCAGGCTACGGCCGCCGACACCATTGGCGTGGATCCTGTCGTCACAGTCAGCGCCAATGCGTCCGGGGGTGTTACCGGCAAGATGATTTCACCGCAGTCGATCGCCATCGGCGTTGCTGCCGTCGGGCTGATGGGCAAAGAATCCGATCTGTTTCGTTTTACGGTGAAGCATAGTTTCCTGATGCTGCTGGTCGTTTGCGTGCTGACCATGATGCAGGCGTATTCGATGCCGTGGATCATTCCCAGCTACGACCCCGGCGCTTCGGTCGCCACTGCGGCAAGCGTGCAGACGGGCTTCTGGTGCCTGCTTGGGCTGGCGGGAGCGGTTGGGACGGTGATCTTCGCGGTGTGGAGATGCGGGGATCAAAGAATTGAAGAGTTGAAGAATTGAAGAGTTGAAGAGTGTGAATAGCTCCTGCGCTTTAGCGCCTATGCGCTGCTTGCACGTTTGGCGGCTAGTACAACAGATACGACTCCGCACGACCTTTTTCTAAGGCTGCATCCCTATTTCTGGTGCTTCAGCACCTGCGCCTCAATATGAAACACAATTTCCTCACCGATGTTTTTTGTGAGGTCTCCAATCCGTTCGAGGTTCCTGACGATGGTGAACAACCGGAGAATGACTTTAAGGTTGTCAGGGTATTCTTTGAGCAGGGCCTGGGCCGACTTGATCGACCGCTTGTTGATCGCGTTGAGCGCCTCGTCTTTGTCGAATACCTTTCGCGCAAGCTTTGTGTCGTCATTCTTAAGCGCCTTATGCATGTCCTTCAGCATGGCGGTACACGTGTCGAGCATATCGACGATGCCGAACTCTTCCAGAAGTCGCTCATCGATGGTCTTCACGTGTTTCCTAAGGAACTTGGCCAGGCTGTGGGCGTTGTCAGCAATACGTTCGAGGTCGTTACTGATCTTTATCGCCGCCAGCACAAACCTAAGGTCGCTGGCTACAGGGTTATACAATGCGATGATGTTCTCACAATCTTTATCGATGGCGAGTTCCTGTGCGTTAACCTTTTGCTCATCGGCGATCACCTCTTTGGCAAGGTCGGTATCCTTATCCTTAATAACCTTTCTGCACTTGGACACCTGGGTTACCACCAACTCGATCATGTCCAGCAGGTTGTCCTTAAGGGCTTGTATTTCTAACTCGACTTGCGCCATAGTACCTTGATATGATTACTCTAAATTAGACAATAACGGATTATATATACCGGCACCATTACAAAAAATGCCGTTGAACGAATGCAGAATCTTGTGAATAGGGGTGCGCAGCCCGACGCTCCTTGCGGGTGCGGTGTTCTTATCCGAACCTTCCGGTAATGTAGTTTTCCGTCCGCTTGTTTTTCGGATTCGTGAACATATCCGCCGTCTTGCTGTACTCTACGAGTTCGCCCAGGTAGAAGAACGCGGTGCGGTCGCTCACCCGTGCCGCCTGTTGCATGTTGTGCGTCACGATAACGATCGTATACTTTTCCTTCAGCTCCATGATGAGCTCTTCTATCTTGGCGGTAGAGATAGGGTCCAACGCAGACGCCGGCTCGTCCATGAGGACGATAGACGGCTTTACGGCCAGCGTTCGTGCGATGCACAGCCGTTGCTGCTGTCCGCCCGAGAGGGAAAGGGCGGATTTGTGAAGGATGTCCTTGACCTCATTCCACAGCGCCGCCTGGTGGAGGCTCTTTTCAACCCGCTCGGTGATGAACTTCTTGTCTTTGGTGCCCTGCACCTTTAACCCGTAAGCGACGTTCTCAAATATCGACTTGGGGAATGGATTCGGCTTCTGAAAAACCATTCCCACCTTCTGCCGAAGATCTTCAACGCGTACCTTGTTCCCATAGATATTCTTTCCGTCAATCCTGATCTTGCCTTCGACACGGAATGAGTCGATATAGTCGTTCATGCGGTTAAGGGTACGCAGGAAGGTAGACTTTCCGCATCCGGAGGGCCCGATAAGCGCAGTAACCGTATGTTCGTTGATGCTGAGGTCGATATTCTTCAGCACGTGGTTATCCCCGTAGTACGCATTTACATCCTCAGCGACGATCACTTTCATATCTGCTTACCAATTGATCTTCTTTTGCCAGCGGTTACGAAGATATACCGCTATCCCGTTCATGCAGAACGTTATCGCCAGCAAGATAATGATTGCCGCCGCACCGTTCACCAGGAAGGCTTGTTGCGGACGGGATATCCAGTTGAATATCTGCATGGGGAGTACCGTAAATTCGTCCATCGGCGAACTGGCGACAAACGGAACATACGCCAGCGCTCCAATAACAATCAATGGCGCCGTTTCTCCTATGGCCCGCGATAACGCCAGGATCACCCCTGTCAGGATACCGCCCGACGCCGCCGGCAATACCTGGTACCATATCGTCTGCCAGCGGGTAGCCCCCATGCCATAGGAGGCTTCCCGCAACGTATTGGGCACCGCTTTAATCGCCTCACGGGTTGCTACAATAATGATCGGAAGAATCAATAACGACAACGTACTCGCACCGGCCAGCAGGCTGCTACCCATACGCATAGCCCGGACGAAAAGTTCCAATCCGAGCAACCCATAGATAATGGAAGGTACGCCGGCAAGGTTGGCAATGTTGATCTCAATTATGCGCGCCAGCCGGTTTTTCTTGCCGTACTCTTCAAGATAGATACCTGCTGCAACGCCCAGGGGTATGGCAATGAGCGCGGTGAGGAACAAGATCCAGGCAGTGCCGGTCCACGCTGTAAGTATGCCGGCGCGGGATGCCCGGCGGGACGGCAGAGACGTAAGGAAGTCGCCGTCAATGCGGCCCAGCCCTTGTTGCAGGATATTGAAGATGAACACCGCCAGCACTACCAGGCCGAAGAAGGTGGCGGCAATACCCACATAGCGGAAGCCAGTGTCAATAATCCGGTTTCGTCGAAGCCTACTCATACTGTTCCTGGTATCGTCTCTTTAATCTAAAGCTGATATGATTAAGCGCAAACGTGAAAAGGAAAAGCGTTATACCCGCCGCGAAGATCGTGCGATATTCGATCGAGTCGTGTTGCACATCACCAAGACTTACCTGTACGATGTAGGTGGTAATGGTCTCCACCGCCTGCCGCGGGTCAAGGGTGAGGTTAGGTTGTTGCCCCGCTGCGATGGCCACGACCATGGTTTCACCTATGGCGCGTGATATAGCGAGGATTACCGATACCAGAATACCGGACGACGCCGCCGGCACCACCACCCGGAAGGCTGTTTGAAAACGTGTGGCGCCCATGCCGAACGAGGCTTCCCTGAGCGACTTTGGCACGGCGAACAACGCGTCCTCACTAAGCGACGAGATCAGGGGAATGATCATGATGCCCATGACAATGCCGGCCGAAAGGGCGTTGAAGGTTCCCAGCCCCGGGATAAAGCTTTGCAAGAACGGCGTTACCACCGTGAGCGCAAAGAAGCCATACACCACTGTGGGCACGGCTGCAAGGATTTCAAGCGCAGGTTTTATCGTCTTTCGAAACTTTGGCCCCGAATATTCAGACAGATAAACCGCGATGACGATGCCCAAAGGCAATGCCGTCAAAATCGCGATCAACGTTGTCAATACAGTGCCGGAAAGGAGAGGAAGAATGCCGTAGTGTTTGTTGGCAAACAATGGCGTCCATTCCGTATCGGTGAGAAACTCGAAGATGGAAACGTCTTTAAAGAATTTCCACGACTCGGAGACCAGCACCCAAATGATACCGGCCGTGGTGAGAATCGTGATAAGGGCGCTCAGCGCCAGGCCCCGTTCTATCCAACGTTCTGTCGACTTCTTCACAGGTTAGCCCCAAACTTCTATTGACTGATAAAAGCGGAAAACTTTTCCTTTTCTATTTGATATTCTTCTGCTGAGAGGGGGATGTATCCAACGTCCGGAACGATCTCCGTGGCGTTATCGATATAGAAGTTAACGAAATCGGCGACTTCAGGGCGCTGTGCAGCTGTCTTGTTGACATAAATAAATACAGGCCGTGAGAGTGGGGCATAGGTGCCGGATTTTACCGTCTCAGGCGAGGGCAGTACAACACCCTGGCCGCCATTGACGCCGACGAGACGAACTTTGTCCTGGTTCTCCGCATAGTAGGCATACCCAAAAAAACCGATGCCGTTCCGATCGCCGGAGATACCCTGCACAAGCACATTATCATCTTCGCTCGCCGTATAGTCGCCACGGCTTGCGCCGCTTTCACCAACGATGACTTCAGTAAAATAATCATATGTGCCTGACGCGATGCCCGGGCCGTAAAGGTGAAACTCCTCATCGGGCCACTCCGGTCGTATCTGGCTCCACCGTAAGACAGTGCCCTGCGCAGACGGCTCCCACATTTTTTTCAGCTCCTCTACGGTAAAGTGATCCACCCACGTGTTTTCCCGGTGTACCAGTACAGCCAGGCCGTCATACGCAACCTTCAGCGCCACAAACTCCGTATTATTGCTGCCGGCAGCTTCCGCTTCGGCGTCTTTGATCGGCCGTGAGGCATTGTTGATATCGATCTCTCCGCGCGAGAATTTCTGGAAACCACCCCCGGTCCCTGAAATTCCGATGGTAATCCGCACTTTCGACTGTTCGAAACGGTATTCTTCCGCGATCGCTTCCGTTATGGGGTATACGGTACTCGATCCATCGATGCGGATCTCGCCGGTCAGGTTTCCGCCGTCCCCGCCCGACCGTCCGCAGGACATCAGGGTGATGGCGAACAAGGACAATACGAAATATTTCACAAGCCTCCTCATACGTGTGGATTCAGTTCAACAGCAAAGGTACTGGCTGGATTTCCGTCCCGGGAGGGCCCAATGTTAAGTTTGTGTTAAGTCGCCCCGCCCATATTATCATTCTATTAAGTCATCGAATTGTTATTCAACCGTTATCTGATTGTTATTTATTTTGCGGATTGTTTGCTCTGAACATGACAAAAATACTCGCTGCGTTCGTCGCTTGTTTCGCGCTTTGTTTTCCCTCCATCGCTCAGAATATCACAAAAGGCTCCTTCGGAGAGGGTCTCTCTGTAGTGGCGGAGGATTCCTCCTTTAGCCTCAACTTCAGTGCGCGGATACAAAGTCTTTACGAGGGTACCATAGATCTGGAAACAGACGCCCATAAGGACGGATTCCAGATCAGGCGCGCACGGTTGAAATTCGATGGCTTCGCCTACACTCCGAAGCTGGAATACAAGATCGAACTTGCTGTTTCCAACGCAGACATTTCCGGAGGGGCCATTCCCGAGTCGGGCAATACCGCCAATATCGTTCTCGACGCATTTGTGAAGTGGAATTTTGCGGGCGACTGGAGTGTGTGGTTCGGCCAGGCGAAACTGCCCGGTAACCGCGAACGCGTCATATCATCCCAGGAACTACAATTCGTAGACCGCAGCAATCTGAACGCAATGTTCAACCTGGATCGCGATGCGGGTATCCAGGTTCACTATAATGGCACCAAAGTAAACCTGGCCGGCGCCCTCTCTATGGGCGAGGGTAGGAATATGATCGGTAGCAATACCGGCGGCTACGGTTACACGCTACGCGCAGAATACCTTCCGTTCGGCCAATTTACTGACGGGGGTGATTATTTTGGCGCCGACCTGGCCCGTGAACCCGAGCCAAGATTGTCGATCGGTGTTACTCACGACATCAATGACGGTGCCAGCCGGCAGAATGGTCAGCTGGGAGAGTTTTTGCCCGCCCACCGGAATCTGACCACATGGTTTGTCGACGCGCACTTCAAGTACAAAGGCCTGTCATCCCTACTCGAGTATGCCCATAGGGAAACGAATGGAACGCCTGTGATCACTGACCAAGGAGGGGATTTTCTGGGCGCATTTTATACCGGCACCGGATTCAACTGGCAGGCGGGGTACCTGCTTCGAAACAATCTGGAAGTGGCCGCCAGGTATACGGTCGTCACCCCTGAAGCGGTAACGCAGCGTGCGCGCAACCGACAATATACGCTCGGTCTTTCCCGCTATTTTGTCGGGCACAACCTGAAGGTACAAGGAGACGTCTCCCTGGTCACCGAGGATAATGCTGATGCCCTGGTATATCGGCTACAGGTGGAGTTGGCATTCTGAGAAAGAAACTATCCGCCGACTTACAACTTCCCCTCCTGAATAGGACTTTATTCCGTAAATTGGTAATGGACCTCCCGGCCCCGGTTACTCATCAATGCATGCCGATGAATAATTTTTTGCCATTATTTCTTTTCAGATGAATATTTTGGCTTACGTAGCCATAAAAGCCCCCTGCGGTAAAAATCATGAGAAACTTTCCGCTGTTCCACCTGATTCTGGCGTCAACTCTGCTCGGTTGTTTATCCGGTTGCAGCAGTGATGATCCCGATGTTCCGCAGCTGACAGAAGACCTTTCCCTCAGCGCCGTATATGTCGATGGAGAACTATACCGCGCAATCACCTATGATGAAGATAAGCGGATAGAGTCCGTCGAGGAGTATGACAACGGTGAGTTTACCGGCACGCAACTGTTCGAATACAACGATGACGGTGACATCAAAACCTTGTGGCGTCTGGATGCTAACGGCGAGTTTCAGGCCGCCTACGCTTACGAGTACGAAGGCGGCAACCTGAAAAAAATGCTCATATACGAGGAGCTTTTAGAAGACCCCACCTATGGAGCCTCGTATGAACATAACAACAGCGGTCAGCTATTGGCGGTGTACTACTTTGTGCCCAGCCAACCGGAAAAAATACAAACCTATAACAAGTACGAGTACGACACGCAAGGCAACGTTGTGGCGCAGAAAAATTATCTCATCAAGCCCGATACACCCGACATACTCTACTTTGAGCAATATTATGATTATGCCGATCCACAAAGAACGGCGACCGTGCGGGAAAAGCTTGGAAAGCGGCCTTTCGATATGATGTATCTCCACACATCTTCTGAAGTCACAAATTATAACAACGACGGCTCAGGAGACATTCAATACGCGTACAGCTACGAGGTGGACACCGAATTCAACGCCCAGGGTTGGCCTGTTGAAGCTACGCTGTCTGCGCATTACACCCATCCACAATACAACGAAAGTGCCGCAACTATTGCCTACGAGTACATTGAATGGTAGGTGTCCTTTCTTTTGATGCAAAGATAAGTCGCCTCAATACTTTTCGACATTATTCCCGGTGAGGGGTAAGCGCGTGCTATGCTCCTGTAAAGCATTCAAAAATGAAAACTCCGATATAATGAGACCTTTTATAACTGCCTGTCTTTTCATCGTCCTTGTGTCATGTAACGACGATGATCCGGCGCCTGTACAAACGGATGATGCATTGCTTACCAGGATATCAGCGGATGGCATCACTGAGCTTGAACTTTTTTATGATATTCATAAGAACGTTTATCGTTTAGAGCATTATAGTGGAGGGAATCTGTCGAGTTATACTCTATATGACTATGATGAAAAGGGTTTGAAAGAGAGCAGGCGATACAATGCGGCCAATCATGAGCTCGCCTACAGGACGGTCTTTACACTGGATAATTTTGGCAGGGTTATCAAAGCCGAAAACTACAGTCCCCCTGATTTCGGTTCCCTGGCTAGCGTTTCTGAATTCAGTTACAACACATCAGGTCAGCTGGTCACCCGCGAATTCAGTGCGGACCTTGTGTCACTCTATTACCGCGATGTGTATACTTATGACGAAGGTGGCAACCTGGTATCCAAAGTGCGCACCCTGTATCCGGACCAGACCGATGAGCGCAAGGGCTCGCAGTATGATTATACGCCCGGCAGCATGTCCATCCCCGATCACTGGAAGTTGGCCGTCTTTCTATTGAACGTGTCCGACCTCGACCAAAATGTCCGGTTTATGTTCAACTCCAACATAAATGTGAAGGCGTGGAATGCGGATGAGGAACTTTACCTGGAAGTGGGATACGAAGCATCTGACCATGAGCTTGGCAACGATGGCGAAGTAAATCGATTGGTGTTGACCCGAAAAAATATCCTGAACCCCGGTAATCCGGACATATCGTACGAGATGACCTATGAGTATGTCGAGTAATTAAGGCGGGTTTCTTTCTATAATTCAATCCACCTTTTCAAGGCACCTTGACTGGATATTTCTAACTTATAGCAGGCGAACCCTTAGGAAACGGTCACTCGCTATGAACAGGACATTCGGCTGGTTTCTGATCTTCATGATGCATCTGGCGCCGGCCAGCATGGCCCAGGAACAGGCTGTGCCGCATGTTAACAACGTCAATAACAGGTTACCCGGGTGGAGCGAGCAGTGGGTCATGGTTGGCGTGGCGCTTCTCGTCTGTTTCGGTGTGGCCCTGATTATGAGGAGGCGTGTTAGCAAGAGACGCCGGCAACAGGAAGATCTGGAGACGGAAAAGGCGATCAACTACCTTGCCACGTCTTTGCATGAGCAGCTCACCGTGGACTCCATCTTGTGGGACGTGGCCAGGAACTGTATCGGACGGTTGCAATTTGAAGACTGTGTCATCTACCTGAAAGATGAAGACCGCAATGTCCTGATCCAGAAAGCGGCCTGGGGGCCGAAGACGACAGAAGAAGACAAGATCCTTAACCCTATCGAAATACCGTTGGGTCAGGGTATTGTGGGAAGTGTTGCCGAGACAGGTGTCGCGGAAATAATACAAGATACCACCACGGACAAGCGTTACATTGTCGATGATGCCATGCGGTTGTCGGAAATTACGGTCCCGATTCTGTACAATGGAAAAGTGCTGGGTATTATCGACAGTGAGCATTCGCAGAAGGGTTTCTTTACCCAGAAGCATCTTTCCATACTCACTACGGTGGCCTCGTTATGCGCTCACAAGATAACGCGCGTCAGGGCGGAAGAAGCAAAGCAGGAAGCGCAACTTGCCATACTCAGACATGAGCGGGAGGCGGTGGAAGCGCGCCTGAAAAGCCTGCGGCTGCAGATGAACCCGCATTTCCTGTTCAACTCCCTCAATGCCATCCAGCAGATGATCCTGGCGGGGGAAGACCGGGCGGCGACAAGATACCTTTCAAAGTTTTCGCGACTGCTGCGGATGGTCCTTCTGCACAGCGACAAGGAAAATATCACACTGAAAGAAGAGTTGGAGACCCTTGAATTGTATGTAGAATTGGAGTCGTTGCGGTTCAAGGAATCTTTTACGTATGACGTGATCTGCGGAGAGGAGATCGATACGGAGGAAATAAAGGTGCCCGTCATGCTGATCCAGCCGTTTGTGGAAAATGCGATCTGGCATGGATTACTCCATAAGAAAGGCAATCGGTATTTGAGGATAGAATTTGTCGACGGCCCGGGGGAGAACGTCAGCTGCATCATTGAGGACAACGGTATTGGCAGGGAGGCGGCCGGCAGCATCAATAACGGGACACATACAAAGAAGGGAATAGCCGTGGCGGAAGAGCGATTGAAAACGCACAGCACCAATGATTACCCTGGGAGAAGGCTGTACATAGATGATAAGTACGACGAGGCGGGAAGGGCGACAGGGACAAGGGTAGTGCTCGTATTGCAGTAACAGGCAACTATATTGGCCCATGATCAAAGCACTGCTGATAGACGACGAAGAAAGAGCCATCGACTCGCTCCAATTGATGATAGAAAAATTCATCCCGGAAATCGAACAGGTTCGGAGTTGCAGCGATGCCAGCAAGTGCGTGGAAGTCATTCACGAAATGAAGCCGGATCTGGTATTCCTGGACGTGCGCATGCCGCACCTTTCGGGGTTCGACATATTAAGTTCTATTCCTAAGCAAACCTTTAGCGTAATTTTTACAACCGCCTACGATGAGTACGCCATAAAAGCGATTCGGTTCAGCGCATTGGATTATCTGTTAAAACCGGTTGATGTTGATGAGCTGATCAATGCAGTAAAGCGTTTCATGCGGTTGCGCAACAATGAATGGCCGCAGCAGGAACTGTTTCGGAATATCACCCACAACATGCAGGTTAGTGGGTATAACGACTTCAGGCTGGCGCTTCCTTCGAGCGATGGGGTCCACTTTTTGTTGCCGGCGGATATTATACGTTGTGAAGCTTCCGGCAATTACACCGTATTTCACCTGGAGGGAGGACGACAGCACATGACGTCCAGGACCTTAGGTGAATATGAAGAGTTGCTCAGTCCGTTTCATTTTATCCGTACCCATAAGTCGCACCTCGTTAACCGTGAGCACATCTCTTATGTTGACCACAATGGTTTCGTGGTATTAAAAGACTCCAGCAGGGTGGAAGTGTCGCGGAGGAGGAAAGCCGAAGTTATGGCGTCCTTGCGGGGCGTGTCGCTGGGTATACCACCGAAGTAGGCTTTTGGATGGTCGCAAGGAAAAAGCCGATTTCATTAGATTATGTCTACTATCACATTTATGTGTAAACACGTAATTATGTGATATATGCCATAATTTTTGCTGTTGATACGAGAAACCGGCGGGAGTAATTGAACACTACGGGCGCCGGAACGATTGGGGAGCGGTATTTACGGTTGTGGAAAGACAGTTGACCGGCTTGTTGTAAAAAACCGCGATCCTCCACATATTTGCCCCCTAATTTCTTTGAATCCTGTGCCAAAGTGGCGGCGCCGATAGCTATTCGGCCGCCACGAACGACTTGAAACATCGTTGGCAAAGGGCTGTATTAATTGCCAAAGTGGCGGAACTGGTAGACGCGCACGACTCAAAATCGTGTTCCTTCGGGAGTGAGGGTTCGATTCCCTCCTTTGGTACAAAGTCTCTTCTCCCCACCGGCAAAATAGCCTTGCACCGGATTTGACCCAACACCTTCCTACCTTTGCACCCACGTACCGACGTGGACAACCTCAACGCATCAACACTCCAGCACCTCAACACCGCCAAGGCTTGGTTCCGCAACCAGGGATGGAAACCTTTTCCCTTCCAACTTCAGGCCTGGGACGCGTTTCTGCGCGGTGAAAGCGGCCTGGTCAACGCTCCGACAGGAAGCGGCAAGACGTATTCCCTGATGACACCCATCATGCTGGAATACCTCAACCGTGTACCCCCGGGAAAAAAGGGACCCCAGGGTATACAGGCCATATGGATTACACCGATACGCGCACTCACACGGGAGATTGAATTGTCGGCAACGCGACTGGCTGAAGGACTGGACCTGGCGTGGACAATAGGGGTCCGATCGGGCGACACCCCCGCGAAGGAACGCGAAAAGCAACGCGCCAAACCTCCCCACCTGCTCATCACCACGCCGGAAAGCCTTCACCTGCTCCTGGCCCGCCGCGGGTACCGCGACCTCCTCGGCAACCTCCGGGCCATAGTGGTAGACGAATGGCACGAACTCATGGGATCCAAACGGGGCGTACAGGTGGAGCTCGCACTCTCCCGGCTCAAGACCCTCGCACCCCATCTCCGCATCTGGGGCATATCCGCAACCATCGGAAACATGGACCAGGCCCTGGACGTGCTCCTGGGTGTACCACAAAACGACGCCCCGCGTAGAATTATCCGGGCCGAAGGCATCGACAAAAAGGTAGAGGTGACATCCCTGTTTCCGCCCGACCTCGAACGCATGCCGTGGGCGGGACACCTGGGCATCGTACTGCTCGACCAGGTGGTCGACATCGTCCGCAAGAGCACGTCTTCACTGATCTTCACCAACACGCGCTCCTTCGCCGAAATATGGTACCAGAAGATGCTGGCACAGGCACCCGAGCTTTCAGGACAGATCGCAATGCACCACGGATCCATCAGTCACGACATCCGCGGATGGGTCGAAGACCAACTGCACCAGGGGAAACTCAAGGCAGTGGTCTGTACGTCGAGCCTCGACCTCGGCGTAGACTTTCGACCGGTAGAGACTGTGATTCAAATTGGAAGCCCAAAGGGCGTCGCCCGTTTCCTTCAACGCGCAGGGCGTAGCGGCCACCAGCCCGGCGCCGTAAGCCGTATCTATTTTGTGCCCACCCACTCCCTGGAGCTGATGGAAGCCGCTGCCCTCCGCGAAGCGTTCCGACGCAAGGTTGTCGAAGACCGCCTGCCATACGTACGATCTTTCGACGTGCTCGTCCAGTACCTCATGACTTTGGCAGTGTCCGATGGATTCGACGCCGATGAAATCCTCGGTGAAGTGAGAACGACGTTTAGCTTTTCCAGCGTCTCCGACGAAGAGTGGCAATGGGTGCTGAGCTTTTTGACGACGGGTGGAGAATCGCTGCGGGCATACGACGAGTACCGACGCGTGTTTCGACACGACGGACTGTACCGCGTGGAAAACCGAGCCATCGCAATGCGACACCGCCTCTCTATCGGAACGATCGTCGGCGACGCGCAACTGCACGTAAAATTTCTTTCCGGAAAATACCTCGGCACCATCGAAGAATATTTCCTCTCTCGTCTCGACCCCGGCGATGTGTTCTGGTTCGCCGGACGCAACCTTGAACTCATTCGCATACGCGAAATGGATGCCCTCGTCCGAAAAAGCTCCCGAAAATCCGGCCTCGTTCCTTCCTGGCAAGGGGGACGGATGCCGCTCTCATCACAGCTGAGCGAAATGATACGACTGAAACTGGATGAAGTTGTGCACGGCCGTGACGCGGATGAAGAGTTGAAGTTCCTCAAGCCGTTGTTCGACCTTCAGCGTCAACGGTCCATACTTCCTGATAAGGAGAAGTTTTTGATCGAATACTTCGAAACAACGGAAGGATATCATGTGGTCATGTATCCTTTCGAAGGAAGGTTTGTACATGAGGGCGTCGCCGCGCTTGTGGCGTACCGGATCGCGCAAATTCGCCCGATCACTTTCTCTATCGCGATGAACGACTATGGTTTTGAGTTGCTCTCGGATCAGCCGATTCCGATCGAAGAGGCCGTCGAGACCAATGTGTTGGGCGTCGAAAACCTGTCGCGCGACATTCAGGCGAGCATTAACTCCACGGAAATGGCGCGACGGAAATTTCGCGACATCGCCGCCATCTCAGGGCTTGTGTTTAAAGGATATCCCGGCAAGCCCGTAAAAGACCGCCACCTCCAATCGTCGTCCGAACTTTTCTTCAGCGTATTCCATGATTACGAAACGCACAACCTCCTGCTCCGGCAGGCCTATGAGGAGGTGAATGATTTCCAGCTTGAAGAGGTCCGGCTTCGCCGCGCCCTCGAACGTATCGCGTTACAGCGTATCGTCATCACCTATCCGGATGTTCCAACGCCGTTTGCGTTCCCCATTATCGTTGACCGCCTGCGGGAAAAGCTCACTACGGAGAAGATTGAGGATAGGATCAGGAAGATGGCTTTGAGGTATAGTTGAAGTGCCCGCCGTGAAGCGACCTGCGGTCGCTTCACGATGGATTCTTTGTATTACACTGATAATCAGCTACAAACACACGGATGAGCCTTATTGTCCGAAAAAACTTCGTCGTCGGCTGCTTCCCGGCTAGGGATTTAAAATTAGATTGCGTCGCAAACCTGAACCATGTTTGAACTCGATCTGTCGTATTCAGTCCTGCTGGTCATTTGTCTTGTCGCCGCCTGCGGGTTTGAATTTGTCAACGGTTTCCACGATACGGCCAACGCGGTGGCCACGGTCATCTACACCAACACGCTGCGTCCCTGGATAGCCGTCATTCTCTCCGCAATCTGCAATTTCCTTGGGGTCTGGCTCGGTGGAATCACCGTGGCGATCGGCATCGTGAACTTGTTGCCGGTGGAATCGTTGGTCGACCAGAACATCGCCCATAGCCTGTCCATGGTAATGGCCCTGCTCATCAGCGCCATTTTCTGGAACCTTTTCACCTGGTATTTCGGCATCCCGTGTTCAAGTTCGCATACCCTTATCGGGTCTATTCTGGGGGTGGGGATCGCGTTTTCCCTCATTCCCGGCGCCAATGAAACGGCCGTGAACTGGTCGAAAGCCCAGGACATCGGACTGTCGCTGCTGCTTTCGCCGCTGATCGGTTTTTCGGTGACCATCATCCTGATGTTCATTATCCGTAACCTGACCAAAAAAACTTCGTACGGCTCCACGCTGTTCAAGGAGCCCAAAAAGAATGCGCCGCCTCCGCCATGGATACGCACCATGCTGATACTTACGTGCACCAGCGTCAGCTTTTCACATGGTTCCAATGACGGACAGAAAGGTGTCGGCCTCGTCATGCTGATCCTTATCGGAATTATTCCCAGCTATTTTGCGCTCAACCAAACCGCGAACCCTTCAGCCCTTGTTGAACCCCTGGGCCAGAGTATGGCGATCATTAACACGATTGACGACGCTCCATTTTCGGCGACCGATCGCACGCGTTTAAGCAACGTGAAAACGCTGAACAGCCAGCTTCTTGAGCGTGTCGATGGTGTCACAACCGTTAACGCCATTCCCAGGAATGAGCGTTTTCTGGTGAGGAAGGATATCATGATCCTGGATCGGGAGGTAAGGGATATTCTTAACATGCCCGACTTGACACTCAGTCCCCAAAACCGCGCGACGCTCACCGCTTCGCTGGGAACGTTGCGATCGATAACTGACTATTCGCCCAAGTGGGTCATTCTGCTGATTTCTGTTTCGCTTGGCACCGGTACGATGATCGGTTGGAAACGCATCGTAAAAACGATCGGTGAAAAAATCGGCAAGGAACATCTGACCTATGCGCAGGGTGCCAGCGCCGAACTGGTCGCCGCCAGTACCATCGGGCTATCCACCAGCCTCGGTCTGCCTGTGAGCACCACCCACGTGCTGTCATCCGGTATCGCCGGCAGTATGGTAGCTAACAAAGGCATCAAAAACCTTCAGGCCAATACCGTGCGTAATATTGTAATCGCGTGGGTCCTCACGCTTCCGGTTGTGATGGTGTTGTCAGGAACGTTGTTCCTGATTTTTAGAGCGATCTCGTAGGGGTGGGAGGCGAGTGCCACGATTCACGCTGATGTTTTATATTTTCACTGTTGTGTGTTAGTTTTAATACGCTCCTAAACCCCCTGTCATGAATCGAACGCTTGCTCTATTTTGCCTGAGTTTATTTTGGGCGTGTTCTGACAAACAGACTCAGATTAAGCTGACCAATACAGAAGACCTTGCGCTCGTCGATAAACCGATCCGAATATCGCGCGGAGACCTTCCCAGGCTGCCCCGCGGTGACGCGTTTCCTATTGTGATGAACGACGCCGACACGATCCCTGCGCAACTGGACGATCTGAACGGAGACGGCGCGTGGGATGAACTCTTCTTTGTAGCCAATCTTGCGCCTCAAAGTACACTCACGCTGACCCTATCCTGGTCGCAAGACTCCATCGCTTTCCCTGCGCGAACAAGCATACGCTTCGGCAAGCGCGACGGCCGCGACCTTCCCGTAAGACCGATCACGAGCGACACGCTCCTCGCCAGCGAAATCCATGCGCGGCTTGGCTATCAGCCTTACCAAACGGACGGCCCCTCCTGGGAAAACGACAGAGTAGGATTTCGCCACTATTTTGACGGCCGTAATTCAAAAGACTTGTTTGGAAAGACAGTGTCGTATATGACACCCGAAGATGTCGGCATCAGCGCGACGGGCGGTGTCGAAGACAACTTTCACGTGATGGCCGAATGGGGCCGCGATATTCTGGCTGTCGGAAACTCCGTCGGCATCGGGGGCATTAACCTGATGATCGGCGACAGCGTTTCGCGCATCGGCACCGCCGCAGGCGACACCGTCACGAATGTTGAGATGTCGACTTGCCACATCGTACAGGAAGGACCGGTGCGCTCTATTCTGGATTTCAACTATCTCAACTGGAGACCCTTTGATCGCACCTACCAGGTGAAAGAACGCGTGAGCATCTGGCCGGGAATGTACGCTTACCAAAACACGGTGAACGTCTCGGGACTGCAGGGAGATGAAACGCTTTTGGTGGGACTCGTCAACAGCAACACACGTAACCCACTCAAGGAAATTATGGTCAACGATCGCTACGTTGTGCTGCTCACACACGACCAGCAAACGTACGATCGCGAATGGTGGCTAGGCCTCGCCATCATCCTTCCACGCGACGTTTACCAGGGCAACGGCGCGGCACCTGCGGAAGGTATTTTCTCGAACACGTTTTTTGGAAAACTCCAGATCTCCGAACAGTCGCCGGTGACATACTATGCCGTAGGCTGCTGGGAGCTGAGCGACGAAGGCTTTCGCGACCCGGAATATTTTGAAGATTATGTGGTTAACCTTGCGCAGCAGCTCAGCGCCAAAGTTCAGATTGAGGTACAGTAGGCCGTCATATCGGGAATTGAAGAGATGTGGCATGCAACGCCTCCCGGTGTCAAATCTTAGATTATCACCTTTTACCGATTACGTTTATCCCATGTTTACCGATGACGGTTGGCCGATCACGGATTCCCGTGGGATAGCATGATGTGTTGCGCACGATCGTGCGTCTTTATCTGATGGTCATTGCGCCATTGACATAGGGCATTACCCTTGCCTCGTGTCCGGCCTCGATTAATCTCCTGCACAACCGTTCGGCGTAGCCGGCGTCATAGAAATTTCCGATGATGTGGGTTGTGCCGGCGTCGTCGGTGAGGGGTTCAATGCCGTAAAAATGATAGTCGTCCAGTGTGGGCAGGGACGCGCCACTTTGCGATTCGGCGACGGCGACGTGTATCCGATAACGTAGCGATGAATCAGGTGGCGTGTGTGCGATTTCCGGAACGTTGATATTGTGTTTACCGTACAGCGATCGCGAATCGGTTACAAACTGACGAAATGCATTTTGCGATGTAGCGCTTCCCTTGAGCGTCGAAGGCTCCTTTTCCGCGAGCGGTACCGGAACCATGTAATAGTCGCGTCGCTCATCTTCGGTTCGATACACCCATTGTAAGAAGTAACCGGCGGAATCGATAGAGGTGACTACGCTATCGGGTCTGTACCTGATCTTCACCAATTCAGTATACGCCATGGCGCCGCCGTCGGTGTAGCGTTTACGTTGTCCTGATACGAAGTTGCCCAGCGAATATACCACGAGTTTGTTTTGATCTTTCCGCCATTCCATAGGTTGCAGCACGTGCGGGTGTGAGCCGATCACGAGGTCTGCACCAAGCTTGAACAGGTGGTCGGCCAGTTGGCGTTGACCCCGGGTGGGAAGGCTTTCGTATTCATTCCCCCAATGCATAAAGACGATGATAGCATCGGGATTGACCTGTCTGGCCTTTAGTATGTCGGCCCGCATCAATGCGGTGTCGATCAGGTTTACCATACCGGGAGCAGGTACAGGTATGCCGTTGGTACCGTACGTGTAGTTGAGCAATGCGAGCGTAAAGCCATTCTTGTTGAGCAGGAGGGGATATTCCTTGTCGCGTGCCGCTTCATCGACGAACGTTCCGGTGTGCGGGATATTGAGGCTGTCCAGTACGCGGATAGTGCGAAGGATGCCTTTCTTTCTGCGGTCGACGGAGTGGTTGTTGGCGGTGACGAGCACATCGAAGCCGGTCTCGCGAAGGGCGACGGCGAGTTCATCGGGAGAGCTGAACTGCGGATATCCTTTATAGGGTGGGCCCGCCAGCGTCACTTCGAGATTTCCGATGGCGATATCGGCCGTTTCGATATAAGGCCTCATGTTGGCGAAGCATGGGATATAGTCGTATCGTTTCGTCGACGGGTCGTACGCCGAAGCGATCTGGCTGTCGTGTCCCATGATGTCGCCGGCAAAGAGCAGGGAGATTCGAGTCGTGTCCTGCGCGCCTGCCGCGAACAAGGTCCAGGTCAGCAGGAGCGTCAAAAAATGTTTCATAGCTTCTATTATTCATTGCAGGAGGGTGGCCGTGGGCTCGTCAGTCCACCGGCATAACCTTGTCCGCAACAATTACAAAAACGCGGCCATCCTTTTCCGGCCTTATGCGGGCGATGCCCGTAAAACCCCCGAAAGCGGGAAGAAAACCTTGCCGGGATCCGAAGTAAAAGCAAGGCAGCGTCATCGCCTGTCTGCCCTTTCCGCTGAGTTGCACCGCGGGATGCACGTGACCGGCCAGGTTGTAGTCGTCACCGGAATGTGCTTCGCGCGGGTGATGGGTCAGCAGGAACGGCCCGATCTTCAGTTTTTCATGAACCGTAAGCGATTTTCTTTCATATTGAATACGGCTCATGATGTCGTGGTTTCCCAGCACAAGTTCGAACTTTATTCCCGGAAAATGGCGAATCACTTCGCCGAACTCCTCCCACTCGCCGTTGTAATGACTGTGAAACAGGTCACCCAGGCAGATGACGCGCTGCGCACGTGAGACGGCGATCAATTCGACGAGCGAATCGAGCGTGTCCCGGTTCACGCGCGGAGGCACGGGTATCCCTGCGCGTCGAAAATGGCTCACCTTGCCCAGGTGCAGGTCCGCCAACAGCAGCGCCGCTTCTTCCCTCCAATACGCAGCCCGTTGCGGATACAGCACAAACCGCTGCCCCGCCACCGACACCTCTGCAATGCGTTCGCTTTCGCCCTGTTTCATCTTATCCAAATGAACTACAAGTATAGGCAAAGACGGGGGATATTCTAATGACGGTGGGCGGGTCGGGCAGGTACTTCTGTATTCCTAATACACAAACGCGTATGGGATTAGCGATCAGCGATTTTCGATTTGTGATTTGGTAGCACCGGTCACAGCTTTCGTTTCAAGGGTGACATCTTGCTTTCGCCCCGAGCTGCGTTTTAGGCGACAGATCGAAAATCAAAGATCATACACAAACTCAACCTCTTGCCTGATCTCCGGATGTAAGCTCTTCGCGACGGGGCAGTTCAGTGCGGTGTCTTCGAGGATTTGTTTTTGTTCGTCGGTAAGGCTTAGTCCCGACATGTTTACTTTGACGACAACACCGGTCACGCGTCGTGGATTCGAGCCCATAATTTTTGTGACTTCCGCACTGGCCTCGGGAAAGGGAATGTTTTCTTTCGCTGCCCGAATGCCCATTGTGGTGAGCATGCAAGTTGCGAGAGACGTTGCCAGCAGATCGGTGGGGGAGAAGGCTTCGCCTTTTCCATGATTGTCGACGGGTGCGTCGGTTACGATCGACGAGGAAGAACGCACGTGCGTGCAGGTTGTCCTGAGTTCACCGTGATAGTGTACTGTTGATGTTATCATGAATACGATTGTGTTGATAATGATTACCGCCTTCGCCGTGGACCCGGCTGCTGGCCGCCGGAGGTAAAGATAACGCCAAGCGAGATTTCCAGCCCGGTCAGGTCGATCTTGGCATCGGGAAATTCTACGTTTCGCGTTTCAATGCTGTTGTTGCCCCCGGCGTACGATCCTGTGAGCGGGAAATCGGCATGACCGACCAGGTAATTTACCTCCAGTGAAATTCCGAATTGGCTGGCAACATAGACGGTGAGTTCGACGCCGCCGTGGTACCCGAATCCGGGTTTGTTGTCGTATGTGAACGATGAGTTGGCGACAGTCCATCCCTCATACTCCCGGATCGCCTTGTCCATATTGCCGTAGTTGATGCGTTGGTCGAATCCGTAGAAGAAGAATCCACCGCCTTTGATGTCGAAGTCGACGACCTGTCCTTTCAGTTGAAAAACCAACTCGGCGGGAATGAAAATAGTGAAGTTGGGCCCGACCAACGGCGACTTCGATTCGAAGGGCAGGTCTTTCATATTCAATCCTGACATTCGATACAACGATGCGCCGGTCTCTATGGCAAAAAACCGGGTGAGGTCGACGCCTACGCCGCGGATGGAGAATGGGCTGACCGGCGTTGAGAAATAGCCGTTTTTGGGAAGAAAGTAAGAAAACGAAAGGCCGAAATCCTGGGCGAGGGTCGAGGTAGACAAGCAAGCCAGGAAGGCGACCGTGATGATACGGTGCTTCATGTCGCGTTTTTTTGCAAAGTAATGAAAGTTTAGTGCGGAGCTCGCCTGGCCTCGGCGGATGGTAGCGCAACCCGGTTCTCCGGCAACGGTTAGGGCACCAGGAAGGCCTGTACCAACGGTCCCGCTCTCACAATGTAAATGCCGGAGTTTAGCGGCGCATTGGGATACCAAAGTTCCTCTAGGGTAGACGCGCCGTTGCTGACAAGCGTGCGCGTGGCGAGTATTCGTCCTGCTGGCGCATATATCGTTACCGGTATCTCCGTCGCACCCGTCAGGCCGGTAATCCGGATGCCCACGTACGTACCGTTTGAAGGATTGGGGAATACGGTAAGTACAAGCGCCTGGCGGACGGTGTTATTTATTGTCACTACTGGCGAGTATGTCGACGTTCCATCATAGTCGGTCTGCAAGAGACGATAATAGCTTCTTCCCGACAGCGGCATTCGATCTTCATAACTGTAATGTTTGACCGTGTTGGTGGTGCCACTACCAGCGACTTCGGCAAGCGCTTCGTACTGTTCGCCGTCGGCCGATCTTTCTATGGTGAAGTGGTCATTGTTGAGCTCGGACGCGGTAGACCAGGTGAGTTGCACAGTGCCCGCAGGCATGAGCTTGCCATCGAAGCGTGTCAAAGTTATCGGAACGAGACTGGAATGGTAGACTGTGATTTGAATGTGGTCAATGCTGCCTCCAACGGATTGGAATAAGGTGGTTAATCCACCAATTAAAATTCCGACACCAAAATTCGGACTATTAATTTCATCAGGAGTCCAGTTCGTGCCCCAAAGATCATCGGGACCACCGTAGGTCACAGTAGTAAAAGATGTTGACCAGTTGTCCGGGTCTTCATAGTCAGTGTCCGTATAGGACGCTCCTCCATCCTTAGTTAGCTCCACGCTTTCCTCTCTCACATTATTGCCGTTGCTTCGCCGTCGACGGACGGTTACCTCAATGCCCTCAATGACATCCGTAGCAGGTATAGTAAAGCAAATCCGCCGGTAAGGAGAATGCTGGAAAAGAAAGCGGTGTTGCCGCTAACCTCGGCTGATGTGCCACCAGCGGCAAAAACCCCACTCGAATTGGACCAATTTGTTGAAAGAAAGTATGGGATACTCGATGCTGTCGATGGGCTTCTCGTAGTTTGACCAGAAACTGAAAAGCTGGGGACGGACAGTAAAAAAACAGCAAAATACCGCCCGGTACATGCCAAAAAATGAGCCACGGCACTGTAGGTTACGCCAAAAAAATCGGAAGGGTGCCTAAAGGTATTGAATCGCGCAAAAAACCGCAAGCCTGCATGTCATAATGAAAAAATGATGGCCCCCTCCAACGAAAGTTGCGTTATATGCCACACACGGCTGCCGGAATCCCTTGCGGTTTCGCGGCGTCCCTTTTACATTGCTCAAACATGGGTCCGCGAATTCTCGGTATGCTCTTAATCCTGGCGCTCGCCTCATGCCAGGTGCGCCGCGAGCCGGCTCCTCTCGTTATTCGCGGGGGCGTCATTTATACGATGGACGCGAAAAATCCCGTGGTAGAAGCGATAGCCATCCGCGGCGACACCATCGTATTCGCCGGGTCAAATAACGACCTGCGCCGCTACATCGGCAAAGACACGCGCATCATAGAACTCGAGGGCAATACCATGACGCCGGGTTTCATTGAAAGCCATGGGCATCTCATGGAGACCGGGTACAAAGAACTCAACCTCGACCTCTCCACCGTAACGACCTACGATCAGATGGTGCGGAAAGTGGAGGAGGCGGTCGACCGGGCCGCACCCGGGCAATGGATTGTGGGAAGGGGATGGCATCAGGACAAGTGGAAGGAAGACTTCCCCCGCGTGAAAGGTCTGCCCATCCACAACGGCATCTCCAAAGTATCTCCCGACAACCCGGTGTTTCTTGAGCACGCCAGCGGCCATGCCGGCCTGGCCAACGATAAGGCCATGATCCTTTCAGGTGTCTACGCCCTGTCGCCTGCCAACACCGCCGACCTGATGAAAGGCAAGGGCGAAGTGGTGCGCGATGACGAAGACCACCCCACGGGTATGTTCATCGAACGCGGGATGGATCTGATCACCAAGTTCATACCCGCAGGCACGCGCGAACGTGACGCACAGGCGCTGGAACTGGCGCTCGCCGCCTGCCTGCGCAACGGCATCACCAGCTTCCACGATGCCGGTGCGAATGACCAGCACATCGAGTTGTACCAGTCCTTTCTCTCGTCCGGCAAACTGGGCGTTCGGTTATACGTGATGATTAACGGAGGCAACCGCGACATGTTCTATCGCTGGATGAATCGCGGACCGCGCATCGATCCGGAACACCGGCTGACGGTGCGCGCTGTAAAACTGACCGCCGACGGAGCGTTGGGCTCGCGCGGCGCCTGGCTGCTCGAGCCGTACACCGATCGGCCCGGTCATGTGGGCCATGAAACGCTGTCGATGGACACTGTATACAAGACCGCACGCATCGCCGCGGCACAGGGATTTCAGTTATGTACTCACGCTATCGGCGACCTCGCTAACCGCGAGGTGCTGAATCAATATGAAAAGGTGTTTCACGAAATGGATTCCTCCGGGCATCTGCGTTTTCGTATTGAACATGCGCAACACCTGGATGCGGACGATATCCCGCGGTTTGGAAAGCTAGGTGTTATTGCGGCCATGCAGTCTATCCACATGTCGTCAGACAGACCCTGGGCGATCGATCGGCTGGGAGCGGAGCGGATTGCAGAAGGCGCCTATGTTTGGCAGAAATTGTTGCAGTCGGGCGCGCGCATAGCTAACGGCACTGACACGCCTGTAGAGCCCATCAATCCTATCGCATGCTTTTACGCGGCGGTGACGCGCAGAACGCTGGAAGGTGAACCTGCCGGAGGATATGAACCAGATCAGAAGATGACCCGCGAACAGGCGTTGCGTTCGTACACACTCGACGCCGCCTATGCAGCTTTTGAAGAAGACGTGAAAGGTTCGATTGAGCCGGGTAAACTGGCCGACTTCACCGTATTTTCACGCGACATCATGACGGTACCGGAGGATTCAATACTCAACACGCACGTTGTGATGACGATTGTCGGAGGCAGGGTGGAGTACGAAGCGCACTAAAGATTTATACCTGTATCACAGGCAATCAAAAAACCGAATTATTCGCGGTTGTTGAATTACTCTTCGGAGCGCAAATATTTTTCTGCTTTCTTCTTCAGCATGTCGCGATCGGCGGTAATAGACGGATCGCTGTAGATGTGTTGCGAGAGTTCGCCGACTACGCCTTTCTTGTATCCGAGGCGTTCCGCGATCTGCTCGCAAAAGATAATTTCACTGCGGAAAACCTGACCGTCCATCTTCATGAGTTGGATCAGGTAGTAGAGATGTTCGAACTTTTCATCAGGGGTAAGCGAATTTACGCCGGAAATAGGCGACGGCTTTTCCAGCATCGCATCGATCTCTTCTTTAGGGATCCCGTTTGCCTTCCCGATGAGGTGAATAAGCTTGGCTTCCCGTGCGGCGACATTCTTGTCGCTGGCGGCAAGGTTTATCAGTACATTCAGCTCTGCTTTCTTGTCGAAGATCATACAATAGCGGTTTATTAGGGTCTAAATTTGGGAAAAATAAGCCTTCAAATTATTGAAAAATGCACCTATTTGGTACATCGTCAGAATTCCAGGCGATGTATCCATCGAAATGCAACCCTTACCTTTAGCGCGCGTCTATAGCACAAAGTTCAGAGCCATGAATCGAGTTCTCGTTACCCTTGTTTTTTTCATGCTGGTGTTTGCTGCGTACGGTCAGCAAAGTGAAGTTCGTGAGGTGGGATCGTTTAGGGGAATTCGGGCGGCCGAGGGCGTAGACGTGTATTTGAAAAAGGGCGACCGGGAGGCGGTGCGGGTGGAAGTAGGGGGCAACACCGAATTGTCGCACATCGTCACCGAAGTCTCCGGCGACTACCTGAGGATACACGTACGCGAAGGCCGGTTTCGCCGGAATGTCAACGCGCGCGTGTTTGTAACCTACCGCGACATCGATCGGATTTCTACCAGCTCCGCAGCGAACGTGTATAGCGATGGCGTACTGCGAGCACGGAATCTCGAGATTGAATGCGCCAGCGCGGCATCGGTTGAAATCGACATCGAGGTTAACGACCTGCAGGTCCGCGTCTCGAGTGCGGGGGATGTCGAGCTGGAAGGCAAGGCCGGAAAGGCTGATTTTTCAGTCAGCAGCGCAGGCGAAATCGACGCTTACGATCTCCAGGTGGACGTTCTTTCGGTGGAGGCCAGCACCGCGGGCTCGGCCAAAGTGCATGTCGTCAAAGAACTCAACGCCCGGGCAAGCACCGCCGCCAACATCCGATACCGGGGCAACCCCACCAAGAGCCGCACCGATTCCAGTACCGGTGGCTCCGTCAAGAAATCCTACTGATGCGCCCGGCCCGTTTTGGTTCCCTCTGAGCCGTTCTCGAGCCAGGTCCATTTCCTAATTTCACTCCGCGCGGTTACTTTTAGGGGCCCAAATGTTAACCTATGGCGTACCTGAGATTTAAGGCGCTGGAGATCCTGAATTCGCGCGAGCCGATTCCTGCACAGCTGCCGTCCAATAGCGTTTCCGATTTTTTCAGCGAGAATGTCTTCGACATCAAGCAGATGCGGGCCACACTTTCGCCCGCCGTGTTCGGCAAGGTAAGCCATGCCATCATGAAAGGCGAGAAAATCGACGAAACCACTGCCGATGCCGTGGCCATTGCGGTGAAATCGTGGGCCATTAGCAAAGGCGCCACCCATTTCACGCATTGGTTCCAACCGCTGACCGGCGGAACGGCCGAAAAGCACGACAGCTTTTTCGACGGTACTGCCGGAATAGAAAAGTTTAAAGGTAGCGAGCTGGTACAGCAGGAACCCGATGCCTCCTCGTTTCCCAGCGGCGGTATCAGAAGTACCTTCGAAGCGCGCGGCTATACAGCCTGGGATCCGTCATCACCCATGTTCCTCTACCGCAAGACGCTGTGCATCCCCACTATATTCGTTTCCTACACCGGCGAACCACTGGATACGAAAGGACCGCTCTTCAAAGCCCTGAAGGCTATCGACGTGGCGGCCACCAAAGTGTGCAATTTGTTCGACCGCGATATTCAGCACGTCAGCGCTTCGCTGGGATGTGAACAGGAATTTTTTGTCGTTGACCAGGCGCTGTTCATGGCCCGGCCCGACCTGGTTATGGCCGGCCGTACGGTCTTCGGCCATTCGCCGGCAAGAGGCCAGCAGTTAGAGGATCACTACTTCGGTTCCATACCACAACGTATATACGAGTTTCTCCGCGACTTCGAAATCGAAGCCTGGAGACTTGGTATACCGGTTCGCACCCGACACAATGAAGTGGCGCCATCACAATTTGAGGTGGCCCCCGTCTTTGAAAGTTGCAACGTCGCCAACGACCACAACCAACTCATGATGGATCTCATGCAGCGGGTGGCCGAGCGTCATGCCCTTCGCGTGCTGTTCCACGAAAAGCCATTTGAAGGCGTAAACGGAAGCGGCAAGCATAACAACTGGTCGCTCATCACCGATACGGGCGTGAACCTGTTTGCGCCCACCAGCAGCGCACGCGACAACCTCATGTTCCTCACCTTTTTCGTGACCACCATCAAAGCCGTGCACGAACACGCCGACTTCCTCAGGGCAAGCATCGCCACGCCGGGCAACGATCATCGCCTGGGTGGGGCAGAAGCGCCGCCGGCGATCATGTCGGTCTTTATCGGGTCGCAGATGACGAATATCCTTAACGAGCTCGAAAGCAAGGGCAATGTCCGCATTCAGAAAGGAGACAACATGTACATGAAGTTGGGCATAGATCACATCCCGGAGATCATCCTCGACAACACCGACAGAAACCGTACGTCTCCATTTGCCTTTACAGGAAATAAGTTCGAGTTCCGTGCCGTGGGGTCGAGCGACAACTGCGCTACGCCCATGACGGCACTGAACCTGATCGTCGCCGACCAACTGGAGGCGCTGCATGCAGAGGTCACCGCCAGCATTGAAAAGGGAACCGAAAAGCGGCTGGCCATCGTCAACGTGCTTCGGCGTTATATTAAGGAATCGCGCGACATCCGTTTCGAAGGGGACGGCTATTCGGCGACCTGGGTAAAGGAAGCGGCAGAGCGGGGGTTGTCAAACATCGCAACCATGCCGCTTGCCATTCAAAGCTACACTTCGGAAAAGTCGCTGGCGCTGTTTGAAAGGCACGGCATCTACACCAAGAAAGAAGTGCTCGCCCGCCTGGAGATCAAGTATGAAAGCTACATCAAACGCGTTCAGATTGAGGCGCGTGTCATCGGCGACCTCGCGATAAACCACATTATCCCCACAGCCATCGCCTATCAGAGCAAACTCATCGAGAACGCCAATGGGTTGAAGGGGTTGGGTATCGACAACAGCGCGGCCGTCACCACCATAGAAGAAATTTCGAAACACATCGCGATCATCAAAAAGAATGTCACCGCGATGATCAATGAACGCAAGCGCGTCAACAAGATCACCGACACAAAACAACGTGCGATCGAATACAGCGAATGTATTAAAGAACGCTACTTTGATGTCATTCGCGATTCTGTAGACAAGCTGGAATTGCTGGTCGATAACGAAGACTGGCCGCTCGTGAAGTACAGAGAATTGTTGTTCCTCAGATAGCACTCCGAGGCCACCGGGGTCTTTAGGTCAGGTGCGACCTGCTGCCTACTGGCTGACATTGAGGATCTTGTTGTACAGCTGCGTGTTGTGGAGTATTTCGATGGCCTTGGTGATACCTTGGTCGTACTTGATGCCGGCCTCGACCCTGCCGCGTTCCAGGAAATAACGTGCGGCGATCTCCTGCTCCAGCAACATCTTGATCTGGTCCTTGTAGCGGATCAGCTCATTGTCGCGGTTCTTTTGAATGGCGTTGTGAATTTGCGCGAGTTGGGTCTTCACCTCGTCATAATAGCGTTCCCTGGTGAGGTCTTTTTCCAGCTTGCGCAGTTCGGTCTCCATCATCGAAACATAGGAGTACGAGCGGGTCTTCATCCAGTTTACAAAGTGCTGGTACTCCGAATCGCTTAGCGTAAACGTTGAAGGATCCGGCAGGTTGGGATGGTGATAGGCATATTCATTCGCGTAATCGAAAATATGCCCTTGCTCAGAGAGCGCTTCAGCAAGCGGCAAAAGTTCTATATTACTGGTAGCGATGTCCGGATCTATCCCCCCGCCGTCGTACACGGTTCGTCCGTTCGTTGTCTTGAACTCGACTTTCAGCGAGTCGGGGATCGCACCCACGCTACCATCTTCACGGCGATGGGTGTAATCGAGAACTTGTATACACCGGCCCGTAGGTGTATAGTATTTTGCGGTGGTTACCTTCAGCTGTGAATTGTATGAGAGTTGACGGCTTACTTGCACCAGGCCTTTGCCGAACGACTTTTCACCGAGAATTATCCCGCGGTCATAATCCTGAATAGTGCCTGCTACAATCTCTGATGCGGACGCGCTCCCACGGTTTATGAGGATGGCCAGGGGGAGTTGAGCGTCAACGGCCGGATTCAGCGTTTCATAGCTCAGGTTGTTCTCCGGGATCTTTCCTTTTGTGCTGACGACTTTTTGTCCCTTCGGAATGAAGATGTTGGTAACGTTCACGGCTTCCATCAGCAATCCGCCCGGGTTGCCCCGAAGGTCGAGGATGACCGACTTAGCGCCCTTTTCTTTTAGTTCGATCAGCGCTGCTTTGACTTCCTTGCTGGCGTCCGGCGTGAAGTCCGAGAGCTGAATATAGCCGACGTCCGCTGCCACCATATCGTAGTGCGGAACATTGCTCACCTTGACCTTCTCTCTTTGAAAGCTAAGGTCTATGAGGTCCTTTTCACCAAATCGCTTTACACTAAGGTTCAACGGCGTGCCCACCTGGCCTTTCATCAGTTGGGAGGCTTCTTCGCGGGTCAGCTGACTTAGCGGGATGTCGTCGATCTTTACAATCTCGTCGCCGATTTTCAAACCCCCTTGCTGGGCCGCGAACCCTTCCATAATCATCGAGACTACGGTTCGGTTGCCGATGTCGCGGGTGACAGCGCCGATGCCACCGTACTGTCCGGTGTTCATCGTACGGAAATCTTCTACCTCGTCTTCAGGGATATAGTTGGTGTAAGGATCCAGCGATTCCAGCATTGCATCGATGCCGCTCCGGATCAGCGTATTCGGATTAACGTCGTCAACATAGAGGGCATTCACCTCACGGAAGAGTGTAGCGAAAATGTCGAGGTTACGGGCGATCTGGAAATACCGGTCGGAAGGATCCGAGAAGGCGAGCACTACCAGGAGACCCGCTACGATGCACAATGCTGTAATCCGCTTTTTCATATCATTCCCGATCCCGCTGTTCTGCACGGATTTCGGTAAATCTCCACAAGATACCCGATTTTTGCCAGCATTCCGTTACGAAATCCGGCTGTGCGGTAGCCGGAATATACAGTGTGCAATATTTTGGCGATTTTTGGCGTAATTAGGTGATAAACACTTCCTTCTATGCATCATAAAACCCTTTTTGCCGCTTTCTTTTTGCTCCTGCTGGTCGGATGCGGGAAGCCTGAATCTTCCTACGAAACCAGAACTGCAGAGAGCAACGGCTACTCGTATGAGTATGTCACCAATGACCCGTTGGGTGTTCGCGTGTACACCCTGAAGAACGGCCTGAAGGTCTACCTGAGCGACTACAAGATTGCACCCCGCATACAAACCTCCATCGCAGTGCGCGCCGGTGGCAAGAACGACCCCGCCGATAACACAGGGCTTGCTCACTATCTCGAGCACATGATGTTCAAGGGGACGTCGGAATTCGGAACACTCGACTGGGAAAAGGAACGGGTACTGCTCGATAGCATCGAATCCATGTTCCAGCATTATCGAACGCTCACCGACCCCGGCGAACGAAAGGCGTACTATCGCCTTATCGACCAGGTTTCCAATGAGGCGTCACGCTTTGCAATCCCCAACGAATACGATCGAATGGTGAGCGCACTCGGCGCGCGGGGAACGAACGCATACACCACAGAAGACCGGACCGTATACATTAACGACATTCCTGCCAACCAGGTTGAGAACTGGCTGCGCATCGAATCCAACCGATTCCGCATGATCGTCAACCGCCTGTTTCATACAGAACTCGAAGCCGTCTATGAAGAAAAGAACCGGACGCTCGACAACGACTACTGGAAATCATACGAGACGCTCTATTCCAGCATGTTCAGCGGACACCCCTATGGCACCCAAACGGTGATCGGAACGATAGACCATCTCAAGAATCCTTCGATCACAGCAATACGCGAGTATTTCAGGAAATACTATGTACCCAATAACATCGCGCTGTGTCTTAGCGGTGATCTCGACTATGACCAAACGATCGCGTTAATCGACAAGTATTTTGGCGACTGGGAGCCTAACCCGGACCTGTCGCGTCCCCATTGGCCGGAAGAGGCGCCTTTAGAACAGCCGGTAGCAAAAGAAGTGGTCGGCCCCTTCGAGGAATGGATCTATATGGGGTTCCGCTTTGACGGCTTCATGAGCGAAGACCATCGCAAGCTAAAACTCATTGACATGTTGCTTTCCAACAGCGAGGCCGGATTGATCGACATTAATCTCAAACAAAAGCAGCGTGTACTTGATGCGTCCAGCTTCGTGGATGCCATGGAAGACTATAGCGTCCACATATTCCAGGGAACGCCACGTGAAGGGCAGAGCCTCGAGGAAGTTCGCGACCTCATCCTCGAGCAAATCGACTTTATAAAGAAAGGTGAGTTTGACGATTGGCTGCTGGAGGCCGTCATCAACGATTTCAGGAAGAATGCCATCCAGCAACAACAAAGCAACTCCGCACGTGCGAACCAGATGGTCATGGCGTTTGCCAACGATGTGCCGTGGGTCAACATGGTCAGGGAAGTTGACGACATGCGAAAGATAACGCGCGAAGAGCTCGTGCGTTTTGCCAACGAATATTACGGTGAGAATTATGTAGTCGTGTTCAAGCGGACGGGCAAGGACCCCAATGCCCAGCAGGTCGACAAACCTGAGATTACAAAAGTAACCCTGAACCGCGAGGATCGGTCCCCGTTCCATGAACAACTTCTCGCTAACGAACCTGAGCCCATCAAGCCCGTCTTTCTCGACTACGAAAAAGACCTAAGCAAACTACAGATGGATAAGGGCATTGAAGTACTCTACAAGAAGAACGAAGAGAACGAATTGTTTAATCTGTACTATCTCACGGAAAGCGGCACCAATAACGACCCGCGCCGGGAGGTGGCTGTGCAGTATCTCGAATACCTCGGTACGGACAGCCTTTCAGCGGAAGAGTTTCGCAAGGAACTGTACAGGCTGGGTTGCACCTTTAACGTCTTCGTTTCACCTGAGCAGACGTACGTGATGCTCAGCGGCCTGGCCGAAAACATGACGCCCGCCATGACGCTGTTCGAACAGTTGCTCAACAATCCCCGTGGGGATGAGGAAGCGCTGGCCAACATGATCGATGGCTTGCTGAAGAGCCGGGAAGATAACAAGAAGAATAAGTATACCATCCTGTATTCGGCGCTGCTGAACTATGGCATGTACGGACCCAAATCACCGTTCACGAATGTCCTGAGCAATAGTGAGCTGCGTGCCCTCAAGCCGGACGACCTGTTGCCGATCATCAGAAGCATTACCGCCACCGAACACAAGGTGTTGTACTACGGACCGGAAAGTGAAAGCGAACTGCTCGCGCATCTTAACGAGCGTCATGTGCTTCCCGAGCGGCTCCTGCCTGCGCCGGAGCCTGTAGAGTTTCCGATGCAGGATATTACAAAGCCGGCAGTGTTCTGGACCGACTATGACATGGTGCAGGCAGAGATCATAATGCACGCAAAGGGGCCGGTATTCGACCCGTCGCTTGCGCCTACCTCGTCGTTATATAATGAATACTTCGGAGGAAACATGTCGTCGATCGTCTTCCAGGAGATCCGTGAAGCCCAGGGCCTCGCTTATGCGGTGTCCGCAAACTACATACAACCCTGGAAAGCGGGAGATCACGACCGGATATTGGCTTATGTAGGAACGCAGGCCGACAAGCAGGCGGAGTCCATGGCAGCGCTGCTTAAGATTATCAACGACATGCCCCAGTCGGAGAGTACGCTGGAAGCGGCCCGCAAGTCGGTCCTGAGCCAGATCGAAAGCGAGCGCGTGGTTCGGACATCTGTCCTCTTCAGCTATCTGAATGCGAAGAAGCGTGGCCTGGACTACGACCTTCGGCAAGATGTCTACAAGAACGTGCCCACGCTGGGACTGGAAGAGGTGAGGCAATTCCAGGAGAAGTACGTGAAGGGCAAGGATTATAATATCATGGTGCTTGGCAACCGCGACAGGCTCAACTTCAACGACCTGAGAAAATACGGCGAAGTGAAGGAAGTGAGCCTCGACGAACTTTTCGGCTATGAAAAGGTGGAGCGCATTGTGTTGGAAGGCGCAGGGCGATAACGCCTCAGCCCTGTCGGCTCGTAGATCGTCACACAAACATATCCAGGATCAGAACGAATGCCAGCCCAGCGATAGCGACAATGCTCTCCATAATCGACCACGACTTGATGGTGTCCATTATGCTCAGGTTGAAATATTCCTTGAACATCCAGAACCCACTGTCGTTAACATGCGAGAACATGAGGCTTCCTGCACCGATAGAAAGCACCATGAGGTTCGGGTCGACGGGCTGACCCGCGATAGCCGGCGCGACAATACCTGCGGCGGTAAGGCCCGAGACCGTAGCCGACCCCATACACACACGGATGGTGGCCGCGATCAGCCAACCCAGGACCAGCGGATCCATATCGAGATCTTGCAATAGCCCGGCGATTTCCGTGCTCACACCGCTGTCGACCATTATCTGCTTCAGCGCACCGGCGCCGGCGATGATAAGGAGGATGAGTGAGATGTCTTTCACCGCTTCGCCGTAAATGGACGTAATCCGAGCCATACTCATACCCGAGCGGATGCCCAGGGTATACGTGGCAAAAAGGAGTGAGACGAGCATTACGATGTCAGGCTCGCTGAAGAACCGGACGACGTTGGAGAACGTACCGGATTCAGGAATGAGCGGCGCAGCGAGCGTGGTCAGTGCGAGAAGGACCACCGGGAGCAGGGAAGAGAAGATGCTGTTGCTTAACGCCGGCAGACTTTCTTCCGGGATGTCGGCGGGCATAAAGGTTTGCAGCGGCGACGCCTGTATTTTTTTCAGGGTGCGGGCAAACAAGGGACCGGCCAGGATAACGGTGGGTATGGCGACGATGATGCCATAGACGAGCGTCAATCCCATATCGGCGTTGAATTGTCCCACCAACGCCGTTGGCGAGGGGTGCGGCGGAAGGAAGCCGTGTGTTACCGAGAGGGAGGCCAACATGGGCAGCCCCACGTAAACGACCGGCAGATTAAACCGGTAGGCGGCAGAAAAGATCAGCGGTATGACAAGCACAAAGCCCACATTGTAGAACAGGGGTATGCCGATGATAAACCCGGTGATCATCAGCGCCCACTGGATGTTGCGGGTGCCGAAGACCTTCATCAGCCCCGATGTGATCTGCTGTGCAGCTCCGCTTTCTGCCACGAGCTTGCCGAGCATGGCCCCGGCTACGATAACGATAGCCAGCGATCCGAGGAGGTCGCCCATACCTTTCTGGATAGAACCGGTAAGTGATGTAACCGGCATCCCCAGGAGCAATCCGGCCAGGAGTGAAACGAGAAGGAATGCGAGAAAGGTATTGAACTTGAACCGGGTGATAAGCAGGACGAGCAATACGATGCACGCCAGGATGATCAGCAGCGACATAGGGTAGGGTTATGGCAGATAGTACAAGATAAAGGCATCAGAACTTGTCGGGTATCTGAATGATCCGTACGACGATCTCGTGCGGGTCGCCATCGTTGTCGACCAGCTGGAAGCGTACCAGCGGATTTTCCGTGCTGGTCTCGCAGCGAACGTCGACGATCTTGTTATCGGAAAGGTGTTTTTGAATTTCAGACTTCAGTGTGAACAGCGCATCCGCCAGGCGAACTTCCAGCGGGCTCGGGTTGTAGGTAGGCGTCTTCATAGTATTGATTTACCAGCGAATCAGGGCGGATGCCCAGGTGAACCCACTCCCGAAAGCGGCAAGGCAAATTACGTCATTTTCCTTGATTTTTCCCTCGGCCCAGGCCTCGCTCATGGCTATCGGAATTGAGGCGGCTGTGGTGTTTCCATACCGCATGATGTTGTTATATACCTGTTCATCGGAGAGTCCCATCTTCTGCTGGATATACTGGCTGATCCTCAGGTTCGCCTGGTGGGGAACCAGCAGGCTTATTTCGTCTTTGGTCATGCCGTTCGCGTCAAGTGCCTCCTGGATCACTTCGGTGAACCTTACGATCGCGTGCTTGAAGACCTGGTTGCCGTTCATGTGCACTTTGTAAGTGGAGGTGTCGAGGATCTGATCGGGCTGACGTTCGCTTTGAGGCCGGCTGCTGCCGGGATCGCGTACGTAGAGCTCTTCGGCATATCTTCCATCTGAATGGAGATGCGTCGACAGTACACCCGGTTTTTCGGAAGGCTGCAGTATGGCCACACCCGCACCATCGCCAAAGATGACGGCGGTGCTTCGGCCGCGCGTAGTCATGTCGAGGGCGGTGGACTGTATTTCTGCACCCACCACGAGTGCGGTCTTATAGGTGCCGTTCTTTATAAACTGATCCGCGACCGACAGAGCGTAGATGAATCCGGAGCATGCGTTTCGTATGTCGATAGCGGGAATGCTTTCAAGTCCCAGCTCGCGCTGCAGGAGTACGCCGGAGCCTGGAAAGAAGTAATCCGGTGTGATGGTCGCAAAGACGATGAGGTCGATATCCCCTGGCGTGAGCCCCGCACGCTCAAGGGCCATTTTTGTGGCTTTCGCAGCCATATTGGCGACGGTATCCTGGGTGGGATCGATAAACCTGCGTTCGTGGATTCCCGTTCGCTCCACGATCCACTGGTCGTTCGTGTCCATAATGGACGCGAGATATTCATTGGTGATCACCGTCTCGGGTACATGATGCCCGAGGCCCACTATCCTGGAATAACCCATCGTCTTTCTGATTAAGGGTCACTAAGATAGTGAAAATGCGACGACCAGGGTTATTTTAGATGCAGATGCAGAGGCAGGCGCAGTGTCCAGTCAAAAACTGAAACGCTGGGATGCCGATTGCCTCTGCCTCTGCCTCTGTTCATGGTCAGATCACGACGTTAATGATCTTTCCAGGGACGATAATGACCTTTCGGGGCGCTTTCCCCTGGGTCCATTTCTGGATCGTCGCATCGGCCAGCACGGTGCGTTCGATATCATCCGTGGGCATGTCCAGGGCGAGATTGATGCGAGCGCGTACTTTTCCGTTTATAGAAACCGGGTATTCAAAGGAATTGGCGGTCAGATATTGCTCGTCGTAATCCGGGTACTTCGCGTTCAGGATGGTGTCGCGGTGTCCCAACAGCTCCCATAATTCTTCGGCGATATGGGGGGCGAACGGTGCTAATGCGATGGTGAGCGGTTCCAGCACAGCGCGCTTGTTGCACTTCAGCGCGGTGAGCTCGTTTGCACAGATCATGAATTCACTGACCGACGTATTGAACGAGAACCGGTCGATGTCGTCAGCTATTTTTCGGATCGTCTTATGCAGTATTCGGAGTTCCTCAGGTGTTGCCGGCGCATCGCTCACCTGGAATTCCCCTTTTTCGCTGTGAAACAGATTCCAGAATTTGCGAAGGAATTTATATACACCATCGATGCCGTGTGTATTCCAGGGTTTGGATACCTCGAGCGGCCCCAGGAACATCTCATACATACGCAGCGTGTCGGCGCCGTATTTGGCAACAATGTCGTCGGGATTGACGACGTTATGTTTCGACTTCGACATTTTCTCCACTTCGGCGTGGCACTTGAATTCGCCCTGGTCGTTGGTGATGAGCGTTGCTGACTTCAACTCGGGCCGCCATTCCCGGAATGCCGAAATGTCCAGTATGTCGTTTTCGACAAATGCTACGTCGACGTGCAGTGGCGTATATTCTGCGCTCGTAACGAGCGATTCATCGACAGCTATGCCGTTGTCGCGAAGCAGGGAAACCACCTGCGAGACATCGCCCGTTTTCTTCAGCCGTTCCACCACATCACTGCTGATGAATACTTCCTGATCCAGCGCCGGCGTCAACCGAAGCCGGTAGGCTAACCGTGAGATGCCCTGAATGTGGCCCTGGTTGATCATCTTTTTAAACGGCTCCTCTGCGGCCACGTATCCCAGGTCTTTGAGGGCCTTGTTCCAGAAACGTGAGTAGAGAAGGTGGCCCGTTGCGTGTTCAGAACCGCCGATATACAAGTCGACATCTTGCCAGTACGACTCAGCTTCCTTACTGCAAAACGCTTTGTCGTTATGCGGATCCATATATCGGTACCAGTACCAGCTGGAGCCTGCCCAGCCGGGCATGGTGGTGTGTTCGAAGGGATAGGCCTCCCCGTCACCGGGCCGGTATTTCCAATCACGCGCCCTTGCAAGGGGCGGTTCACCGCTTTCTGTCGGTTTGTATTCGTCGATTTCGGGCAGCGTAACGGGCAAGTCAGCGATATCGACCAGATGGGGTATGTTGTCCCGGTAGTATACCGGAAAAGGCTCTCCCCAATATCGTTGTCGGCCGAAGATGGCGTCGCGCATGCGGTAGTTGATCTTGCGGCGACCGATACCCATCGCCTCCACCTTGTCGGCGGCTTTTTCAATCGCTTCCTCCCAGGGAAGTCCGTTCAGGAAGTCGGAATGGATCATTGTGCCGGACTTAGGGTTGAAGTCGGGCTTGGTGATGTCTGCTGTGGGACCTTCCAGCACGTCGACGATCGGCAGGTCGAAATGTTTTGCGAATGCATAATCCCGCGTGTCGCTCGATGGTACTGCCATTACCGCGCCGGTACCGTATCCGGCGAGGACATAGTCAGCGATCCATATCGGAATACGGGCGTCGTTGAAAGGGTTAACGCAGTAGGCTCCGGTAAAGACGCCGCTGATGCGTTTGACTTCACTCATGCGCTCGCGTTCGGTTCTGTTTTTCGCGAGCTCGACGTATTCCATCACTTCGTCCTTGCGATCGGGTGTGGTCAGGGAGGCGACCAGGTCGTGCTCCGGCGCAAGCACCATAAACGTTACGCCATAGATGGTGTCGATGCGTGTGGTGAACACGCGTATGGATTGGCCTTCGACGCCGTCGATCGCAAAGTCGAGCTCACAACCCGTCGATCGTCCGATCCAGTTGCGCTGCATTTCCTTAACATTCTCCGGCCAGTCGATTGTGTCGAGGCCTTTCAGCAGCCGTTCCGCGTATGCCGATATCCGCATGCTCCATTGCAGCATCTTGATCCGTTCGACGGGAAAGCCCCCGCGTTCACTTACGCCGTCTTTCACCTCGTCGTTGGAGAGGACAGTGCCCAGGGCGGCACACCAGTTGACTACGGTTTCCGATTGATAGGCGATGCGATACTTTTGCAAGAGTTCTTCCTTACCGGCCGCGTCCAATGCGTTCCATTCTTCGCTCGTCACCGTGGGCGTGTCGTCATCGCAGGCGGCGTCAACCCGGGTGTTGCCGTGCTGTTCGAATTCACGGATCAACGTCTCGATAGGTTCGGCTTTTCCATCCCCTTCCTGGCGGTTGTACCACGCGTTGAACAGCTGCATGAAAATCCATTGCGTCCATTTGTAGTAAGAGGGATCGCAGGTCTGGACCTCCCGGTTCCAGTCGTACGAAAAGCCGATCTGTTTGAGTTGCCGTTTGTAGGTCTCTATGTTGCGGGCCGTGGTGATGGCCGGGTGTTGACCTGTTTGAATGGCGTATTGTTCGGCGGGCAGACCGAACGCATCGAAGCCCATGGGGTGAAGGACGTTAAAGCCCTTAAGCCGCTTATAACGCGCAACGATATCAGAGGCAATGTAACCCAGCGGATGGCCTACGTGGAGACCGGATCCGGAAGGGTAGGGGAACATGTCGAGTACATAATACTTTGGCCGGGAGGGATCGTTTTGTACCTCATAGACGCGACGCTGTTCCCACTCACGTTGCCATTTTTGCTCAATGCGTCGTATCTCGTCCTTGCTGTAATCGGGCATGAAACAGGATTTTAAAGCCCCAAAAATAACAAATGGTGGCAAATCCCGTCGTGTTAATAGTCAGGGTCTGTGTTTAGTTGGGGAATGGACGGTGTGCGGGAGGAGGGAAGACCGTCAGGATGCGCTGATTTTCTTCTTTAGTTCTTCGATATCCGCCTGTTTCAGGGGCTTGGTAATAAATTGGATAACGTTCTGGTTCAGGAAGGCCAGCTCCTTGTCTTTCTTGTTATTAGAGCTGGTCAGTACAACGATCTTGGATCTGGACCGGATGTTTTCGGGAAGCTCGTCGAAGTTTTCAAGGAAAGAAAATCCATCGATGTCGGGCATGTTGAGGTCGAGGAAGATGATGTCAGGCGGCGCTTCCCCGTTAAGCATGCGGAGCCAGTTTAGCGCTTCTTCTGCCGACCGATACAGGACCAGCTCTTCTGAAAATTTATAGACCTCGAGGAATCTTCTTTGTATGAACAGGTCGATATCGCTATCGTCGATAAGAACTGCTTTCGACACCATAATAATCCGCTTGGTTACACCGGTTCTTGCTCTGACGAAACTTACTGAAAGTTGCCCGTAATCCCTAAAAAATGGCCTAAATTTTACAAACGCTCTTTTTATTCGAATAAAAAATGTAGTAAAATTGGAGGCTGAAAAAACGGCTGTTGCCGCCTTATCATTCGCCTTACCTGAACCCTTTAAAATCCATTCATACGATGAAATTAACCCGCTATTTCTGCATCCTGTTTGCCGCTTCGGCGGTGGTTTTCCTGCTGGGCTGCGGTAAGTCCGCCAGCGATAAAGAGAAGGAGTCCGATGAATTCTCCCAAGCCCAGGAAAGCCTGAAGAGTCAGATCGAAGACCTCGTCTACAACATTCCTGACCCGGCTGAAATACCATACATCCTGCAACAAACCGGTGCTGATTACAACGCGAGTCTTCTCAGCCCAACCTCCCGTGCCGACAGCTATCTCGGACGCAGTGACAAGACTGCCCTCAACCTGGGCGTCTATGCTACCGACATCGGATACCTGAGTTCGTACGAGAAGACCCAGGAGGCCGTCGAGTATATGAACACCTGCAAGAAACTGGCAGACAACCTCAACATTATCGGCACATTCGACGCGTCGCTGGTGCAACGTTTTGAAGCGAACATCTCAAACAAGGATTCGCTGGCAACGTTGCTCAATTCCACTATGGAGAAGACCGAGACGTTTCTGAAGAACGACAACCGGAAGGAGCTTGCCGCGCAGGTGGTAGCAGGAAGCTTCATCGAAGGCCTCTATATCTCAACGGGTCTGGTGAAGTCGTACCCAAAAGACATTCTGCCGAACGACTCGCGTAACCTGGTGCTGACACCCATTATTCGTAACATCCTCGATCAGCAACAGTCGGTATCTGAAGTCCGGCAGATGCTGGGCTCGGTGGACCAAACCGAAGAGATCGCAGCCCTTGCATCCGACCTCCAACAACTTGAAGAGGTGTACAACAACATTAACATCGAGGAGCAAATCCGGAACAACCGTGCCGACCTCGTCCTTTCCGACGCTAACCTGGCCGAGATTACGACGATCGTAGAGCGGATGCGCAACCGGATCACAGGGTAACTGTGAAACGATTTTGTGAAGCGTGGGCCGGGATATATTCTCCGGCCCTTTTCATTCCGGCCAGTTATGAAACTGAAACTGCATAAGGATGTTATCGCACTTATTGCCATCGCCATCACGTTGCTGATTCTCTTTATCATTTTCTGATGTTTTTCATCCTGTCCAAGACGCTGAACTACCTTGTCCAACCGCTTGTTATCATCACAATTCTTTTCCTGGTGTCGGCCGTGCTCCGCGCGACAAAGTGGAAGCGGCTGACGTTTATTGCCGGCCTCTGCCTGCTGCTGTTTTTCTCAAACGACTTCATTTCAAACGAGGTGATGAAGGCCTGGGAACCGGCTCCCACGCCTTATGATTCAATAACGACAACGTACGACTGGGGGATCGTGCTCACCGGCGTTACGCGGGCCGGCTTGCAGCCTCGCGACCGCGTCTATTTCCAGAGGGGCGCCGAAAGGGTAACGCACACCGTGCAGTTATACAAACTCGGTAAAATACGGCGCATCCTCGTGACCGGCGGCAGCGGCCGGCTGCTCGACATCGGGGAACGCGAAGCGGATGATGTCAAAGCGGCGATGGTCATGATGGGCGTTCCCGAACACGACATTATATCAGAGAGTAACTCGCGCAACACCCGGGAGTCCGCCCTGGAGGTGGAACGCATCCTGACGCAACTGAACCAGGATCCCTCACGATGTCTGCTGATAACGTCGGCCTTTCACATACCCAGATCGTATGCATGCTTCCGTAAAGTCGGTCTGGAAATGGATACCTTTGCTACGGACAGCTTTGTCCACCCCCGCACCTTTACGCCGGATGTTTTGTTCATTCCAAAGATCGGGGCGCTGGACAACTGGCAGCGACTGCTCCGTGAATGGACCGGGTTTGTAGCTTACAAGCTGGCAGGATATGTGTAAAGTCGCGTATCACCTTAACCTGAAAAACTTACAACAATGGCTATACGATTCCTTTTTTCCCTCGCCCTGATCCTGGCGGCCGCTACCGTGATGGCGCAGCCGGAGGTCTCCGTAGAAGATGTAAAGAAGAAAACGGAAAATGCGGACGGCATCGTCCTTATCGACGTGCGAACGCCAAAGGAAGTCAAGGAAGAACACATTAAAGGCGCCCGAAATATCGATGTCGATTCACGCAATTTTAAAAAGCGGGTGAAAGACCTGGATAAGTCCGCTACCTATTATCTCTACTGCGGTACAGGCGTACGCAGTGCCAAGGCAGCGAAAATCATGATCGACATGGGCTTCGACTCTGTTTACTCCGTCGACGGCGGCATCAAGGCGTGGAAAGCCGCCGGCTACCCAACTGAGTAGACGCAGATGCAGACGCAGTTGCAATTGCCTCTGCCTCTGCAACTGCCTCTGCTTCTGCCTCTGCCTCTATTCATTGGATGCTCAAAGGAAGTCCCGTCCCTCCATATTCACCTACATTCGCGTGCGGTATAGTTGCGCCAAAAGCCTCGTTTATCGCATCGATAACGAAATTGGCCAGGTAGGCGTAGCCCCGATTGTTGGGATGAACGCCGTCTTCTGAGAACACACCCGCGGGGGGCTCCAGTGTAGGCGCCAATACCACACCACCGGAAAAGTCAATGCCAGTGGTGGCAAGCGCCATCAGTTTGCCATGAACGTCGGCAAGTACATAGCGGTCGTTGCTGCCCGCGACAGCCGTGCTGATCGTCTGGTTGAAGGCCGCGATACGCTCCCTGATGACTTCCGCCTCGAGGCTGGTGACAATATACTCATCACCTGCCGGCACCACTACACCATAAATTGAAGCAGGGTTGTTCGGGACAGCAGGTTTACCCAATACCAGGGCGGCCGGAAGGACGACGTGTTCACCCGGTACCATGGGGCGGCTCTGTTGATACATGCCCAGCGCAGCACGCTGTTCTGGTGTGATGGCTCCAGCGGTCTGCAGGATGTCAAATTTGGGTCCCAGGTCTTCCAGATCCTCGTCGACGATCAGGATGGGATTCTTCTCGTTTGCCGCATAGGCGACCTTACGGACGGCGGCGTCTTCTGCCGAAAGCAGAGCGTTAGCCACGAGTCCATCGAGCGCGGCATTAAAGCCCGCGAAGCCTTCATTAAGCATGGCGGCGGTAGCCTCGTCAACTTCCACCTGATTCCAGGCGATCATATTGAAATAGGGCAGCAGCAGGGGATCGGGAATGTTGGTTACCACACCTTTGGCCTCCGGAAGCGCACCGAGGAGCGTCCCGAAAGCGCCGGCGTACTGCGTGGCAAAGTTCTCCGCGCTAGTGAATATATCTTCGTTCGTAGCGCCACTGATCGCATAGCCAAGTACGTCGTTCATCCCTAAAGAGAACAGGTAAAATGTTCCTTGCGCGGCGATGGCGTCACCGAGGATCGTAGAGGTTCCGGGATCACTGGCGAAGCGTGCATAGTAGGGGTTGAACGCGGGGTTGCCCATAGGTCCACCGGTAAATGGAGTCAGCGCCTGCCCCAAAAGGATACCCGGTACACTGAAGTTGTTGAGTTGGGCCTTATCGCCGTTGTAGGGTCCGGGTATGTCGGCGGTGTTGTACGGTGAAGGTACTCCCGGTGTGCCCGCCGGTGTGGGGAGGGTTTCACCGCCCGGCGGTGTAAAGAGGACGAGCCGTCCGAGGACGATGCCTTGCGACACATCAGAAAACGTGGAGTTGAAACCATTTACCGATTCGATATCGGGCTGGTTGAAGGTAGGGCTGCCGCCCGCACAAGCAAACTGCGTCGCCAGGATGCGGGGCAGGGAGTTGTTTTGTCCTTCAGTGAACAGCGCGCCGGCCTGGTATCCGGCCCCGAGCGAGTTGCCGATGGCAACAAACTTGGTCAGGTCGAGAGAACCCGCGGATGCGTCGTCGGGACAATCATCTATGGGAGCCGGCGGACAAATAATACTCGGATCATTGCCCGCGCAGGGATCGTTGGAAAAGACTTCGAGTTCCTGCTCGCACGATATGACAAAGAGCGAGAAGAGGAGGAGGATATGTCGTGTTAAGGTTTTCATGGCTTGGAGCATTAACGAAGGAATTCATCAAAGGTCAGCGATAGGTAATAGGTTTGACCTACGAAGGGTCCACCGAGGTTGGTACGGTAGTCACCGCCAAACAGGTTAGTGCCGCCGAGTTTCACCATCGTCTTTAGTGAGGTGACCTTATAGCTGACTTGCGCATCAAGTACGCCATATTCAGGCACGGTCCACTCGCCGAAGTCCGACTGCCAGAGAAAATCTTCCTGCCAGCGGTAGTTCACGGCAAAGCCCACGTTCTTGGCGACCTTGCGGTTGGAGAGGCCTATATTGAACTTGTTCTCCGGCGTGTTAAAGCCAGCGCGGAATTGACTGTCTGAGCCGCGGTTGTCGTCGAAGGTAGCGTAGCTGTAAGTTCCGTTTACAATGAAACCGCGCGGAAGGTTATAGGTAAGTCCTATGCCCACCCCGAACGACGTCACATCTTCCGGGAAGTTGACATACGGTGAGTAGATAGTGCCGGCAGGTATCTTATTGCCCTGGTGCGTAGTGGAATTGCGAAGTACGTAGTCATCTCCGCCGATAAAATCTTTGTACGCAGTCCAGTACGCGTTCATATCGATGAGCAGGTCGTCGTTGATGACGCCTTTGTACCCGATTTCGAATGACCTGAGGCTTTCGGGGCCCACGTAGTCGATGTTTGCCACACGGAGAATGTTGGGGTCTGCTCCCATAGGATCGCCGTCTTCCGTAAGGAATCCGCCCGCGGCGATAAAGTTGCGATACGATTCGATGGTGTACGCACCTCCTTCGTGGAGGCCATACCGTTCAGCATTAGCACGCGCACTACCGAGGAGTGTATTCGTTCCTGCGGGGAAGTAGATGTATTGGGCCTGAGTGTCCGGATTCCGGAATCCGGTCTGGAACGACGCCCTGATGTTGTGCGTATCGTTGAACGTGTATACGGCCGAAATCCGGGGGGTCACCTGTGCGTCAAAGTTTTCGTTCTTGTCGTAACGCAGCGAGCCCGTTAGGCGGAGCGACTCGGCGATTGTCTTGGTGAACTGTGCGAAGAAGCCGACTTCATTGATGGTGATGCGCTGGAAGTTGGTGCCGTTGACCGGATCTTCATTGAAGATGGTGCCGTCTGAGAACAGGCTGTACTGCCTGTAGTTTCCACCGACGAGGATATCGATCCAATCGATCTGGTCGGCGAAGTTGTAGTTAAATTCGCCGTGGAACAGGCGTGAGTTGTCTATGAATTTCGCACCGGGAGGATTGCGCTGGAAGTAATTGTTTCGCACTTGTTCCACCAGGGAGCGGAATTCTGCCGTACCCACCTGTGGCCTGCCCTGGTCAGCGTTTGAACGCGCCACCATATGGGCTGTCGCCGGATCGCCGGCTGGTACTCCGGGCAGGTATCCCTGCATGGCCAATATATAGGTGGTAATGTAATTAGGCGCCCACTCGTCGGCGGTCGGACTAATATACTCATTGAGGAAAGCGCCCAGCGCGCCCATGTTATAGGAGTCGCCGGCATCGGTAGCCGTGAGGTACGTGCGTACGAAGAAGTTGTCGGACCGCAGTTCAAGCTTGTGGAACTGCTGCGTGAAGTTACGCAGTGCATATTTCTGCGAGCCCTGGTATACCGAGCTGCCGCCGCCGTATCGATAGTTGTACAGCAACTCGAGTTCGTCGTTCAACCGATAGTGAAGCGCGATATCGCCCTTGATACTGCGAGCATCGTGGTTATCGAGAATATCTTCTTCACGCCACCCGGTACGACGCAGGTCGAAGGTTCCGAAGGGAGGGTAGGGAACCAGGATCTGGGCTTCATCGCCGTAGAGGTTAACACCATCGAAGTTGGGTTGCTTCGTGAGGTCTGCCGGATAATCGGGACGGTTGGTATCGCGCGTGTAGTCGTTGCCTTTCCAGTCTTCGGCTTCCAGCAGCGAGAAGTTTACCTTGAAGGCGAACTTGTTGTTAAACGACTTGGCATACCGCAGGCTGAAGTTATACATAGGATAAGTCTCGCCCTGGGCGTCGGAAGTGGTGAGCCCACCCTTGAGCTGGACACTCAAACCAGGGTACTCGAACGGGCTCTTGCTGGTCATGATCAGAACACCGTTGAAAGCGTTAGGGCCGTACAACGCCGAGGCGGTTCCGGGGAGCAACTCCATGCTTTCGGCATCGAGTTCTCCGAGGCCGACGATGTTACCTGTAGGGAAATTCAACAGCGGGGCAGAAGTATCCATCCAGTCGACCAGCTGCACGAAGCGCACGTTAGCTATTGTGGCAAAGCCGCGGGTGTTGACCTGGGGAAAGTTCAAACTGCTCGACGTAAACTGTACACCCTTCACGTTGGCAAGGGCGTCGTAGAATTCGGCCACGGGCGCCTGCTGTATGGCGAGAAGGTCGACTTTCTCGACCGTCACCGGCGACGTCAGGTAGCTTTCTTCAAAACGCGAAGCTGATACGACCACCTCGCGGCCCAGAACGGTCTGATCACTGAGTACGATTTCCAGTCCTGATGTATTGGCTTCGGTAATACTCAGCCGCTGCGTTTCGTATCCGATGAACGATACAATTATCGTAATGGGCGGCGGGTCTGACACAGTCAGGGTGAACTCGCCCTGGATGTTGGTAACGGTTCCCAGCATTTTCCCTTCCACGGATATGTTGGCCTGTGGCAAAGGCTGTCCCGCTGAGTCTTTTACTGTTCCCGAGATCGTCGTTTGCGCATAGACAGACGTCGTCAGGCTGGCAACCAGTAGGCCCGCCAGCATGTTCAGATAAATACTCCTCCTCATAAGGGTTTTGTGTTGGTTGGTCCGCTCCCTTCTAACATAGGAGCTCTTTGGCCAATTTCGGCAAAAAAACTCAATTGAGGTAGTTAAAACGATTGCGAAATCGGCCCGGAGGGGACCAGAGAGTAGTCCGCCCGTAATTAATCCGGCTTTTTACGCAGATGTTCGATGAGCCGGTCGCACAATGCATTCATTTCGCCTGACATGACTTCGTCGCCGGTTGACTGCAGGATGCTTTGTGCCAGGCCTCCGATACAATCGACGTAAAACCTTTTCATCTCGTCTACGGGCATGTCCTTGGTCCACAGGTCTATACGCAGCGTATTCTTTTGTCGCGGATCCCAGACCGCAAGGCTTATTGCCTTAGTTTCAGAGGGAGTACCGTCAGGCTTATCGGTAGCGTCCCATTCAATCTTTTCAGGGATATTCTTGCCGTCGAGGGATACTGTGAATCTGATGTCCGTTTTTCTCATGACGCAAACATAGCACAATCCGCGGAGACGAAATTCACCGTTCCGCTCTTCGGCGCGCCAGGGCGATGAATGCCTCCAGGGAAGTGGGGTTGCGCAGCGCCCCTGCGTGAACGGCTTTTGCCGGGTCCATCCCCGCAAGGATTTTTTTTACGGGGGTCTCCGTCTTCTTTCCGCTGATGGTGTACGGAATATCCTCGACCTCCAGGATCTCGTCAGGTACGTGCCGCGGGCTGTATTGCGTGCGGAGCGCGTGTCGAATGTCGGCTTTTATCTCGTCGTCCAGTGTTTTTCCTTCTTTCATCACAACGAACAACGGCATCCAGAAGTCGCCGCCGGGCTGTTCTATACACACCACCAGGCTGTCCTTTACGGCCTCCACCGTATCCACTGCCCGATATACTTCGCTTGTGCCGATCCTGACGCCTCCGCGGTTTAAGGTGGCATCGGAGCGGCCGTAGATAATAACCCCGTCACGAGCGGTGATCTTTATCCAGTCGCCATGACGCCACACCCCATCGTACACTTCAAAGTAGCTCTCGCGATAGCGCGCATAGTCAGGATCGTTCCAGAAATAGATCGGCATCGACGGCATCGGCGTGGTGATCACCATTTCACCTACCTCTTCCCTTACGGGACTTCCGTTTTCATCATAGGCTTCCAGTCCGCAGCCCAGCGTGCGACACTGGATTTCGCCCGAATACACGGGGAGCATGGGGCTTCCTCCCACGAAGGCGCTGCAGACGTCAGTACCGCCGCTCATCGACGCCAGCCACAGGTCTTGCTTCACCTCACGGTACACCCATTCGAAACCTTCTGGTGGAAGCGTGCTTCCCGTAGAACTCAAAGACCGCAACGCGGAAAGATCAAAGTCATTACCGGGTCGGATACCAGCCTTCCTGCACGCCAGAATGAATCCGGCACTCGTCCCAAAGTGGTCGAGCCTGAGGTCTTGTGCAAACTTCCAAAGCACGTTAAGATCAGGAAATGCAGGACTGCCATCGTACAAGGTCAGCACACCCCCCGTCAGCAGGCTCCCCTGTATGTAATTCCACATCATCCATCCGGTAGTGGTGTACCAGAAGCAACGTTCCCCTCGTTTGAAGTCGTTGTGAAACGCGCCATACTTTAGTTGCTCAAGTAAAATTCCGCCATGACTGTGTGTGATGGCCTTCGGCAGACCTGTAGTGCCCGACGAGTACAGTACCCATAGGGGATGGTTGAAAGGGACGCGATCGAAGGTAATGCGATCACTGACGGGACGCGTGACCTCACCCCAGCTGACAATACGGTCCGACAACGTTATCCCTGTCCCTTCCGGATGTTCGACAACGATTACCCGCTGCACACCAGGCATCGTAGCAATGACTTCGTTTAAGGTCGCCGACTTATCATGAAACTTGCCACCATAACGATAGCCGTCGGCGGCAATCAGTACTTTGGGCTCGATCTGCGCGAAGCGATCAGTGACGGCGCCTGCGCCAAAATCCGGCGAGCATGACGACCACACAGCACCTAACGCGCTTGTGGCCAGGAATGCGACCGTGGCTTCGGGTGAACAAGGAACAAACGCCGCGACGCGGTCACCGCGCTTTACGCCGATGGAACGCAGATATGCCTGGAGCGCAGCCACATCACGGGTGAGGCTATCCCAGCTGACTTCACGATCGTTGCCTGTCTCATCACGGAACAAGATTGCCGGCTGCGATGGGGTGGCATTACGCAGGATATGCTCGGCGTAGTTGAGCTGCATGTTGTCGAACCAACGCACACCCGGCATTACCGTTCCGAAGCGTGCCGGCTCCGGCGCTCCGTCGTACGCAACGTCGAAGTATTCGATGATGCTGGTCCAGAATGCGTCTGTTTCGTCGACCGACCATTGCCAGAGTTCCTGGTACGTCTGCGTATTAACGCCTTTGGTGTCGGCAAGCCACTGCTGGTACCGTTTCAGGTTCGAACCAGAAATGAAATCTTCTGACGGTGACCAGAGCGGCTTTTCGATCATCTGGGTAGTTTGATGTGTTCAAGTGTCTTGAGCACTGCCTCTTTGTCGTTGGCGAGCTGGCGCTTTAAATCCTCCAGGTCGTGAAACATACTGTCTTCACGTATCCTGTCGTGAAAATGAACGGCGATGTCGTCACCGTAAATATCGCGATCGAAGTCGAAAAGATTGACCTCAAGGCCTTGCCGTGTTCCTGCGACGGCGGGCCGGTTGCCGATGTACATCATGCCCTTATACCGGCGGTGTTCGTGGTCGGCGGTTACCGCATAGATGCCGTCGGCGGGTATCAGTTTGAACTTTGAGTCGATTTCAATGTTAGCGGTGGGAAAGCCCAGTATCCTGCCAAGTTTGTCGCCGTGAATTACCCTTCCCGTCAGGCTGTACGGCCGTCCCAGAAAGTGCGTGGCGGTTTGGATGTCGCCATCTGCGAGCGCGTTCCGGATGCGGGTGGAGCTTACGCCGATATTGTCGACGTCCTGCCGCGGGATTTCTTCAACTTCAAATCCATATCTCGGCGCATTGGCGATCAGTTGTTCAAAGCTTCCCTCGCGATTGCGGCCAAACCGGTGGTCGTAGCCGATCACCAGTTTGCGGGTGCCGAGCGTCTCGACAAGAATTTTGCTGATGAACTGCTCCGATGTATAGTTCGAGAACTCCTTGGTAAAGGGAATGCGAACCAGGTGATCTATCCCTGCTTCTTTCATCAGCTCCGCTTTCTCCTCGAAAGTGTTGAGCAGTTTAAGCGTGTCTTCTTCGGGGTGAAGTACCAGCCTGGGGTGAGGCCAGAAGGTGAGGACCACAGATTCGCCGTCGCAGCGTTTAGCGATCTCGATCAAACGTGCCAGGATCTTTTGATGTCCCAGGTGGACGCCGTCGAAGGTTCCGCTCGTAACCACTGCAAAGTCGAGCCGCACGAAATCGTCCAGTCCATGATATATCTTCATTTCCTGTGCCTTTGATAAGGGGCGAAGTTAAAGGATTTTGCAGTATGCGGACCAGAAGCAGTTACTCGATTGCATCGATCGTGAGGGCATCCTCTACGCGGAAATCGCCAATACGGGTGCGGCGCAATGCAGCCATATAGGCGCCCACCTTCAGATGCGCACCGAAGTCGCGCACCAGGCTGCGTATGTAGGTTCCCTTTGAACAGGTTACGAGAAAATCGACTTCCGGCAGGTTGATGTCCGTAATTTCAAATTCATGGATGTGCACACTGCGTGGTTTTAGCTCCACCGGCTTGCCCTTTCGGGCAAGAACGTACGCAGGGGTGCCGCCGACCTTAACCGCTGAGTGTGCGGGGGGTACCTGTAGTATGGAACCGGTAAACACACGTGTCGCCGCCCGAATCTGCTCTTCAGACAGTGATGACGGGTCGCCTACCGGCACCGGCTCCGTCTCAAGATCGCCGGAAGGACTTTCAGCGCCCAGCACCAGCGTGCCTGTGTACGTTTTGTCAAGTCCCATGTACTGTTCGATCTCGCGCGTTTTTTTGCCGGTACATATGATGAGGAGACCGGTGGCCAGCGGATCGAGTGTGCCGGCATGGCCTACCTTTTTGATGCCCAGCTTTTTCCGGATTTTGTTAACGACGTCAAAAGAAGTCCAGTCGAGAGGCTTGTCAACCAGCAGCACACGTCCTTCGTCTTTGGGACGGTCCATCATACCAGGGCCAGGTCGACGCCCATATAATAGAGAATCAGGATAGCCAGCCCGAGGACGATCCGGTAATACCCGAATACTTTGAACCCATGGCGTGTCAGGTAGCTGATGAACGAACGGATGGCAAGCAACGCCACGAGGAATGCCACAACGTTGCCTACGGCCAGCACGAGGAGTTCGCGCTCACCGAAGGTTCCACCGTCGAGATAGTACGTAAACAGTTTATATCCGGAGGCGGCGAACATGGTGGGCACCGCGAGGAAGAAAGAAAACTCAGCTGCCGTCTTTCGGTTTAATTTTTGGGTGAGGCCCCCGATGATTGTGGCGGCCGAGCGGGAAACGCCGGGCACCAGCGCGAGCGCCTGGAAGAATCCGATCTTCAACGCTACAGGATAAGAAATGCCCTCAGTCGGTTTGGTTTCATTTTCAGCGAACAGCTTATCCGTAAAGAGGAAGAAAATCCCACCGAGTACGAGCATGTAGCCTACGATGTCGACACGTTCCAGCAACACGTTGATGAAATCGCCGAGGAGCAGTCCGATTACGGCTGCGGGCAGGAACGCGACGAACAGTTTGCGGTAAAAGTCGAACGTCTGGAAAAAGCGCTTCCAATACAAGACAATCACCGACAGGATGGCGCCGAACTGGATGGCGACGGTGAACAGCTTGGTCAACGAATCATCGGCGATTCCCATGATGGTGGAACCGATGATGATGTGGCCCGTGGAAGACACAGGAAGGAATTCCGTTATCCCCTCGATAATGGCCAGAATAATCGCCTCAATAACCGACATCGGGAAGTTGGGAAACGCTATTTTTCCTTTTCACGCGGGATGAGTATCGCGTATATTTCTATGATGAATCCGGCCATGACGATGATGGGGCCGAGGGTGAGGCCGAGGAATCCAAATCCGTGCGGCTCCTGGTCGAGTGACATTATGATAAAGCCGGCCACCAGGGTGATAATCCCGATGATCATCCATCTGTAGTTCTTTTTTCCAAACGGAAGCCCACTTCTATCCATGTTCAGGGTATGTTTTCATTCCTCACTTCACCACCTTCAATAATCGCACATGTAGATGCCGGTGCGAACAAGCCGCTAATATAGTTCATCCAGCGACATTTTTAAATAACGTCTTATGGAAACGAAAGTGCTGATAACGGCGATAAGGGTGCCGGTTATGAGCAGGGCCCCGAGGAGTATGAGGAACAGGCGCTGATCGTGGAGTTGTTCCAGCTGGGCGACCTTGCCGTAGGCATAGTATGTGCCCAGGTAGATCAGTCCGGCAGCGATCACGCCCGCCAGGAGACCGTACATTGCGGCCCGCAGGAGAAACGGCCGTTGGATGAAGCTGCTTCGCGCGCCCACGAGCTGCATGCTGCGGATGAGGAATCGTTGCGAGAACAGCGCGAGGCGCATTGTGTTATTGATCAGAAGGATGACGGTGATCAACAGGATCACGTCAACGGCGATGAGAAACAGGGAGATGGTCCTGAAATTTCGGTTGACATCTTCGAGGAAATCTTTTTCATAGACGGCTTCGAATACGCCGCTCATGGCCTCCAGTTCACTTTTGACCGAATCCAGCCGTGTGGTATCGTGAAAGGCGGGCGCAATCTTTACTTCGAACATGTCGCGAAAAGGATTATCGCCCAGTACATCCTGGTATTTCGCCAGGTCGGAAAGTTCTGCCACAGCGACTTCACGCGAAACAAAAACAACGGCATTTTCATCGTCAGCCACGAATTCGCGCGACGCCAGCGCCTGTTCCACCTGTTTCAGCTGGGTTTCAGACAGTCCGTTGCGGGTATAAACCTTAAACACAACATTCTCCCGCACCAGCGCCTCGAAGCGGCTTGAATAGATGAGAATCATGCCAAACAAGCCAATAACGACAAGCGCCAGCGTCGTGCTGATAATGACGCCCGTGGCAGGATAACCACCTAGCTTTTTTTTGCGGGATGATGGCTGCATGGGGTAAATATAGGGGAATGTGTCGAAGTGCCCGCCTGCCCGGCTACCGTAGACTAAAATTTATGATGACGGTGGGCACCTGGATCAGCACCTGAACACCAAGCGTAGGGTCAATAGTACCTTATCGGGACGCGATTTTCAGTTCATTGCGCGATTGTGTGTCGCCGGGCAACGTCCAGAGGCTGTCGTAGTTTCGTTTCATGGCGTCGACGAGATAGGCGGCCTTCGTTGCATAAGCGTCACGATCTGGCCATGCGCGGGCGGGATCGAGAATGTCGTCGGGTACACCGGGACATGACAACGGTATCTCGACGCCAAAGTGCTCCTCCTTCCGGAACGCCACGCTGTCGAGTGCGCCGCTCATCGCAGCGCGTACCAGCGCGCGCGTGTGCTTAAGTGCAATGCGTTTTCCCGAGCCGTAGGATCCGCCGGTCCACCCGGTGTTTACAAGCCACACGCGTGCCCCCACTTCCTTCACTTTGCGACGGAACATTTCTGCATACACGTTTGGATGCAAGGGCATAAACGGAGCGCCAAAGCATGCCGAAAACGTCATCGTAGGTTCCGACACACCCGCTTCGGTGCCGGCAACCTTCGCTGTATATCCACTGGTAAAGAAGTAGGTTGCGAGCTTCGGTGTGAGCCTGGATATCGGAGGAAGAACGCCGAAGGCATCGCAGGCCAGGAAGAAGATGTTTGAAGGCGCGCCGCCCACAGAAGGGAGCACACTATTTTCGATATAATGGATGGGATAACTTACGCGTGAATTTTCCGTACGGGAAGCATCGTCAAAATCCACCTCATTGCCACCGGGACGCACGGCTACATTCTCCAGCAGTGCCCCGGGACGAATGGCGCGAAAGATGTCAGGCTCATGCTCTGCCGACAGGTGAATCACTTTGGCATAACATCCGCCTTCGAAATTGAACACGGTGTTCTGCGGTGTCCATCCGTGCTCGTCGTCGCCGATCAGCCGCCGGCCGGCGTCAGCCGACAAGGTTGTCTTACCGGTGCCCGACAGTCCGAAGAACAGCGCCACGTCGCCTTCTTCACCCATATTCGCCGCGCAGTGCATCGGGAGTACGTCGTGCATGCGAGGCAAGATGAAGTTCAGCGCGGAAAAAACACCCTTCTTGATTTCCCCCGTGTACCCGGTGCCGCCGATGAGGATGATCTTTCTTGAAAAGTTAATGATAGAGAAATTATGCTGCCGCGTGCCGTCACGCGCCGGGTCGGCCCGAAAACCCGGAGCATTGATGATCATCCACTCCGGTGTAAAGTCTTCAAGGGCTTCAGAATCGGGGCGGACGAACATATTGTAGGCAAACAAGTTCGACCACGCATACTCGGTGATCACCCGGATGCCAATGCGATACTGAGGATCCGCACATGCGTAGACGTCGCGGGCGAAGATTTCTTTTCCGTTCAGATAAGCGCCCACCTCGTTCAGCAGGCTGTCGAAGCGCGCGGGATCGAACGGGATATTGATGTCGTTCCACCACACTTCTTCATCGGTGATGGCGTCTCGTACAATAAAACGGTCGCGCGGTGCGCGTCCTTTAAATTCTCCTGTGTCTACGGCGATGGCGCCCGAGGAGGTGACTACTGCCTGCCCGGATCGCACAGCGATTTCGGCCAGGGTATTGGGTGGGAGATTCCAGTTTACTACCGCGTCCGTGATGCCGGCGCCTTCGAGAGACGGACGCTCCGGTACCGATCCTTTGTGTTCCATCACACGTTCAGTTCGGGTTAATAATGTTGTTGTAAAGTTACCAAATAACTGTTAGCACAAACGATTGAAATGACATATTTTTGGCCTTTTCGGGTTAGCGGGTGTTTCTGGTGAGGCGTATATAATTTGTAGAAGTCGCGCGCCCTTTTAGGTTTCTTTTTGCGAAAAGTTTTACTTGTCTACAGGATATTCTGAATGATGACATCATGTAAAATTTTATTTGGTTTATCCACGCGGCTTAAGGGGGCAAAAATTTTTCTTTCCCATGGGGCTGCGTGACCGCTACCATGACATTCGCTACGGTTTCGAAGCCAATTTTTGGGTAGCCAACACCCTTGAGTTGTTTGAGCGGCTTGCTTTCTATGGCGCCAATGCCGTCATGGTGGTGTTCATTGCGGACAGGGTCGGACTGAAGGAGGATGCAAGTACACTCGCGGGCATCTTCTCCGGCCTCATCTTCTTCCTTCCCGTAATAGCCGGCGTGTTTGTCGATCGTTACGGTTTCAAAAAGTCCCTCACCGCATGCTTTGCGATTTTTGCACTCGGCTATTTCCTGATCGGCCTCGCCGGAATGGAGGCGGGGAGGGGTATCACCGAAGCGATCGGGCGTAAGACGTATATCATCGCCGTCCTCGTCATCACCGCCATCGGAGGTTCTCTTATCAAGCCATGCATTGTAGGAACTGTCGACAGGACATCGAAGCCGTCAACCAAAGCGCTGGGATTCGCCATCTATTACACCCTGGTAAACTTCGGCGGCGCTATCGGTCCGCTGCTTGCCTTACCGGTGCGCCAGAACTTCGGTATCGAGTTCGTTCTTATCGTCTCATCGGTAACATCGCTGTTGCTTCTGCTGGGAACGCGGCTCTTCTTCCGCGAACCGCCCGCGCCAGCCGGCGCCACCACGGTACGCACGTTCGGCAAGGTATTTCGCGACATGCTCATGGTATTCGCCAATTTTCGCTTCATATCGTTCCTGATCATCTTCTCGGGCTTCTGGATCATGTTCTGGCAGATCTTTTTCCTGCTGCCCTTGTACACACTCGAGGTATTGCGCTTTGAGCATTTTGAGCTGCTGGAAACCATAGACGCCTGGTGTATCATCCTGCTCACCGTGCCGGTAACCGTCCTCACCCGCAAGTTCAAACCCATCGTTTCCATTACCGCTGGGCTGGCGTTGGCCAGCCTGTCCTGGATCATTGTTGGTGTCGGAGGAACAATTGCGTTTACCGTGCTGGGCATTACGCTCTTTGCGCTTGGCGAATCGTTGCAATCACCGCGGTTCTATGAATATGTCGCCTCGCTGGCACCGCCCGATCAAACCGGCACGTTCATGGGCTTTGCCTTTCTGCCCGTCGCGATCGGCGCCTTTGTCGGCGGATTCCTGGCAGATGTGCTGCGGACGAACTACATGACAACGGATCCTTCGATGATGTGGTATCTCGTGGCGGGCGTTGGCGCTGTGGCCGTTACGCTGATGATCCTGTACAATATGTTTTTGGCACCCCGTCGCCCCGTCGAAACACCCGAAAAACCATGAAGCGCTCATGAACCAGTCGAAAAGCTTCTTCGGTCACCCTGCCGGGCTGAGCACGCTCTTCTTCACTGAGATGTGGGAGCGGTTCAGCTACTACGGTATGCGCGCCATCCTCATTCTCTTTATGACTACGCCGGCGGCACGCGAGGGACTTGGATTGAGCGTAGAGGAGTCAGCGGCCATCTATGGTCTATACACCGCCGCCGTATACTTGCTTACCTTGCCCGGAGGGTGGTTGGCTGATAACATCTTTGGACAACAAAAGGCAATCTGGTATGGTGGCCTGTGCATACTCGCCGGCCATGCGCTCCTGGCCATTCCCGGTGGGAAGGAAGTATTCTTTGCGGGGCTGGCATGCGTGGCGGCGGGTACCGGATTGCTAAAGCCCAACATCAGCACGCTGGTGGGCGATCTCTATCCTGAAGGAGGTGCGCGCCGCGATGCCGGCTTCTACCTGTTTTATATGGGCATCAATATCGGTTCCTTCCTGGGGCAGATTGCCGTAAGCTTCGCCGCGGAAAAGGTGAACTGGCACCTGGGTTTCGGGTTGGCGGCGGTGGGCATGTTGCTGGGACTGATCCAATTCCGGCTCCGTAACAAGACGCTGGGCGATGCAGGTGCGAAACCCAAGGCACGAACCGCCGAAGCTGTGACGTCGACTGGCTCTTCAAAAATGTTGGCGGTCTTCCTCGTTCTCGTTGTCGTGCTCGTGGCGCTCCTGCATATCACGGGTGTTATCGACCTGGGCAGCGCGCGGGGCATCGCCGAAGCGGTTGGCGCGGTAATCGTCTCGGTAACGCTGCTGTACTTCCTGTACATACTGATGGCGGGCGGGTTGACAGCAGACGAGCGCAAGCGCGTGCTCGTCATCTTTGCCTTGTTCATTGGCGCCGCGCTGTTCTGGGCCGGCTATGAACAACACGGATCGTCGTTTAATCTTTTCGCGCGCGATTATGCCGACAGGGTGGTGTTTGGATACGAACTCCCGGCAGGATCGATCCAGGCGCTGAGTCCGATGTTTGTGGTTATACTCGCGCCATTGTTCGCCGGTCTCTGGATACGGTTGGCGGCCCGCAACCTCAATCCGTCGATGCCGGTAAAGTTCGGCCTCGGACTGCTAACACTTGCGTTAGGCTTTGTGGTGATGTACTTCGCCGCCCTGATTGTCACCAGCGGACAGAAACCGAATATTACATGGCTGGTCTTTGCTTACTTCCTGCATGCTGCCGGTGAGATGGCGGTGAGCCCTGTAGGTCTGAGTTCGGTGACCAAGCTGTCGCCGCCGCGCTATGTAGGGCAGATGATGGGAATATGGTTTGTCGGCGCTGCGTTGGGCAACCTGCTTGCCGGTTTGTTCGCGGGCGGTTTTGATCCGCACAACCCGAGCGAAGTGCCCGGGCTGTTCCTCACTGTGATCACTTTTACCGGCGCTGCCGGGATTTTGTTTATTTTGCTGAATCCCATCCTGAAAAAATGGATGGGACCGGTTCAGTAAGCCAAACCTAAAACCTAAACGTTATGGAAGAACCACGAACCTTTAAACCGTATATTCCACCGGAGCAAACCCCTGCGGAGCTTACGCTGAAGTCAGTTGTCTTTGGCGCCCTGGCCGGTATCGTGTTCGGAGCGTCAACGGTGTATCTCGCGCTGAAGGCGGGGCTCACGGTATCAGCTTCCATTCCCATCGCCGTAATTGCGATAACACTGGGCCGGAAATATCTCAAGACGACCATTCTCGAGAACAACATCATTCAAACGACGGGATCGGCGGGCGAATCCATTGCTGCTGGCGTCGTCTTCACGTTGCCCGGCTTCCTGTTCCTCTCGCCTGAAAGCAACGGCGAGGCCTACTTCCGCTACCTTACGATTCTGATACTGGCCGCCTTTGGTGGAATGTTGGGTACGTTGATGATGATTCCGCTCAGGCGCTCACTCATTGTCAAGGAGCACGGCACATTACCTTATCCTGAAGGTACCGCCTGCGGTTCGGTGCTGGTGGCAGGAGAAAAGGGTGGCGTTTTTGCGCAGACTGCCTTTATCGGCATGGGTATAGCCATGGGCTATGCGATACTGCAAAAGGTTTTCCATGTTATTGCCGAGGTACCTGCATTTGTAACGAGAAAAACCAACGAGTTCTGGCCGTCGGCGACCATCAACGGTGAGATCACACCTGAATACCTGGGGGTGGGATACATAATCGGTCCACGAATCTCCGGCGTGTTGGTCGCGGGTTCTGTGCTTGCCTGGTGGGCGTTGATCCCGCTGATCACGACGATCGTCGACCCGGTGGTCATTGCCAGCCAGCTTGTGAAGATTGGCGATCTGGCCAGCCTGGATTCTCCGGGCGCACGCGGCGGCTGGGATCCGGTGACGCAGACGTTCGCCAATCCCGCCCCGGCCATCTACTATGCCTATATCCGGCAGATCGGTGCTGGCGCAGTGGCGGCGGGTGGTTTTATCACGTTGCTTAAGACACTGCCGACGATCATCAGCTCCTTTAAGGAAAGCATTGCGTCGTTGCGGGAAAAGGGTACCGCCGGAGTGGCGCGTACCGATCGCGACCTGTCGTTCCGTGTGGTGATCGTCGGCAGCCTGATTCTTGTTGTGCTGACTTCGGTATTACCGATGATACCAGGCGAAGGTTTTGCCCAACGTCTTTTGGTGGGCGTCCTGGTAGTAGTATTCGGATTCTTCTTTGTCACCGTGTCGAGCCGCATCGTCGGACTTGTGGGCAGCAGCAACAATCCTATTTCCGGTATGACCATCGCTACCCTGATGGGAACATGCCTCATCTTCACAGCGGTTGGATGGACCGGCTATTTCTATGAACCCGTTGCGTTGGTGGTAGGGGGAATGATCTGTATAGCAGCGGCCAACGCCGGGGCAACGTCACAAGATTTGAAAACAGGCTATCTGGTCGGCGCCACCCCAAGAAATCAACAGATTGCCCTGTTCATAGGCGCTATTGTTTCGTCCATAGCGATCGGTTGGATTGTCAAGTTGCTGGACACGCCTACTCAGGCGTTGCTCGACCAGGGCATACATCACGCGATAGGGTACACCTACCCTGCGCCACAGGCAACGCTAATGGCCACATTGGCCAAGGGTATTTTGAGTTTTAATCTCGACTGGCAATATGTGATCGCGGGCGTCTTTATTTCCGTGACACTCGAGCTGTGCGGCGTGACGGCACTGGCCTTTGCGATTGGGCTGTATCTTCCGTTGTCGACCACGCTGCCCATATTCATTGGCGGCGCTGTCAAGGGTATTGTCAACTGGCGTACGCGTAATTCCAAGCAGGAAGAGGAATCCGAGTTGAGCAGGGGCAACCTGCTGGCTACCGGACTCGTCGCTGGCGGGGCGCTTACCGGCGTTATCGTGGCGATATTATACGTGTTGCTGGAAGATACGATGGTCTCGCTGAGCGCGGAACACGCATTGACAGAAGCGCTGGGACAGGGGGGTTACTACGTGATAGGCACCTTGTGCTTTGCTGCGATGGCCACGTACCTGTATCGGGTGTCGATGAAGAAATAGGTTATCCCGCTGCGGCGGACGTCAGGTCGATGATCCGCTTTAGCGATTCGAGCGCTTGAGATTCGGAGGCGTTGAGCGCGCCATCGGCCCCGGCGATCTCGCGTATGTCCTGGAAAAGGTGTTCGCGGAGTTCGGGGTTCGCGTCTTTGAATTTTTCGAAGGTGTCTTTGAATAGCGTGTCGAGCTGTGCCTTGTCGAAATTGTTGTAGTCGCGGATGGTGCGATACAGTTTCTTCTCCAGGTCCGTGCCTTTGGGAAACAGCGCGTGCATTTTCTGCTTGATCAGGGCCATTTCTTTCGGATCATAGTTGTGATCTGCTTCCGACATGTGAACGTAAACAAACAGGAGGAAGTCGGGGAAAGAATCATGGATGACCATACAATTAGGATTTCTTGCTCAATTGGCTTGCGACCTTCGTTGAAGAGGTGCATTCCGGGTATGCATTTTCCAAAAAATCTTCCGCAAAGGACACGAATCGTAAAAGGGAAATTTAGGAAAAAGTTTTTAATGTTTAATGAGATTCGGATGGGTCGGTGTGTCGGCCGCGTTAGGATACACAGAGACAATTAAAAAAAGGCTGCCTTACGGGGCAGCCTTTTTCGTGTATGTATAAGAAGAATAAGGATACGTATATCCGTTCCGGATTACATCATTCCGCCCATGCCGCCGGGAGGCGCTGCAGGGACTTCCTTCTCTTCAGGGATTTCGGATACGACAGCCTCGGTCGTCAGCAGCAGGCCGGCGATGGAAGCAGCGTTTTCGAGCGCCAGGCGCGACACCTTGGTCGGGTCGATAATACCAGCTTCGAAGAAGTTGTCGAACTTGTTTGCGCGGGCGTTGTAACCGTAGTCTTTCTTGCCTTCGCGAACCTTGTTGACAATAACTGATCCTTCCTGACCGGCATTGGCAACGATCGTGCGCAGCGGCGCTTCGAGCGCCAGGCGGATGATGTTAACGCCTGTAGCCTGATCTTCGTTTTCGACTTCCACATCCTTCAACGCTTCAATAGCGCGGACGTAGCCAACACCGCCACCCGGGATGATCCCTTCCTGTACGGCAGCGCGTGTCGCATGCAGGGCGTCGTCAACGCGATCTTTCTTTTCCTTCATTTCGACTTCAGTAGCCGCACCTACGTAGAGGATAGCGACACCGCCGGAAAGCTTAGCGAGGCGTTCCTGCAGTTTTTCCTTGTCGTAGTCTGAAGTTGTGGTTTCGATCTGCGATTTGATCTGGCCGATACGTCCCTGGATGTCGGCCTTCTTGCCGGCGCCATTGACGATCGTGGTGTTGTCTTTGTCGATATTGACTTTCTCAGCGCGGCCGAGGTGCTCAAGCGTTGCGTTTTCAAGCTTGAAGCCAAGCTCTTCGGAGATGACCTTACCACCGGTGAGGACGGCAATATCTTCCAGCATGGCCTTCCGTCTGTCGCCGAAGCCGGGAGCCTTTACGGCAGCTACACGCAGGGCGCCGCGGATCTTGTTAACCACGAGCGTAGCAAGTGCTTCGCCTTCCACTTCCTCAGAGATGATGAGGAGGGGCTTGCCGGTTTGTGCAGTTTGCTCGAGGATGGGGAGGAGTTCCTTCATCGAGCTGATCTTCTTGTCGTAGATCAGGATGTAAGGATTGTCCAGTTCAGCCTCCATCTTGTCAGTGTTGGTGACGAAGTAAGGAGACAGGTACCCGCGGTCGAATTGCATACCTTCCACGGTCTTGACTTCGGTAGTCGTACCCTTGGCTTCCTCAACGGTAATGACGCCGTCTTTGCCCACCTTATCCATGGCATCGGCGATCATCTTTCCGATTTCTTCGTCGTTGTTGGAGGAGATAGTTGCGACTTGCGCGATTTCGCTGGAGTCTTTGATTTTCTTGGATTGCTTGCGGAGACTTTCGACGACAGCATTTACTGCCTTGTCGATACCACGCTTGAGGTCCATCGGGTTAGCACCGGCAGCTACGTTCTTGATGCCGTGACCGAAGATGGCCTGGGTGAGGACGGTGGCGGTCGTAGTTCCGTCGCCGGCCGCATCGGCGGTCTTGGAGGCCACTTCCTTAACCAGCTGGGCACCCATATTTTCAATGGGCTCTTTCAGTTCAATTTCTTTGGCGACTGTTACCCCGTCCTTTGTTACTGTGGGGGCGCCGAATTTCTTGTCCAGGATTACGTTCCTTCCTTTCGGGCCGAGGGTGACCTTCACAGCGTCAGCCAGCTTGTCTACACCCCTCTTGATCTTGTCCCGCGCAGTGGTATCAAAGGTTATTTCTTTAGCCATTTCTTGAAGTTGTTTAAGTTTTACAGATTAAATGGTTCCGAAAATATCGGAGTTACGCATGATCAGATACTCTTTTCCATCAATTGTGATCTCCGTACCAGCGTACTTGCCGTACAGGATCTGATCGCCAACTTTAACCGTAACGGGCTTGTCCTTAAGACCTTCTCCAACTGCGATGACCTTCCCCTTCTGGGGCTTTTCCTTAGAGGTATCGGGGATGAAGATGCCGGATGCGGTCTTCTCCTCAGCCTCGGCCGGCTCCACCAGAACCCGGTCCTCGTTCGGTTTGAAATTGATTTTCGCCATATACGTAATGGAAGTTTTGGTTGAACAATTTTTTTGGTTCTGCCACAGCGGCACTCATCTTTTGTGCCAATGTGAAAGGGGATGCAAGAAAGCACAATTTTGCTACAAAATGGCAGGTTTTGTGGGATATTATTGGGCTGAAAAGCCTGCCACATGACCCGTTCAATGGCATCTTGTCAGCCGGAATCCGCAAATCTGACATGACATTTTTCGGTGCTTTCTGGCATGAAAACTGTCTTTTTTGAACCGAAGACCGGAGAAAACCACACCGGACGTCAATTTCCGGTGGTCCTTTCCGGCGCTTTAATGTTATTTTGGTAAGTATGGAATAATCATTTCTGGAGTATGCAATTGTCAAAAGACTGGTTGACGCAGGGATTGATCGACTTCGAGTACAAGAAGTACATCCTGCTCGCCTACCTGAAGACGGTGAATGAATCCTTCGGAAAAAGCGAGTTGTACCCGTTTTTATCTGATCTCGTGTTCCACTACCGGAATGCCCTGGCCATCCGGGAAAACAAAGCCCTTCTGCGGGAGTCGTTCCCCCAGGAATTGTCGCTTGAGGAATTCCGGCGGCTGGAATTGTCTTACCGAAAGTTGATCGAAGATGATGAGGTGATGGCAGAGTTGGACGAAATCATCGCCTTTGCGATCCCGCGTATCAAGGAATCGCTGGAAGAGGGAACGGTGATCTACGACTACGTCGAATCGCAGTGCGAGATCTCCCCGGTCGGCGTCACGCCGTTGTACGCTCGGGAGGGTTACCTGTTTGTATCCCAACCCCCGGAAAAGGAGACGAACGTATACCGTTACCAGATCAGTTTTTATGAGGACAGCCAGGAGCAACTGCGAAGCCTGAACACCGAGTTCGTGGAAAGCGTGCAAAAGAAACCGCTGTATACGTACGAGCGCATTAAACTCGACCTGCTGGCGCGCTGGAAGGATATGCCGAACCCGGCTACCTATTTAATTCATTCCAGGATGAAGTTTCCCTTCGCGGAAACGTTTATGCCGGTTGCGAAACGCCTGTTTGTCAAGCACCTGTCGCGCCTGTATCAGGATAGTAATCCCGGGGTCTGATCCCGCCCCGGGCAAGCATCTTTAGTTAGCTGAGTCTGCAGGTTGAGAAGGCTCCGCCTGATCGGGGAGGGGCATAGGAGGAAGCATGCCCGGGCTGCCCTGCTGTCCGGCTTCGTCCAGAATCTCATTCGTGGGCATCTGGTTGGATGTGGGAAGAATGAAGCTGGCCGAAAGGGTAAGCACCATAATGCCAATAGCAAAGGCCCAGGTCAGTTTTTCCAGCAGGTCGCCGGTTTTCTTAACCCCGATGATGTTGCTGGCACCACTGCCACCAAACTGGCTGCTGAGCCCGCCTCCCTTGGAATTCTGGGCCAAAATGATCAAAACCAGCAATACCGCCAGGAATATGATAATGCCAAGGATGAGCTCGTACATGGTGCTACTTTCTTAGGTCTTCAATCTGCGCTGCAAAGTAAGCCTTTTTTTGCGGGAACTTCCAAATGAGCTTTTTCAGCACTTCGATGGCGCGTTCCTTCTTACCCTGATTGAGGAGGATCTCCACAAGGGTCTCACTGACAAGATGTTCCCCGAACTCGCCCGCTTTAACACGGCTCAGATCGTCATGGGAGACCGCAACCGGCTTATTCCGATGGTTCGAAATCGAGGGGCTCGCGTTGATGAACTCGTCTATGATTTCAAGCTGTTCCTGCTGCCGTTCAGTTCCCGGCGCGAGTTTTTTTTTTGACTGCTCGATGGCGTCAAGAATCAGGTCGTCCTGACCTCCGGCGTTTTTTTTTTCACCCGTATTCTTCTTCGGTTCATCCTCGTCTTTCGCTGCCTGTTGGTGCTGCTCATTTAACTGGCGCGCCAGCTCGATAATACGTTGTGCTTTTGCCCGACCAGGTTTACGTCCCACCCGGCCTTTCGGTTTTTTCGGTTCTGCGGGTGCAGCGGGAGTTTCAACCGGAGGCTGTTCCGTTTCCGCCACTTCGGTTTCTACGGGCGCAGTGTCTGCTTGATGGTCTGCCTGATGTGTTGTCTCTTCGAAAAGGTTTTCAAAATTTTGACGCAGTTCATGCAAACGGTTCAACTCGTTCATGACGTCTTCGGCAACGGCATGTTCTTCCGCTACGTTAGCAGCAGGTGCTGCCGGTGTTTCATCTATCGAAGTGCGCGGCGTGTGTACACGCGTCATAATCTCTTTGAGAACTGCACGATCGCCGGCGTGTACCGCTGCGCGTTGCAGATCCGCTTGTTCAGTAGGAAGGTTATGATCTTTACTCAGTCGTGCGGCCAGTGCATGTAACACCTGGCTATACGGATACGCCTCCTTCAGCGCCTGTATCTGCCAGGCATCCTCCGCTGTGCTGCTCAGGTAACCGTGTAGGATCTTAATGAACTGGTTTTTGGTTTGCATGACTTTAAAAATAGGGCAAAAATCACCAATTGGCAACCGAAGCGTTGAATATGTCGTTAACCAGTCGCTCAAATATTTCTCTGACATACGCGTCTTCCACGTCGCTCAGATTCTGGTCGTTAGGAAAGTCTTTGTAAAAGGAAAAAGTCTTGTCGCGAAAGCTTTTCGTCTCGTCAATGGTATCTGTGTATGAGATCCTGACGGTGATGGTAAGGCGCGTCATCGACGCCGGGTTGAAGTCGTCAGGCTGACCGGTAGCAACAGGGGCGATCTGGCTTAACGTGTATCCTGAAATTTCTCCGGTCATGTGGAGCTCACCGTCTTCCTGAACGACCGACAGCTTCGTATTCTGTACGAAATAGTTCTTCAGCTGATTCGTAAGATCCTGCCCCATGTTGGCAGGACCCATATCGGCGTTGTTGTAAATGTCTTCGATGGTGATGGTATTGGCTTGCGTTCCTCCACCGGTAAAGGAATAAACGCCGCAGCCATGCATTGCTACGCTCAAAACGATCAGCGCGATGCCAACGCGCAACCTAATCAAGGTCATATTGTTTTATTTTGCGGTAGAGCGTGCGCTCCGATATGCCCAGGTCGCGTGCAGCGTACTTGCGCTTATTGTTGTTCTTCCGAAGTGCGCGTATGATAAGTTCGCGTTCTTTCTTTTCGATCGACAAGGAATCGTCGTCTTCAGTTTCATGGGTGATGTCCTGAACCTCTTCCGGTTCTTCGTTTGAATGGACTTTGAGCAAGACGGGTTCAGGGGCACTCTTGTGAACTTCGTGTTCGAGTCCGTCGAACAGTTGCGGGTGGTCTTTTACAAGCTGACCACCTTTCCCCTGGTTATTGTACATGTCGAGTACGAGCTTCTTCAGGTCGACCATGTCGCGTTTCATATCGAACAGTACCTTATACAGAAGATCCCGCTCGCTGATGGCATCTTTTTCCGCAGGCGAGGAAGGGAGCAGCGCAGGGAGATGGCTTTCCTGCGGCAGGTAATGTTTCAAGGTCGCCGCATCGATGACCCGATCGCCGGTCGACAACACCGACATCTGCTCGACCAGGTTTTTCAACTGGCGGATGTTGCCGGGAAAACGATACTGAAGAAGCATTTCACGGGCTTCGTCGGTAAGGGTGATGGGTTTTACCCGATACTTTTCCGCGAAGTCGCCAGCAAACTTGCGGAACAGGAGATCGATGTCGTTGCCGCGTTCGCGCAGCGGAGGCACGAAGATGGGTACCGTGCTGAGCCTGTAGTACAGGTCGATACGGAATTCTCCCTCTTCCACTTTCTGCATGAGGTTGATGTTGGTCGCGGCCACTACCCGGACATCGGTCTTAAGCACCTTTGATGAACCCACGCGTATGAACTCGCCGTTTTCGAGGACGCGCAAGAGACGTGCTTGTGTGGCAAGTGGCATCTCGCCGATTTCGTCAAGAAAAATAGTGCCACCGTTAGTTACTTCGAAGTATCCTTTCCGTGAATCGTACGCACCGGTGAAAGATCCTTTTTCGTGACCGAACAACTCGGAGTCGATGGTTCCCTCCGGGATCGATCCGCAGTTGATGGCGATAAATTGTCCGTGTTTTCTGGGGCTGAGGTGGTGAATGATTTTGGAAAAGGACTCTTTGCCGCTTCCGCTTTCACCCGTAATCAGTACCGACATGTCCGTCGGCGCCACCTGCATGGCTACCCGAACTGCGTTGTTCAGCAACGGCGAGTTGCCGATAATGCCAAACCTCAGCTTTATACTTTGTATTTCAGCATCTGTGATACTCATAGTCAAATAGCATTTCCAATAAGCGTCGCCCCGGTGCAGTCGTCGACGCGCACCTGGACGTAATCACCTTTGACATAATTCTTCTTAGGAAACACCACAACCTTGTTTGCGGAGTTCCTTCCCTGGAGGAATGCTTCCGAACGTTTCGACGGCCCTTCCACGAGCACGGTAAACGTCTTGCCTATGTCGGCCCGATTGCGTTCGAGGCCATGAACTGACTGCTTCGCAATGATCTCACTCAGCCGTTGCTTTTTTGTTTCCGCCGCAACGTCGTCTGCAAACTTCCTGGCAGCAGGCGTTCCCGGACGTTCCGAATAGGCGAACATGTACGCAAAGTCGAAACGAACATCGTCCATGAGGGCGAGTGTGTCGCGGTGGTCCTCATCGGTCTCAGTGCAGAACCCGGCGATGAAGTCTGACGACAGGCCACACTCTTCTCCCAACACCTCGCGGATCCTCCGGATCTTTTGCAGATACCATTCGCGCGTGTAGCCGCGGTTCATCAGGTCAAGTATCCGTGAACTTCCGCTCTGTACCGGAAGGTGGATGTACTTGCAGATGTTATCGTAGCGCGCCATGGTGTACAGTACATCATCCGTGATGTCCTTCGGATGCGATGTTGAAAACCGCACTCGAAGATCGGGATGTACCTGTGCTACCCGCTCCAGCAGGTGGGCGAAGGTTACAACATCCCGATGCCCAGCCCGCTCAATTTGCAACTTGGCGTTTGTCGCCGACGACCATTTATAGGAGTCTACGTTCTGTCCGAGCAACGTGACTTCCCGATATCCATTTTCGAAAAGGCGTCTCGCTTCCGACACAATCGATTCGGGATCACGACTACGCTCGCGGCCGCGGGTAAAAGGCACGACACAAAATGTGCACATGTTATCGCACCCTCTCATAATAGAGATGAACGCTGTGACACCGTTCGAGTTCAGACGTACCGGACTGATGTCGGCATACGTCTCTTCCCGCGAAAGAAACGTGTTGACACCACGCGACCCCTCGTCGGCCTCACCGATCAGTCGCGGCAGGTCGCGATACGAATCCGGCCCGGCGACCAGGTCGACCAGCTGTTCCTCCTCCAGCAACTGGGCTTTCAGCCGTTCGGCCATGCAACCCAGAACGCCTACCAGCATTCCCGGCTTCTTCTTCTTGAGCCCCTGGATGTGATCCAGGCGGTTGCGAACCGTTTGCTCGGCCTTCTCACGTATGGCGCACGTATTCAGGAACACGACGTCGGCATTGTTAATGTCGGAAGTCGTGTCAAAACCCTCGTTAGCGAGTATCGATGCCACAATCTCGCTGTCCGAGAAGTTCATCTGGCATCCGTAACTCTCAATGTATAGCTTGCGCTGCTTTCCGGTGTGGCTTTCCCGGGTTACGCCCGGTTCCGGCGCCGGCACCGACTTATATAATCCAATATCTCCCAGCAATTCCTCCATAAGAACACACTTCAAGGACGCAAAAATACAAACTTTTCATCTTTTGCCGTGACATCTTGTCAGGCAGATTTGCGTCGTTCTCAGGCGGAAAATTCTGAGATGTGCTAGATTGGCAAAAAAATAACGCGCTATGGCATTGATCCGTTCCGTCAGGGGGTTTACACCCAAATTTGGAGAAAACTGCTTTCTGGCTGAGACCGCCGTGGTGGTTGGCGAAGTGGTGATGGGCGACAACTGTACGGTATGGTACAACGCCGTGGTTCGGGGCGATGTGCATTCCATTACGATTGGCAACAATACGAACATCCAGGATGGTGCGATTATCCACTGCACCTACGAGCGGGCCCGGGTCGTCATCGGCGATAACGTCTCGATCGCCCATGGCGCCATCGTCCACGGTTGTACGCTGGGCGATAACGTGCTTGTGGGCATGGGAGCCATTATTATGGATCACGCGGAGATTGGCGACCATTCGGTTATCGCCGCCGGAGCGGTCGTCCTCGCAGGCACGAAGGTGGAACCCGGAAGTATTTACGGCGGGATGCCCGCCCGGAAGTTGAAAGACATCGGAGATGAGATGCGCGAAACGATCCGGCGTACGGCGATGAATTATCCGATGTACGCAGGATGGTACCGGGTTGAGTAGGCAGGTGTAGGGAACAGAGGCAGATGCAGGGGCAGAGGCAGAGGCAGATGCAGGGGCAGGGTGTGAGGGTTGGGGCCTTGCGTCTGCGACTTTCATTAAGATAGAACCGAACGTCTCGGGAACAGCAAACGCTCAATTTCCTACAGTATACTTATATTTGCGGGCTACACTCAAACTTAAACCGATGAAAAACTTGTCCCTGGTCATTAACGGCGTTCTCCTCATTGCCGTCGCCGTCCTTTACTACCTGCATTTTTCGAGCCGCCCCGGCTCCGCCCAGGGGGGGTCTGTGTTTGCGTCCGGCGATAAGCCGCTGATCGCATTTATCAATTCCGATTCGGTGCTGCAGAACTACGAGTACCTTGAGGTTAAGCGCAAGGAATTGGAGGAAAAGACCAAAAAAATGGAGCAGGAGTACAGAACCCGCACGGAAGGGCTCCAAACCGAGATCAACAACTATCAGCGCAATGTCGGCAATATGACGCTGTCGCAGGTACGGGCTGTGGAGGAGGATCTTCAGCGTAAGCAGCAGAACCTCAGGATGTATGAGCAGACGCTCACCCAGGAGCTGATGAATGAGGAGTCCAAGCTAAATAAGGAGCTTTACGACCGCGTGACGGCTTTTTTGAAGAAATACGGGCAGAAGAACGGCCTCCATGTTGTCCTCAAATTTGACCCGAGCAGCGATGTGCTGTTCGCCGGCGATTCCCTCGACATTACCAACGAGGTGATCCGCGGCCTGAACCAGGAGTATCAGCAGGAGGGAGGCACGGCCGCATCCGACACGACCACAACGCGCTGATTCCCGGCACAAATAACCCATGCAATGTACCGCCGGTTTTCGCCGAAAGCCGGTCAGGCGTATTGCGTTATATTTGATTTCCCGGTGAACTATGGTACGTCGATTTTTTGGTTCCCTCCAGCGTAACGCTGAACAGAGGCAGGTGCTGCTAATGCTCTGCACCGGGTTCTTCATGGGAGCCTTTATCGCCACGTATCAGGTTACGGCCGATTCGCTCTTCCTGAACCGCCTCGCCAGCTATCTCGACGAAGCCTTCCTGGTAGCCGGGGGTCTGGGGCTCGCCACGACGGCGCTTTTCACACTCTTTCAGAACTGGATAAAGTTCAGCTCGCTGGTACTCACCAGCGTACTGCTGATACTGCTGTTCACCATCGGCGTATACATACTCCTCGAATACGGGAACGAGTCGTACCACGACGCCCTGCTGTTTACCATGTACTGTATGAACGGTCCGATTACCGCCGTGCTCCTGCTGAGCTTCTGGGGGATATTCGGGCGGCTGTTCAACTTCAGGCAGTCGAAACGAATTATTGGCTGGATCGACACCGGGCAACTCATCGCCGCGATCGTAGCGACGTTCTCCATCCCGCTGACATACAAATTGGTGCCCCGCACCGCCGACTACCTGTTGTTCTGCGCTGGCAGTATCCTCGTATGTCTGGCATTGATGGTCGTCATTACCACGGGCTTTACCCTGGCGAAAGACAATCCAAGGGAGTTCGGGCGCACCGTGCGCAACGAGACCAGCGTACGGAAGCTGGTTAAGAATCCATATGTGATGCTGCTGTCGCTGTTTCTGTTCGTTTCCATGATCACGTATGTGTTCAACCAATATGCGTTCCAGCAGTTGATCAAGGAACAGTATCCCGAAGAGCGCGAACTCACCAACTTCAACGCCTTCTTTACCGGTTCGGTGTATGCGCTCAGCCTCCTGATGCAGACGTTCGCCAACAACAGGATTATCGCCAACTACGGACTGCGGATCGCACTGTTTCTCCTGCCTACCATTGTCGGGATTTTTGCGGTGGCGTCGCTGCTGACGGGCGTGACCATGGGATTCGATAAGGAGACTTCGCCGGCAGGTTTCGTGTTCTTCTTCCTGTTTATCTCCATCGGCCGGATGTTCAACTGGACGCTGCGGGATTCCCTGGAGAACCCCGTATTCAAGTTGTTCTTTATCCCGCTCGACAGCCGGATACGCTTCAACATTCAGACGAAGGTGGAGGGTATCGTCAACGAAGGCGCCCGGTTCTTTGCGGGTTTGCTGATCTTTGGGATCGCCTTCCTGCCCTTCATCAAAGTCATCCACGTTGTCATACTACTGCTCGTTATGGTAGTCCTGTACTACTTCGTCGTGCACAGAATGTACAACGGGTACAGGTCGCAGATCCGGGCCAAGCTGGAGAGCTCCGACCTCCAGCAGGACAAATTGGAAAAGGGCTTCGCGCGGGTGACGTCCCGCTTGGAGGAGATGTTGCAAAAGCCGGAGGCGTCGAAGGCCGTATTCTCATTCCGGTTGCTGGAAAAGATCAACTCCGCCAACGTACCTGTCTGGATCAACACGCTGCTGAGAAACGGCGACGAGTCGGCGCGGCAATACGCCCAGGATCGAATGAACGAGTACAAGGGGCTGTCGGTGTCCGACCGCTACGTGATCCGGGCCAGCGATACGATGCCCGGCAACGAGGCGCGAAACGTGCTGAGCAAGTCTGATCTCCGGATGATACTCGAAACCGGCGGCGACATCACCAGTGCGCGTGTACAGAAGCTGTCGAGGTCGGCCGACCCGGACGATCGCCACTACGCAGCCGAACTGCTGCTGCACGCGTCGCTGGACGACAGCATGCGTTTCCTGGTGGAACTGCTCTCCGACAGGGAGCCGAAAGTCCGCAACACGGCGATCAAAACCGCCACCAAAAAGTACAACCACGAAGTCATCAACGCATTAATTGAAAACCTGGCGGATCCAGAGTTCAGCAGTCAGGCCATGAATGCGCTCGTGCTGATCGGGACGCCCACACTTCCGGCCCTGGAGGGAGCCTTTTATCGAAGCGGTCAGCCCACACAGGTCATGCTTCGGCTCGTTCAGGTGATGGGACGCATCGGCGGACAAAAGGCTAAGGACATGCTCTGGAGCAAGATCGACTATCCGGATAAGGTGATCGTATCGCAGGTGCTGCTGTCGCTGGGTGAGGCAGGATTCAAGGCCGGCATTTCACAGATTACCCGCATCAAGCACGCTATCGAGGCTGACATTGCCGACATCAGGTGGAACCTCAGCGCCATCCAGGAAGTCGGCGATGAAGGGTTCGCCGACCAGATCAAAAAGTCGCTGCGATGGGAGATTCAAAGCGATATCGAGCACATTTACATGCTGCTGGCCATGCTGTACGATACGCGCTCCATCCAGCTTGTTAAGGAGAACATCGATAGCGGAACCAGCGAAGGGATCACCTATGCGGTCGAACTGCTCGACGTATTCCTTTCAGACCAATTGAAACAACGGGTTATACCGGTGCTCGACGACCTGACCGACAACGAACGGATACACCGGCTGGACGCGTTCTATCCACGGGTGAAGTTGAATTCGAAGCTGGTGCTCAAGTTCATGATCAACAGGGATTTTACGCAAGCTAACCGGTGGACCAAGGCATGTATTCTATTCCAGATCGGAACGCAACGCATCGAAGATTTCAATCTCGACCTGACCGCGCAGTTGTTCAATCCCGACAATCTGATCTGTGAGATCGCCGCCTGGGCGCTTCATCAGATCAACCCCGACGAGTATTTCCAGAATACGCCACGCCTCGGCGCCATCAAGAAACGCGAACTCGACGAGCTGATCCTGCGCAATACACGGATGACGACGTTTGAAAAGGTGTTGTTCTATCAGCGCATACCTGTCTTTGCCGACACCAACGGCATTACCTTATCGTACCTGGCAGACATCAGCTCGGAGATCCGGCTGGCCAAAGGCGCGTCGCTGACACTTGACACGACGCGCAACAACGACTTCCTCGTTATCGTGTCCGGATCGGTTAAGTATTACGAGCGGGGAGAAGTAAAGTCGGTCTTCCGTGAAGGGCAGTTCGTGGGTGAAATGCTGTCTCAGCCCCCTTTTCTTAATACCAACCTGATCGTGGCCCAGACCGACCTGGTGGCCCTGCGTTTCAACAAGGATCAGTTTTACGAGATACTCGCCGATAACGTTAGCCTTTCTGATCGGATTCTGGCGTACATTTAGCCCACAATTCTGGCTTACATTTGCTTACGTTGACTATGAGCAGACAAAAGAAGATCTTTCTTATTGTGGCAGCCATCTTTCTGGCGTTGCTGTTATATGCGGCCTTTGACATCGCCAGACGCACTACTTTCCCCGGACAGAAGAAAGAGATCACAGTGCCGAAATGACATAAATTTCAGTCAATCGGTTGCGGAATTGCGGTTTTTGTTTACTTTTACCACAGATTAAAGCCAACTATAGACATGACTATCCCCCTTAGTCGAGAACTTAGGGGGATTTTCATTTTCAATTGGTGACGTTTTTCACCCTTTCGCCCCGCCTAAAAGCCACTTAACCCCTTTTTTTTCGTATGGTCGATTTCGCAATCCGGATTTGAGGTGTATCCTATACTTTTGAAATAAGATTAAAGCCAACTATAGACAATGATTATCCCCCGTGATCCAGGATTTCGGGGGATTTTCATTTTCAGCCCCTTCTGAACGTTTTCCTTGCCGCATCGGTCGCCACCCTTATTTTTGCAGGCACATTCTTGCAGTGTAGCCGTTGTTACTCACCTCCGTCATACTTTACCTGCTGCTCACAGTAGCCTTAGGCGTATGGGCTTCACGGCGCATTTCGGGCCCGCGCGACTTCCTCCTGGCGGGCCGTAGCCTGCCGCTTCTCCTCAGCACCTCGGCTTTGTTCGCCACGTGGTTCGGCTCCGAGACGATCTTCGGCGCCTCGTCCGAATTCCTTCACGGTGGCCTCCTTTCTGTAATCGAAGACCCGTTTGGCGCCGCGCTGTGTCTGTTTCTGTTCGGTGCATTTTTCGCGCGAAAGCTCTATGCCATGAACCTGCTTACGCTCGGCGATTTCTTCAGGGCCCGGTTCGGCAGGAGGACAGAGCTCGTCGCCAGTGTGTTTATGGTGCCGTCTTATTTTGGGTATGCCGCTGGTCAACTCGTAGCGTTGGGGCTGATCCTGAATATCATTACGGGCCTCCCGTTGTGGCAGGGCGTTGTACTCAGCGCTGCGGTGGTCACCCTGTACACTTGCGCCGGAGGCATGTGGGCCATCTCCATAACCGACTTCGTCCAGAGCGTTGTGATCGTGGCCGGGCTCGTCGTCCTTGCCGTGGTCGTCGCCAATAAGGCGGGCGGCGTAGCCCATATTATCGACAACGCACCTCCTGAAACGTTTAGGTTCTTTCCGGAAGGGACGCCGACCGGTGTTGTGACTTACCTGGCGGCGTGGTCGGTGTTGGGTTTGGGTTCCATCCCCTCGCAGGATGTATTTCAGCGGGTGATGTCGTCGGGCTCTTCCAGGGTTGCCGTCCGGTCCTGTTACTACTCGGCCTTGTTGTATCTGACGATTGCAATGTTGCCCCTTTTTATCAGTCTGTGTGCAAAGCAACTTTATGCTGAGGGAACCACTACGGATACGCAGCTTGTTCTACCTGCCATGGTCCTTGCCCATACAACGCTTCCTGTACAGGTGCTTTTTTTCGGTGCGCTGCTCAGCGCCGTACTGAGCACAACGAGTTCGGCATTGCTGGCGCCATCCGCAATCGTTTCCGGAAATATTGTGAAGCCTCTGATGAAAGGAAAAATGTCGGACAGCAGCCTGGTGTGGTGGACCCGTATCGCTATCGTTGTGATCGGGGCGGCTTCAGCTATAATGGCTTGTTTAAAAGCAAACATCTATGAGTTGGTGGCAGGGTCCTCTATCATGAGTCTTGTCTCCTTGTTTATACCGATGGCTGCGGGAATGTATTCGCGCAGGGTAACATCCTTCGGGGCCTTGCTTTCCATGGTCTCTGGCATCGTGGTCTGGGCATGGTTTGAATGGAACCCCATCAGTGTACCATCGCTGGTACCCGGCCTGGCCGCGAGCACGTTGGCTATGGTGATCGGGTCGGCTATCCCATATAGAAGAATCGCTAACTTTGTTGACAATGAAAATAGAACTGCGAAGGCTTAACGACGCCTTTCACCTTGAAGCCACCAATGAACAAGGCAACACCGTTCATCTTGACGCCTCGCCTGATATAGGCGGACAACATAAGGGCATGCGCCCAATGCAGCTGGTGCTTTCCGCGCTCGGTGGATGCAGCGCAATCGATGTAATCAACATTCTGCGCAAGCAACGGCAACCGCTTAATGATGTTCAGATTACCGTGACCGGCGACCGGGAGAAGGGAGCTGTGCCCGCACCATTCGTGGGAGCCCATATTCATTTCAAGCTTTATGGCGATATCGATAACGACAAAGCACAGAAAGCTGTAAGTTTGGCGGTCGAAAAATATTGCTCGGTCGCCGAGACGATGTCGGCAACCACCATCACCCATAGTTTTGAAATTATACCAGGAAGCTGAGGTACATGAAAGATCCACAAAAATTCGAGACTCGCGCTGTACGCGAGGGACAACAACGAACCCCCTACCGAGAACACTCTTCGCCGGTGTTCTTAACCTCAAGCTTCGTATTTGATGATGCGGAACAGGCGAGGGCCATGTTCGCCGATGAAATTCCCGGGAACATCTACTCCCGGTTTTCCAATCCCAACACGACGGAGTTCGTGGAAAAACTTTGCGCCATGGAAGGCACGGAGGATGGCGTTGCAACGGCATCCGGAATGGCCGCCATGTTTGCCAGCATGGCCGCACTGCTCAGCGCGGGCGACCATATCATCGCATCGCGTTCCCTATTTGGATCTACCCATCAGATACTGAACAATATCTTTCCCCGGTTCGGCATCACCCATACGTATGTCGACATCACAGCGCCTATCGAGCAATGGGAGGCAGCCATCCAGCCGGCAACGAAAATGATGTTCGTAGAGACGCCGTCGAATCCGGCGCTGGACATCGCCGACCTCGAATCCTTGGGGGCGCTTGCCCGTCGGCGCAATTTGATCCTCAATGTTGACAACTGCTTTGCAACCCCTTATCTCCAGAACCCGGCACGTTGGGGGGCGCACCTCGTAACACACTCGGCGACGAAGTTTATCGACGGTCAGGGTAGAGTCATTGCCGGCGCGATCCTCGGCACCCGCGAGCTGATACGGGAAGTGCGGACCTTCGCGCGGCATACAGGGCCTTCACTGTCGCCTTTCAATGCCTGGGTGCTTTCGAAGAGCCTGGAGACGCTGGCTGTTCGCATGGAACGTCACTGTCAGAATGCGCTGGAACTCGCCCGGTCGCTCGAGCGTATGCCGGGTGTCAAGACGGTGAAGTATCCGCACCTGCCTTCTCATCCGCAACATGCGCTTGCAACCAGGCAGATGAAGTTAGGCGGCGGTATCGTGACGTTCGAAGTGGAAGGCGGCGTCGACAGGGGCCGGAGTTTTCTCAATGCACTGCAGATGGCATCGCTGACGGCGAACCTGGGCGACACGCGGACGGTCGTCACCCATCCTGCCTCTACGACACACTCCAAGTTGTCCGACGCAGAACGCGCAGCCGTCGGGATTTGCCCGGGCACGGTCCGTGTTTCGGTTGGGCTCGAAGACATCGCCGACATCACCGGCGACATCAAGCAAGCCCTGGAGGCTTCGGCTAACGTCGGCGGTCAGTAGGTTTCCATGTCGGGATCGATGTCCCGCGCCCACTCCATTATGCCGCCTGTAAGGTTATACAGGTTATCGAACTTGTGATTGTTCTCCAGCCAGGTGATGGCATCGGCGCTGCGACGGCCCGTCCTGCAGTATACGATCACCTGCTTGTCACGTGCGATCCGCTCGACATTCGAGGGTATGTCGCCCATGGGGATCAGCTCGCCTTCCAGATTGCAGATGTCATACTCGTACGCTTCGCGCACATCGATCAGCTGAAAGTCCGCCCCGGAGTCTTTTAATTCCTTAAGTTCTTCGACTGATATTTCTTTCATATAGTAGCCGTTAAGGTACTCGATAGTTAAGGGGAACAAAGATTTAATATTACGACGACAATTGGAAATAGATGCAGACGCAGTTGCAAAGGCTTATTTACCCTGCTCCTGCCTCTGCCTCTGCCCCTGCCCCTGCATCTGTTCAAAAGAGTCGCTTACGTGCTAGTTCAGATACGGTAAGTCCGATCGACAGCGACGACGTCGCCGCGGGTGAGGGCGCGTTGCACACGTTGATAACGCGAGGTTCTTCGATGATCATGAAATCGTCGACGAGGCCGCCGGTACGGTCGCAGGCCTGGGCACGCACGCCAGCGCCGCCTTCCACGAGGTCGTCTTCCTGAATCTCAGGTACCATCTTTTGCAGCGCGCGGGTGAAGGCCGCTTTAGAGAAGGAGCGGTACATCTCTCCCAGTCCTGTGCGCCAGTATTTCGCGGCTACCTTTCTAAAGCCCGGCCATGCCAGCGTCTCTCCAAGCTCGGCCAGGTTGATGTCTGTCTTGCGGTAACCTTCGCGGCTGAAAGCGAGCACGGCGTTGGGGCCTGCTTCGACACCACCCCGTGCCATACGGGTGAAGTGGACGCCGAGAAAAGGGAATGCAGGATCCGGCACCGGGTAGATAAGGTTCTTTACCAGATACTCCTTGTCCTTACGCAGCTTGTAATATTCGCCCCGGAATGGGACGATTTTTACGTTTATACCTTTCGATGTGAGGCGTGCAATCTTGTCGGAGTACAATCCGGCGCAGTTGACCACCAGCCTGGCATCGTACGTCTTGCTTTGCGTCGCTACATGGGCCACACTCTGGTTGATGTCGACGCGCTTTACCTTTTCGCCCAGGAAAAGGCTTCCGCCCGATTGCTCGAATACTTCGGCGTACTTTTGCGCCACCACACGGAAGTCGACAATACCCGTTTGCGGCACCAGTATGCCACGGATGCCCGCTGCATGGGGCTCGTATTCCCGGATCTGCTCGGCCGACAGCATGGTAAGCGGCTTCAATCCGTTCTGCAGTCCGCGCTCATACAGGGTCTGAAGCATGGGCAGCTCGCGCTCTTCGGTGGCGATGATAATCTTGCCACACAGTTCGTATGGGATGTTGTGGCGCTGGCAGAAGTCGACCAGCATGTTGTACCCCCGGATGCAGTTGAGGGCTTTCAGGCTGCCCGGTTTGTAGTACAGACCGGAGTGGATAACGCCACTGTTATTGCCAGTCTGGTGGCGGCCGACACGATCTTCTTTTTCCAGGATGGCGACTTTCAACGCGGGATTGGCGGAGAGCAATTGCAAGCCGGTGGCCAGTCCAACTACGCCGCCACCGACAATAAGCACATCGTACTGCATGCAGGGAAAATTTCGCCGAAGCTATCACAAAAAAAGCATTCGCCAAAAACAGGCCTTTACGGCCTTCTCACGCCCCTCAAAATTTATCCTACTTCGGCATCTTTTGCAGCCATGTGAGAAATCATGCAGGAATTACACTTTTTGAGAGGCCATGAATCATAATTTTGAATGCTTTAGAACTACACTGCACCCGTCTTTCGAATGAAGAAGGTCGCCTTTTTGACACTATTTTTTTCATTGGTGGTCGCCCCGGGTTATTCCCAGAACGAAAAGCTCAAGGCGGTTGTCCTATACAGTTTCACGCGTTACGTGCTGTGGCCTGAATCGGCGGCTACCGGCGATTTCGAGATCAAGATTCTCGGCGCCGCCTCCGAGCTCGAGGAGGAATTGAAGGTTATGGCGCAATCGAAGAAGGTAGGCAACCGCAACATCCGGGTAACCCGGGTGACCGATGCCGGGGATATCGGTGTATGTCACATCCTGGTAATTCCTGTGTCGCAATCAGAACGACTGGAGGAGATGCTAGGGTTCCTGGGCGATCGCCCGGTACTTGTGGTGACCGAGGAGCCCGGACTGGGCGCAAAGGGCAGCGACATCAACTTTGTGAACCGCGACGGCAGACTCGGCTTTGAACTGAACCAGAACTCGGTCGGTAAGAGGAAATTGAAAGTATCAACGGAGCTCACGCGACTGGCCATTCTCATTTAGATCTATGGAAAAGAAGAAACTGAAATCACGCATGCGCCTGACGATCGGCAACAAGATATTGGCGGGCTTTTCTGCGCTGATGATCCTGTACATCGTTAACGTCGCCATCATTTTCTTTACGCGAACTACTATTCAGGACGTAGTGACGCATTCTTCTGATACCATACGTCCGTCTCAGAACGCCATCAACGACTTTATCCTTCTTGTGACGCGCTCCAAAATGCTGGCCACCAATTGGGTGTACCTGCAAAGCAACGAAGAAGACAAACAAGCGCTCCGCAATCTGAGAAACAACGAGTATCCCCAGCTTGCCGCAACGGTAAAAGACCTTATGCCGCGATGGGAAAGCGACAGTCAGCGGATGCTGATGGACACCGTTTTCCTCAAGTTCGATGCCGTATTGGAGGTGCAGGAAGAAGGCATTATGAAACAGCTTGTATCGTTCGACAACTACGAGGACCCCGTCACCAAACTTCTGGCTGAAGACGTGGTGGCCAATCAGATTATCCCGCAGTCGAACGAGATCATAGAAATACTTTCCCGTATTGCTACAACACAGAACACGGTAACGGCTGAGTCGGATGCGGCGCTGATCCGCTCCGTTCGCAGCCTGGGTAACGTTACGTGGCTCCTTGCCGCCGGGTTTATCGGTTTGGGGATGTTGAGTGCGTACCTCCTGATGCGATCCATCACGGTGCCCGTCAACTTCCTGAAGAATATCGTAGTGAAGCTGGGCCGCGGCGAACTCGTGGAAGAGAAGCGAAAGAATTTCAGCAACGACGAAATCGGCGAAATGGCCGTCGCCATGGACAACCTGGTGAACGGGCTCAAGCAGACGACGATGTTTGCCGAAAATATTGGAAAGGGCAACTACAAGTCGGAGTTCCGGCCTTTGAGCGAACACGATGTGTTAGGCAACGCGTTGCTCAACATGCGAGACAACCTCGCCAAGGTGGCCGAAGAAGACAAGCAGCGCAACTGGGCGACGGAAGGTATGGCACGCTTTGGCGAGATCCTCCGCACCAATAACAACGACCTGGTTAAGCTGGCCGACGAAATTATCCGCAACCTGGTGAAGTACCTCGATGCCAACCAGGGCGCTATCTACATCGTAGACGATGTCGATGCCGAGGTGGAGCCCACCATGTCGATGAAGGCCTGCTACGCGTGGGATAAGAAGAAGTTCCTGGAACACCAGATCCACCGCGGTGAAGGCCTGGCGGGACAGGCATGGCAGGAGGGAGACATTATCTACCTCACCGAGGTGCCTGATAACTATATCCGGATCGTATCCGGACTGGGAGACGCCAACCCGACAAGCATTCTCATAGTGCCGCTGAAAGTCAACGACGACATCTTCGGCGTGGTCGAGATTGCCAGCTTTGCTGCCTTCAAGGATTTTGAAATAGAGTTTGTGAAGAAAGTGGCTGAAAGCATCGCGTCGACGATCTCTTCTGTCAAGGTAAACGCTCGCACGCAGCGTCTCCTGGAAGAATCGCAGGAGATGACCGAGCAAATGCGGGCACAGGAAGAAGAGATGCGCCAGAACATGGAAGAGCTTCAGGCGACGCAGGAAGAAATGCAACGCAGCCAGGCCGAGACCGAGAGCACGATGACGGCGATCAACGCCTCCATGGCGGTGGCCGAGTACGACGCAGACGGCAAGATCACAAAGATCAACGCCAATTATCTCGACATGATGGGATACAACCAGGACGAAGTGCTGGGCGAACATCAACGGATCTTTGCCACCAAAGAAGAGAAAATGAGCGAAGAGTTCCGCCACTTCTGGAAGGACCTCGCCGGTGGGACATCAAAGGCCGGCGTCTTTACGCGAATGACCAAGCGCGGAGAAACGATACGACTCCGGTCGAGTTTCTCGCCCATTCAGAATCGTTCCGGCGAAGTGGTGAAGATTATGGAAATAGCTTACCAGGCAAACTAGGTTCCGCCTGGCAGAAAGGACCCGTTAGCGGAAATCTGAAAATTAAACTACAAGCAAAAAAGCCCCGCGTCTCGGGGCTTTTTTGTTACCTAAACCTAAACCTATGAGAAGAATTACTCTACTCTTGGTTTAGAAAACGAATACCTGACGCAGAGGTTTCGTGTGAACGAATAATTTTTTTCATTGGTGTTGTTTCTCCGCCTTCAGTTTGTGAGAGAACACTTTTCTGAACTTTTCCAGCTTAGGTTGTATAACAAATGTGCAGTACGGCGCGTTAGTGTTCAGGGCGTAATAGTTTTGGTGGTAGTCCTCTGCCACGTAGAACGTCTCAAAGGGTGTGATCTCCGTCACTACGGGATTATCATACACCTTTTCTTCGTTGAGTTTTTGTTTGTAGTACGTTGCGCGCTCTTTCTGCTCATCGTTGTGAAAGAAAATCACAGACCGGTATTGTGTGCCGACGTCGTTGCCCTGGCGGTTGAGCGTGGTGGGATCATGCGTGTGCCAGAATATCTCCAGCAACTCGTCGTACGTGATCACCGATGGATCGTAGGTAAGTTGAATGACTTCCGCATGGCCCGTAGTGCCGGTACATACCTGTTTATAGGTAGGATTTTTAACGGTACCGCCGGAATATCCCGACTGCACCTTTAAGACCCCTTTTACATCGAGGAAGATGGCCTCTGTACACCAGAAGCATCCGGAGCCGAAGGTTGCCAGCTGGCTACCCCCGGGAATGGGTTGATTGGACATAGCGTTGACCGAAGTTTGATTATTCCGCTGACCGCAGGAGCTGCCGAAGAAAAACAGGACCAGCACAGCGGATGCAAAAGAGTATTTCATACCGCTAAGGTAGTGTCTGGAAGATAAAACCGCGCGGAGGGGAAAAAGGTTTGGATTTTCGATTGTCGATTATCGATTTGTGATTTGGGGCTGGGAAAGGGGTTCGGTGTTACTGATTAGGGTTGGGTTTTCACCCGAGGCGTTGGGCTTTGGGATTAAATCTCCAAATCTCAAATCGATAATCACTATTCACAAATCAATAGTTTTGGTAAAAATTCCGGATGGCCGGGATGATCTGGTTGTAGAGGGGCCGGGTGAACTCCAGGAAAAGCTCCTGGGGGACGGGAGGCTGCATTTCGCGCAGTTTGCACAGGGCCAGCTGCTCGTCGGTCAACGCCCGTTCGTCGCCATTAAACCGCGCCCACGTGCTCACCCAGGCGTACTGGCCGTTGAATTTCCGGTGGGTGAGGACGCCGCTGGTGCGTGCATCGAGCACTACCATACTGAGTAGTCCCGTAGAAAGCACTTCTTTCCTGTAGGTGGTCAACTTGGCCTTCACCGTGCCGTAAACGGGGATAGTCTTGTCTTCCACTTTGGTCTCGCCGAGCTTGACGCTGTCGCGCGTAACCGTTTCCTCCCGCTCCGTCATCCGTACATTGCCCACGCTGAAGTCGTCAAACTGGATCCTCATGATCTGGTCGACGTCCTGCAAATTCACGGAATGGGCCTCCTCAGGGGTGAAAAACCGCACAAATCCGTCGTCGGTATAATTTCTATGGAGAAATTCTTCGATCTGATCCTGGAAGAACCCGCCGCTCAGATCATATCGTGCAGGAACCGGTATTTGCTCTACGACCACCTTGACCGTAGCCAGATACTTGGCCTTGTCCATGTATTCCAGGACGTCATTGTAACCTTCTACATACTGGTTGGCCTCCGCAAACAGGAAGTAGGCGCGCTTGGCCTCTTCCCGCGTACCCTTCATAAGCGCCGCAATGCCTGAATTGTAGCTCTCTTCTGCCGCTTTCTCTTTCAGGGGCCCGATTTCGGCGTAGTATTCTTTCGGGTTGCGCACCACTTTAAGGCAGCCCGGGCACTGGCGGATGGCCTCGTACATGTTATTCACCGCGGAATAGGCCTGAATGGCATTTCGCCATTTGTACGGCGAGTTCGACACGATTTCGTTCTGAGCCTGCGACACGAGGAAGTCCACAGCCAGCGGATACGCGTTTTTCAGGGTCTCCTGCGATTTTGAGTGATCCGAATTCTGTCTGAGGCGCTGAACGGCCTTCATCACCGATTCGTAGTAGTCGCCGCGTTCATAGGCCTTTTTGCCCGAACTGCATGCAGCCAAAAAGAGTACAACGGCCGCTAACCAAAAAAATCTTTGCACCATAGCAATCAGGTTAGGAATAAAAACTCCGTGCCGAAGTTACGGAGTTGACCGGGACAAAACCGTACAGAAACGGGTCAAATCGTACGTGGCACATTTTGAGTGCCTTTGCCGACGTGATCGGCGGGGTCATATACGAAAATCACGCTTACAGCGGCAGAAATGAAGAAAACGCCGGATAAAACCAGGGCGTACACAGGTTCATTATTGTATATGTATCGCACCATCGGCCCGCCGATCAGGCCGTTCAGGATCTGGGGGATGGTGATAAAAAAGTTAAAGATCCCCATATAGATTCCCATCTTTCCGGCCGGGATCGAACTCGAGAGGATCACGTACGGCATCGCCAGGATGCTGGCCCACGCAATGCCCACCAGAACCATCGACACAATAAGAAACTCCTTGTTTGGGGCGAAATAAAAGGAGAGAAGCCCAATGCCGCCCAGGATGAGGGAGAATGCATGCGTTTTTTTCCTGCCGATCCTGGCGGCGATCCGTGAAAGGAACAGCGCATACACCGCGGAGACCAGGTTATAGACACCAAAGATGATCCCGGTCCAGTTCTGCGCCTCGCGATAAGCCGGCGAACTCCTGTCGGTCACCGGCAGGCCAAAGATGTGTGTAGCGATTGTGTCGGTTGTGAACACCCACATGCCGAACAGGGCGAACCAGGAGAAAAACTGAACCAATCCGAGTTGACGCATGGTTCGCGGCATACGGGAGAAGTCGCGGAAGATCGTCATGAGTCCGTCACGGCGGTCTTCCGTTTCACCGTGATAGAGCTCGTACTCTTTCGGTGAGAATTCGCGGGTGCGTATTACGGTCCATAGGATCGTCAGTATGAACAGCACCGCGCCAATGTAAAAGGCGTATTGAACGTTGGGAGCGACTTCCCCTTCAGGCGCGGCGTCGGGAATACCAAAACGTGCCAGCGCCCACGGCAGCCACGAGCCCACCACGGCGCCGACGCCAATGAGCGATGTCTGCACGGAGAAGCCCAGCGTGCGCTGTTCCTCCGGGAGATTGTCGGCAACCAGCGCGCGAAACGGTTCCATCGCCAGGTTGAAGCTCGCATCCATGATCATCAAAAAGCCCGCGCCTATGAATACAAGTGGCGCCAGCGATCCCAGGATCCAGGCATTGGGCATCAGGATGAGGGCAGCCGAGGAGAACAAAGCGCCGGCAAGAAAGTAGGGCTTCCGGCGTCCGAGGCGATTCCATGTGCGGTCGCTGTAATGCCCCACGATAGGCTGTACGATCATGCCGACGACGGGAGCGGCCAGCCAGAACCACGACAGCTGCTCGATCTCTGCGCCGTAGTTGCGTAAAATACCGCTTGCGTTACTGTTCTGTAACGCAAACCCTAACTGGATTCCCATGAAGCCGAAGCTCATGTTCCAGATCTGCCAGAAGGACATGCGGGGCTTTTGGCGGGGCGCGGTGCTCATGCTTATGGCTAAAAATCAGCAAAAGAAATGAAACGGACAATTGCGGAACAGATGCAGATGCAGACGCAGAGGCAAAGTAACAGGAACACTTTCACCTAAACCGCTGCCTCTGCCCTGCCTCTGCCTCTGCGTCTGCCTCTGCTCCTGCGTCTGCCTCTGCACGTGTGTCTGATCAAATGAACTCAATGCTGATCGCACTTGCTTCGTAGGTCATTTCAGCAACACGAACGAGCTCGCCGCTCACGGGGGCCGGGTCGTAAAAGGGATCGAATTTTTCAAGGGGCCCAAAGAGGTGGAGGGTCTCCTGGCGAAGTTCGTGCGGCACCCCGTTGACGGATATGGTATCGCCAACATCGTCAAACCCGTGTAAGGCAACGCGCAGCGTACGCACGGGTGACGGATACGCGCCTTCGGCGACGCCCAATGTAAGGGTACGCGTCTCCGGTACGTAGGCGATAGCGCGTCGATGGTAGCGGCCTTCGGCGTAGTCGAACGTTTCGCCGTCGTCGGTGTAATACCAGAACGTTGTGGCTTCACTGCCTTTGTATACGTGCAGCGTCATCACGTCGGGTGTCATGGCTGTATTGGGCATCACCGGCTGCATGGGAATGATAGCCCCGGCCTTGACAAACACCGGAAGCCGTGCGATGGGACAATCGATGGCAATTTCACTATTGCCCTCGTAGCGTGTGCCGTCGTACAGATAATACCATTCGCCCTCCGGCAGGAATACGCGCGCAAGGTCGCGGGAGCTTTCTACGGGACATACCAGCAGATAGGGACCGAAGAGATATTCGTTGTGATAACGGCCGTCGTACACGCGCGGATCGAAGGTATAGTCGATCGCGAGGGAACGCTGAACGGGCATACCGGTTTCCGCAGCCTCGTGAAAGACAGAATACAAATAGGGCATCAGTTGGTATCGGAACCGGATGTAGTTGCGGGCGATCTGCTCGACCTCTTCGCCGTACGACCACGGCTCGGAGTCGCGGCTATTGATCATGGTGTGCCCGCGAAAGAATGGTGCGAAAGATCCGATTGATATCCAGCGGGCAAACAGCCTCGCATGCGCATCACCGACAAAGCCGCCGACATCATAGCCGGCGAACGCGATCCCCGCAAGTCCCATATTGCTTGTCATGCGCGCACCGAGCAGCATGTGTTCATCATATGATACGTTGTCGCCGGTCCAGACCGCCGCGTACCGTTGTACACCGGAGTAGCCGGCGCGGGTGAGGTTGAAAGGGCGCTTGCCCTTCAGTGATTCGCGAGCTGCTTCGTACGTGCTTCGTGCCATCATCAACCCGTACAGGTTACGGCCAGCGCGCATGGTGCCTTCATTGCCCTCAAAGGAGAACTCCACATTTTCCGGCACCATGTTGCCCCAGGTGGCGATCTCATTCATGTCGTTCCAGAATCCTCGGATCTCAAGATCGGTGTATACCGGAAACTGCCGCTTCCACCACGCACGGGTAGAAGGGTTGGTGAAATCGGGGAAGTGACACCATCCCGGCCAGACTTGCGCGGTATAGGGCGAACTGTCGGGGTACTTGAGGAACACGTCCTCCTGAAGGCCTTCGTCATACACGCGATACCCGGGCTCTACCTTAATGCCGGGATCGCAGATCACCACCACCTGGAAGCCCATGTCGCGCAGTTCGCCGATGAGGCGAGCGGGATCACGGAAGTGGGCTTTGTTCCAGGTGAATATTTTGTACTCGTCCATGTGATGGATGTCCAGCACGATCGCGTCGGCCGGTATTTCCTTTTCACGAAAGGTGCGCGCAACGCTGAGCACCTCGACGTCCGGGTAATAGCTGTAGCGGCATTGTTGGTAGCCAATGCTCCAGCGGGGCGGCAGCTGGATCCTGCCGGTGAGCCAGGTGTAGTCCTTTAACAGATCGGCTACGGAACCATGCATGAAATAATATCGCATCGTTCCGGCGTCTGCCGCAAAGCTGGAGAACTGATTGTTGGATGCACCGAAATTGAAATACGATTTATGGCTGTTGTCGAAGAAGATACCGTATACCAGTTGATGGTGAATCCCGATGTAGAAGGGTGTAGTACAGTATAACGGATCGGCGTTAAGTGCGAATCCGTAGCTGTCGGTGTTCCAGTTCTGGAATCCCATGCCGCGCTTGTCGAGCGGTCCTGTTTTCTCTCCAAGGCCGATAAAACGCTCGCCCTCCTGAAGTCTGCGATAGCTGGTTACCTGTTCACCGATCCAGCTGATGCCGAACGGATGGTCTTCATTGATAACGCGCCCGTCGTGCGTCAGAAACGTAAAACGCACAGGGTACTTGCTGATACGGACAATATATGACGAAAGCGAAAGTTCTAAGATGTCGCCGTGGTCATGAAGGCGAAGTGTTTCTTCGGTCGGCTCGGCAACCACCGCGTACGATAAGTCGTCGAAAGCATCACGGGTAGCTTCGATGCGCACAACAGAACCCGAGTAGGCGGTAAGGCGAAATGTTCCGTAGGTGGTTTCACCCTGAAGTACAGGGCCGCGCGTGGTAAAGGAGACAAGATCACCCAGACTCTTCGATGTACTGCTTTGCGCCATAGCCAAAATTTGGCAGCAAAATAGCAATTTACATTAAGCGGTCTTCGACCTGTTCACCCTGAAGCGGTCGGAATCTGCTTCCCTGAAGCAGGTCGGAGACCGCTTCAGGGTTTCTTCAAAGAAGATTCGCGGATGATGAGTTTTGTTTTCAGAACCTTGGTAACGGGCTTCGGCTCGGTGTCTTCCTTCGACCGCGTTTCGATCTGGCTGATGAGGAGCTTGGTGGCTTCCTGGCCCATTTCGAATCCGGGCTGATCCACGGACGACAGCGGAGGGTCCATCATGGAGCTGAACAGCCAGTTGCTGAAACCTACCACGGCAATATCACCGGGGATGGAGAGGCCCCGGCTGCGGATCACCTGCATGGCACCCATAGCCACAGGGTCGTTGGTGGCAAATATCCCATCCGGGAGCGGCGACATGTCCAGCAGGCGTTCGGTAGAGCGTTTTCCGGCCTCGATAGTGGCGTCGGGACATGGAATGATGAGGCTCTTGTCGATCGGCATATTGCGTTCTTTCAGCGCATCGAGGTAACCCTCGAGACGCTGGCGGGTGATGTCCAGATTGGGCGAGCCCTCAATGTGGGCGATTCGTTTGCATCCCTGGTCGATCAGGTGGAGGGTTGCCTCCCGTGCTCCACCGCGGTCGTCAACAATTACCTTGCTGGTGCTGGGATGGTCGTACACGCGGTCGAAGAATACCATCGGTACGCCTTTGGACAGCATGTTGTCGATATGATCGAAGTTCGTCGTCTCGCGCGAAAGCGACAGGAGCATGCCGTCAACGCGGCTGTTGAACAGCGCCTTCATGTCGGTGATCTCGCGCTGCGAAGACTCGTTCGATTGCGTCAGGATCACATTATACCCTGCACTGTAAGCGACGTCCTCTATACCACTGATAACCGTGGAGAAAAAGAAGTGAACAATTTCGGGAATGATAACACCCAGCGTGTTGGTCTTACTTTGTCGCAGGCTGAGTGCGACAATGTTGGGTTGGTAATTCAGTTTTTCCGCCAGTTCATTGACGGCGCGTTTGGTTTCCGGACTGATGTCAGGATGATCTTTGAGCGCGCGGGATACCGTCGAGGGCGAAATGCCCAGCTCCCGGGCAATATCCTTGATCGTAACTTGATTGTATCTCATAGTAGTTTTAAACTGGCTCTGGTTACATCGGTGACGTCGCCGTCTCGGCCTGGAAGTTGTCTCTCTGGGTTGGTCACCCCCCAAAGTAACAAATTTCGGCCGATATATGTCGGTGACTTCTCCAATTGGTCACAGATGTTACAACGCAGCAATTATACGTACACGCGGATCGTCTTCCAACCACTTATAAGTCGGTCGGACAGTCTTTGCCGGCATACAATTCCCGCCACCGTTTCCGCGGTCGTTTGCAGCAGTACTTTATGGCCTGACCGCGTTCGGTTGTTGGGGTAAGTTTATTACTTTTGGAAAAGAGAGTACGAACCTACACAAATGAAAGTAAGATTGGCGCAAGTGCTGCTGCTCGTCGCCCTTGTGGCGGGCTGTGGCCAACCGGTAAACGAGGAATGGAGGAAGGAGGCTGAAAATCCCGATTTTCTACACCGCACGATCCGACAGGTGACCAATATTATTATTCATGATATCTTCTCTCCACCGGTTGCTAGTCGTATATACGGATACACGAGTGTAGCCGCGTATGAGGCTGCGATCCAGGGAAATCCCAATTTCAAAAGCCTGGCTGGACAGCTTAACGGCTTGGAACCGACGCCGGCCCCCGAAGAAGGCGAGGAATACTGTTTCAGCCTTTCAGCCGTGGAGGCCGCCGTCCGAGTTGGGCGCGCTCTGGTCTTCTCAGAAGACAAAATGGACGAGTTCCACAGCCAGGTTCTTGCCGAGTACCGGGCCACAGGCATGCCTGAGGACGTTTTCGAACGCTCCATCGCATACGGTGAAACGGTGGCGAAACACATTTTGCAATGGTCGTCGTCAGACAACTACAAGCAAACGCGCTCGTTTCCAAAATACACGGTAGACAACGATCCTGCCACCTGGAAACCCACGCCGCCGGCGTATATGGATGGCGTCGAGCCCCATTGGAATAAGGTGCGGACTTTCGTGCTGGACTCCCCGGCGCAGTTTGTTCCCGATCCGCCGCTGCCCTTCTCCACCGATACCGCCTCACCTTTTTTTAAGGAAGCGCACCAGGTGTATACCACAGGCAACGGTCTTACTGAAGAACAAAAGGAGATTGCACGGTTCTGGGACTGCAACCCCTTCGTCATGAACGTCAAGGGCCACGTCATGTTTGCCACGAAAAAAATATCTCCCGGAGGACACTGGCTCTCTATCACCGAACACGCATGCAAGAAAACCGGGAAGTCCGCAGTCGAAACGGCCGAGGCATACGCCATGGTGTCTATGGCGCTGATGGACGCCTTCGTGAGCTGCTGGGATGAAAAATACAGGAGCAATCTCGTCCGACCGGAGACCTACATCAACCAATACATCGATGAAAACTGGACTCCACTTCTGCAAACGCCGCCGTTTCCGGAATATACCAGCGGTCACAGTATGATATCCAGCGCCGCAGCGGTAGTCCTGACCGATCTGTTCGGCGATAATTTCAGTTTTACCGACAGCACCGAAGTCGAATTTGGCATGACGGCCCGGAAGTTCAATTCCTTTAAAGAGGCGGCGCAGGAAGCGGTCGTCAGCCGGCTCTACGGCGGCATCCACTATTGGAGAGCATGTGAGGTCGGCGCGACGGTCGGCACCAATATCGGCGAGTTCGTCCTGGATCGGGTGAGAACCCGGGAAGAGACACTGGCTACCGCAAAGGAATAACCGAACCGCGGCCGTGCTCAGGTGGCATTACCAGGAAATCATAGTCGCACACCCATACCTAACCTATGTCTCCGTATCTTGGTGAATTCCTGGGAACCCTCCTCCTCGTCCTTTTGGGCGATGGCGTCGTGGCGGGCATCCTCCTGAAACATTCAAAATCCGAAAATGCCGGGTGGCTTACCATCACGATTGCATGGGGCCTTTCGGTAAGTATGGCCATCTACGCTGTCGGACAGTTTAGCGGCGCACACATCAATCCCGCTGTAACGCTGGGTCTGGCGGTATCGGGTTCGTTCCCATGGGAACAGGTGGCCGGCTATTTTATAGCCCAACTCGCGGGCGGGTTTACCGGCGCGGTAATCGTTTGGTTGCACTACCTTCCACATTGGTCGCGTACACCGGACCCGGCAGTTAAGCTGGCTGCCTTTTGCACCGCACCCGCTATCCGTTCCGCCGGAAACAATTTCGTCAGCGAGATGATCGCCACGACCATCCTCGTCATGGGCGTACTCTTTATCGGGGCCAACCGCTTTACAGAGGGTCTGAATCCTTTGGTGATCGGGGCGCTCATCTCAGTTATCGGTATGGGGCTGGGCGGCACAACGGGCTTTGCAATAAACCCGGCGCGTGATCTCGGTCCACGCATTGCCCACGCGGTGCTGCCTGTTAGTGGTAAGGGTTCATCCGACTGGTCCTATGCCTGGATACCGGTCGCCGGTCCCCTCACCGGCGCAGTGGTCGGGGCAGGCCTGTACTTGCTCATCTTCTGATATAAATTATGAACTACGTTATTGCACTCGACCAGGGAACCACCAGTTCCCGGGCTGTTTTGTTCGATGATCGGGGTCGCATCCAGGGCATCGCCCAACAGGAGTTTGCTCAGATTTTTCCACGTTCCGGATGGGTAGAGCACGATCCGAAAGAAATATGGAGTTCGCAGATGAACGTGCTGCAAAAACTCGTTCGCGATCACAACGTCCAGCTCGCCTCTGTCAAAGCCATCGGCATCACCAACCAGCGCGAGACGACCATAGTGTGGGATCGCAACACCGGCGAGCCGGTGTATAACGCTATCGTATGGCAAGACAAGCGAACGGCCCCGCTATGCGAGGCGTTGAAGGAACGCGGACTTGAACCCTACGTGCGCGAAAATACCGGGCTGGTGATCGACTCGTACTTTGCCGCGACCAAGATCCGATGGATACTCGACAACGTGGAGGGCGTCCGTGAACGTGCGGACAGGGGAGAACTTGCGTTTGGCACGGTTGACTCGTGGCTGATCTGGAATCTCACCGGCGGCAAGTCGCACGTGACGGACTACACCAACGCGTCGCGTACCATGGTGTTCGACATTCGCAAACTGGATTGGGATTCACGACTGCTTGAAGAGCTCAACATCCCCGCATCCATGCTGCCCACAGTTCTGCCTTCAGCGGACAACTTCGGATCGTGGAATGCAAACGGTACACAGATCCCCATCATGGGCGTGGCCGGCGACCAGCACGCTGCCCTTTTCGGACAGGCATGTTTTGAACCGGGAATGGTAAAAAATACATACGGTACCGGATGCTTTATGCTGATGAACACCGGCGAACGTATTCAGATATCTAAACACGGGCTTGTCACCACGATCGCCTGGGGCCTTGAAGGCAAAGTAGAGTACGCGCTGGAGGGTAGCGTTTTCATTGCCGGCGCCGCCGTGCAGTGGTTGCGCGACAGCCTCCACATGATCGACCAATCGAAAGACTCGGAATACTTCGCCTCAAAGGCGCTCGGCTCCAACGACGTGTACGTGGTGCCCGCCTTTGCCGGCCTCGGCGCGCCGTACTGGGACATGTACGCGCGGGGCGCCATATTCGGACTCACACGCGACACCGGCAAGGATCACATCGTGAAGGCAACGCTTGAGTCAATGGCGTATCAGACCAGGGATGTTCTTGAAGCCATGCAACAGGATTCGGGCATTCCCCTGTCGACGCTAAAAGTAGACGGTGGCGCAAGCGCCAATAACGTGCTGATGCAGTTCCAGGCAGATATTCTCGGCGCCAGCGTCGAGCGTCCCGCCGTCATCGAATCCACTGCCATGGGTGCCGCTTTCCTGGCGGGAATAGCAAGCGGTATGTGGACGAAAGAGGATATCATGTCGGCGCGTACTATCGACAGAACATTTACACCCAGCATGGACGAGGAGACGCGGGAGCGCTTGTACAAAGGATGGCTTCGTGCTGTCGAACGTACAAAAGGATGGGCGAAGGAATAACAAGAAGCACCGTACGGCGTTTGTGCTGATACAACAGGAGTTTCCAATAGAATGGCATCACACGGGTTTTCGGTAACCTTCAGAGATCAGCTGCTGGAACGACTCAGGAATGAGCGTTTCGACTTGCTGGTGATTGGCGGCGGTATTACGGGCGCGGGTATCGCGCTGGATGCCGTATCCAGAGGCCTTAAGGTAGCTCTCGTAGAACGCGATGACTTCGCCTACGGCACCAGTAGCCGGTCCACGAAACTCATCCATGGCGGCCTTCGCTATCTCAAACAGCTCGAATTCGGACTCGTCAAGGAAGTGGGCAGCGAACGGGCGGTGGTGCACAACCTCGCGCCGCACCTCGTCGTGCCGGAAAAGATGTTGCTGCCCCTGTCCGAAGGAAAATCGCTGGGTTATCTCCTCACTTCGTTCGGGCTCAAGCTGTACGACTGGCTGGCGAACGTAAAGAAATCCGATCAGCGGCGCATGCTCACGCGCCCGCAAACGCTCCGTTATGAACCGTTGCTGAAGAAGGACTTTATTAAAGGTGGCGCTATCTACGCCGAATATCGCACCGATGACGCACGGTTGACACTGGAGGTCATGAAGACCGCCTTCCAGATGGGCGCGATATGTGTGAGCTACCTGGCGGCGCGCGATTTCTTGTACGAAGACAAGCATATCACCGGCGCGCGCGTCGTGGACGTACTCACGCAGCAAGAAATAGAGCTGCATGCCACGGCGATTGTCAATGCAACCGGTCCATGGGTTGACGACCTGCGAACGGCCGACGCATCACTGAGCGGCAAACACCTCCACCTGACGAAGGGCGTACATATTGTCGTACCCCGTGAGCGCCTTCCCGTAAAGCAGGCGATATATTTCGACGTTAATGACGGCAGAATGATCTTTGCGATTCCGCGCGGTCGTGTGTCGTACATCGGAACCACGGATACTAATTATAGAGGCGATAAGGATCATGTGGCGGCAACGGTTGAGGATGCCGAATATTTGATACAGGCCGTCAACGACACGTTTCCCTCCGTACAACTTTCTCTTAACGACATTGAATCCAGTTGGGCAGGTTTGCGACCGTTGATCCACGAAGAGGGTAAGTCCGCGTCCGAGTTGTCGCGCCGGGATGAGATCTTTGAATCGTCTTCAGGGCTCATCTCCATCGCGGGTGGCAAACTCACGGGCTACCGGAAGATGGCGGAGCGCGTCGTTGATCTCGTGATACACCGGTATTTTGGAGAGCAGGTCTTGCGTGAATGTGCGACGGATCGGATCGGCCTGGCGGGCAATACCTTCACCGGTTATCAGGACGTCGTAGAATATCGCGAAGAAGTGGCACGTCAGCTCTCAGGTGCCGGTCTGGATGGACGCGTGGCTGAGTACCTGGTGGAAAATTATGGCCAGCAGACCAACTTGATCCTCCGCAATTTCCTTCAACAGGATGCTTCCCTGGATAAAGACCTGGCCCTGATACTGTCGGAGCTATGGTTTTGTTTTCACCATGAAATGATCGTTACACTCGCAGATTTTTTCAATAGGAGAACCGGGCTGTTGAACTTCGACATCGTGCGGGTGAAACGATGGAAGAACGAGGTCGCCACGGAGCTGGGCCGGTACGCCGGCTGGAGCGACGAAAGGAAACAGTCCGAAATCGACGCCCTCGACACGCTCATCGCGGAGGCACGCCTTAACCACACCCAGTAGTACTCGTTCCCGGAGGGAGCATTTTAAGTTACCGCAGCTCTGGTTTTGACGCCGGCGTCTCTTATCTTAATCCGGCTTTTATGACCGGAATTCCGGCGGATAATCCGCTTTTGTAATGCCCTGTGAACTATGAATGACGATCGTCTTTGGGGAATTGATCTGGGAGGCACCAAGATCGAGGGGGCCATCCTGACCAAGTCTGAACCACCTAACGTGCTGTACCGCGAACGAATCCCAACCGAAGCCTTCCGCGGCTACGATCACATTGTGGGACAAATCGCCAGGATGTTCCGGCTTATGACCGACTTTGCCGGCACCAAGCCCGACCGGATGGGTATCGCCACACCGGGCACACTTGATCCGCAACAGGGGGTGATGAAAAACTGCAACACGACATCACTAAACGGTAAACCCCTTAAAGCCGACCTTGAGCGGGCACTCGATACGGAAGTGTTCCTCGCAAACGACGCCAACTGCTTTGCCCTGGCCGAAACCCGCCTCGGAGTTGTGCGGCAACAATTTCCGGATGCAAAGGTGGTGTTTGGCGTCATCATGGGTACAGGTGTGGGGGGCGGCCTGGTGGTGAACGGCGAAGTCATCAACGGACTTCAGGGAATCGGCGGAGAATGGGGCCACAATTTTCTCGATGCCTCGGGAGGCCACTGCTACTGCGGCAAAAAAGGATGTGTTGAAAAGGTCCTCTCGGGCCCCGCCCTCGAAGCCTATTACGAATCAAAGGCGGGAACGAAGAAGGGAATGCCCGAGATCGTTGCCGACGCCGGGTCGGATCCGGTGGCACGGGACACCCTCCAGCGGCTCACGGCTTTCTTCGGACAGGCCATAAGCGTGATCATCAACATTGTCGATCCCCATGTGATCGTGATCGGGGGTGGCCTGGGGAATATCGATGCGATCTATTCGGAGGGGATGCATTCGCTGAAAAAGAATATTTTTAATAACCGGGTGGAAACACCCATTGTGAGGCCGGTGCTGGGCGACAGCGCAGGTGTATTCGGGGCGGCCTACCTCGTCGATACAAAGAAATGAAAAACTCACGCAGGAAAAGGAGGAGTCATGAAACAGATTGCCATCATCGGACCCGTGCCCCGCGATCACATCGTTACGCACAACGGCGACCTGATCCAGAAGTGGGGATGTGTCACCCATCCCGTCATCGCGTTGTCGACACTTGCCGGTGACGCCATCCGGATATTTCCGGTAACGCATGTTCGGAAAGTCGACCTCGATAATGTCAAAGAAGTATTCAAAGGCTATCGCGGCGTCGACCTCAGATGTGTCACGTCGCGCAACGATCAGGGCGATATTATCAGCCTCCGGTTTGTCGACATGAACAACCGGCTGGAACGCCAGACGGGGTTTATGGATCCTATCCTGCCAGCCGACGTAAAAGGACTCGTGGAGTGCGATGTCTTCGTATTCGTTCCTATCAGCGACTATGAAGTGTCTCTCGATACCCTCCGATACCTCAAGAAGGAAAGCAAAGGCATCATTGTCTTTGACGCACACGGTCCGACAACCGCATGCCTGATCAACGGCGAGCGTCAACGGAAGTTCTGGATTGACCGGGATCAATGGCTTCCTTATATCGACATTCTGAAAATGAACCTGGAGGAAGCGTACGCCTCGTGGTTTAAGAAAGAATACGAAACCCAGGACTTCACCCGTGAGATTGAACTCGACCACGACATGCTCAGGGCTTTCGCACGGCATTGCCTCGGCATGGGCGTACAATGCGTGTATATTACACTTGATTCACGAGGATGTATGACCTACTACAAGGACGGGAGGGAGTTTGTTGAAGTTCTGGTCCCGGCCGTGCCCGTCGAACATGTGATCGACACCACCGGCGCCGGCGACTCGTTCGCGGGAGGACTTGGATATGGGTTCCTTCAGGACCCCCGCAACTACATTCAGGCCGCGCGCTACGGCAACGCGCTGGGTTCGCTGCGCACCCAGGGCAAAACCTTCGAGGTATTCAAATCCCTGGAGGAGACCAACGCATTGATCCGCGACACGTATGAGAGCGGGGCAATTTAACATGACCTATTGCTGATGGAGGCTTGCATATTCGACCTTGATGGAGTAATTGTTGATACAGCGCGATACCATTACCTGGCGTGGAAACGCCTCGCAGCGGAGTTGGGGTTTGAACTAACTCCGGAAGATAATGAACGCCTGAAGGGCGTGAGCCGCATTCAGTCGTTGGAGATCGTCCTCGAAATCGGAGGCATTCAGCTCGATGCGGAAAAGAAAGAACAGCTGGCGGAAAAGAAGAACGCCTGGTTCAACGAAGCGATTGCAAAGATGAAGCCTGACGAGATTTTCCCGGGCGCAAGGACGCTCATCACCGATTTAACAAACTCCGGAAAGAAAGTAGCGCTCGCGTCCAGCAGCAAGAATGCACAACTAGTTGTGGACCGCCTTGAAATACGCGACTTGTTCGACGTGATCATCGATGGAACTATGATCGAACATACCAAACCCGACCCCGAAATATTTCTGCTGGCGGCGCAACGGTTACGGGTGCGTCCGGAGCATTGCCTCGTATTCGAAGATGCCGAAGCAGGCGTAGCGGCAGCCCTGGCGGCGGGAATGAAATGTGTAGGGATCGGCTCGCCGGAGCGCCTCGGCAACGCGGACCTGGTGTTGCCTGCGATCGGCGAATTCAAAGCCTCTATGTTGAGCCAGTTTCAACAGACGCGCCCCCCGAAATAGAATCAGTGACACAGTTACGCAACGAAGATGAAGAACTACATCCGCCATCACGACTGGAAAATTATTGAAGACAGCTTCGACCCCGAAGTTCACGAAGTGTCCGAAAGCCTGTTCAGCATAGGGAATGGACGCATGGGGCAGCGAGCGAATTTCGAGGAAGAATATTCGGGTAAATCACTGCAGGGAAGTTATGTCGCCGGCATCTACTACCCCGACAAGACACGCGTCGGTTGGTGGAAGAACGGCTACCCGGAATATTTCGCTAAAGTCCTTAATGCTCCCAACTGGATCGGGATTCATGTAGCCATAGACAATCAGAAATTGGACCTCGCAAAGTGTGAGGTGGAAGAGTTCTACCGTGAACTCGATATGAAAGTCGGTCTGCTCTCGAGGCGGTTCACGGCCCGGTTCCCGGACGGCAAACGGGTACGCGTGGATGCGCGGCGGTTTTGTAGTATGGCCAACCCCGAGGTGGGTGCAATACGCTATGCAATTACCCCTTTGAATTTTTCGGCAAGCTGTACCCTGAGCATCTATGTCGACGCGGACGTGATGAACCGCGATGCCAACTATGGCGAAAAATTTTGGGAGGAAGTGTACAAAGAGGCTGAACCCGGGCATGCGCTGGTTACCGCAGAAACCCGGAAGACCTTCTTCCATGTTACCACCGGGATGCGTTACCGGATACTGATTGACGGAAAGGAAGCCGAAACGCGCATCAACAAAGAGTTGAGGGAAAAATTTGCGGGCAACATCGTGCAGCTCGACCTCGATCAGAAAGAAGAGGTGGTGATCTACAAATACGCCGCCGTGCTTTCTTCTGAAAACCATCCAAAAGAAGACATGGTAGCCGTGTGCCGTCGCGTGCTTAAGAAAGCCGTCAACGAAGGGTATGATAAACTGCTGTCGGCACACGCCTGGGCATGGGAAGAGAAGTGGGAGAAATGTGATGTGACCATCACCGGTGACACGGCGGCCCAGCAGGGCATACGCTTCAATATATTTCAATTGATGCAGACCTACACCGGTGACGATGAACGTCTTAACATCGGTCCGAAAGGATTTACGGGCGAGAAATATGGTGGCAGTACATATTGGGATACGGAAGCTTATTGCCTGCCATTCTTTTTAGGTACGGCACCTCCCCGTGTGGCCCGGAACCTGCTCATCTACCGGTATAAGCATTTGCAAAAAGCGATTGAGAACGCGGAGAAGCTGGGATTCCGCGACGGCGCTGCATTGTATCCCATGGTGACCATGAACGGTGAGGAGTGCCATAACGAATGGGAGATCACGTTTGAGGAGATTCACAGGAATGGCGCCATCGCCTACGCGATATACGATTACATACGCTACACCGGCGACCAGGAATATATGGCGGAATATGGATTGGAAGTACTGATCGCGATATCGCGGTTCTGGACACAGCGTGTAAACTGGTCGCACGACAAGAACAAGTATGTCATGCTCGGTGTAACCGGTCCGAACGAATATGAAAATAACGTCAACAACAATTGGCATACGAATTTGCTCGCGGTCTGGACCTTGAACTATACGATGGAGAACATGGGCTGGCTGCGGGAACACAACCCGGAACGCTATCGCGAGGTCGTGCGGAAAACACGCTTCAAGGAGAAGGCCGAACTGTCTGCCTGGAAGAAGATCGCCGAAGAGATGTATTTCCCGGAAGATAAAGAGCGGGGGGTTTTCCTGCAGCAGGATGGGTTTCTGGATAAGGAACTCCTCACGGTTGAGGATCTGTCGCCAGACGACCGACCTTTGAATCAGAAATGGTCGTGGGACAGAATTCTGAGATCGTGTTTCATCAAGCAGGCCGATGTGCTTCAGGGATTGTATTTCTTCGAAGACCAGTACGACCTGGAGACGATGAAGCGGAACTTCGACTTCTATGAACCCATGACAGTGCATGAATCGTCGCTGTCGCCGTGCGTACACGTAATCCTGGCATCACGGTTGGGGTATCGCGAAAAAGCGTATGAATTGTATCTCCGTACCGCGCGGCTGGACCTTGACGACTACAACAACGACACGGAAGATGGCTGTCATATCACCAGTATGGCCGGCACCTGGATGAGCATCGTAAAAGGCTTTGGCGGTATGCGCGTCCGAGATGGCAGACTCCACTTTGATCCCTTCATGCCCGACCAGTGGAAGTCGTACTCATTCCGTCTCGACTTCCGCGGAAGAATTATTAAGGTGAACGTCTCGAAAAGAAAAACCGACATCGTCCTCGAATCCGGCAGGCCCCTTCGCATTGTGCTGAAAGGGCAGGAGATGCGGTTGGAACGCAGGTCGTAGGGGAAGCTATCAGTTCCTTGCCGGGCTGTTCGCGCTCACACTACATATCTGCTTTGCCCATCGCCCACAAAATTCCTCCGAGCAAATGGCGCCGGAAATCGGGTTCGGCAAATGATTCATCGGTGTGCCCACCTCCGGTGTAGAAGGCCCGGCCGCCATCAAATTCGTGATACCAGGCGATGGGATGGTTTGGGCCGTTCTGTCCTCCTTCGTAGCTGGATTCGTCGAGTTCGCACAAAACTTTGATGCCGGGAAAGATGCTTTTATAGTTGTACCACTCGTCGGTACGAACCCAGCGGTCAGGGAGATGACGCGTAGACGGGTGGTTTTTGTCTTTCACGATTACGGTTGCTTCCTGAGGTTTGGGGTGATTCTTGAAGTAAGCTCCAACGAGCTGGTTGTACCAGGGCCAGTCGTATTCCGTGTCCGCCGCCGCATGAACCCCGACGAAGCCGCCGCCGTTGCGGATGTACTGTTGAAAGGCTGATTCCTGATCGCTGTTAAGGACATCGCCGGTGGTGCTCATGAACACAACGGCCTTAAAGCGGGAGAGATCCCCGGTATTGAATATCGACGCATCGTCAGTGGCTTTCACGCCAAATCCATGCTCACGGCCGAGCTCCTCAATGGCCTTAACGCCTGCGGGAATGGACTTGTGGACAAACCCTGCCGTCTTGTGGAATACAAGGATCATGTCGTCGGTCGTCGTGGACTGCTGTCCACATGCCTGCCACAATGTGGTTAGCGTACAGACAATCGCGAGTACTGTTCGTCTGAGATTCATGAGATCAAATGGTAAAGTTTTGAAGGGTAGCCCCATCTGAAAGGAGCTATTTGGCCGAATTTACTATTATTCCCGTATCCACGCTGACGTTCGCCGAATTTTCCGGGAACGGTATTCCGCCCGGCATATCCTTTGCGTTTGCGGCCCCGTGCTCGTTACTTTTTCCGTTCACCGGATGATGCGGGGGGTGGTCGACTAACAGCGCGAGGACTGGCTATTTTCAACTAAACTTCAGCTACCGTGAACGAAGTCATTATTGTGACAGGGGGCTCCCGTGGGATCGGTGCAGCTACAGCAAGGAAGGCAGCGGAACAGGGATATGCAGTATGCATCAATTACCGGAGCAACCACAAAGCCGCCGAGCGGCTCAGAGATGAGATCAAGTGTCTCGGGGGCCGCGCCATCGCGGTGGCTGCGGATGTCTCTTTTGAGGCAGACGTTGTTCGCATGTTCGAAACCGTAGACGAGCATCTGGGGCCCATTACGGCGTTGGTGAACAATGCCGCTATACTACCCAAGACCCGGTCCGTTCGCGATATGAGCTATGATCGCGTACGGGAAGTCTTCAGCACGAATGTGATCGGTCCGTTTATCTGCGCCCGCGAGGCTGTCCGTCGGATGGCCCGTTCGTCGGGTGGGAGCGGAGGCCGAATTGTAAATGTCTCATCGATTGTCGCCAAGTATGGCTCACCCAACGAAGCGAACGACTATTCGGGATCGAAGGCGGCGCTCGAGGTGTTCACCATTGGCCTGGCACGGGAGGTGTCCGTGGAGGGTATCCGCGTCAATGCGGTCCGACCCAGCATGATCCACACTGACATGGTAGCCGACCGGATTGACCGGGCACAACGTCTGCATCCCCTCAAACGTGCGGGCACACCGGACGAGGTGGCCAACACGATTATGTGGCTCTTGTCTGAGGAGGCATCTTACGTAGCCGGTGCGATAGTCGATGTAAACGGCGGCCGGTAGTCCTGTCCGGCGAGACGTATAGGTATTCTCGGGGAGGTTTGTTATATTCGATACATAACCAACCTTACTTAACCTATGCAAAATGAATTTGATCCCGGAGCCGCGGCCGGTATGGGATGGCTGGCAATAGTCTATCTCGGTGTACTGGTTGTGACGGTGGCGGGCATGTGGAAAACCTTTCAGAAGGCCGGCAAACCAGGATGGGCGGCGATCGTACCCATCTACAACTTTATCGTCCTGTTGGAAATCGCCGGGAAGCCACTGTGGTGGATTATTCTGATATTTATTCCGTTCGTAAACCTCGTGATCGCCATCATCGTGTATCACCAGGTTTCCCTTTCCTTCGGTCAGGGCGGGGGCATGACCGTGCTGCTGATCTTGTTGCCGTTTATTGGATGGCCGATGCTTGGATTCGGCGATGCGCAATATCAGGGGCCTTCTGGAAGTGCTGCGGCACCCGCCACCTAGGTATAAGCCGGTATTATGCGAAGAAACAGAGGGCTATGTGCCCTCTTTTTTTTTGTGTGCTTTAGTCCACCTTTGGGCCATACATGTTGCTTGTAAGGTTTGGGCCCATCTTCTTTTGTTATTGTGCCCGGAAATGTCCTCTATTGATGTTGCATTTTTAGATTCCCGGGCATGATAAACCAACGGGCAACATGGTTAAGAATTGGCTGAAGTCGTACGGCCTGGCTATCGCAGGGTATGTTTTGGGCATTGCCCTTGTCGCGAATTCGGCCCTGGTGTACTATCTGTCTGTGGTTCACCGCACCTCAGAGGATGAACGTCATAAGGTGGAAAGGGCGGAGCAATACCTCCGGACACTGCAGTCGGAGGCCGTACATGCCGACTTCCTCGCCCGGGAGGCGATGCTCTGGAATGACCACGGCACCATCGACCGGTACGAAAGCGCCGTTGCGGGGCTGGAAAACGCCTTTGACAGCCTTACCTACAACCTGCGCAAAACAGGATTTGACGAGGCGCTGACGGGACGAATGGAACGGGCGGTAGGCGACGTCCTCAAAACCCACCGGAACTTCCTCGACTTCTTTCTGACACCCGATTCTCTGGCCGTACGTCCGAACCTGTCTACGCTGGCCTCCGCCTTTGACGCGGTCCATCGCGACTTCGGTATACTGGATGCCTACATCAATGGAAGCACCACGCGCGCATCACTGGAGAATGCCTTCACCAGCGCGCTCGTCCTCCAGATCGTACTCCTTGCCTGTGTCCCGCTCGCCCTTGTATTGCCGGGACGTATGCGTAGGATGAGGCGCCGCCTGGTAAACCTGAACCGGTCCATAGACGAAAGCAACAGGAAATACGTATTCGATTCCCTGGAAGAGGCTAACCTCGAGGACGAAGAAGCCATCAGGACGCGCCTGCTGGACAACCTCAGACAGGCCGCCACTTTCATACAGGAAGTCGCGAAGAAAAACTATGAGGTCCGGTGGGAAGGCATGAACGATACCAACCGCGAAGCGAACCGCGAGAACATTGCAGGCGAGCTGATCCGGATGCGGGAACTGATGAAACAGGTGAAAGAAGAAGATGAGATCCGGATGTGGATGACGGAAGGGTTGTCGAAGTTTGGAGCCATTATTCAGAAGAACCAGAACGACATGCAGTCGCTGGGCGATGCGTTCATTTCCGAAGTAGTGAAATACCTCGACGCCCGCATCGGCGGACTATTCATCATCGAGGACGAAGAGGAAGAACCCTATCTCGAACTCAAAGCCTGCTATGCGTATGAACGCAAAAAGTTCATAACACACAAGGTAGGTATTGGAGAAGGGCTCGTGGGCCAAACGTTTTTAGAACGCCAAACCGTCCACCTGCGTGAAGTTCCGCCAGGGTATCTGACGATCACGTCGACGCTTGGTGAAAGCGAGCCGAGGTCTATTGTGCTGATACCACTCATCGCAAACGAAAAGATTGAAGGTATCCTCGAATTGGCGTCGTTGAACGAATACAAACCGCATCACATTGAATTCCTTGAAAAGCTGGGTGAAAGCCTTGCCGCATCACTGATATCCGTGCGCTCTTCGGAACGAATGCGCACGCTGTTGCAAAACACCCAGCAGCAGGCAGAGGAAGTCCGCGCGCAGGAGGAAGAGATGCGTCAGAACATGGAAGAACTGGAAGCTACGCAGGAGCAAATGCATCGGCAGGTGAACGAGCTGAATCAACTTCGCCACGAACTGGAGGTGGAGAAGTACCTCTTCAGTGCATTGATGGACAATATTCCGGAATCTATATACTTCAAAGACCGTGAAAGCAAGTTCATACGCGTAAGCAAGTACCTGGCCACCCATTTCGGCAAGCAGCCGGATGACCTTATCGGCAAGTCGGACTTCGACTTCCAGGACGAAGTACACGCCCGGGAAGCGCTGGAAGACGAACAGAATATTATGCGGACACGTACGCCTAAGGTCGACTACGTCGAGCGTGAAGTCCTGAAAGACGGATCCGAATTCTATGTGTCCACTACCAAGATGCCGCTTACCGACGCGCACGATGCGGTGGTCGGAACGTTCGGGATATCACGCGATGTGACAGCGCTCAAACAGACGGAACTTGAATTGCGGAAGAAGGAAAGCATTCTCAGCGAAATGCAGGAAAAAAGCCAGGCCCGCATCCGCGAGCTGGAAGAGCGACTCGCGGAAGCCGAAAAGAAACTCAAAGCGAAGAAGGACAAATAGCTACCAGTCCTTTCCCGACTGCCGTGCTTTTTTGGATAACTGGAACGTCCGGGTTATGTTAAAACCGAAGTGGATGTCGCCGTCGAAGAAGTCTTCGTTCGTTTCCGCTACCACGATCCGTTCCATCATCCCTAACGTATTCGTGAATACCAGCTGGAACACGTGCCCACCCGTTTCGATGTCGATCCCTAAGCCTATAGCGTCGTAGTTGGGGTTGCCTTCCTTTTCATTCAGACGCGCATAGTACTCGAGGTGCAGGGAAACACTACGCGTAATGCGCGCGCGACCGCCAATCCCCAAGGCTACCAGGTCGTTGACAAACAACTCCTGGTCGACTGCGTTGCGATGGACCAGCACCGGGGCGAGTTGAAGGGAAAAGCCCGACGAAATCTTTCTTGCCAGCAACGCCTGCACCGCATAGGAGGTCCGGTCGTTGGAGCTCAATCCTTCGTCCGCGCCGCTCTTATTGGTCTTGTATTGTGCGCTGGCCAACAGGGTGAGCGTGAAAGGGAAGGGTTGGGCTCCCGAGGCCTGCCGCAGGAGTTTGTATTTCAGGTAGCCATCATAGCTTTTGTCGAGGCTGCTCCTACCCACGCCGACGCCCAGACGATCGGTGATACCGTATTCAAGACCCAGCCGGATGGTCGAAGCATCCAGGCCCCAGAGGTTATACGAACCGCTATTGAGCGTTCCGAAACGGTGTGAGATAATGAATTCCAACGCACCGCCTGGTTTTGTCTCTATGGAATGACCGTTGATGAGCCGTGTACCCTTGAACGTCTGTAGCGTCAGGTCGGTCTGTTCACCTTGTACTTTCTCCAGTTCTTCCAACAGATCTTCCTGTGCATACAGAAAGGTTGCCGTGAAAGAAAACAAAACCGTAATAAGGAGTCGCATAGTTTCTATTTTGGATTGTATGTTAAGTCGACCGTAATCTGAATTTCTTCAGAGATGTTTTCCCACAGCAGCTGGGGAATCCGAATGCCATAGTCGGCAAGAAGTACGTTGAAGCGTGTCTTCATTACGATGCCGCCGTCTTTCACTTCGAAGCTGCCCGGTACATCGATCTCATGGACGATACCGTGGATGGTAAGTTTACCCTTTGCCCTGACCCGCTGAGGGCCACTGGCATTCATTGAATACCCGATGATGGCGCCCGAAAAGGTGGAGCGGGGAAATCGATCGGATTCCATGTACTTGTCGTTAAAGTGTTCCTTCATGAGCTTCTTCTCAAATTCGAAGTCGCGCACAGGTACGGAGAACGCAATAGCGCCCGTCGATGCGGTAAATATACTGGTTACATTCTGGTTCGTGGCGGTTATGTCTTCGACGGGGGCATCTGAATAGAAGGAAATCATACCTCCTTCGGCCATGTAACGCTGTGAAAAAGTACTGACTGCCGGTAACAGCAGCAGCGCGAAAAAAATGGTGCGCATGTAAAATGTTCTTGTGATGGTGCTCGAAATACTTTGTTGTCTATACAGTCGAATCAGGGCGACGGTTGCCTGCCAGCTATGCGTCCCGGGTGGGCACGTAACCTTTAAGAAGGGGAGAAGCTTTCAAACACAAAGCCGGGGATACCCTGAGCTGGCCAAGCTGTGGAAATGTGGGGAAATATGGGGAATTTCGACCTGTCAGGGTGTACGTCACGGGCGGTCAAAAGTGCAACCGCGACGGAAAATTTGACACAAAAAAATGATCAGACCGTCAGTGGCCTGATCATTTTTTCCAGCGGTCGTCCTTCTCAAACGGTCGTGGCGCCCATAGACGCCAGCCGCGCGTTCTTATGGTGATAGTAATTATCGAGGATAAAAGATACGAGGGTTCTCTTGTCTAACTCGCTCTCTGTCAGGCGATGACGTAAAACCCCTTTGTCGTACAGGAGGATCGTCCTGACCCCGTTCTCCTCGGACACCTTGTACTCGTACGACTGTCCATTATAAAATACCTGTTTCATCTGGTTAGCTTTTTTTTCGTCTAGTGGATAATGAAAAACCATGCCAGATGCAATGGTACGCCTGCTCTGGCCAACTATAGTGCGATGTAAGCCGTCTCATTTATGCCGGGAGAGGCCATAAGGTAACCCCCCATGATGGCGAAAAATGTTGCTTAACGACTCCCCTGAATCTGACGCCTCCAAAAAAATTGCTATGCGGAAAGGGTATTTTAAACTGGTAACGTACAGGCTATGCAAAAATAACGTACTGGCTATTGCCTTTATTATTCCGGTCGCTATATTCGCACATGCCCTCTCAGCAAAACACACCGCGGCTGTGTCTTACAGCCTGCCTGTTGCTGCTTTGTCTCGCGACAAACGCGCAACCTGGTCACCCCAACCAGGGGAGGCGACCTGAACGTCCCGTCCCGATCCAGGGTATCGGCTGGCTTGTAGCAGCAGGAGCGCTCGTCGGTGGCCTGGCCCTGCGTCGCGTCGCCAGGAAACACGATGCGCCGCCTCGCGGCTCGCGCACCAGGATTTTGATTGGCGTCTTGTGTACTGCTGGCTGCATCACGCATAACGCTGCCGCCCAGGAAAGGGTAACCGTATCCGACGGAAACTGGGATGCGCCTTCGACCTGGTCGGATGGCACAATACCCACGCCAGGCAACAGTACATCCGTTGTAATAAGACACGAGGTTACAGTCCAGGCCGGCAGCGATGTGGCTATGGACAACCTCGTGATAGAGCAGGGACGGTTGATCGTATCATCCGGCGGCGTACTACAGATCCTGGATGGCGACTCGACTGACTTGCAACTCCTTGAGACGGGCGCGCTTGACGTGTGGGGCACGGTCATCGGTCATGACGGCATAACGCTTGACGGCATGAGTCCGGCCAACGCCGTGTTTCATGAGCATAGCGTCTACGAGCATCGCGCCTCGGGCGAGGGAAGTATTCCGCTCGCGCAATGGCATCCGCAGGCGCGATTCGAGATCACCGGCATCAGCGGAAATGTTTCCATGCGATCCGAAGCCTGGCGGCAAGACTGGGGTACGGTTGTCTATGACGGTGCCGCGCAAGGAGAATTTGTCGAGTTCAGGGGACTGCTCGGAACGATACAGGGCGACTTCATTATTTCGTCGACCCGTAATTCCATCCTTCGGTTGGCCCAGAGCCAGGCCTTGCACCTGGCTGTTGGGGGCGACCTGATCATTTCAGGTCCGTCGGAAATATGGTTCTCTCAAAGCAGTGCGGCTGTCGTGGAGGTAGGCGGTGATTTTGTGTTTGCATCGACATCCGGTGCCTCGTCGTATTTCACGACTACCGGGTTTGCCGAGGTCACAATCGGAGGAGACCTGGTCGTCAACGCCGTGCATCGACTCAGGATGGCGTCGGCAACAGGAACGGGTCGCACCGAGCTTACGGTGCGGGGAGACGTGACCCTATCGAGCGGCCGGCTGGATGCGGCGGGGACGGGATCAGGAACTGTTACGTTCGATGGCAGTGAACCTCAGCGCGTTTCCATTGCACGTAGCGGCAGCACGGGCTTTGAAGGCCATATCAACTTCATCATACCGAATGGCGCAGACGTTGACCTGGGCACGTCGCGGCTGGGCAACACGTTGGGGGGCGACCTCCTCGTCGACGGCACGTTGCGACTGGGAAGCTTGAACGAAGCGGGTGCGATACAAGCAGGCGCCGACGGAAACATTCAAGTCGCGGGTGAGATCATTTTCGGTCCCGAGTCGCGCCTGATCTACAACGGTGATGGAACACAATACCTTTCGTATCCTAACCTGACGACGCAGGTCGATATTCTTTGTCCCGCCGCGGTCGTCCTTGCCGATATCCGGTTTGGTGGCCTGAACACGGGCGCTTCAGAATTCACTGCTGGTGCTCACATCATTTCGGTGGCGCGCAACCTCAGGAGCGACCGCGCGATTACCCTCGGTACGGTGGTAATGAACGGCTCCGGCGAACAAGTCGTCGATATGAGCGCGTGTACGGTGCATGAGCTTATTGTAAATCAAGCGGTGGCAGGCACGATTGTGCTGGCGCAGCCGTTTAGTGTCTCCGGAACGCTGTCAGTCCAATCACCGGGATCGCACGTCATCGCCAATGGCAACCTCACGTTGTCATCGACGTCCGAAGGGCCTGAGGGAACAGCCTCGGTAAGCAGGCTTGCCGCCGGGTCCGCTGTGACCGGCGATGTCGTCGTACAGCGGTTCATCGCGGGCGCGCATGGCGATCACTATCGATACATCAGCACGGCGGTAACAGACGCAAGCGTGGCCGACCTGATGGACGACATGCCCGTTACCGGGACCTTCGACGATGCCGACCAGGGAGGAGAACTGCCGGCAGATGCGCCTTCCCTGTTTTACTACAGCGAGGAGGCGAGGGACTGGATTCCTTTTCCCGCAACGGGGCCGTCGCACGAAAACCTGTTTACTTCCGGCCGCGGATATTGTGTCTTCAACTGGAACGGACAGAACGACACCCACTGGGATGTTGTGGGCACCCTTCACCAGGGGCCCATCTCACTACCCGTCACCTACACGGCGTCGGAGGATACTACGATGCGCGGGTGGAACCTCGTGGGCAATCCGTATCCGTCTACTATTCGATGGGGACCTGAGGGATGGGATTCGGAAAATGTCAGCGCTTCAATCGCTGTGCGCGACTACCAGATAGGTGGGTTCCGGTATTGGGATGGTGAAGTGGGAAGCCTCGCGGACGGGCTCGTGGCCTCCGGTCAATCCTTTTGGGTGCGGACCATGGGTGACGCACCGTACCTCGTTATCACAGAGGATGCAAAAGCCAGCGTCGGCGGCGCGTACCATCGCAGGCACGTTCCGGATTTCGTTACGCTTTCGGTCAGCGATGGTGCGCTTACAGATCACGCTTACCTGCGCCTTCGCGAGGATGCATCGGCGGCATTGGATGGATTCGACGCACCGAAGATGAGCAACGATTCGCTGTCGCTGGCGTTTCGCACGACCGACGGTGTGCCCGTGGCCATCAATGCTATGCCGCCGCTTACCTGCGCCGTACATGTGCCGCTCGACATTCAGGGCGAATCCGGTGCGTCGCTTACTTTCAGAATAGCGGCACATGGCGCATTACAGCGGGCCTCATTTGCGCTCTTCGACGTCGGGGCAGATAAGTATCTCACATTCGACGCAACCGGGGAAATTACCATTAGAGGAACGACGCCGTTGCAACTCGATTTCATAGTTGATAATTGCATACCACTTGTGCTCGGAACCAAATACCCCGAACGACAGGACATCGTTGCTTTTCCAATACCGGCCGCTGAAACCGTCTTTTTAACCGGTCGCGGAATTGACGCTGAGGAAACCGTGCATGTCTATAGCGCTAACGGACAACTCGTAAAAGTGTCCAAAGCAATAGCTGATGGCAACGATTGTATCAGCGTGAATCTCACGGGACTAGCGCCGGGCCCTTACTATCTTTTTCTACCGGGTAAAAGTTTTCTCAGTGGAATCAGAGTAATTAAGGCACATTAAAAAAGCACCTTACAAGTGTTTGTGATACCAATAATTTACCTGTCATTTGGAGGAAAGTGTCGCGGCTTTTTTATCTTTGATGGCCCGTTGGGTCTTCCATGTTATTGTTTAGAATCAGGTAAGGAGTATCACGTAACGCGTGGCTCGCCGCCGCAAGCATATGGCAGGCAAGAGGAATTTCTTCGTCGACACTATTTACAAGCTCAAAATACTTCCACGGTGGATAATCATATTTATCGACCTGGCCATTTTGCTTGTCTCAACCGTTATTGGCTATCTCCTGCGTTTCAGCTTTGTCGTTGAAGACATTCTCGCAAACAACTTTATAGCCGCGCTGGGCATCCAGTTCGGGTGTGGCCTTTTTTCCATACTGGTCACGAACAGTTATCGGGGCATTATCCGGTATACGGGCGTTCAGGACGGTGTGCGGATCTTTTATGTGGTGATCCTCAACCTTGTTCTGGTCTGTTCGGTCAACCTGATATACTACTACAACGTTCTGCATAACCTCATACCGTATTCGGTCATTTTCATTTCCTTCCTGGCGTCGTTCCTGTTCCTGTTCAATTATCGGCTCCTGGTCAAGTATGTGTTCTCGTACTACAAGCGGAGGATGACCACGCGATCCAATGTGCTCATTTTCGGTACGGGGCATACGGGCATTATCACCAAGCATGTCATCGACTCTTCGGCGTCTGCGAAAGTGGTGGGTTTTGTGGAGCACAACGACAATATGATCGGAAAGGTCCTGGATGGCACACGAATATTCCGGGCCTCCCAGCGTGAATTGGAGGACGTCATCAACACGTTCAACGTCGACGAGCTGATCATTACCGTCAAGAACCTACCTCCTGATCGCAAGAACGAGCTGGTCGATATCTGTATGCGCAACCAGGTGAAGGTGCGCGTGGTACCGCCCGCTGATCGCTGGGTGAAAGGTGAACTGAGCATCAACCAAATCAAGAATATCAATATCGAGGACCTCCTGGAGCGGGAGACGATACATCTCAACAACATCAACATAGCCAATCAGATCCGCGGAAAGCGCATCTGTATCACCGGTGCGGCGGGTTCGATCGGCAGCGAGCTGGTCCGCCAGGTGATCCGTTATGAGCCCGCCTTCCTGGTACTCATCGACCAGGCCGAGAGTGCGCTCTTTGAGATCGAGCGTGAAATACTCATCAGCGGTCTGCGCGCGCGCGTATTTCCTTACGTAGCGGACATTACCAATCGGGCACGGGTTGCATCGATCTTTAATGCGCACAAGCCGGAGATTATATACCATGCCGCGGCCTACAAGCACGTTCCCATGATGGAAAGCAACCCTGCGGAGGCCATCAGTTGCAACATCCTCGGGACGAAGATACTGGCCGATCTGGCGGTGGAATACAAGGTGCGCAAGTTTGTGATGATCTCAACGGACAAGGCTGTCAACCCCACCAACGTTATGGGTTGCTCCAAGCGCATTGCGGAGATCTATGTCCAGGCGCTCAACAACGTGTTGCCTGAATCGGGACAGTTCCAGACGAGTTTTGTTACGACGCGTTTTGGTAACGTGCTGGGCTCGAATGGGTCGGTAATCCCCGTGTTCAAGAAGCAGATCGAACAGGGAGGTCCGATAACAGTAACACACCCCGAAATCACACGCTACTTCATGACCATACCCGAAGCTTGCCAACTCGTGCTGGAGGCGGGCGCCATGGGTAAGGGCGGGGAGATCTTCATATTCGATATGGGCGAATCGGTTCGCATCCTTGACCTGGCCCGGAAGATGATCTGGTTATCAGGGTACGAACCTGGAAAAGACATCGAGATCGTGTTTACCGGCCTGCGGGAAGGCGAAAAACTGTACGAAGAATTGCTGAATAATGCGGAGGATACCCTTCCGACGCATCATGAAAAGATCATGATTGCGCGGGTGCGGGAGTATCCGTATGAGGACGTTAACCGTTACGTGGAACTCTTCAACGATTTGGTTAACGATAAGAATGAACTGAAGATGGTGGCGTTGATGAAGGAACTCGTACCGGAATACAAGAGTAATTATTCACGGTACGAGATCCTGGATAAGGAAAAGAACATCGTTACGGACGAGATCGTCGATCTCTGAACGGTCCGCTTCTCTTAACAATATTCGTCAAAGACTTCAACAAGGTGTTCGCCGATCATCTGGGCGTTTCTGCCTTCGATATGGTGACGCTCCACAAAGTGCACCAGTTCACCGTCTTTGAACAGGGCGATCGACGGCGATGAAGGAGGGTAGGGTAGTGTATATTCGCGAGTCCGCGCCACAGCTTCCATGTCGACACCGGCAAATACGGTCGTGAGATGATCAGGGCGTTTTTCGCTTTGCTCCAGGGCCCATTTTACGCCGGGCCGAGCTGCGCCGGCCGCGCATCCGCACACCGAGTTGATAACCACCAGCGTGGTGCCTTGCTGGTTGGTGAGATAGCGGTCGACCTCCTCAGGGGTTTTCAGCTCCACGAATCCGGCGCTCGTAAGGTCAAGGCGCATCGGCGCCACAAGTTGTTCAGGATACATAGCGGTTGTGTAAGTTTAGATTTACATTCTTTTGATACAATTCTACAGGAAGCCCAGCTCTACTTTGGCCGCTTCCGACATCATGTCCTGCGAGTAGGGAGGATCGAAGGTTACCTCCACCGTGACATCGTTGACGCCTTCGATCTCGCGGAGTCTTTGCTCCACTTCACCCGGGATGACTTCGGCGGCAGGACACGAGGGTGAGGTCAGCGTCATCAGCACAAATACATTGTTCACCGGGTACACGCTGATCTCGTAAATAAGGCCGAGTTCGTAGATGTCCACCGGAATTTCAGGGTCGTACACCGTCTTGATGGCCGCAACCACCTTCTCGCGAAGGTCCGGCGTTGTAGCCTCAGGTTTGTTATCCGATTCTGTCATGATCCAATTTCCATTTTCGTCTTGAAAGCAAGTGCGTACATCTTCATCTGGCGGATCATCGCCGAAAATCCGTTTGAACGCTGCGTTCCTATGAAACGTTCCATGCCGATGGCGTTCATAAAGTGCAGGTCCGAAGCCAGAATGGCATCCGGCTTTTGGCCGTTGAATATACGGATTAACAGGCTTACCAGCCCTTTTGTGATCGCAGTATTGCTGTCGGCTGTGAAATACACTCGGTCCGACTCCAACCGGGCCGTCAGCCAAACGCGCGACTGACACCCTTTGACTATATTTTCTTCTGATTTGTCTTTCTCCGGCATGGGAGGGAGCTTCTGCCCCAGTTCCATGACGTACAACACTTTCATCTCGGCGTCGTCGTCCAGCAGCGCGAAATCAGCGATGATCTCATCCTGAATGGCAGCGATACTCCGCGGTGTCTCGTCGTTCATTAATTAAGCGTCGGCCGGTCTATTTCACAAAGTTAATCACCCGCTGAAGCCCTTCAGCCAGCTGGTCGATTTCGTCCCTGGTGTTATAAACAGCAAAAGAGGCCCGTACCGTTCCCTCAATTTCGTAACGCTCCATGAGCGGCTGTGTACAATGGTGGCCTGTCCGCACCGCAATTCCGCGTGCATCCAGCATTTGGCCTATATCGAACGGGTGAATTCCCTCTACCACAAACGACACAACACCCACCTTTTCGGGCGCGGTTCCTACGAGCCTTACCGATGGCATGCTGCCCAGCTTTTCGGTGGCATACACCAGCAGGTCGTGTTCGTGCGCACGGATCGCTTCCCTTCCGATGCCCAGGATAAACCGAAAGGCTTCGCGATACGCGATTACGTCTGCAATGTTGGGCGTGCCCGCTTCAAATTTGTAGGGTAACTCGTTGTAGGTGGTCTTTTCGAACGTCACGTCCTTTATCATCTCGCCGCCCCCCTGGTACGGAGGCATGGCGTCCAGTAGTTTTCGCTTGCCATATAAGATTCCCGTGCCGGTGGGCCCGTACATCTTGTGAGCAGAGAGGCAGTAGAAATCACAATCGATCGCCTTGACATCGATATCGAGATGGGCGCCTGCCTGCGCGCCGTCAATCAACACGACTGCCCCGTGGGCGTGCGCCATACGCGTGATCTCTGCAATGGGATTGACGGTGCCCAGTGTATTCGATGCATGGTTTACCGCCACGATGCGCGTACGCTCTGACAGCAGTTTACCATACGCTTCCAGGTCGATCTCACCCTTGTCCGTCACGGGTATGATCCGCAACGTCGCTTTCTGTTGTTCACAGGCCAGCTGCCAGGGGACGATATTCGAATGGTGTTCAAGAGCGGAAATGATCACCTCGTCGCCTTCTTTCAGGAAGGCCCGGCTGTACGAAGATGCCACCAGGTTGATGGCTTCTGTAACGCCACGTACGAAAATGATCTCTTCTGCCGATTCGGCATTGATGAACGCCCTTGCAGCTTCACGCGTTTCCTCGTAAGCCTTGGTGGCGCGCTCCGCTAACGTGTGGATGCCGCGGTGAATGTTGGCATTGGTCGTTTGGTAGTAGTCGACGAGCGCCTGAATCACCTGGCGGGGTTTCTGCGACGTGGCCGCATTATCGAAATAGACGAGATCCCGTCCGTTCACTTTTTGTGAAAGCACGGGAAACTCCTCCCTGATCTTCTTTATATCTGTTGACAAGGTTGCGGGTAAGGCCATGGTTAGACGTCAAAGGTCGTTTCGCTGCAGGCGCTGACTCACGCGCTGCACCAGGTATTTTTGCACAGCAGGCAAAGGAACGACGTCGATAGTCTCCCCGGCAAAAGCATACAGCAGCATCGCCCGGGCTGTCGCCTTGGGAATACCGCGCGTCATGAGGTAGAACATCGCCTCTTCGTCGATCTGGCCTGTAGTACATCCGTGTGAGCACTTTACGTCGTCGGCCCAGATCTCGAGTTGCGGCTTGGTGTTCACCTTGGCATCTTCTGAAAGCAGGATGTTCCGGTTCGATTGAAAGGCGTTGGTCTTTTGCGCGTTGGGCCGCACATAGATCTTGCCGTTGAATATACCCCGCGACTTGTCCTCCATAATGCCCTTGTACAACTCGTTGCTGAACGAGTTGGGCTTCATGTGATCGACGGCGGTATGGTTATCCGCCAATGTGTCGCCGTTGAGAAGGTACAGCCCGTACATGTGCGATTCGCAGCGTTCGCCATCGAGCACGAGCTCGAGGTTGTTGCGTACGATCTTTCCTTCCAGGGTGAAGGTGTATGAATTCACCAGCGAGTGATCCTTTTGCAAAACACGCGCATGATTGAAATGCAACTGACCGGGTATGTCGGCTTGAATATCGTAAAAGTCCAATCGCGCATGCTCATCGACAAACGCTTCTGTAACCACGTTGATATAGGAAGTGGCGGGGCCGGTTGAAGCATACTTTTGTATGATTGTACACTCCGCGTTCCGGTCGACCACAAGAAGGTTCCGCGCCGCTTTCCTTACGCTGCCATCAGAGACGTGCAGGATGACGAGCGGCTTGGAAAGCTTTGCTCCTTCCGGAATTTCAACGTAGAACCCGTAAGTCCAGGCCAAGGTATTCCACGCCACGAAGGCATCGGCTTTCGGATCGGCGATCTTTGCAAAGTGATCCAGGCCCTTTCCTTCGGCAAGGGCCTCCTGCAGCGGCTTTACGATCAGGCCTTCGATTTCCGGCATCGGCGTGACGCATCGCTCGTTCACGAAGGCAACGACGGTTGCATCGAGGCCGGGTATGGTATAGGTGTCCAGGTCGACCGCGGTGGGATCCGCCTGATCGTCCAGGGAAAGTTTTTCCAACGCACGAGTCAGCGGCGTATAACGGTATTCCTCGTGTTTCGGTCCGGGGAATCCGGTTTCCTGCAGGTGACGAAGGGTTTCGTCACGCAACGCCGCCAGCGCCGGTATGGTATCGATGGCGCCCGGCGACACGCCAAGAAGCGTCGGATTTGTATCTATAGCACTAGTTGTCATGTCTTAATAATGAATTCAGGCTGCAACACTATCCTTAACCCAATCGTAGCCTTTGGCTTCGAGTTCTGCAGCGAGTTCTTTTCCGCCCGACTTCACGATCTTGCCCCTGTAGAGCACGTGAACAAAGTCGGGTACGATGTATTCCAGCAGCCGCTGGTAGTGTGTCACGACGATGATGCTCTTGTCTTTGGTCATGAGCTTGTTCACGCCGTCGGCAACAATGCGCAGCGCGTCGATGTCAAGACCTGAGTCCGTCTCGTCCAGGATGGCGAGGCGCGGATCAAGCATCGCGAGTTGAAATATTTCGTTGCGTTTCTTTTCTCCGCCGGAAAAACCTTCGTTGAGTGAACGATTCAGCAGGGATTGATCAATGTCGACCAGTTTCATTTTCTCTTTCATCAGCCCGAGAAACGAAACGGCGTCGAGCGCGGGGAGTCCACGGTGCGAGCGCACCTGGTTAACCGCGGTCTTCATAAAGTTGATGGTGCTGACCCCGGGTATCTCTACGGGGTATTGGAACGCCATAAAGATTCCGTCGCGGGCGCGTTCATCGGGTGACATTTCAAGAAGGTCCTTGCCGAGAAAGTCGACCGACCCGTCGGTAACTTCGAATTCTTCCCGGCCCGCCAGCACAGATGCCAGCGTACTTTTACCCGAGCCGTTAGGCCCCATTATGGCGTGAATCTCTCCGGGCTTTACGTCCAGGTCAATCCCGTTGAGGATCTGGTTATCTCCGATCTTTGCACAAAGGTTTTTGATGGATAGCATGTCGCAATTTGATGATGGTTCAACAAACGGTTCGCTGCAAGGGACTTTCTTCGCGGTCCTACCCGACGCTCCCCTCTAGCGTGAGCGCCAGGAGTTTCTGTGCCTCGACGGCAAACTCCATCGGCAGTTGTTTCAGCACTTCCTTGGCATAGCCATTGACGATAAGTGCTACAGCCGACTCTTCGTCGATTCCTCGCTGCTGGCAATAAAATATCTGATCTTCTCCGATCTTGGAGGTGGTGGCCTCGTGTTCGATGTGAGCGGTGTTATTCTCTACGTCGATGTAGGGGAAAGTATGCGCCCCACACTTGTCGCCCATGAGCAGGGAGTCGCACTGCGAAAAGTTACGCGCACCATGAGCCTGCTTCAACACGCGCACCTGGCCGCGATAGCTGTTCTGCGAGCGGCCTGCGGAAATGCCCTTCGACACAATCCTTGAACGCGTGTTCTTGCCGATGTGGATCATCTTCGTGCCCGTGTCGGCCTGCTGATAGTTGTTGGTTACCGCGACAGAGTAGAATTCACCTGAGGAGTAATCTCCCTTCAGAATACACGAAGGATATTTCCAGGTGATCGCGGAGCCCGTCTCCACCTGCGTCCAGGAGATCTTCGAATGATCGCCGGCAGCAAGGCCACGCTTCGTAACGAAGTTGTAAATACCACCCTTGCCATCTTTGTCGCCCGGATACCAGTTTTGCACGGTCGAATACTTAACGTGCGCATTCTTCATAGCGTAAATCTCGACCACCGCCGCGTGCAATTGGTTCTCGTCACGCATCGGCGCGGTACATCCTTCGAGGTAGCTTACGTACGATCCCTCGTCCGCGACGATCAGGGTACGTTCAAACTGCCCCGTGTTGGCGGCGTTGATACGGAAGTAGGTGGAAAGCTCCATAGGGCAGCGTACGCCCTTAGGGATATAGCAAAATGAGCCGTCCGTAAAGACGGCGGAATTCAGTGCGGCAAAATAATTGTCGTTTATCGGCACGACCGAACCCATGTATTTCCGGACCAGCTCGGGGTGCTTCTGTACGGCCTCGCTGAACGAACAGAAAATGATTCCCAGTTCGGCCAGTGTCTCCTTAAATGTGGTGGCCACCGACACGGAGTCCATGACCGCGTCTACCGCCACGCCCGTAAGACGCTTTTGCTCAACGAGCGAAATGCCGAGCTTTTCGAATGTCTTCAGCAGTTCGGGGTCTACGTCCTCCAGGCTTTCCGGCCTGGCCTTCTGCTTGGGAGCTGCGTAGTATATGATGTCCTGGTAATCGATGGGAGGGTAGGTGACGTTATGCCAGGTAGGCTCCGTCATTTTAGTCCATTGCCTGTAGGCCTTCAAACGCCACTCCAACAGCCAATCCGGTTCGTTCTTCTTTTCGGATATGAACCGGATAATGTCTTCGTTCAAACCTTTGGGCGCGGCCTCTATTTCAATGTTGGTCGTCCAGCCGTGCTCATATTCTTTTGAGGTGAATTCCTCTATAATATCCTTACTCATGCACCCCTATTTAGACTAAGTTTAAATAACATACAAATCTAAAACAAAATGCCCGAATTATAGTTCTGGTGGCGGTATTTTGTTTACCCCTGTTCCTTGACAAGGTTCAGATTGCGGTCCAAGCTTTCTTCCAGGGAAATCATAGTCTCAGTGCGTTCGATGCCCTCCACCTGCTGGATCTTGTCGTGAAGTACTTCCTTGAGGTGGGTGGTATCCCGGCAGTGGATTTTTACGAACATGCCGTAATTACCCGTAGTGTAGTGGATGTTAGTGACTTCCGGGATGCTTTTCAGGGCCGCCAGCACGGAGTCGTACAATGCGCTCTTCTGAAGGAATATTCCGATAAAGGCCGTGATGTCGTACCCGAGCTTCGAATAATCGACTTTCAGGGTTGTTTTTTCCACGATGCCCGCGCTTTCCATCTTATTCATGCGCACGTGAACCGTACCTCCGGAAACGAAAACTTTCTTGGCTACTTCCGTATATGGTTTCTTGGCATCCTGCATGAGGATCTCCAGAATTCGGAGATCGGTATTGTCAACTTTGTAATTTTCAGCCATGACGATTTGCCTGATTGTAAAAAAATCAAAATTAGGTAAATCTTTTAAAAAGTGTATAATATTTCATAGGATTTGTTGTTCCTATGAGCCGATAGCCGTTGTTTTGTTATGAAATTTTAATCACACACGCACACAAATAACACTGTAGGGTGTTGGAATTGGCAGACAAGCCCTCCGGTCTCGAGGGTGGAGAGCACGGGATAAAGTCCAGCCATCGGCGACCTAACCGCTCCGTGGAGGTTCGAGCCCTCCCTCTACAGCGCTCACGTTTAGGTTAATAATGTTTAATGAGCAAGAACCTACCCAAGGGTAGGTTCTTTTTTTATGCTTCTTTTGTTACTCAATACAGCACCCACCCGCTTTTGCTATTGATTTCGAGGCAAACAATCGTTTGCTTTGAGAACCTAAACCATACAAACAGGCTGCAATGGAAGCGTTTCCCTGGATCAGGATGTATCCTGCCGGCATTCCCCCGGAAATAAAACTTTACGAACACGAGTCGCTGGTCGCTCTTTTCGAAGACAGTTTCAAGCGCTTCCGCGACCGCGTGGCGTTCGAAAACATGGGCACAACCATCACTTACGGGGAACTGGATGAGCTCTCCAGCCATTTTGCTGCCTTCCTCCAGGACCTCGGCATGCAGAAGGGCGAACGGATCGCCATCCAAATGCCCAACCTGTTACAGTTTCCCATAGCGTTCGTCGGCGCCCTCAGGGCCGGACTCGTCGTGGTAAACACCAACCCGTTGTATACGCCCCGCGAAATGCAGCACCAGTTTAGCGACTCGGGGGCGACGGCCATTGTCATCGTCTCGAACTTCGCTTCCAACCTGCAGAAGATTCTTCGCAACACCAGTATCCGTCATGTTATCGTGACGGACCTGGGCGACATGCTGTCCGGCATCAAACGTCCCCTCGTCAACTTTGTGGTGAAACGCATCAAGAAGATGGTACCTCCCTACCAACTCGAGGGCGCCATCCGGTTTCGCGACGCGATGGCGAAGGGTGCAACGCTAACCTATAAACGACCCGAAATCGGACTTCAGGATCCGGCCATCCTCCAGTATACCGGCGGCACCACAGGGGTGTCTAAAGGCGCCGTCCTGTCCAATGCCAATATCGTGGCCCATAATACGATGGTCACCCACTGGTTCCACCCGTTCCTTTCCCAGGATACAGGCCAGGAGATCATCATCACGGCCATACCGCTGTACCACATTTTTGCCCTTACCATCAACGGCGTACTGATGATGAGTGTCGGGGCTAAAAGCGTCCTGATTACGAACCCCCGCGATATGAACGGGTTCGTTAAAGAATTACGAAAACATAAGTTCACCCTGATCACCGGGGTCAACACGCTCTTCAACGGCCTGCTGAACCACCCGGGATTCGCCAAACTGGATTTCAGCCGACTCAAAGGCGCCGTGGGTGGTGGGATGGCCGTGCAGGATGCAGTGGCCGTCCGCTGGGAAAAGGTGACGGGCAAACCCCTGGTGGAAGGATACGGCCTGAGTGAAACTTCGCCAGTACTGTGCTGCAATCCGCTCGACGGCACCCACAAGATGGGCACGATCGGCCTGCCGATGCCGTCCACAGAGGTGGCCATCTTCAACGATGAAGGTCAGCAGCTCCCGCAAGGCGAGACCGGTGAAATATGCGCCCGCGGGCCCCAGGTCATGTCGGGATACTGGCAGCAAAGCAACGAAGGTGTATTTTGGCCGGGGGGGTGGTTCCGTACGGGCGACATCGGTACGATGGACGAACAAGGTTTTTTCCGGATCGTCGACCGCAAAAAAGATATGATCAAAGTGTCGGGCTTTAACGTATTCCCGAATGAGATCGAGAACGTGGTGGCCGGTCACGAAAAGGTTTTGGAAGTCGCCGCCATCGGCGTCCCTCACGAAAAATCGGGAGAAGCGATCAAGATCTTCGTGATCAAGCGCGACCCCAGCCTAACAGAGGAGGAGTTACGGGCTTATTGCGAAGAAAACCTGACCAAGTACAAGGTGCCTCGATACATCGAATTCCGTGAAACGCTGCCTAAGTCCAACGTAGGGAAGATCCTTCGCAGGGCGTTGAAGGAAGAAGTAAAGCCAGCAGCTTAATTTAGTAGGCGGTCGGCAGTGGGCAATCGCAGGCAGCGGCGGGCGGTAGCCCATAAAATCGGGGTAAAAGACTGGAAGTACGCACCAACATCAACACTTCAACACATCAACACTTCTATGATCGGCTTTTTTGAACATCAGTATCTATCCTACAAGAAGAACCACATCAAGAACCTGCTGGCGCTTGCGCGGTCAGACGGCAACATGCACGAGAAAGAGGAGCAGTTGGTGTTTAAGATCGGTAAGCGATACGGTCTTAAAAAACGGCAGATCCAGGAGCTTATCGACTCCGATGAAAAGTATACGGTGGTTGTACCCGATAACCACAACGACAAAATGAACCTCCTGTATGATCTCATCCTTATGGTATATGCCGATGATGTCATCGATGAGCACGAAGTGCAGTTTTGCGAGGAGGTGGTCGAACGTTTCGGTATGAAACGCGATCTCGTGCATTGGCTGCTGAGCGAGTTCGACCGCGGCACACCGCCGCCCCCGGATGAATGGGAGGAAATCAAGGAAGAGGCGCGTACCAAATTTGTTCTTTGAGAACCGGAACGGGATACACCCCGTTCAGCCTGCCCGGTCCATCTCTCTGCAATCGGCATTGTCAAGGCATCCTTGCACGCTCTTTTTGTGTAAGGTTTTGTGACGGATTTGATTCCAAATTGTTATTAGTATTGGAATGATTTTTGGCGGTATTGCCTAAATTTCGAATTGGTCGCTCAGGAATCGGAGGTCATGGAAGAATTCAGAAAGCTCACAACCCAGGAAAAAGCGCTAAAGATTAACCTGTCCAAATCGGTTTACGGTTCATTTGCCGAAATCGGGGCCGGTCAGGAAGTCGCTGCCAACTTTTTCAAAGTCGGCGGGGCTTCGGGGACGGTCGCGAAAACCATGTCGGCTTACGACATGAAGTTCAGCGACGCGATCTATGGGCGTTGCGAACGCTATGTCTGCGAAGATCGCCTCGTCCAGATGCTGGACCACGAATATCCGCTACTCCGCGAGCGGCTGCCGCATCGTGTTTCAGACACGTGCTTTTTCGCGTTTGCCGATACGGTGGAGACCATTAACTACGAGCAGACAAACCAGGGCCACGGGTGGATGGGACTGCGGTTCCAGTTAAGACCCGAAAGTGAGCCCAACGATTGCGTCATACACGTCAAAATGCACGACAACGACCCCCTGCTGCAACAGGTGGCGCTGGGGATCGTGGGCGTGAATATGATCTATGCCTGCGTTCACTTTACCGATCCGGAGCAAATCGTAATGTCGCTCATGGATGGCCTCACCAGCCGTCGTATAGAGATCGATACGTTTCGTCTCACCGGCCCCGACTTCAGGCATGTCGATAATCGGCTCATGGCGCTGAAATTGGTGAAGAACGGCCTGACCAAGGCGGCTATGTTCGGCCCCGACGGCAGCGTCCTCCAGCCTTCCGAATACCTGTACAAGAAAAACGTCCTGGTATTGCGCGGACGGTTCCGTCCTGTAACGCATGTGAATGTAGACATGCTGTTTACTTCGCGACGTCATTTCAAACGGGAACCGGATGTCGACCGCTCCAAGATCGTTATGCTTGCCGAGCTTACCCTGAACGATTTAAGTCACGAGGGCACCATCGACGAAAAGGACTTCCTGTACCGCGCCGACATTATCTGTTCGCTCGGCCAGAACGTACTTATCTCGAACTATTATGAGTACTACAAGCTGGTAGCCTACCTGTCGCGCATCACCAAAGGGCGCAAGATCGGGATCACTATGGGCATTTTTGCACTCCAGAAGATCTTCGAGGAAAAGACGTATGAAAACCTTAAAGGCGGTATTATAGAGGCTTTCGCACACCTATTCGGAGGCAATGTGAAACTTTATATCTATCCGGCTTTGCGTCAGGACGGCAATAAGCTGTTTACCCTGAAGGACTTCGAGGCTGAACTGCCTGACAAGCTCAAAAGCCTGTTCCGCTACCTGATGGAAAACGACAAGCTGGAAGACATCACCGACGCCGACGTCAGCAAGCTTCATATCATCTCCGATAATGTCCTCGCGATGATCAAGAAGGGACAACCCGGCTGGGAACAGAACGTGCCGCACAAGGTGGAAGAAGCCATCAAAGCCCTGGGCCTCTTCGACTACCCCGACGCTCCGCCACAGAAAAGGAAGTTCTCCGTCACTTCCTAACCCCCTGTATCTGCCCCTGCCTCTGCCTCTGCCCCTGCACCTGTTCTCTGCTTCCGAAAATACCGCGTCGCTTCCCTTTTCACCTTCGGGGCGAGCAGCAGACCCGATACCATTGTCGGTACGGCCATGAGCGCGAAGGCAGCGTCCATGAGGCTAATGATGGCATTAAGTGACGACACCGCCCCGACGACAATGCTGGCCAGGTAGAAGTAATCGTACCATCGCTTGCGTTCCGCGCCGATAAGAAACGCCGTGCTCTTTCCGCCATAGTAGCCATAAGAGAACAGCGAGGTGATGGAAAAGAAGAAGATACACAGCAGCAACAGGTAGTGGCCGATGCCCGGCAATGCCGAGTTGAACGCGGTGGCGGTCAGGGACACACCATTCGTGTCGGACGTTTGCCAAACGCCGGTAACGAGAATGGCAAGGCCGGTGCAACTGCATACCACAAGCGTGTCGATGGCGGGTGTGAGCATTGCCGCCAGGCCGTCGCGTACAGGCTCTACGCTCCGCGAGGTACCGAGGGCCATAGGCGCGGTGCCGATACCCGCCTCGTTTGAAAATGAGGCGCGTCGTGCGCCGAGGACAATCAGCCCGCCTACGATCCCGCCCGTGATAGGGTCGGGGTCGCCTTTGTAATGAACCGCTGTAAACGCGTCGGTGAAGATAAGCCCGATGTAGTGCGGTACATCTTCGATCCGGATCATCAGAATTGTTACCACCGTGACAAAGTAAATGACGACCATGAGGGGTACCATGCTGCCGGCCCATTTCCCGATCCTCTTTATGCCACCTATGATGACGACTGCGGCGACAATGGTGATAACAATTCCGGTGTAGAGATCGGTGTTCATAACCGTAACGGGCCCTATGCCTATCGGAGTCGGCGCAATGCCACCGGGAACCAACAGGATGTCGCGGATGGCGCGTGTAAGCTGGTTGGCCTGAAACACCGGCAAGGCGCCGAACAGACAACAAAAGCTGAACATGGCTGCCAGAGGCCACCAGCGTTTGCCTAGCCCCTCCGTTATTACATACATGGGTCCGCCCTGTATTTCTCCGCGGGAGTCGCGCCCCCGATACATGCTCGACAGGGTACACGTAAAGAAGTTGGTGGCCATTCCCACCACGGCACTAACCCACATCCAGAACAGGGCGCCCGGACCGCCCAGCGTAATCGCTACGGCTACGCCGGCAATGTTACCCATGCCAACGGTTGATGCGAGGGCTGTCGATACCGCCTGGTAGGGCGACAACTGTCCGGGTCCACTCGTACTGTACTTGCCGCGCAGTACGTCGATGGCATGAAAGAAGTACCGATACGGAACAAACCCCGAATATATGAAGAAAAAAAGTCCGCCTCCCATGAGCAGGAACAGCAGGGGCAAACCCCAAAGCCAGTTTGAGAAGTCGATGATAGCCTGCTCGAGCAAGAAGAAGGTTAATTGTCCGAAACCAAGATAACGACTTTTATTTCAGGGACACATCAGATGCGATGAGATATGGGGGTTTTTCTGTGTGCGGCATGCGCGCTGGCGCGTGCTGTTGTAGCGGAACTTCCAGGCGCCTATTGCTGTTCGCCTTCGATGACGGCAGGAGAGGTGGTAAGGGTAACGTCACCGCACGATTTGTCAACTTGCTGCCATGTATCAATTCGGAGTTTGATAGCCACTAGCCCCGCCGTTGGAAGGGTGCCGATTTCCGCACCGGTAAGGTATTCGGCAACATAGGAAATGACAGGGTTGTGACCGATGCACATGACGCTACTGTACGCGTCGTCGAGTTGCGTGATAAATTCAAGAAAGGTTCGAACGGAAGCTTGTGCGAGTTCTTCATCCGGAATAATCCGTTCTTCATCAAACTTTATGACGTCGCTGAGAAGCTTCGCGGTAGCATGGGCACGAACGGCGCTGCTGGTGTAGATGACGTCAGGATTGATCTTTTCACGATGGAGGTAGGCTCCGACCCTGAATGTCTCCTTGGCACCCGTGGGCGTTAACTCTCGATCGAAATCCGACTGACCCGCTTGTTTTTCAACGCTTTGTGCATGACGCATCAGGTAAAGTAATTTGCCCATAGGCGCGGTATTTTCAATTGTCGACGGGATCGCAATAATAACGGTAATATTATCATCGAAATTTGATTATTTAAAAAATTCAGGATATTTGGGCGTTTTGAAGGACGAATGACATGGCAAAAAACCTCGTTATCGTAGAGTCGCCGGCCAAAGCAAAGACCATAGAAGGCTATCTGGGTAAGGATTTCAAAGTGGCGTCCAGCATGGGTCACGTACGCGATCTGCCCAAAGGAGGTGATGCAATCGACATAGAAAAGGGGTACGAACCTACCTATGAAGTAAGCCCCGACAAGAAGGAAGTTATCTCCCAATTAAAGAAGCTTGCCGAAGATGCTGAGATGGTTTACCTGGCTTCCGACGATGATCGTGAAGGAGAAGCGATTTCCTGGCATCTGAAGGAAGTACTGGATCTTAACGATGAAAAGACACGGAGAATCGTTTTTACCGAGATTACAAAGAAGGCGATTCTCAACGCGCTTGAAAATCCGCGCGGCATCGATATCGATCTGGTGAACGCACAACAAGCGCGTCGTGTGCTCGATCGTCTCGTCGGCTATGAGCTTTCGCCCATACTCTGGAAAAAAATAAAGACAGGTCTCTCGGCAGGTCGCGTGCAGTCTGTCGCCGTTCGCCTCGTTGTCGAGCGCGAGCGCGAAATCAATGAGTTTCAGGCGAGCTCCGCTTACCGCATTACTGCATTGTTCGACCTGGGCGACGGAAAGCAACTGTCGGCCGAGTTAGGCGAGCGGTTCGAAAAAGAAGAAGACGCACTCGCCTTCCTTGAGTCGTGCAAAGGCGCAAAGTTCAGCATCACCGATCTGCAAACTAAACCGGCCAAGCGTTCACCTGCGCCGCCGTTTACCACTTCAACGTTGCAACAGGAAGCTTCACGCAAACTGAGCTTTTCGGTAATGCAGACGATGATGGTGGCACAGAAGCTGTACGAGGCCGGAAAGATCAGCTACATGCGTACGGACTCTGTGAATTTATCGAACGAAGCGCGTCAGGATGCCATCCGTCAGATCGAGACATCATACGGAAAGAACTTCGTTCAGCCCCGGCAATACAAAACGAAGTCGTCGTCTGCGCAGGAGGCGCACGAAGCGATACGTCCTACCGACTTCTCGGTAACCAATCCGGGAATGGACCGCAACGCACAGCGTTTGTACGAACTGATCTGGCGTCGTGCCATCGCATCGCAAATGGCCGATGCCGAGCTGGAGAAGACTACGGCGACTATCGGTATATCCACAAACGAACGCACGCTCACCGCTACAGGCGAAGTGATCCGTTTCGAAGGATTTCTCAAAGTATATATGGAGTCGGCCGACGATGACGACGAAGAAGAAAACGGCAAGGTGTTGCCACCCCTGGAAATAGGGCAAGACCTTAATCTGTCCTGGCTTCGCGCACGTCAGTCTTTCACCCGCCATCCTCCGCGCTATACGGAAGCGAGCCTGGTGAAAAAGCTGGAAGAGATGGGCATTGGCCGTCCTTCCACGTACGCGCCGACCATATCGACCATTCAGAAGCGCGGATACATTGTCAAGGAAAGCCGCGACGGGGTCGAACGACAATACAATGTTTTCACGCTGGAGGACGACAAGATAGATCGGCGTCAGGAGACTGAAATTACCGGCGCGGAAAAGAATAAGCTGTTCCCCACGAATACAGCCATGATCGTGAACGACTTCCTCGTCGAACACTTCCCCGATGTGACAGACTACTCCTTTACGTCTGAGATCGAACAGGAGTTCGACGAAATCGCCAGCGGCAAGTTGGAATGGAGGAAAATGATCGACGACTTCTACAAGCCCTTTAATAAAAAGGTGACCAAGACGGAGAAGGTCGAGCGATCCTCCGTAGGGAAGAGCCGTGAACTGGGTGTCGATCCAAAGACCGGTAAGAACGTATACGCCAAACTGGGTAAGTTCGGCGCCTACGTTCAGATAGGAGAGAATCCAGACGACAACGGTGGTGAAAAGCCGAAGTTTGCCAGCCTGCGTCCCGGTCAGTTCATTGAGAGCATTACACTTGAAGAGGCGCTCGAGCTGTTCCGGCTTCCGCGGGAAGTAGGGGAGTTCGAAGGGAAACCACTCACAGTGAATATCGGACGGTTCGGCCCGTATATTCTTCACGATAAAAAATTCGTATCCATACCCAAGACGGACGACCCGTATACGATTCAGGCCGACCGCGCGATCGAACTGGTCAAAGCCAAACGGGAGGCGGACGCGCGCAAGACGATCAAGGAATTCGATGAGAATCCCGACATAAAAGTCCTGAACGGCCGGTTTGGTCCGTACATCAAGGCGGGTAAGAAAAACGTCAAGATCCCGAAAGACAAAGTACCTGCCGAACTGACGTTGGAGGAGTGCCTGGCGCTCGTGGAAGCAGCGCCGGAGAAAAAAACGCGGGGTACGGCGGCACGGAAAACAACAGCACGCAAGAAGAAAAGCTAAGCCATGAAAAAGCTCGTCGTACTCACCGGGGCGGGCATCAGTGCCGAGAGTGGCATTCCCACCTTTCGCGATTCCGACGGCCTGTGGGAGGGGTATGACGTAAGCGAAGTGGCTACGCCCGAAGGCTGGCGAAAGAATCCTGAACTGGTACTGGAATTCTATAACCAGCGAAGAAAGCGCGCGCTTGAGGTTGCGCCCAACGATGGGCATCGGATATTGGCGGAACTGGAATCACTCTTCGACGTTACCATCATCACGCAGAATGTCGACAACCTTCACGAACGTGCCGGATCTTCGAATGTGATTCACTTGCATGGGAGCCTGTTTCAATCTCGCAGTACGATCGACGAGTCGCTTGTGTACGACATCGAAGGTTGGGAGCTCAGGCCTGGCGATTTGTGTGAAAAAGGATCGCAGCTGCGACCCAATATTGTATGGTTCGGCGAATTGGTGCCGATGATGGAGGTGGCGGCATCTGAAGCGGCGAAGGCGGATGTATTCCTCGTTGTCGGTACGTCTATGGTGGTGTATCCCGCGGCGGGTTTAATCCACTATGTGCCCAATCACGTTCCGAAGTTCTTCGTAGACCCAAACCTTCCCGACGCCGGACATGTGCCGAACCTCACCATGATTGGAGAGAAGGCGAGTACGGGATTGCGAAAGGTGAAGGACGCGTTGGTTGCGCTAGCTTGACAGCTATTCCCCTGTATTCACCTTATCAAGAAACTTTCTGAATTTCGAAGTGTTGTAGTCGGCCATACCGCGTTTCTTGTATACGATGGTACCGTCCGGAGCAATCACAAAGGTAGACGGGATAATGCGCACCTGGAGTTGCTCGGGTAGGTCACCCGCGATATATACGGGAAAGGTATAATTGTTCTTTGCGACGTAGTCTTTAACCTTTTGAAGGTCTTGCGGCCGGTCTATCGACAGCATGACAAACTGAATCGAATCACTGGCCACCTGGTCGTACAGCTTCTGTATGGAGGGCATCTCCGCTCTGCACGGTCCGCACCATGTAGCCCAGATGTTGAGAAAAACGGTTTTGCCGCGATAGGTGTTGAAATCCACTGTTTCACCCTCCGGGGTAGTAACAGAAAACGAATATTCAAACATATCCTTTCCCGGCTCGGAGGATGCAGGATTGGCGTTCTTAAGGCCCGTGGCGAGGACTATCCTGCCGGCGGCTGATTGGAGTCCGCTTAGTGCGTTAGTGTACTGCAACAACAGGAAAGCAGCCCCAACTAACAACCAGGGACGGGAGGCGCGCCACACCTTTTTAACAACGCCGGGTATTACGGATGTGCTCATTGGCTCGATTTTAAACTATTTTGAAGCGTGAAAAGTGCTTATTTCGGTTTTTCCTGACATCCTAACGGGTCCGGCTATGACGGAACTGCGTACCGCAACAACACTTTTTATCGTCTTTTTTGCATTTTCTGCTTTCGGGCAGAAAGTCAAATACAAAGATATCTACAGTCTGCTGAGTACCAAACAATACGACGCGGCCGAACCGTTCCTGAAACGTTATCTCGCCGGCGATCAGGGCAATCCCAACGCATTCCTGTTTATGGGCATGATCTACCAGGAAAAGGTGGCTGCCTGCCATGTACTGCGGGAAACACCATCATTGGTCGCCTATGCTGATTCCGCAATACAATGTTTCGACAAGGCGTCATCCCTGCTCACCGAGCGTGAGATCAAACGGAACAAGGAGTACTACCAGGCGTACAACCGCAGAGACCTCAGAACGGGTGAGTTCGGCATTGCACTGTCAGACATTCAGTTCGACCTCCAAAAGCGGAAGGAGGCGCTGCTGACACGGTCAGCGGCCGCCAAAATGATACGCCATCACCTGGAGTCGGCCGACAGCCTCTACGCAGCGAGCGCATCGGCCTACAAAGTACTCGCACAACATCATTCGACAGGTCACAGTCTTTTTCTCCGGGCGAATGACAGTACGGTGGCGTTGCTCGACGACCTGTCGTCCCGCTTCGATGCGGCGTTGAAGGCCGTGCGCTTGTATCAGTCGAGTATGTCGTCACCGGGTGTTCCCGCCTACCGTCACGATTTTAACCTGCGCACCCTGTCTGCCTACCCGACGGAAGGGATGGATGCGATCGACTTTCTCGCGGAGGAGGTGAGCCTTTGGGATTACGGAACATTTGCCGCTGATGCACGAAAAAAAATTCTCGACGATATTCTGCCGTTGCAGAAAGAGACAGTGACACTCCTAACCGCACTATCAGCTGCGGAAAGTGAATCGGGAGATCATGCTGAGGTTACCGCATTGCCATTTGATCGTTTCGGTCGTTATGACGATAAAGACCCGCTGCCTCTGGCACTTGCGCGCTTATATATTGCCGACCGACAGTATCACGAGGCCCGTGCGAATAGGGAAGCTGTCGCTGATTCGCTCGATGTACACCTGCAACTGGAACTGGCGCGAAGTGAAGTGCGTGCGCTTGAGCGCGTCGACAGCGCTGTTGCATTGTTTCGCCTGCAAGACCTGAAAGAAGGATTGCACCGTTACGCGCGTTTCCTGCCGACCCATCTCGGCACAACGCAGGCGGTGGTATCGCTACTCGATACCGTCACAGCGGCTGTCGACACGAGCCGTCAACGCGTCAACGAAAACCTTGCGATGCGCGAGCTTGAGGCGCAACGGTTGCGGGTAGGGGAGGATTACATTCCGTTAACGGCTGCGGATACACTGGAAGGCTACCGTCCATTGCTTACGGTTGACGAACAGTATACGATAGGGGTAAAGCGTGTGGACTCGGTTTCTTTTGCCGGGTACTTTTACGCGATCACGCCATCGCGCGTGCCCGACATTGCCGCGACATTTGCGCTGGACACAAAAGCATTCGATGACTCCCACTGGCCGTCCGTCAAGGCACTGTCCACAGATGCGAATGGGCTGCTTTATTATGTGCTGATATATTCAGAGGACGCGGATCAGGAAAAGTATCCGGCCAAGGTGGCTAAGGTCTATCGCATTGATGGCTTGTCGTGGGCAACGGATATCAAACTTGGATTTCTGCCGGAGTCGTTGGAATATGAACCTGCCGCCGGAACGCTGATCGTCCGTGGGGCGGATACTTTAATTATTGACAAGAACGGGAATCCTCAATGAGGGCTCAGGCCTGCACGAGTTTCTTCCAATCCTGAAAGCGCATGTCGATGCGTTGGCGGATTTTTTCGTAGTTATCCCAGCTATCGGTGACGTGATAAATGGACGGGAGGCTCTTTACGAGTATTTCGTCATAATCGTTCCGGTACAATCCACCTCCATAATAATAGTAGGTGAACATATTTCCCTGGCGGCTGAACAGTTCGTATCCCAGGTAGCCATCCCAGATCTCGCTGAGAATCGTACATGAGATCTCTCTCCTTTTGAAGCGGAAGATTTGGTTAGACGCCTCTTCCTCAAAGTATTCCGAATAAAGATCCGAATCAATGATCCATCCCAGGTACATGCCGATGTGAACGTAGGCCTGCTCTATGGGAAGTGAATCGGGAAAATTTCCCAGAAAATGGGTCTTAGCGTTATCGTAAATCGTCTTTTGAATGTCAGCCTTTTTGTCCATTTACAACTTACTTCGTTAACAACCTAAAATAATAAATTAATCGGACTTTACCCGGATTTGTGCAGGATTGTTGGTCCGATACAGCTATAAATCTGTCAATGAAAGAAAAGGTAAGCGACGAACACGCCGGCAATTAAACCTGCAAGGTCGGCAATCAGGCCGGCCGTGAGCGCATATCGGCTATTTCGGATGTTCACCGATCCAAAATACACTGCAAGGATATAAAATGTTGTTTCAGTACAGCCCCGCAGTATGGCAGCGAGGTTGCCCACAAAGCTGTCGGGTCCGAAATTATCCGGATGTGCCACGTCCAGCATCATGCCACGTGCCGCGGTGCCGCTTAGCGGCTTGAGGAGTGCTACAGGAAGCGCATCGACAAAATCCGTATTCATTCCCATGAACGCAAACACGCTTCCAATGCCGCTGATGATGTGGTCGAGTGCACCCGAGGCGCGAAATACACCGATGCCCACGAGCATGGCCACGAGGTAAGGTATGATTTTCACCGAGGTGGTAAATCCTTCTTTTGCTCCTTCGACAAAAGTCTCGAAGAGTCTCACCTTCCGAATAAGTCCCAGTACCAGGAACCCGACAATGAGGGAGACAATAATAAGACTGCTGATAAGGCTCGACTGTTGCTGCAGTTCCTCGGGTGGGAGGGAGAGGAAATAGGTTACGGCGACTACGATAATAGCCGTCAGCCCACCGATGTAGGCGAGCAATACCGGGTCGATCAGTCTTATCCGCTGTCGTATAGACAGGTACAGCAGGCCGATCATGGTTGAAAAGAACGTTGCAATCAACGTCGGGATGAATATCGCGGTAGGATCGACTGATCCCAGACTTGCGCGATCGACGATAATGGCAAGGGGTATGATCGTGAGTCCGGAGGTATTCAAAACAAGAAACGTAATCTGGGCGTTGGACGCGGTATCGGGATCGGGGTTGATGTCCTGCAATTCTTTCATGGCTTTCAACCCCAGCGGGGTGGCGGCATTATCGAGACCCAGAATATTCGCGCTGAAGTTCATAATGATCGAGCCGGTTGCCGGATGATCGCGCGGCACTTCAGGAAACAGCCGCGAAAAGAACGGGCCGACCAGCCGGGCCAGCAGCGGCACCATTCCGCCCTTCTCGCCAATTTTCATCAGCCCGAGCCACAGCGCCATTACACCGGTGAGATACAGGGATATTTCAAAGCCGGTGCGGGCGCTGTCAAAGGTCGACGCCAGCAGAGCCGGAAAGACTTCAGTGTCGTTAAAGAAAATCAGCTTGGCGAGGGCGACGACAAAGGCGATAAGGAAAAAAGAAACCCAGATATAGTTTAGCGCCATTCTGTCGAGTCAGGTTAGGTAAATCAACAAATGTAGCGTGACAATTACAAGTTGGCGAGGGTAAGGCTATGAACGGCCGCAAGACCCGCCGTTTCAGTTCGTAGCCGCGCCGGACCGAGATTGACCGGCAGGAAACCTGCTGCTTGCGCCATCTTCATTTCTTCCGACGAGAAGTCGCCCTCGGGTCCGATCAGCACGCAGTACGATCGCTTCGGTGTCGCGGCCCGCACCAGATGCTGCGCTCCGGATGCCGAAGCGACAAACCGTTGTTCCTCATCCGCCTTCCGGATCATGTCGGAGAAGAGGACCACCCCGTGGATGGCAGGCAGTGTGGCGCGAAGGGATTGCTTCATGGCGCTGACGGCCAATCGCACAAGCCGATCAACTTTTACAGCGGTGCGTTCACTGTGTTCACATGTCATTAAGGTGATGGTACCCACGCCGATCTCAACAGCTTTCTCCACAAACCAGTCGATACGCTCCCTGTGCTTTGTGGGCGCGATGGCGATGTGGGTGGTGTACTCGGGAGCATCCGGCTTATGTTCACCGCGGATATCGAATGCGCAGCGGCTGGGGTCGGGTGATGTTATGATCGCATCGTAAAAGGAACCCAAGCCATCGGTGATCCGGATGGTATCGCCTTGCTTGTGGCGCAGTACCTTTATACAGTGGCGCGATTCGTCAGGATCAAGATGCCGAACACCTTCCCGTATTCCCGGCTCGTAAAAAAGCATCAACCCGCTTGTTGCAGACGTTGTACCAGGGCGACGTAGGCGCGCATGGCCTCTTCGCGGGGCGTGGATTTCTTTGAGGCCCAGGCGTCGTACTTAGCGATGGCTTTGAAGTCGAAGCCGCCGGGTCTTTCACCTGATACGTCGCCCTCGGTCGCCTGCTTGAACAGGGCGTACAGTTCCAGCAAGGTTTCGTTGTCGGGACGTGCAGGAAGCTTCCTTGAATCTTCTACCGCCTTTTCAAATTCTTCGTTCAGGTTCATCCGGGCAGGGAATAGAAAGATTAGTCGCGTTCTTCGATGGGCACATAGGGCCGGAGTTGCTCGCCGACATAGATCTGCCGCGGGCGTCCGATGGGCTCCCTGTTGTCGCGCATTTCTTTCCATTGTGCGATCCAGCCGGGAAGGCGCCCCATTGCGAACATTACGGTGAACATATCGACAGGCAGGCCGAGCGCGCGATAGATAATCCCGCTGTAGAAGTCGACATTGGGATAGAGTTTACGCTCTACAAAGTACGGATCCTGCAAGGCCACTTCCTCCAGCTTTTTGGCGATGTCGAGTACGGGGTCTTTCACGCCGAGCTTGGCCAGCACACCATCGGCGGCCTTTTTGATAATCTTGGCGCGGGGGTCGAAATTTTTGTACACGCGGTGTCCGAATCCCATCAGGCGGAACGGATCGTTCTTGTCTTTGGCCTTTTTGATCCATTTTTCGATGTTGCCCCCGTCTTCGCGGATGCTTTCGAGCATGACAATCACTTCCTGGTTGGCCCCTCCGTGAAGGGGTCCCCAGAGGGCGTTGATGCCGGCGGAAATAGAGGCATAGATGCTGGCGCGCGAAGATCCCACAATGCGGACGGTAGAGGTGGAGCAGTTTTGCTCGTGATCGGCGTGAAGGATCAGCAGCTTGTTAAGGGCGGATGCCACTACGGGATCGACTTCATACCGTTGTGCGGGGAGCGCGAACATCATTTTAAGGAAGCGCGAGCAGTATTCGAGGTCGTTGTCGGGATAGTTTACCGGGTGACCCATAGCGTTTTTATAGGACCAGGCTGCAAACGTTGGCATTTTCGCCAGACAACGGATGATACTCAGATAGACCAGGTCATCGGGTCGGTTGGGGTCGAGCGATTCCGGGTAAAAGGCCGTCTGTGCGCAGAAAAGGGAAGCCAGGACACCCATGGGGTGAGCGGTTGACGGGAAGCCGTCGAGTATCTTTTTGATGTCCTCATGGACCAGCGTGTGGGTTCGGATGTCATAGGTAAATTCCTCCAATTCCTGCCGGTTGGGCAGTTTGCCGAATATGAGCAAGTATGAAACTTCTTCGAAGGTAGATTTTTCCGCGAGTTCCTCGATCGCGTACCCCCGGTATCGGAGAACACCCTCATCTCCATCCAGGAAGGTGATCGCGCTCTTGGTTGCTCCGGTATTCTTATACCCCAGGTCCAGGGTGATCGCACCTGACTTCTCACGAAGCTCGCCAATATCAATGGCAACTTCCGCCTCGGTTCCTTCAATTACCGGGAGTTCATAGGTTTGACCGTCAAGTTTCAATTCAGCAGTTTTCGACATATTCAAGGGATATTTAAAAGGTTTTAAATATAAGCCACCACGAAATCAGAAAAAAATCGACCTTCCGAAATAATGGGGCGCAACACGCTGCGTCCCGGTGTGTGAGTCGGCAGGTCGCCCTGCTGACCGGCCGCAGGGTGGCTCCGATATTGTCCGTACCTTTGCTACGACCGGGCTGAAGACGGCAGACTCAGGAATTTTTGAGCCCCTCCATGGGTTGTTAATCGTGGATATTGGTAAGAAAAAGATTCGTGTAATAAATGCCGTACTTTTTTTGTACTCGGGTAAGATTTACTGTTGATATTTGATAGGCCTGTTGCCAGTAGAAGGGATATGATAAATTTTGGATTCGGCCGGGGCAAGAGCCTGGCCGTCGATTTGGGAAATACAACCACAATGGTGGGCGATGAGGAGAACGTGCTGCTTTGCCAGCCCTCCTGTATTGTGTTTAATGCGAACAACAACTCCGTCAAGGCCGTCGGCTCCAAAGCCTACGAAATGTTCGAAAAGACGCATGACGAGCTGAAACCGGTAAAACCCTTACGTGGAGGCGTCATTGCCGACTACTACTCGGCGTCCCGTCTTATCCAGGAGCTGGTACACCGGGTCTGCACCGTATCCTGGTTTGGAGGCTTCGACAACATCGTCACCGGCGTGCCCTTTCACACTACCGAAGTCGAGCGCCGCGCCCTTCGCGATGCCATGGACCAATTCAACGCACGCAGGCATTACCTCATCTATGAGCCGGTGGCGGCAGCCCTCGGACTGGGTCTCGACATCCAAAGCCCCGAAGGAAAACTCGTGCTGGATATTGGCGGCGGCATCACCGAGATCGTCGTCATCTCTCTATCGGGTGTCGCCGCGTTTCAATCGCTGAAGGTGGCAGGCGACGCGTTCGATACCGCCATACAGGACCACTTCCGCCGCAATTACAATATGGCTATCGGCATGAAGACCGCCGAACAGGTGAAGATACAGGTGGGATCCGTTGTGCCCGACCCGGAAGACGAGCCGGAGCCGATGCTGGTACGGGGTAAAGATCTGATCACGGGCATACCTATGATCAGGAAGATCGACCACCGGGAAGTGGCCGAGATCCTGGAAAAGTCCATCAGCTCGCTGGAGCACAGCATCGTCCAGACCCTGGAGACCTGCCCGCCTGAACTTGCCGCCGATATCTATGAATCCGGATTGTATGTCACCGGGGGCGGCGCCATGCTTCGCGGCCTGAAGCAGCGACTCGAGTCGCGCATCAAACTGAAAGTCCACATCGATAAGGAGGCCATGTATGCCGTGACGCGCGGCATCTCAAAGGTGCTGAAGGAAAACCGGAAGTACAACGCGGTCCTTTTCGAGTAGCCCTCGATCGCTCCCCATTCACCGAAGTCATAAAACAAAAAAAGCGATGAGGATCTTCACCGCTTTTTTGCTCTTACATGCCAGAACCCGAACTGCCCTGGCCGCTCTCTCCAAATAGCGACGGGGGTGTGCTTATGGGTTCAGGAGCAGGCTCCGGAGGTTGTACCGGACTGGGATTCGATCTCCGCCGGACTGACTTCCGCTTGGCGCCCTTCTTGGCTGTCTTCTTCTTTGCAACCTTCTTCTTAGCTACCTTTTTGGTTGCTTTCTTGGCAGCTTTCTTCGCCTTCTTAGCAGTCTTTCTGGCCTTCTTGGTAGCGGCTTTCTTTACAGACTTCTTAGCGGCTTTCTTTTTCGCAGCCTTCTTCTTTACGGTTTTCTTTTTAGCGGCCTTCTTTTTTGCCGTTTTTTTGGCTGCCTTGGCAGGGCGTTTCTTAGATTTTTTTGATGCAGCTTTCTTGACTTTCTTTGCCATAGCTTGTCATGGTTTTATTTGTTCCAAAAGTTAAATAAATATATTCACCATCAAGCAAAGCTATTGACAATATTTTTACTAATGATCCAACGATGAATCATCCTCCTGTTAACACAGCACTCCTGTCGTATGGCATGTCAGGTGAGATCTTTCACGCACCATTGCTCGAAGCACATTCCGGCTTCAACCTTACACACATCATGGAACGCTCATCCAACCGGGCGGTCAAGCGCTATCCGTCGGTGCGCACTGTAAGAACACTCGACGAGATCCTGCAGGACGACACCATCGAGCTCGTAGTCGTGAATACACCGCACGACACGCACTATGAACTGACCTCCCAAGTATTGGAAGCAGGTAAGCATGCCGTCGTAGAGAAGCCTTTCGTGGTGTCTGTGAGCGAGGGCGAAGCGCTCATACACCAGGCACGCGAGCGTGGCGTAATGCTGAGCGTATTTCAGAATCGGCGGTGGGACGGCGACTTCCTGACGGTGCAGAAGGTGCTGCAATCCGGTATGCTGGGCCCACTCGTTGAGTTTGAAGCTCATTACGATCGATATCGCCCTGAAGTAGACCGCACCACATGGAAAGAAGGCGCACGACCGGGATCGGGCATACTGTACAACCTCGGCACACACATGATCGACCAGGCCTTGACGCTCTTCGGTAAGCCGGATTCTCTGTCAGCGTACATCACCGTGCGACGGCAAGGTGGCGTGTCGCCGGATTATTATGACATCCGGCTCTACTATGCCGGGTTCACCGCGACCCTTAAGTCGAGTTACGTGGTACGTGAACCGGGCCCCCGGTATATTGCGCATGGCGTGGATGGCACCTTCACGAAATTCGGACTCGATCCCCAGGAACAGGCCCTTAAGGACGGCGGCATTCCGGGCACACCGGATTGGGGTACGGAGAGCAAGGCGTGGTGGGGTAAGATCAACACCCGCATGGGCGACCTTAATCTCGAGGGGGCCATTGAAACACTTCCCGGCAACTACCTGGGCTTCTACGACAGCATCTATGCAGCGCTACGCGAAGGTAAAGAACCCGTCGTCACCGCTGAACAAGGCCTTGATGTGATCCGAATGGTGGAACTGGCGCAGGACAGTAGTACCAACGGGAAACGGTTAGGGGTTAGATGGTGATCGGCATCAGTATCATAACCACATAGAGACGCGTGGTCCGGCGCCTCTACGTGATTTGATGCTATTGCCACGCGTACGAAAAGGTATACTTTCCCGATCCTACCGAGAACGTCCTGTCATCCCCGGTTGTCGTCGCATTGCGCACGCCCTTCACATGCTCCAGTGTCGTTTTCCCTTCGTTTACCTGCTTTCCGGCCGCACCGGGAAGTGTGATTGTTGCGGTAGTGTTGGCGGGTATAGTAACGTCAACCGTTATTGTACCTTCTTTGATGGCCCAGCCGGCCGCCACCGGACCGTACAGCGTCTCGAGGGATGCCCTGGCGTGGGTAAGCCCCCCTCCGGGTTGAGGCGCGATAATGATGTGTTTATATCCTGGCGAATCTCGGTCTGGATTGATCCCGGCAATGCTCTTGTACATCCAGTCGCCAATGGCGCCGTATGCATAATGATTAAAGGAGTTCATTCCCGGAGTTTGGAATGTGCTGTCCGGCTTAATGCCATCCCACCGTTCCCAGATGGTGGTGGCGCCCATCTTCACCGGATACAACCACGACGGGTATGTTTCCTGAAGCAGGAGTTGGTAGGCGACGTCGGTGTAACCGTAACGACTCAGCACGTGGCACAGGTATGGTGTGCCGAGAAAACCTGTAGTGAGATGGTTACCGTATTGCCTTATGTTCTGGACTAGCCGTGCCGCGGCAGCCTCGCGTTGAGCTTCAGGCAGGATGTCGAACTGAAGGGCCAGCGTATACGCTGTTTGTGTGCTCGACACCAGGCGGCCGGTGGCCGTCATATACTCTTTCCGGTAGGCATCGGTGATCTTCTCCAGGAGATCGCGATAACGTGCCGCGTCCTGCGGCATGCCAAGCAGGTCAGCCGCATCGATCAGTAGTTGGGTGGAGTGAATAAAGAACGACTGCGCGATGAGGTATTTGTCTGTAACGGCCGACCGTCCATCGTTGTCATCGAAGGGGCGGTAAAATAGCCAGTCTCCAAAATGAAACCCGGTATTCCAGAGATGGTCTTCATTCATGGCCCCGGCCATAAAATCGACCCAGCGCTTCATAGATGGGTACTGGTCTCTGAGAAAGGTTGTGTCGCCGTACGCGGTGTACATGGCCCAGGGGATGATGGTGGCTGCATCGGCCCAGCCAGCGGAAGCTGATGCGTCTTCACCCAGCACATTGGGAACAACGAAGGGCACACGTCCGTTGGCAGTCTGGTCTGCGTCCAGGTCTTTGAGCCATTTTGAGAAGAAGGCCGCGACATTCATGTTGAAAGCTGCCGTCGCAGCGAACACCTGCGCGTCGCCCGTCCATCCCAGACGTTCGTCGCGTTGGGGACAATCGGTGGGCACATCCAGGAAGTTGCCCTTCTGCCCCCATTTGATATTGTGTTGAAGCTGATTTACCAGCGGATGCGAACATTCGAAGTGGCCGGTTGTCTCCATATCGGAATTCAGTACCACTGCCTCTACCTGGACGGGCTGGAATCCGGATGGGAAGTTTTCCAGTCGCGCATAGCGAAAGCCCATGAACGTAAACCGCGGTTCGTAGTATTCTTCGCTGCCCCCCTTGAGTGTATAGGTGATTGTGGCCCTGGCAGCGCGCAAGTTGTCAATGTAAAAGTTGCCCTCCTTATCCAGCACCTCTGCGTGGCTGATCTTTACCGTATGGCCGGCCGGGCCGGATATGCGAAAACGCAGCCAGCCGACCAGGTTCTGCCCGAAGTCGAGAACGGTCTCCCCCTTTGGGGTTGTAATCGTGGCAATGGGATGGATCACCTCCTGACGGCGTATGGGCTCGTTGGCGGTGGCTATCAGCACACTCATGTCGCCGTCGAATGGGGTCACACCCTGCCATCCGCTGTCGTCGAAACGGGCGCGGGTCCAGCCTTCCTTTTCCTGACGGGCATCGTAAGTCTCTCCATGATATATCTCCGCCATCCGCAAGGCACCCGTCGATGATCGCCAGGTGTTGTCGGATACGATGCGATCTGTGCTGCCATCGGTATATGTGATCTCGAGTTGATAGAGCAACGCGATGTCGGTTCCGTATTGATTACGCTGATTGCTGAAGCCGATGTTTCCGCGATACCAACCGTCCGCCAGCATCACACCCGCGGCGTTCTCTCCGGCGCGAAGGTTGTCGGTGACATCGTATACCTGGTACTGAAGGCGGTTGTTATAGCTCGTCCACCCAGGTGTCAGCACGGCATCGCCAACGCGCTGTCCGTTAAGATGTGCCTCATACAGTCCATGGGAAGTCACGTACAGCCGCGCAGAGCGGATGGGTTTACCCACCTGAAAACTTTTCCGCACCAACGCAACAGGACGCTCCTGCGCTTCGGGATCGTCTGACAGGGGCTTGATCCATTGTGCCGACCAATCGTCAGCTGTGAGCAGCCCCATCTCCCAAAACGCCGGCGCACTCCATGCAGACGCTTTGTTGCTGTTGTCCCAAATTCTCACCTGCCAATATAAACGTTGACGCGACTGCAGGGAAGGACCTCCGTATCTGACGTGGGTTGATTGGCTGGAGGCCACCTTTCCGGAATTCCAGACGATGTTTCGGCCACGGTTTACATCCGGCGCTGTTCCAACACGTATCTCGTATGCCGACTGCGAGACGTCGCGTGCACTGGATTGGATCTTCCAGCTGAATCGCGGTTGCGTGGCATCAATGCCAACTGGGTTTACAAGATACTCGCAGACAAGGTCTGTCACTTCGGGGCGCTGTGCTATCGACACATGTGCAATCCCCATTGCGATAAGGAGTACGAGGGCGCGAAGGAGCATGGTTGGGTTTGTTTAGGTTCGATTGCGAATCTAATAGAATAAGCATGGCGTTCACCATTTTTGAACAACTAACCCAGAACCCTGGAAGGGAAGGTCAGGACAGTTCAGGATACCACTGGCGTGCAATGGCCCGGAATGAAGGCATGAAAATGTTCCCGGATTTGTGCCGTTACCGGCATGTCGGCGGAACCAATCCTTCGGCCGTCGATTTCCTTCACGGGCGTCAGCTCGCCCATGGTGCCGGTGGCGAACACCTCGTCAGCGTTGTAGAACTCTGTTAAAGAAAGGTTGCGTTCCACTATCGATATGTGCGCTTTATGACACAACTCGATAATGAGGCCGCGCGTGATCCCGGCCAGGCAGGCATCGGGTGGGGGTGTGAGCACGACACCGTCCTTCACCATAAACAGGTTGGTGTCGTTTAATTCGGCGACGAACCCGTTCGCGTCAAGCATGATCGCCGCGTCGACGCCGGCAACGTTGGCCTGTATTTTTGCCAGGATGTTATTGAGTAGATTGTTGTGATGGATTTTCGAATCCAGGAACTGAGGGCCGTTCCGCCGTACAGAAGAGCTGATGACGCGAATTCCTTTCTCGTTGTCGTACACCAATGGCTTCCATTCAGCCAGCACGATAAGGCAGCAGCCGCGGGTGTTGAGCCGCGGGTCCATTCCCGATGTAATCTTCTCTCCCCGCGTCAGCGTTAGTCGGATATGGACGTCATCGTCCATATTGTTGGCGCGCAGGGTGTCGCGGATGGCGTCGACCACCACACCTCTGTCGGGTACATTCTGAAATGCGAGCGCGTGCGCCGATGCGAAAAGCCGGTCGAGATGCCGATCCAGGCAAAAGATCCCGCCCTGGTAGACTCTCAATCCTTCCCACACGGCATCGCCACCTTGTACGCTGCTGTCGAACACAGACACTTTAGCATCGGTACGCGGCACCAATTTGCCGTTTACGTGGATCAGGATGTTCTCGTTGCGTGGATCAAATGTTTGTAACATGATTGTCGGGGTTTATAGCGAAGGGCAGGAGACGCTGATAGTACTCCGTTGCCTTCCGGCATAGATTTTCTAGTGGTGCGGGGATGTCCGGATGTTCGTACGGAGGTGTTCCAAATCCCCGCGACTGATGTACGCTGCCATACCAGTAGGGCGCCCACACACCGTCGTAAGGTTTCGGACCGGCCGGCCATGTCAGCATGCTTGTATAGAAGGGAATGTCAAGTTGTTGGCACAACGCTGTTAGTACGGCGCGCGGGTCCTGCAACAGCAGCCCGGAATCCACCACCACAGGCGCCTTGCCTTCTTCTTGATGTATGCGTTGAAAGAGGTGGTATTGGTATTCGATGCCGATGTCGCGCATCTCACAACCGGCTATCACCTTTGCGTAGCTTGCGATGACATGCCGGGGATTTCGTATCAGAAATACCGGCGTTAGCCCCGCCTTGATTTCTTGTTCCAACACTTCTATGTGGTGCGCCATGTTTTTTATGAACAGTGTATCATGCCCCGTGTCGCTGAAGATGAGCGCGTCGACCGCCTCCTCCGTCTGGGGCAAGCTGGCGAGCACCTTTTCACGTGCAGGGTGTTGTGTGCCCGACTTCACGAGGTAGTGTGCGTAATAGGGTTCATCCAATACCCGTATTGCCGGTCGCTGGGCAAAGGAGTACATCAGGGCCGTCGACAAATTGCGGGGACCGCTAATCAGGTTAATGCGAAGCATGTCGGGGAAATCGCCATTCCAGGTTGTTCCTCAAGGTGCCAATTTTGTGAAAATTCCATCAATTATTGGTGCCACACGGAAAATCATCCGCCCCAGGGCGTGCTGCTCCACACCGCATTGGCCTTTTGTTTGATTCCAGCACTGGCTGTATCTTGTGGGCCTTTAACAAACGATGGATGTCATGAAGACGATTGTACTGGGTATCTGCATGGTGTTGGGATGCCTTATGGCTTATGGTCAGGAGAGCACTCTGGAGGGGCGCGTGGTGAATGCGAATGGTGAACCGCTCGCAGGTGCGTCTGTACATGTTTTGAATAAGAATCGTGGCACGCACACCGATGAGGATGGGCGATTTTCGATAAGCCTCGTTCCCGGAAAATATCATGTTCACGTCCGGGCCGTAGGATATGCCAGCGTCGATGAGACGGTCGACGTAAACGGGGGCCGGACGACGCTGGACATCACCCTGGTGGAGGTGGCCTTGCGCCTCAGCGATGTGATCGTCACGGCACAAAAGGAAGAAGAAAATCTTCAGCGCGTTCCATTCAGCACGACGGCCATCAACGCCGCCGAGGTAACTGAGTTCAGGATATGGAATACCGACCAGGTTACGGCCATTATCCCGAACGTGTACTCGGCTAACCCGGGCGACAACCGGAATGTGACATCGATACGGGGTATTACCTCGACGTCGTACGATCCATCTGTCGCTACCTACGTCGACGGCGTAAATCAGTTCAGTCTGGACACCTACATTGCCCAGTTGTTTGATATTGAACGTATCGAAGTGCTGCGCGGTCCGCAGGGAACCTTATATGGCAGAAATGCGATGGGGGGTGTGATCAACATCCTTACGACACAGCCCGGGAATCAGACGCGCGGATTCGCAGAGATCAGCGCGGGCAGCAATGGACGCCAGCGTTATGGGCTCGGCGTGCGCACGCCTATTGTACGCAACAAATTGTTCCTCGGCGTGAGTGGGCTGTACGATAAATCCGACGGATTCTATACGAACACATTTGACAACTCGCATTTCGACAAGAATCACAGTTTTACCGGCAACTACTACCTTTCTTATCTGGCTACGCCCGCGTGGGCCTTCACGTTGAACGTCAAGAACCATTCACACCGCAACAACGGAGCGTTTCCGTTGGCAGGCTCGGTAGAAGGTGCATTTGAAACACCCTTTACCGTCAACCAGAACGCACGCACACAATTGGTGGACGATGTCTTCAACAGTTCATTGACGGCAAGCTATGCGGGCTCGAACTTGAACTTCACGTCGCAGACTACCTACCAGTCGAACTACAGGATATACAAGGAGCCCATCGACGGCGACTTCTCTCCGATCGATGGCATCACGATCATTAATAACTATGGACGCGACTGGAATTTTGTTAAGGTCTTTACACAGGAGTTCAAGGTTACCTCTCCTGCGGGAAATACTTCACCCCTGAAATGGACGGCCGGCACGTACTTGTTCTATCAGAATATCCCGTTCAAGCAGGCGACGCGATTCGGAGAAGACGCCGCGTTTGTCGGCGCTGACGACACAAACTTCTCGATTATCAACACGTCTACGTCGAAAAGCCGCGGTGTGGCCGTGTATGGTCAGGCAACGTATGCCGTCAACGATAAGTTTGAGGTGACCGCAGGCTTGCGATATGATCATGAGAAGAAGGAACAAAGCGGCCTGGCCGAATACCAGAAAGATCCGGTTCCCGAGCCCATGTTCCCCATTCTCCCGGACACCAGCGCGACGGCGTCGTTTAACGCGGTCTCGCCAAAAGTCAGCGTTGCATGGTATCCTACCGACAGGAGCAATATCTATGCGGTATACAGCAAGGGATTCCGGGCGGGGGGCCTCACGCAGCTGTCGGCCGATCCTTCCCAGATACCATTAGCCGCCTTTAAGCCGGAGTACAGCAACAACTTTGAGGTAGGCTACAAGCAGACGTTGCCGAACAGAAAGCTGCAAATTAACGCGGCACTCTTTTATATAAAGGTGACCGACGCCCAGGTGCCCACACTTATTTTGCCCGATGCCATAACGCTGACGCGTAACGCGGGTGAATTGACCAGCAGGGGCTTTGAAGTAGAAGTTATCGCCACGCCGTTAAAGGGTCTGGATCTGAGCTACAGCCTGGGGTATACGGAAGCCATGTATGAATCGCTAAGGACGGTGGAAGGTGGGACTCCCGGCGTCAGCGTTGATTACAACGGCAACCGGCAGATCTTTACGCCGGACGTAACGTCTATGCTGGCGGTTCAGTATTCACGAGACCTGGGCTTGTCCATTCCGCTGAAGTTCGTGGCACGCGGCGAATGGGCGCATTTAGGTACACAGTATTTTGATATGGCCAACGAGATCCGTCAGGCGCCATACAATCTGATCAACGCCAGGGCAGGGTTTGCGTATAAGTCGCTCGAACTCATGGCGTGGGGAAGGAACCTCAGCGATGAGCAATATATTGCATATGCATACGACTTTGGAGCGACACACCTGGGAGAACCCCGCAACTGGGGCGTTACGCTCATCAAACGTTTTGGAGAATAGACTTTCGATGCGAATCACCACCCGCCTTTACGTTGGTCTCCTGATCCTTGTGTTGGTCGGGTGCACAGGGAGTCAGGAGAATAACGCGTCAGACGCCGATGACGGCTGGGTGCAGCTATTCAACGGGAGCGATATAAACGACTGGATCGTAAAGATCCACCATCACGAAGTCGGCGAAAATTTCGGCAACACCTTCCGCGTGGAGGATGGTATGATCAGGGTACGGTACGACCAGTACGGCGACTTCAACGATCAGTTCGGTCATTTATATTATAAGGAGCCCTTCTCGCGGTTCCATCTTATTGTGGAATACCGGTTTACGGGGACACTCCAGCCCGGCGCGCCCGACTATACTCTTCTCAACAGCGGCGTGATGTTTCATTCCCAGGATCCGCGGACTATGCCGAAAGAACAGAACTGGCCGATCTCTGTCGAAATGCAATTTCTCGCCGGACTGGGCGATGGCAATCCGAGACCTACCGGCAATATGTGTTCACCCGGCACGGAAATAGAATATCGGGGGCAACGCTATGACGGTCATTGTCTGAACAGCACGTCACCGACCTATGATCAGGATGAGTGGGTAAGGGCGGAGTTAATTGTAATCGAAGATTCGCTCATTACCCACGTGATCAACGGCGATACCGTTCTGCAGTACAGCAAGCCGACCATGGGTGGCGGGGTCGTGCAGGGCTATGATAGCGCAGTGTGGCAGCCGGGCAAGCCCTTGCGTTCCGGATACATCGCGCTGCAAAGCGAAGGTCAGCCCATCGACTTCAGAAGAGTGGAGATAAAAGACCTCAGTCGCCGTTAGAATTTTTTATCCGATTGACGCGTTTCGCGCAACCAAAAAAAACTTCTACCGTTCCATTATCCGTACCGTATTTTGAATATATTTGTGCCATGAACACATCAATCCGTATCGATATCATCCTTTCGCGCGATAAGAATTTCGCGGATGTGATGGCTATATCACCCGGGTTGGGTGTCTCTTAGAGTGTAAATCCTCAAGGACTAGACATAAGCCCGGGCCATAAAACCCGGGCTTTTTGCTTTTTAAGACCATAGACATGAAAAATATTCAAAACATAGGTGCCAAACTTGAACGGCAATTGATAAGTGCGTTTGCTATGCTTGATGCATGGTTCGATTGCGCAGATATACACAGTGGCCATATACGTGATGTGCTGGAGTCTATCGTCAGCCAAAACCAGCAATTGCTGCGTCAAATGTCGGACGAGGCCATCGGCGAACGGGCGTATACGTCTGAGGATGCAGCCTACGGGCTGTTAACGCCTCCGCGTGACTGTGCCGTGGGTGACGTCAGCGACGTATACAACGTCAGCCGTTGCAATCGCAGGCAGCACGATGAGGCCGGTATGGAAAAACTTCGGCGCGAATTGCGAAAGCAACTGGAATTCTGCCTTGAGCAGTTGGATACGCTCCGGCATGGTGAAGCGACATCGGATCATCGCATTGCGGCGGTGGAGTCCATCATGAACCTGGATATATACCAATACATCCGGTGTGTCATGCAGATCACACGCCGCGGATATGAAGGTATCAGCGAGGCGGGCGGTGTGAAGCCATAGGGTGAGGTCGTCAGAATACCCAGAGAAGCAATAGAAGGAGTACAAGTACTATGGCGACCCACCGCAGGGTATTGCTACGCGCCGGAAACTCGTAGCCGCAGATGGGACACGTGTGATGCGTTGCGTCGACTTCCATCGCACAGGATGGGCATTCCTTTTTTGCCATGACGCAAAGGTAAGCGAAATCAAACATTCCGTCCCGACGGGACGGTCGTCCACGTTCCGTCGTTCTTCTACAAACATTCGGTCCCTACGGGACCGGAAGGTGCGATGATCGTCGTTTTGTTTGAAAGGGGAGGCCCGTTAACTCTTTGGGCTTGAGTATTCATTCAAACCCCACCGTTCTCTGTGAATTTCGTACTGTTAATAACTAATTAATAATCGGGTGGCATCTAAGCGTTTTGTAACGCGGGGCACATTTTTGCATAAGTCTTCACCATTGGGATCTCAGCGGTCCGTAGGGTCTTAATGTTTGCAGAACCCGATGTTGCAGGGGTACGGCGCCCCGTAGGGTCGCAATGTTTGTAGAAACGTTGCGGTGGCGGGTGCCGCGTCCCTTAGGGACGCCATGTTAGTCCGCGGCACAAATCTCATCTGTCGCATATCGTGTTCTTCTACAAACATTCGGTCTGGGTGCGTTGAACTGGTGCTACCCAATGCTACTACACGTTGTAGACTAATTTTCCCTTCAGCTCGACGTTCCTTGCTGTTCCATGCAGTGAAGCGTGACGGAACGGCTTTTGTGGTCAGGACTGCCGGGTTTCCTGATTTAAATCAGGACTCACCCTCTATTTTCCTCATTCACGGTGACAACTTATCGTGGTACCTTTAAGATGATGAAGGACCCGGAGGGCACAAACGGGAAACAATTGTTCAACCCAAAACATACAAAACCATGGCAGTGATTAAAGTAATTGAAGTGCTCTCCGATTCCAACAAGAGTTGGGAAGACGCCACGCAACAGGCCATCGCCAAAGCGTCAAAGACGGTTCACAACATCAGGTCGATCTACATAAAAGATCACAGCGCGACCGTCGACAACGGCAAGATTTCATCGTATCGCGTTACCGCGAAGATCAGCTTCGAGCTGGACTGACGCGGGTGCAGGGGGCGCACAGCCGCTCCGTACGCCAAGTGTGAGTAACAACCTTAAAATATAGAGCTATGCCACTGGACTTTGAAGCTTATGCACAGAAAGGCAATGAATTTGTCAATCTGTTGATGAAGAACCTCGGCGTGGAGGGTGAGCGTGAACGCGCAGCCCGAATACTCCGCTCCGTGCTGAGAACGCTGCGCAACCACTTTTCACTGGAAGAGTCGTCTGACCTCCTGGCACAACTACCGATGGCCATCAAGGCCGTGTACGTCGATGGTTGGCGGATAACGCAACCCCACCGGCGTGTCACCACGCTTCAGGAATTCGCCAATGAAGTGCTTAAGCAGCATGGCTCCACGGCCTGGCGGGATTTTAGCAATCCTGACGAAGTGGTAGCGGGAGTGCGTGCCGTCATCGAGACACTGGCGGTGTACGTCTCTATCGAAGAACTCGAACAGGCATTCGACTCTCTGCCTAAAGAACTCAGCGAACAGTTTAAGGTGTGGATCCCTTAACGGTCTGGAAAATTGTGGTGCGGATAAACGCACGATTGTTCCGGAGGTCAAAAAATATTAATTAAACATCAATGTATTATGAAAATCTTGTTTCAGTCATCGGATTTTAAGCCCACGAAAAGAACCATTGAATACGCTCGCAAAAAAATTGCAACGCTCGACAAATTTCACGACGGTATCATAGAAGCGCACGTGCGCCTCAGGAAGGTCCGTACAAGTCGGGCAGACGACAAAATATGTGAGCTCAAGGTCGGTATCCCGGGTAACGATCCGTATGTCGCGAAGCGTGGATTTACCTTTGTAGAAGCCATCAATAAGGCTGTCGAGGCCATGAAGCGCAAGATCGACGATCGCAAAGCCAAACCGGTTAAAGTACGGCAGCGCGCGGGAAAAGAGTTGAGCCGCGTCGTCGAAGCCATTAGCTAAACGCTTCGGTGTACTTGTGCATGAGGTCCAGGTAGCGGGCGGCTTCGCGGAGGGCATCAGCTGCGGCGGAGGAATCCGTCGCATGCTGTGCCCTCAGGCTGTTGACCTTCGCACGTATGTTAGCACGATAGCATTTGTAGTAGTGGTACAACGCCACATCGCGCGCACCGCTTATGGCGGCAAACCGCGCGGTATACGCTTCGATAAACGTGCGCGCCAGATCAGACCTTCCGAACGCATCGAGGTCCATGCAAAGAAAGGCGACTTCATTGAGTACGTCGACCTGCCGGTATTCGTCGTTGAATTCGATACAGTCGAAGATCACCGGCTCATCAAGCAAAAAGATATTCCGCGAATGAAGGTCTCCATGCCCATCGCGGTGGAACCCGTCTTCAATACGATCCTCCAGCAACCTTTTGTTATCCAGCACAAATTTGTCTGAGCGCTTCAGCGTGTCATCCAGGATGTCCTGGTATGGGTCGCCCAGTGCGTCTTGTATAAATTTGCGTTGCCCTTCGATATCATTAAACTTGCTTTGTATGTCGAGAGGATCCTCCGGATACACGATGACGGCTTCCTTGTGAAACGATACCAGCTGGTGTGCCAGGCTGCGAATATGATCTTCCGTCACGTTGCCGTCACGTAACAGCACGTCCATGCGGCGGCGGTTGTCCAGCTTGTGCATGTGGACGGCATAATCGACCACTTCACCTTCATCTCCGCCGATGGAAAAGCCCGACTGCGTTTTGCGAACCGGTTGCACGTCGATGTACACCTTGTGGGTAAGACGGTTGTTCAGCATTACCTCGCGTTCGCAGTAGTGTTTTCTCTGTTCCAGCGTGGAGAAGTCGAGGAAGGAGTATTTCATCGGCTTTTTGATCTTGTAAACCCTGTCATCGCAAAGGATGACCCATGAAATGTGCGTCTCCTTTAGTTCGGGATCATTACAGGTCGCCGGAAACGCGCCGGCAAGAAGGCTGCGGATATCTTCACCGGTCATATTCCAAATATTGCATCGCGCTTTCAAGCATATCGTCGATGTTATCCGATGTGGACTCCAACGTCAGATGCTCACCCTCCAACGGTTCCCACTGCGAACGGATCAAATGGTAAACCTTCAGGTCGGCTTCGCTGTCGACACGCGGTTTTTGCAGCCTCGCACGGATAATGTCTTCAGCCGCGGTTACTTCAATCCAGACCAAACCGGGAAACGCCTCCCGGAACAACGACCGGATGCCGCGTCGGTAAAAAGTAGCGTCGAAGACAATGGGTTTGGCGGCATGATCGCGCGCGCGGCGGATCATTTCTTTGTACACCTCCGTTTTTTCGTCGTCGGAATAGGAGCGGCGCTTGAACATTTCACGACGTATCCTGTCGCTGCTGAAATAGACAGCGTTCATTCGTTCCGCTAGCCGGGACGCGAAGTAACTTTTCCCCGATCCCGGAAGCCCGCATACGGCTACCACTACACCCATGACACCAATATACAGAATTTGGAATCCGGTGGGGGACGGGTTGTGTAATACACACCACCGAACCTCGTCCCACCCCGCACTACATGACACCGGTTGTAAGAATTTTTCTCCGGAATTCACTTTATTCTGACTATTTTAATTCGTCGTGTGCTGAAAGCGTGGGAGCGGGAATCGCGAGTACCTTTTCACTCTCACGCTTTCGCTCACACTGCCTAAGCTGCTTTTATGATGAGAAGCGTTATCGGTGCGGCGACCCTCTTCTTCGCGGTCATAGTCATGGCACGTGCGCAGGAGGCGAATCTGTACGAAACGACACTTCGCCCGCTCCTCGACAAGCGCTGTTTCGACTGCCACAACACAGGCAATCCCAAGGGCGGTGTAAACCTCGACAATTACAAAGAGCAGGAGCGTGTTGTCAAGGACGGCCAGTTCTGGCTAAAGGTCCTCGACCAGATCAAAACGCGGAGCATGCCGCCGCCGACGGAGCCTCCACTCCCCGAAGGCGAATACGAGATCCTTGTCCATGGCATCGATAGCGTGTTGCAAAGTTCTTTGCGCGACCATAAGCCCGGCCATGTGGTCATCCGGCGGCTCAGCCACACCGAGTATCAATACACCATTTACGATCTCCTTGGCGTCGAGTTCGACGCGAAAGCGTATTTCCCTGCTGATGCTTCCGGTGGAGGCGGATTCGACAATCAGGGCGGAGCGCTGTTCTTCACACCGCTAAAGTTCGAACGTTATTACGATGCGGCCGACGCGATCATTGGCGCACTCCGTGCTGATGAAGATAAATGGAACACTATCGTTCCTTTTGCCTACAAACAAACCTGGTGGCAGCGACTGGCGAACTGGATGAAGTCGCTTTTTAGCGACACTTACGAAGAAATCAACGCACCGGAAGCGGCGGCAGAAAAAATTGTCATGCCGGTTGCCACGAAAGCGTACCGTCGGTTTTTAAAGGAGGATGAAAAAGACAGATTGATGGGCCTGTTCCAGTCCGTCTACTATGCATCCGACACCCTGGAGAACCCTCATCGCTTCAACGATGCCATAGCGCAGACATTAAAGGCTATACTGGTATCGCCGCATTTTCTGTATCGCGCTGAGGAGGAGCCGCGGGTGAAGGGCGTGTACCTGTTGAGCAATTTCGAACTCGCAACGCGGCTGTCGTATTTCCTTTGGTCGAGTATGCCCGACCAGGAATTGTTTTCGCTCGCCTACCTTGGAAAGCTGCAGGACACGCTGGTGCTGGAAGCGCAGGTGAAACGAATGCTGGCTGACCCTAAAGCCAGGCGATTTGCGGAGAGCTTCGCCACGCAATGGCTCGGGGTTTCGAAGCTTGTCGAGAATCAGCAGATCGTGGACCCGGAACACTTTCCCGAATTCGACATGGCCATCAGGAAGGCGCTGTACCGCGAGACTGTCGAGTACTTCTACTATGTACTCACGGACAGCCGCAACATGCTGGAGCTCATCAACAGCAACTACACGTTCGTCAATGAAGAACTTGCGCGCTATTACGGCATACCCGGGGTCACCGGCGACGGTTTTCGAAAAGTGGATGTAACTGAACGCTGGCGTGGCGGGGTGTTGGGAATGGCGGGTGTACTGACAACAACATCGCTTCCGACGCGAACGAGTCCGGTGCTGAGGGGCAAGTGGGTAATGGAACAACTTCTGGGCATTTCGCCACCACCGCCGCCCCCGGAAGTCGCTGAACTTCCCAAAGACGAAGGGAGTCATAGCGCGGTAGGGTTAAGGAAATTATTGGAAAGGCATCGGTCTGATCCGGCGTGCTTCTCCTGTCACCAGAAAATGGATCCGCTTGGACTTGGTCTCGAGAATTTCGATGCCATCGGTCGCTGGCGGGAGTCGTACGGAAGTGTTGCCATCGATCCGTCCGGCGTGCTTTCGGACGGACAGACGTTCGACGGTCCGGTAGAGTTGAAAGAACTGCTCATGCAGGAGAAGCGAAGGATAGCGCGGAATTTCTCGTCGCGTATTTTGTCGTACGCTCTTGGAAGGTCAGTATTGTTTACCGACGAACCCGCGTTGCGGCAACTGGAGGAATGTCTGATTCAAAACAACTTCGACCCTCAGGAATTTATTGCGACGCTCGTGAAAAGTTATCCTTTCCGAATGAAGATCAACGATTTCAGGAAAAAAGTGGATGAAATAATATGAACAAGAAGTGGCACATTTCGCGCCGGAGAATGCTCAAGGGAATGGGGGCGTGTATCGCTCTGCCGTTCCTTGAAGCCATGGCGCTTCCCGGAATGA
>DATGQD010000070.1:0-33384 GCA_035304385.1 Cyclobacteriaceae bacterium
ATTCAACCTCGATGCGCGGGAGCCGAGTACCGTTGCAACGCAGCTATCTCGAACCCACCGCCCGGTTCCATTCATAGACCTTATCGGATACTTCGCTCAGCAAATCCGGATTCTTTTCTAACGCATTGCCAATAACGATCATGTCCGCACCTGCTTCCAGCGCAGTGATGGCCTTCGTAGCGGTGTTGAGACCGCCGCCAATTATGAGCGGCACGTTGACAGCTTTGCGCACGCTACTGATCATTTTAGCGCTAACAGGATGCTCCGCGCCACTGCCCGCATCAAGGTATATCGTCCTTAACCCAAGCATTTCGCCGGCCATGGCCGTACACGCGGCGAGCGAATACTTGTCGTCAGGAATGGGCGTCGTGTTGCTGATGTAGGCCACTGACGTGATGCGCCCCGAATTGATTAGCATATAACCGGTAGGAATTACTTCAATGCGCGTGTTCCGAATGATGGGCGCTGCAACCACATGCTGGCCGATCAGCAATTCAGGATTGCGACCCGATATCAGCGACAAAAATAGTAACGCATCCGCGTTGGGATCGATCTGTATTGAGTTGCCGGGAAACAGTACCACCGGTATCGTTACATTCTTTTTGATCTGGCGGACGACATCAGAGAGGTTGGCTGTCGTTACAAGACTACCGCCGACAAAGAAAAAGTCTATGCAGTTTTCGTTCGCCAGGTTGATTAATACCTGGAGGTGGTTGCTGTCGTCGGCTTTGTCCGGATCTATAAGGACGGCGATTGATTTCTTACCCTTCTGCTGACTCTCCAGCAGCGTGGTGAGCAAGCTCATTAATTGGCGGGTTGATTGTTCTCTTCTTTTTGTTCTGAACTCTCCTTCAGATATTCGATCAGCTTCTGTCGGGCGAAGGCCAAAAGATAGGCTGTTGCCTGGGTTGCCAACACGGTGCCCACATTGCTCAGCATTGACGCAAACCGGGATTCTTCCTGCACGTGATGGCCATTATCCTCCACTGCAACTAGTTCTTTACGCCTGGCCTTGCGTGATTTTGATTTCGATCTGGACGATGATGTAAGGCCACGATATACCAGGTAGGCAACACTTACCGCGCCGGCTACGACGGCCACATTAACCAGCGCACGTGCGGTGCGATCGCCCAGCTCTTTTACTTCCTGCTCGATAGCGGCCTTGTAAGCGTCCGACTTTTCGCGAAGCTTTTCTTTGGAATCATCCTTTTCAACGACCTTCATCTTTATTCTTTTTTGATGCACGGACCATACCGACTACCATGTTGTTGATACCTTCCGAAACCTGTTCGCGGAAGGCGATCATCAACGCAAATATTAAAAGGTAAAACCCGGCTACGATCATAATTCCCCCCGTCATTCCTACCAGCGTTCCCAGGTAATAGGCGAGCCCTACACTGGCTAAAATTAAAAATAAAAGGAAGCAAAGGCCAATGAGAAGCGCTACCAATATCCGCGCAACAAGGCTGGCCACCTCTTCCCGAATCTCCATTTTAAAGAGTTCCAACTTGCTTTCTACATACCCGGAAACACTCTCGAAGAGATTCTCCAACTTCAATAGCTTTAGTATTTTTTCCTTTACAACCATTTGGAGCCTTTCATGCAATATACCAAAAACGACGATGTTCCGCCTTGTTGACCGGCCTGGATATCAGGCCGATATTATCCATAAACAAATAACCGTGCCGGTTGGTATTCCAGACCCTCCCACTCGGCCACCAGCGTGTGGCAAGGTATCGGATCACGGCCGCAGCGGTAACGAGGGCAATCTTTCCACGAGTCACTGTTGATATACGTACACGACGGAGCTCATTTTAGGTACCATTGAGTCCTCTGTCACGCTCTGGGTTACGCCAGACTCAACTCGGTGATTGCCATCCAGGCCATCAGCCCGGTGCTGATCTTAAGGGCGTCCTCGTCGATGTCAAAATTCGGGGTGTGCACATAGGCGGTGATGCCCTTGTCTTTATTGCGGGTACCCAGGCGATAAAAGCACGCCGGCACCACCTGCGAGTAATACGCAAAGTCTTCCGCTCCCAGCGAGTATTCAATGTCTACCACATTCTCCGGACCGAGATAGGCAACCGCCGCTTCACGTATCCGGCTTGTCAGCTCCGGATTGTTTTCCAGGTAGGGGTAGCCGCGGGATATGTTAACTTCGCATCGACCTCCCATTCCCGAAGCGATGCTTTCTGCCATCTTTTGAATCCGTTCGAGGGCATCATTTCGCCAGGTTTCGTTCATGGCGCGGAACGTTCCGGCAATGTTCACTTCATCCGGGATGATGTTTGTCGCGCCGTTACCAATGATCTTTCCGAATGTCAATACCGACGGTTGTCTGGGACTCGCATTGCGGCTTATGATCTGCTGCAGCGCTACGATAATGTGCGATGCAATGACAACAGGGTCAATGGCGAGTTCAGGCCAGGCACCATGGCCGCCTTTGCCGATGACGCGGAGGTATATCTCGTCAGCGCTGGCCATAAACATCCCCTCGCGAAAGCCCACCTTGCCGACATCGAGGAGCGGATAGACGTGCTGTCCGACGATGCCAGCGGGTCGGGGATTTTCCAACGCCCCGTCGCGGATCATATAAGAAGCGCCTCCCGGATTTTTTTCCTCGCCCGGTTGGAACAATAACCTCACAGTTCCTTCGAACTGGTCGCTTACCTCCTTCAGTATTCTGGCCGTGCCGAGAAGAGACGACGTGTGTACATCGTGGCCGCAGGCGTGCATTACACCGGGATTCTTCGAACGGTAGGGGACCTCCGATGCTTCGTTGATAGGAAGCGCATCCATGTCGGCGCGCAGGGCAATCGTCTTCTTTTCCGGATTCTTACCCTTGATCTCGGCAATAAGGCCGGTTGTCGCCACGCCTTCTACGGGCTCTATTCCGAACGCCCGGAGCTGTGCCGCAACGTATCGCGCGGTGTTATGTTCTTCATATGACAACTCGGGATTGGCATGAATGTGACGTCTTATCGAGACGACCTCGTCCGAGTACTTGAGCGCGAGGTCTTTGATTTTAGTAAGGAGGTCCAAGGGCGAAAAAATTGTAATATGGGCGCTGTCACTGCCGGGGCTAGCGGTCCGACTGTATCTGAATCCGCGACGGTGTTATGATCGCATTCGGGAAAAGCCGTTTCACCGCGACGTAATCTTTTTGTGCATCCAGCCGACTGAAATAGGTGCCGGCACGTACACGGAAGTTCGGCTGCGCATATTCTATTTCCGATTCCAGATCGGGGATTGACGTTGTCAGCTCTTTTCGTGCATTGAGGGCAGCTTCACGGTTGAGGCCTGAATACACGAGGATCGTAAAGCCGTCGACATACCTGCGCGAAAGGTTGATGCGATCGATACTGTCAAGTACCGTGTCCAGCTTATCGTTGATGGCGTTCTTAGCCTCGACGTATTCTGTTTTGCGGGTGGGCGTAACCGTAAGTGTTGAATCCTCGGCGTCAACTTCCGGCCTCAACACGGAGAGGTCTTCTGAATAGCTCGTGCCCGTTGTGGCCGTTGGTTTCTGAACGGCGCAGCCTGCGATGAAAAACAGGATAAGGGTGTACAGGCGCATGGTCAATTGATTATAACACATTTGTTATTGCGCAGATCGTCCTCGACCTTCTTAAACTTAACATCTTTCACAACACGGCCGTCGGCATACTGAACGGTGACCTTGTCGTTGCGACCCGCTACCTTCTCAGACCGCACCGGCATTACTTTTTCCTGTGGTGGTCTGCTCGGTTGCTGAGGTCCTGCTCCTCCTCCTCCGCTGAGGAGCGACTTGGACTCCTCCTTTTGTTCGCTGAGCCGAACTCTTCGCTGGGTTCGCGCCTCCTGTACCTGGTCTGGTTGTTGTTCGGGGATCTCCGCTTTCATGAGGAAGGAAATCGTGTCTTCGTTTACGCGGGCCAGGAATCGCTTGAACGCTTCGAACCCCTCGAACTTGTATATGAGGAGCGGGTCCTTCTGTTCGTATACGGCGTTTTGCACCGATTGCTTCAAGTCGTCCATGTCGCGAAGGTGTTCCTTCCAATGGTGATCGATGATCGCCAGCGTGATCATCTTTTCCATAGACTTGATCAACTCCGCGTTGTTCGTGTCCACGCACCTGGCAAGGTTCGCCGATACGCCGATCTGCTTTTTTCCATCGGTGAAGGGTACGAGTATGTTCTGGATCGTTGCACCCCTTGTGCGGTGGATCTCCTTTATGATGGGTAGCGCCTTTTCAGCGATCTGATTGTTCTTGCGCTGATAATGCTCCAGGGCCTTATGGTACAGGTCCTGTGTGAGTCTTGCCTGATCCCAGCCTGAGAATTCGTCGCGTGATATTTCGTAATCGAGACCCAGCACACTGAGTGCATTGAGTCGCAGGCTTTCGTAATCACTGGCTGCGGTAGCATTGATGACCATGTCTTCGACGGTATCGTAGAGCATGGTAAGGATGTCCAGCTCCAGGCGATCGCCATAGAGTGCGTTGCGTCGACGCCGGTAAATCACCTCGCGTTGCGAGTTCATCACGTTGTCGTACTCCAGCAGCCGCTTGCGTATGCCGAAGTTGTTTTCTTCCACCTTCTTTTGAGCGCGTTCTATAGAATTGGTCACCATCCGGTGTTGGATGACTTCTCCTTCTTTCAACCCCAACCGGTCCATAATCCGGGCAATCCGCTCGGGCATGAACAGGCGCATGAGGTTGTCCTCGAGCGACACATAGAACTGCGATGTGCCGGGATCACCCTGACGACCCGAGCGCCCGCGCAACTGACGGTCGACGCGACGAGACTCGTGGCGTTCGGTACCGATAATGGCAAGTCCTCCTGCCTCACGCGATTCAGGCGTGAGCTTGATGTCTGTACCACGGCCGGCCATATTGGTAGCAATAGTAACGGTGCCTGGCTTGCCCGCCTCGGCAACGATCTCTGCTTCACGCTGGTGCTGCTTCGCGTTAAGAACCTGGTGCTTGATCTTCTTCATCTGGAGCATCCGGCTGATCAACTCGGAAATTTCTACCGAGGTTGTTCCGACCAGGACGGGTCGGTTCTCCCCTGTGAGCCGTTGAACCTCATCGATGACGGCGGTGAATTTTTCACGAACAGTTTTGTATACGAGGTCGTCGTAGTCTTTTCGGACGATCGGCCTGTTCGTAGGGATCACCACCACATCGAGCTTGTAGATGTTCCAGAACTCTCCGGCTTCGGTCTCGGCGGTACCCGTCATGCCGGCCAGTTTGTGATACATCCGGAAATAGTTCTGTAGGGTGATCGTCGCATATGTCTGCGTGGCGTCCTCCACTTTCACGTTCTCCTTCGCTTCGATAGCCTGGTGGAGGCCGTCGGAATACCGCCTGCCTTCCATGACGCGACCGGTTTGCTCGTCGATAATCTTGACTTTGCCGTCGACGATAATGTATTCCTGGTCTTTCTCAAAAAGGGTATAGGCCTTGAGAAGCTGGTTGACACTGTGAATGCGCTGCGCCTTTACCTGGTAGTCGCGTATAAGCGATTCCTTCCGAGTCAACCGTTCTTCGTCAGGAATGGTGGTGTCATTTTCAATCTTGCCCAGTTCGACGCCGATCTCCGGAAGGATAAAGAATTTGGGGTCTTCACCCTCGCCGGTAATCAGGTCGATCCCCTTTTCGGTAAGCTCTACGCTGTTATCCTTTTCTTCGATGACAAAAAATAGAGGCTTGTCGGCCTCGGGCAACAGCTTCTTGTTTTCTGCCAGGTAGATACTTTCCGTCCGTTGAAGGATGGCGCGAATCCCTGTTTCACTTAGGTATTTGATCAGCGGCTTGTGTTTCGGCATACCGCGAAATGCCCGGAACAGCGCCAGTCCGCCATCTTTTTCATTTCCCTCGCTGATCAACTTCTTGGCTTCGTTGAGGTACTGGGTGATAAGCTTTTTCTGGGCTTCCACCAATTTGAAGATCCGGGGTTTTAAGTCGTAGAATTCATGCTCGTCACCGCGCGGTACCGGTCCGGAGATGATCAACGGCGTCCGGGCCTCGTCAATGAGTACGGAGTCGACTTCGTCCACCATGGCATAGTGGTGGCCGCGTTGTACCAGTTCCTGGGGATCGCGGGCCATGTTATCACGCAGGTAATCGAAGCCGAATTCATTGTTTGTTCCGTATGTGATGTCGGCGCGGTATGCATTGCGGCGAGACTCCGAGTTGGGCTCGTGCTTATCGATACAGTCGACCTTAAGTCCGTGGAACATAAACAAGGGGCCCATCCACTCGCTGTCGCGTCGGGCCAGATAGTCGTTTACGGTCACGATGTGTACGCCGCGGCGTGAGAGCGCATTGAGAAATGCGGGAAACGTCGCCACCAGCGTTTTTCCTTCCCCTGTGGCCATTTCGGCGATCTTGCCTTCGTGAAGGGCGATCCCACCGATGATCTGGACGTCGTAGTGTACCATATCCCAGGTCACTTCGTTGCCGGCGGCCATCCACTTGTTATACCAGTGTGCCTTATCGCCAACAATCTGTACGTTGGGATGGCTGGCTGCAAATGCGATATCGTGGGTGTTTGCAGTGACTTCGAGGTATTCGTTCTCTTTGAAACGGCGGGCGGTCTCGCGTACAATGGCGAATGCCTTGGGCAACACCGCCAACAGCGCCTTCTCCAGGTCCTTGTTGCGGTCCTTTTCGAGTGCGTCAATCTGTCCGAAAATGGATTCCTTTTCGTCCAGGTCGAGGTCCGGCTGGTCAGCGATCTTCTTGTGGAGCGCGGCTATACGGTCGTCGATGTCCTTGAGTTCCTGGTCGATGAAATCCTGTACTTCGCGGGTCTTTGCCCTGAGTTCGTCGTTACTCAGCCCCTGGAGCGCCTCGCCTTCTTTTTTGGTCTGGTGGACCAAAGGCATCATGCGCTTGATGTCCTTCTCCGACTTAGAACCGAATATCTTGGTAATAAACTTGAGCATAGCCTAACGCTTTTCAGAAAACATTACCGGCAAACGGAGACCCTTTTCCGGCAAGGATTCAAAGTTATATGGTTTTCCGGGACCTGCCTACCGGGCAGGCAGGTTTCAGGCAGGCAATTATAATTCCAGTTTGCCTTCAAATACCATTTTGGCAGGGCCTATAAGAAAAATATCGCGGAACGTGTCGGACTGGCCGGATTTGAATTCCACCCTGAGGGTTCCCCCCCGTGTGAGGACAGTAACCGGCGAGGTCAGGCCCTGAAACGATGCGGCGAGCGCTGCAGCCGTTACGCCCGTTCCGCAGGAGAGCGTTTCATCCTCCACGCCGCGCTCGTAGGTGCGTACAAAAATTGTGTTTCCTTCGCGCAACTCCACAAAATTGACGTTGACGCCTTTTTCGCGGAACGGTTCACTATAACGGATCGCCCTCCCTTCCTCCACCACAGGGAACGTCTCGACGCCCTCCTGGAACCGGATGTAGTGAGGAGAGCCTGTGTTAATGAGGAAATCGCCGTCAATCCTTTGGCAACCCGTGACGTCGTTCATCCTGAGGCGCACGGTAGCCTCGCCTTCCAGCTCTGCTTCGTGAATGCCGTCGTAGGCACTGAAGCGAGCCTTTCCGTTCGTCATTCCCAGGTGGGAGGCGAACATCACGGCGGCACGGCTTCCATTGCCACACAGACTCTGCGATCCGTCGCTGTTGTAGTAATCGACGTTAAAATCGGCTGAGGCATCCGGACTGATCAGGATGACCCCGTCGGCGCCTATCCCGAAGCGCCGATCACATAACCTGGAAATCTGGTCCGCGGAAAGCGTCAACTCACCCGACCGGTTGTCGATCAGGATAAAGTCATTGCCTGTGGCCTGATACTTATAGAAATGAAATTTCATAGGGGGAGTGGCCCGAAGGCGCGTCACTTGACTTCTTCGTAATCCACGTATTCGCCGCCCTTAAAGCTTGCCTTTCTGGACTGCTTGTCGGCCGGGCGGGAGTCAATATTGACGTTACCGTCGCCAGGTCGCCGGAATTGGTGGCCCTGTCCCCTCATCGAAGAGCCCAGGAGGATTCGGAAAAAACCCAGCTTGTATAAAACGTAGCCCACGAGGGCGATAATTAATAGGATGCGCATCTAACCGCCGTTTTCTATGCTATTTAAACTCCAAACACCTCACATAAGTTTCCGGGCGCGCGCTGTCATCGACGCGCAATCGCCTACTTCTTTGAAGCACCCCAATTTAGCCATAAAAGAGCGAACCCTGATTTGGCGGGAGATTTTTGTTCCGTCTCAGCGGCTGAGGTAAAGGTTGCGCGCGGAGTAGACCTTGAGGAAGTGGTCGTCCATAAGGTCTTCGATGAAGTAGATCGACTCTCCGGTGGATTTCATCTCGGGCCCCAGCTCCTTATTCACGTCCGGGAATTTCTCAAATGAGAAGACAGGCTCCTTGATGGCGTACCCGTGCTTCTTCGGGGAGAAACGGATGTCGCGCACTTTTAACTCCTCCAGCATGACCTTCGTCGCATAATTGGCGTAAGGTTCGCCATAAGCCTTGCAAATGAACGGCACAGTCCGTGAAGCCCTGGGGTTCGCCTCGATCACGTAAACCTTGTCATCCTTTATGGCGAACTGAATGTTGATCAGCCCTTTTACCTTAAGGGCCTGCGCAATCTTTTCGGTATAATTTTCCATCTGGGCGATCACAAACGCACCGAGGTTGTACGGGGGGAGCACAGCGTAGGAGTCGCCAGAGTGAATACCCGCCGGCTCGATGTGCTGCATGATCCCGATGATGTACACATCCTCTCCGTCGCATATTGCGTCGATCTCGGCTTCAATCGCGCCGTCCAGGAAGTGGTCAAGCAGCACCTTATTCTCCGGAAGGTGCTTCCAGATGTCAATAATGTGCCGTTCCAGTTCCTTTTCGTTGATGACGATCTTCATGCTCTGGCCGCCAAGCACGTAGGAGGGGCGTACCAGGAGGGGAAATCCAATCTGCTTGGATACCTCAAGGGCGCTGTCGGGATCGGTTGCCACGCCGAACTCCGGATAAGGGATATCCAGGTCTTTGAGCAACGTTGAGAAGCTGCCGCGATCTTCAGCCAGGTCAAGTGATTCGAACGACGTGCCGATGATCTTGATGCCGTATTTGTGCAATTTTTCAGCCAGCTTCAAGGCCGTTTGGCCGCCCAACTGGACGATCACGCCTTCCGGCTTTTCGTGTTCGATTATGTCGTAAAGGTGTTCCCAGAAGACGGGCTCGAAGTAGAGCTTATCGGCGATGTCGAAGTCTGTGGATACGGTCTCAGGGTTACAGTTGACCATGATCGTCTCGTATCCGCATTCTTTTGCAGCGAGTACGCCGTGCACACAGCAGTAGTCGAACTCGATTCCCTGACCAATGCGGTTCGGACCCGAACCCAGTACAATCACTTTCTTTTTGTCTGAACGTATCGACTCGTTCTCCGAATCGAATGTCGAATAATAGTAGGGTGTACTTGCGGCAAACTCCGCGGCGCAAGTGTCAACCAGTTTGTAAACCCGTTTGATCCCCATCTCGTCGCGGGCCTTACGTACCTCGCTTTCATAACAGTGGAGCAGGTGAGCGATCTGGCGGTCGGCAAACCCTTTTTGTTTAGCCTTGCGCATCAAATCCTCCGGAATCGTATTGAGGTCGTGTGCTCTGATCTCCTTTTCGATCTTCACCAGCTCCTCGATTTGGTTGAGGAACCAACGGTCAATCTTGGTAATGTTGTGAATGGTCTTCAGCGGAACGCCTACCTTCATCGCATCGTGGATATGGAACAACCGATTCCATGATGGGTTGGCCAGGCTGTGCATGATCTCTTCCTGGTTCCGAAGTTCTTTGCCATCGGCGCCCAGTCCGTTCCGCCTGATTTCCAGCGATTGACAGGCTTTCTGCAGCGCCTCCTGGAAATTTCTGCCAATGCCCATCACCTCGCCTACTGACTTCATCTGCAAACCGAGACTACGGTCAGCGCCGTGGAACTTGTCGAAGTTCCAGCGCGGGATCTTGACGATCACGTAATCGACAGCCGGTTCGAAGTATGCTGTTGTTGTGCCCGTGATCGCGTTCTTGAGTTCATCGAGGTTGTAGCCGATCGCAAGTTTCGCGGCGACCTTTGCTATGGGATAGCCGGTTGCTTTCGACGCCAGCGCCGACGAGCGGGAAACCCGGGGATTGATTTCAATCCCGATGATTTCGTTGTCATTATTGGGATTGAGCGCGAATTGCACATTACAACCACCGGCGAATTGTCCGATGCCGTTCATCATCCGGATGGCCAGATTGCGCATCCTTTGATATACCGTATCGGGAAGCGTCAACGCGGGTGCGACCGTGATAGAATCGCCCGTGTGGATTCCCATGGGATCGAAATTCTCGATCGAGCATATAATAATGACGTTGCCGACATTGTCGCGCAGCAGTTCAAGCTCAAACTCCTTCCAGCCCAGAATGCTCTGCTCCACGAGTACTTCGTGTATCGGGGATGCGTGGAGACCCCGATTCAGCGCTTCATCAAAGTCTTCCGGATTGTGAACGAATCCGCCGCCGGTTCCGCCCAGCGTATAAGACGGCCGGATCACCAGCGGGAAGCCAATTTCCTGGGCGATCTCTTTTCCCTGCAAGAACGAGGTGGCCGTAGCGCCACGGCAGACACTTACACCCAGCTCATTCATCTTTAGCCGGAATTTTTCGCGATCTTCCGTAGTCTCGATGGCATTGATGTCGACGCCAATGATCCGCACGCCGTAATGCTCCCAAATGCCCGCATTCTGGCATTCAATACAGAGATTCAGCGCGGTTTGGCCTCCCATTGTTGGTAGGACCGCGTCGATGTGATGCTTTTCAAGGATGGATCTGATCGATTGTTTGGTCAGCGGCAGAAGGTAAACGTGGTCGGCGGTCACATTATCCGTCATGATCGTCGCCGGATTGGAATTAATGAGAACCACTTCGATGCCTTCCTCGCGCAACGAACGTGCTGCTTGAGACCCGGAATAATCGAACTCGCACGCCTGACCAATAATAATGGGCCCGCTCCCGATAATCAGAACGGAGCGTATACTTCTGTCTCTAGGCATCTCTGGGGATAAAGGAATGGATAAATTGGGGGCAAAAATAAAAACAGATTTAAAATTCAGCGCGGATTCTGCGTAATTATTATCCCACCCTGCCTCCGCACCTGCTTCAGCCTTCGTCCCGCCCCTTCCGGGCCACTACAGGAAGGTTGCGTTCCTTCGAAATGCTAGGTTGATTTCCCTTCACCACGCCTCCAATGGCGTACGCCAGAGAATTTTGTTATGTTTTGCGAAGATCGCGGTTTGTGAGATGAAGCAAGAAGTTTATGATGTGATAGTGGTCGGCTCGGGAATAACCGGCGGCTGGGCGGCTAAGGAATTTTGTGAAATGGGGCTGAAGGTCCTGTTGCTGGAACGCGGCAAAAATCTTGAACATCCGGATTACCCGGGCACATCGCTGGACCCCTGGGCATTTCCTCATCGCGGCCGGCTCACGAAAGCCGACCGTCAAAAACACCATATCCAGGTTCGCCATTTCTCCATCCACGAGGAAAACAAGCACTTCTTCGTCAACGACGTCGAAAACCCGTACATAGAATCGGCACGATACGATTGGATCCGGGCCGACGTGCTCGGCGGCCGGTCAATCCTGTGGGGGCGTCACTGTTACCGATGGAGCGATCTGGACTTCGAAGCCAACGCCCGCGATGGCATCGCTGTCGACTGGCCCATTCGCTATCGCGATATCGCGCCCTGGTATGATTACGTCGAACGTTTTGTTGGCATATCCGGCGCCGCCGAGAATATCCCGCACCTTCCGGATGGCGTATTCCTGCCTCCTATGGAGTTCAATTGTGTTGAACGCGAATTCAAGAAGAACGTCGAGAAGCGCTTTCCTGGACGGAAGGTGATCATTGGGCGAGTTGCCAACCTTACCGCGTCGTCGGGCAGCGGCCGCGGACGATGTCAGTTCAGAAATCGTTGCGATCGTGGGTGCCCGTACGGTGCGTATTTCAGCACGAATGCAGGAACACTGCCTGCGGCCCTTGCGACAGGAAATCTAACTGTCCTCACAGACACGCTCGCGAACCGCGTCATCTACGACGAACAGAAGGGCAGAGCCTCCGGGGTGGAAGTCGTGAACACCAAAACCAATGAAGTGCGCACGTTCCATGCGCGCGTGGTTTTCCTCAATGCCTCAACGTTGGGTACAACGTTCATTCTGTTAAACTCCACCTCCAATCGCTTTCCAAACGGACTGGGCAACGGCAGCGACCAGGTGGGCAGAAACCTGATGGACCATCACAAAGGATCTGGCGCCACCGCACGGGTCGAGGGTTTCGAGGACAAATATTACTACGGTCAACGCCCGAATCAGATCTACCTCCCGCGCTTTCGCAATATCGCTGAAAAGCGGTCCGACTTTATACGAGGATACGGCATGCAGGGCGGCGGTGGCCGGGCTGGATGGTCGCACGCATCATCCCTTGGAATTGGCGAATCGCTGAAAGCTGCCGCTATGCAACCGGGTCCCTGGCACTTCTCACTGCAAGGCTATGGGGAATGCCTTCCCCATCCGGAAAACCGCGTGGTGCTTAATCGAACCAAAACCGATAAATGGGGCCGGCCGGTACTTGATATCAATTGCCGGTTTCGTGAGAACGAGACGGAAATGAACAAAGACATGTCCGCAGCTGGGGCAGAAATGCTCGAAGCTGCGGGGTTTCGTGATGTGAAACCTTATTCCAGCATGTCGTTCCCCGGAAACGCCAACCATGAGATGGGTACTGCCCGTATGGGAAGGGATCCGAAAACGTCCGTACTCAATTCGTTCAATCAAATGCACGAAGTTCCGAACGTCTTTATCACAGACGGGTCGTTTATGACTTCTTCTTCGTGTGTAAATCCTTCGTTAACTTATATGGCGATGACGGCACGGGCCTGCCACTACGCCGCTTCCGAAATGAAAAAACTCAACCTGTAACCCAAATACCCATTACAAGCACCTAAACCGATCGTCATGAAAAAATCACGGAGAAATTTTATCAAGACCAGCGCCGCCGCCACCCTCGGCGCGATGGCCTTCAGCCCACAGAGCTACGCCCGCATACTCGGCGCGAACGACCGCGTAAACGTCGGCGTTGTGGGGTACTCCGATCGCTTTCGCGGCTCGCTGCTGCCCAGCTTCCTTCATCACAATAAGGAGTTGAACTTCGATATGGTAGCGGTTTCCGACATATGGAAGTACAAACGCGAGCAAGGACACGCTGAGATTAAGGAAAAGATCGGTCACGACATCAAGGCCTGTGTAAATAACGACGAACTCTATGCAATGAAAGACCTGGACGCCGTGATCATCAGCACGGCCGACTTTCAACATGCCTTGCATTGTGCGGAAGCTGTCAGGGCCGGATGCGACGCCTATTGTGAAAAGCCTTTTGCGGAGACCATGGAAGATGCCCGCATCGCCCTCAAGGCGGTACGTGAAACCAAAAAGATCGTACAGATCGGATCGCAACGCCGAAGCGGCAGCAACTACCATGCGGCCAACGAATTTATTCGTTCAGGAAAGTTCGGCGACATCACCATGGTGGAACTGACCTGGAATGTCAACCAACCCGGACGGTGGCGCAGGGTCGAGCTCGTCAATAAAATGAAGGAGGAAGATACGGACTGGAAGCGATTCCTGATGAACCGACCTTTTGAATCCTTCGATGCACGCAAGCATCTTGAGTTCCGACTCTTCTGGCCCTATTCGTCGGGATTGCCGGGGCAATGGATGTGTCACCAGATCGACACGGTGCACTGGTTTACAGGGCTGAAGCACCCCCGCAGCGTTGTGGCCAACGGCGGTATTTACCAATGGAAAGACGGACGAAAAAATTGGGATACGATCACCGCGGCATTCGACTACGGTCCGGCAGACGACCAGTCTTCGGGATTCCAGGTGGTGTTCCTGTCGCGCATGCACAATGGTGAGGAGAATCCCTCGGAAATTTATTACTCCAATGGAGGTGAACTCAACCTTAACACCAATATGGTGACGCCACAGGGAGGTTTGTCTGCGCGACACGCCAGGGCCATGAACATGGAAGCCAACCTCCTGCCGACACTCGACCTTACCCAGGTGAAGGAAAAGGTGGTAGCCTCTGCCAATACCGGCGCTGACAATCTAACCTCCAGCCACATGAGAAATTGGATGGAATGTGTCAGGAGCCGGAAGGAACCCAATGCGCCGGTAGAAGCGGGATACGCACATTCAGTTGCCTGCATCATGACTACCGCGGCCAGCCACACCGGGATGAAAGCCACATTTGACGAGGCTACCCAGGAAGTCATGGTGGGCGGAAAACCTTTCAAGTATTAATGCGAAGACGCATAATCCGTACGTTACTGATTTTGGCCCTGGTCGCGGTCCAGGTCAGCCTCCTGCACGCACAGGACGAGGGGTTTTCTTTTCATGAAAAGCCGGAGGAAAAAAAGATCGATGTTCTCTACAACGGCAAGTTGCTGACCGCCTACTGCTACTTCGACTCGGTAATGAAGCCGGTGTTGTATCCTGTAAAAACCGTATCCGGTATTACGGTGACCCGGGGTTACCCTCTTGATCCCCAACCGGGCGAAAGAGTCGATCACCCCCATCACATTGGCCTGTGGATGAACTACGAAAGCGTCAATGGTCTCGACTTCTGGAATAATTCCACCGCAATTGCCTACGAACGACGGCCTCGGTACGGTACGATATACCACGACAAGGTCGTTTCAAAAAAAGCTTCCAAAGAGAAGGCTACACTCCAGGCGGAGGCGTTGTGGAAGGATTATTATGGTAAGCTTCTTCTGATCGAGTCGACATCCTATGCGTTCGCCGTCGAAGGAGACAATTTCGTCATCGATCGTAAGACGGTGTTGCGTGCCGCCGATTCACAAGTGACGTTTAAAGACATCAAGGACGGCTTCTTTGCCATACGCGTCGCACGCGAACTGGAACTCCCCTCGGATGAACCCGCCATTTACGTTGGCGATGACGGCAACATTATGAACGCAAAGGGACCGAGTACACTAAATGCGAATGGTGATTATCTGAGCAGTGAGGGTATACAAGGTAACGACGTTTGGTCGACGCGTGCAAAGTGGGTCTCCCTTTCCGGCCAAAAGGATGACCACCAGGTGTCCATCACTATTATCGATCATCCGGACAATCCGGGTTATCCGGCGTATTGGCACGCACGCGGATACGGTTTGTTCGCTGTCAACCCGCTGGGTCAGGAAGTGTTCAGCAAAGGGAAAGAAAAACTCAATCTTGTTCTTGAACCCGATGAATCGGTGACGTTCCATTACCGGGTTGTCATTCATGAAGGCAAACCCCTGACACCCGGACAGATCGAAGCAATGGCAAAATTCTGATCGGTTACCTGGACACCAGAACCTTTCGGGTGATCGTTTCACTACCGAATTTCAGTCGGAGCAAGTAAATGCCGTTTGCAAGGCTCCCGATGTCGAGGGGATAGTCTTTCATTACCGGATCTGCCAGAAATTCGTTGCGGTATACTTCCCGGCCTGTGGCATTGAGAATGCTCACATGCAGGGTGCCGTGGGTTTGGGGTTGCATTCCGATCGTCAATTGATCTGCATCGGTTATGGGATTGGGATAAACGAGAAGCTTTGCTACGATTCCATCGGAAGGTACGCTGGTTACTTCATCCTGAATGTGCAGGTCATCGATGTACCAGCCCCATCCCGTGACCGTTTCATCGGAAAACATCCGGAACCGGATGAGGATCTCATCGCCCGCGACAAAATTGCCGGAGGCTGTAAGGTCGAAGGACCGACGTCGTACGTGCTGCTGTCTTCCTATGTCGACCCCAAACGCTGCTTTCCATTCGTCGTGGGCGCCGGCATTGTAGCCGTCGGCTAAGACGTGCCACGTCTTACCTTCGTCTTTTGATCCCTCGATAGTTACATAGTCACGAAATTCGGACGTGCCAAATGGTGCGCCTTCATCCGCAGGTTGTACCAGCACGACCTCATCGAACTTCATATAGGGATTATCGCTGCTGATTCTGATTTTTCTCAGCAACGTATAGCTGAAATCTGATTCCCTGGTGGTCCCAAAACCTGGAAGGTAAGGATGTCGGGAATGGATGCCGGCACTAGGGAGTGCCGCCGTCGAAGTCACTTCGAAAAAGTTACCGGCGAAGTCATTGGTAGGGGTATCGAAGGTATTGCTGTATTGATCGATCGCCTCGCCAAAAGCTACGATAGGTATCTTGAAGAAACCATCCGGCGGCAGTGTGGCCACGTTGCCGGCGCTATCCACGGCGTCATAGCGATAGTAGATAATGTCACCGGCTTTCAGTGCCTGTATGTCCAGAGCGAAATCCACGAGCGCCTCGCTCTGATTGAGGTTGTGTTCTGAACGCTGGAGCGGTTGGTCGTTTGCGGCATACTCGAAGGCCAATTGATCTACACGGCCTGCGTCTGTCACGGTAACGGGCAAAGACACGGTTGACGTCCCTATCGGCAGGTAGTCCACGTGATGATGGAGGATATCGGGTGCCACATCGTCTGTTTGTATGTGGAGGTTGTCTATTACCCATCCCCATCCTGCTGAGAATGGATCTGAATGAAGGCGAAAGCGTATCACTACCACTTCGCCCGTATTGAATGTATTGCGCAGGTCGATATGCCGCGTTCGGAATTGAGTAGGGCTGCCCGCCGTCGACGCGTTGTATGCGGAAAGCCATGCCGCCTGATCGCGTGCGTCATAGCCGTCGGCAAGGGGTACCCATGTATGACCTCCGTCAGCGGATCCCTCTACGACCACGTAGTCGTAAAAATCGGGGCTCCCGAACGTTGATCCATTTTCACCGGGCTCTATGATCGCCACTTCGTCAAAATGCATGGTGGAGGATGTGGCGCCGACTACAATAGGGATCCGAAGTTGGTACACGAGGTCGAGTTCATTATTCGCGCCGGCTTCCGGATAGGGATGTGGAGAATGGATGGCGGGCGACGCAAATCCCGCAGCGGTGGTGATCGTAAAGTCGTTGCCAATGAAATCGTCGGAAGGCGTATTGAAATTGTTGACGTAATGGGTTCGGGAAGGCGCAAGGCCTTCGACAGGCACTTCAGCAAATCCAGTCGTAGGGTACGTCGACGCATTCCTGGACGAGGCGTTATCGATCGCCGTAATGCGGTACTGTATAACATCGCCGTCTTCCAGTGTGCCGGCAGAAAGCGGAACCGTTTTGCGGTAATGATGCGCCGTTGTTCCCTCAAACAATTCCCGGTCGGAAGAGACCAACTCAAGCGGTGCGCTTCCTTGCGGATTATCCGCGACGATCAATTCTATGGTGGCTTCTGAAATACCACTCCCATCCGTGAGGGTTACATCGATCACGAGCTCATCCTCGAGGTAAGAGATGAAGGCCCTTGGCGTGTGGGCAATCACCGGCGGCGTGTTGTCGGGGCCGACGTTGAAGGTGTAATGCACCACGGAAGGTCCTTTGGCGCCCGGATCGCTGTTGGGGTCGTGGTGAAGCCCCGGACTATACATTACGCGACCGCGATCGTCGGGCACGGATATCGAGTACGAATACGTCACGGCGCTCATTGGCGCAGGGAGCATAGCCACAAACTCACCCGTTTGTCCGCCGGGTTGCATGAGAACTTCCGTAGTGCCGGGAATGTCCGACCGGGAATAAGTCAGGGTTACAGCAGCATCGTCGAAATCATATCCTGGTGTCCCATCGGCTGAGATCGTAGCTGAGACGGCGATCGGCGTGGTTACATCTTCTCTGTCGGCAAGATGCTCATGGTCGATGTATGTTGTAACCCAACCCATGTCGGCAAGAATCTTCAGCGTGAGGGGGCCGGGATTGTGATTGACTTCGTTCGCATTTACAAACGGGCGCATGAGGGAATTTTGTGTTCCCTGAGGGTAACTCGCCGCGTCCAGGTGGGAAATGCTGGAGCCTTCCGCGTACGGATTGGGCGCAAAGATCTTTGCCACCCGGTTGCCTGAGGGCGACGCGAAGAAAAGATTGTTGCCGGTAAGCTGTTGGTATAGCTCCGGCGACGGTGATGGCAACGCGCTATAAATATTGATGCCGGTCCCGGATTCCAGGAACAGGTCATACGGAAAGGGGATTCCCTCGTCAGTATAACGGCCATGCATGCCTTGCCCGCCCGCGATCTGGAACGTCGAAGTAAAGCCAAGCCCGTGCCCCAACTCATGAAGGACGATCGTCACAAGATCGAGTTCTCCCTCATCCGGCGTCCCGGAAATCCCGAAATGCCAATTGGCGGAGCTGTTAAATTGGGCAACGATGTCGTATTCGTCGGGTCCGTTCAAATCAGTGCCGGCGAGTTTTTCGGCGAGCGCCGCCGGATAGTAAATATTTAATCGGGGTGCTCCGTCAAAATTCGCAGCCCAATACGCGGGCCCTGCCGCTCCAAGGGTGCCTTCCGGGAGGTTTGCCCATACAGCGGCCACTCGTATCTCCACCGGCGTGACCAGCAGACTCTCCCAGATGGATATCGCATGCTCGAAAGCCTGTCGCGCCTGGGCGGGAAACCCGAAATACTCAACGGTTATGGTTGCCGATTTGGTGCGACCGTTGCCAGCCGCGCGTAGGAATTCAGCGGGAGGCGGTATGTGTGTGCCCGAGACTGATCCCGTTCCTGCCTTGCATATTACCGGAGGCTTTACCGGTGCCTTACGGAAAACGGTTTGAGACAGGGTTGCGCCAAAACACAAATGGAGTAAAGTGAGGGTAACGAGAAACTTCCTGGGCATAACGGTCTTTTGTGGTTAGTCCTTAAGCGCAGAGCCGGCAAGTTAAGTCAAAAGTGTTTCCGAAGGCCGGTCAGATCATCCCTCGCGCTTTTAATTCGAGGTATTTGTTGATGGTGTCGACGGTCAGGCGTTCCGGACTGGTTAGCAGCGCCTGGACTCCAGCCCTGCTCAGCTCCTTCACGATCAGCTTCTTTTCGTATCGGAATTTTTCGGCGATGGTCTTATGGTAGATGTCGCGCAGCGACCTAGCAGGCTCTTCTGCTATTCGGGCAATCTCCGTGTTCTCAAAAAATATAACGACCACCAGGTGTTGGTGTGCCAGTCGCCGAATAAAAGGAAGCTGACGCTGCAGACCGAATATCGACTCGAAGTTGGTGAACAGCAACAGCAGGCTGCGTTGCGTAATTCTTCGTCGCACGTGGGTAAAGAGCAAGGAGAAATCCGACTCCCGGAAGGCGGTCTTTTGATTGTAAAGCACCTCCATGATCTGCGTCATTTGCTTTCCTTGCTTTCCAGCAGCAAGCGTTGACCCGATTTTGTCCTGGAAGGTGATGATACCGGCCTTATCCGATTTGCGGATCGCGATATTCGATATCACCAGGCTGGCGTTGATCGCATAATCCAGGAGGCTCATGCCGTTGAACGGCATTTGCATAACCCTTCCTTTGTCGATCAATGAGTATACCTGTTGAGAACGTTCGTCCTGGTAGTGGTTCACCATAAGGCTGGACTTCCGTGCGGTGGCCTTCCAGTTGATCGTCCTGAAGTCGTCGCCCGACACATACTCCTTGATCTGCTCGAACTCCATGTTGTGTCCCAGACGTCTGATCTTTTTGATTCCGCTTTCTAACAGCTGGTCCGAAATCGCCAGCAGTTCGTACTTGCGCATTTGGATAAAGGAGGGATAAACAGGCACCATCACATCGCCGGATGTCTTGAAACGACGACGGAATAAACCCAATGGCGTACGCGCGAAAACGTTGACCACCCCAAAATGGTATTCACCGCGTTTCACCGGCCGCAGGTTGTATCGGATGGTCGACGTGGTACGCGGCGCCAGACGCACCTCGAAGTTTATGTCACGACGCTGAAACTGGTGCGGTATCTCGTCGATGACATTGAGCCTGACAGGGAACCGATAAAAATTCTCGATAAAGATGCGAATCTCATTTTCGTCTCCATTGGAGAGCTTCTCCGGCACGAACCGCACACAATGTATGCCCTTCTTCACGCGATACAGCACGATGATGTCGGCAATGGACGCCGACACCAGCATCAGGAAAAGAATCTTGGGCACGATGAGGATCGCCGGAAAAATGAACGAAGCCACAAACAGGGCGATCAGCAAGCCCGTGGCCTGGAAGAACCGGTTGTTGACGTAAAGACTTCGCAGTAGTTTCATGTTAGCGGGGAACCTCTACCTTTTCCATAATCTGGCGGAGCACCTCGTCGCTGCTGACGCCCTCCATTTCTTTGTCGGGTGTGAGTATAACGCGATGGCGAAGGGCGGGAAGGGCCACATAGCGAATATCCTCCGGGGTTATGAAGTCGCGGCCACTCACAGCCGCAAAGGCCTTCGCACTGTTGAGGATGGCCACCGAAGCACGGGGGGATGCACCCAGGAACAGCGCGGGGCTGTTGCGGGTCTCCTGGATGATGCTGGCGATATAGCGGAAAAGGTGGTCTTCACAATACACCTCATGAACCTTGGCCCGGTAGGCTGCAATCTCCTCGGGGGTAAGCACCCGCGAGACTTTGCCTGTCGGCGCCTGACCTTTGCGGTCCTGGTGGCCTCTGAGTATGTCGACTTCCTGGTCCATGGAAGGATATTGTACCGCGATCTTGAACAGGAAACGATCGAGTTGCGCTTCGGGAAGGCGGTAGGTGCCTTCGTGTTCAATGGGATTTTGCGTGGCGATGACCATGTAGGGCACCTCCATTGTGTACGTATGCCCATCGACGGTCACCTGTCGCTCTTCCATGACTTCGAAAAGTGCCGCCTGGGTCTTGGCCGGTGCGCGGTTGATCTCGTCGATCAGTACAATATTTGAGAATATCGGACCTGCCTTGAACTCGAACGAGGAATTTTTGAGATTATACACGGACGTGCCCAGAACGTCGGAGGGCATGAGGTCGGGCGTGAATTGTATCCGCGAGAAGTTCACGGAAATGACGCTGGACATCAATCGCGCGGTAAGCGTTTTTGCCACGCCGGGTACACCTTCGATGAGTACGTGACCGTCGGCGAGGATTGCCGTGATAAGCAGCGTGATCATCTCGTCCTGCCCGACGATGACTTTCCCTACTTCGCTTCGAATCTTTTCAACGCTTTCGCGAAGAGCGGAAAGATCTACTCGTGTTTGAAATGTTTCGTCTTCCATTGATATAAGGATATAGTAAAGCTAGGATTTGCGGTTGGTGCTGTTTGGCGATTCGAACTTTTCCAGCGCAACGTTCAGGGCTGTCAGTTCGTCGGCAGTGATGCTGTTTCGCGACTGAATCTGGTGCATGCGAGAGAAAATATCACGCACAATTTCCAGGGGCGTTCCACTGCGACGAGCCAGTGACGTCAGGAATTCTTCGTCGATTTTCTGTGTGTTGAGCCAGTATTTTGTTCGTACCTGTTCCAGGAAATATGCGATCCGTTTTTCGGCGATGTCTTTGTGATCGCCGTTTTGAAAGTACAGGTTGCCGATCGTCGATACAAACTCCATGCTCGTGTTCGCCAGGGGCTTAATGACCGGGATGATACGCTGCTTACGCTTGGCTTCGAAAAACATGAACAAAAGAATCGAGCCGATGGTAAGGTAGTATGCCCAGCGGAGTGACTCGGTTCTTAGAATAAATCTTAGGGGCGTCTGTACCTCGGCTCTACCCAGGTGGTAGTACTCGGTCCAGATAACGTCGGCCTTTGGCAGAACGGAGAGCGACAAAGCGGTAAAATCCGGATTCTCCCCGGAGAGGATGTAGGCATTCGTAAAAACCATAGGCGTGCTGTTGACGATCACCCGGCCTTTACCCCAGGGGATGCTTATCGTGATAGGAAGGTCCAGATCGTTGGTGGCAATCACCGTCGCCTTCGTTGAATCGAACTGCTGAATGTAGTGCCGAATACTGGTGCGGGGAAATCTATACACCTTAGAATCGTGCCAAGTGGGGTTCGCAAAAACGAGTGCGGCAGTATCCTCTTTGGTCATTTCAAAGGAGAAGTTCTGTTCCCAGTAGTAGTCACCAAAGGCAAGGGAAAGCGTGTCGGCGAGCGGCCCGTAGATCCATTCTGTTGAAATGAACGCATGTCCGCCCTCGTAGACATTACTGAGAAGCGCGTCTACGTCTTCGCGTCCGGTATGGAACGTCGTGGACAGGCTGAGGAAGTTTACGGGAGCTTCTATGGAGTCGTACAGTTCATACAAGGTACTGTAAGAGTGCCTGATCTTGTGTTCCGGAAAAACGTCGCTGATGAGTTGGCCGAGTACGTATCCGCCAAAGGGGTTCTTATCCTCCACATTGAAGGTGACACGCCAGTCGAAATCGCGGGGAGAAAACAGCTTAAAGGCAAGATAGATAAGCGCGGCAACGCCCAGGAGCAGCAAATATTTGATTTCCTTTTTCACTCAGAGCGTTGTTTTCCAGTCGTTGAACAATCGGCTTACCTTTTTGTACAAGTCGGGTGTAACGGAGAAATTGCCGTACCACGCGTGTTCGAAATAGTAGCTTAATTGGCGAAATCCGGTTTTTAGGTCTGAACCGCGGAGTTCGGCAAGGTAGTCGTGGTTCGTTTTTCCGGGCTCCCAGTTCACGTGGTTCGCGTCTGTGAGCAGCTTCAACGCCCAGAGGTAGAGGAGGCGGACTGCGAGGCGATAGTTTCCGGCAGCCGTTGCCTCCTTCATCAGGGTGTCGAAATCCATTTCATGGATGTCTTCCTCTTCTATCGCGTGTTCCAGCGGCTTCTTGTCTTTTTCTCCATAGAATATCCTGAGGGTGTTGAATTTCAGAAGACGGATAATGGCATACACCAGCGCGGCGGCGAACAATACGAACAGTATGAGTTGGTCCCATTGCGGTGAACCTTCGCCCTCCTGAAATAGATCGCGCAATTGATACCAGAACCACTGCCAGAAAGCGTCCCAAAGCGTCATGCGGGCCTGGGTGTAGCCGTAACTAAGCTCCGGGTCTTCTTTCAGGCTGGCGAGCTTGTCTTCGCTGTAACGCCTCAATTCTACAACCGCTGAATCGGCGCGCTGCGCGCCAGGTATCTCCGAACGGAGATGACTCGCGACAGGTACACCCGTGCTGTCCTGGCTAAATCCTGGAAGACCGACCAGGAGGCAACAGCTGAACGCGATATAAAGGAAGTAGAACTTAGTAGTCCTCATGCTGACCAGCCACCTGAAGTTGTTGCCCGAAGTTTTCAATACGGGTAAGCAGCCCTTTTGCTTCGAGCCGCTCGGAAAGGCTGAAGTACTGCATCGCCAGGGCCGTTAAGGGAAGAACCGCAAGTAGCGTGCCTGCGAGCGAATAGATCATAAAGAAGAACATCGTGATCGCTTCCTGCCAGAATGCTTGTGAAGCCATCGGCCCCGAAGAAATATTGTGGAGGCTATAAACGTAAATGAAAATATACCAGGGAATGGCGAACAATGTTGAAAACACAAGGTGGATGTAAACATTGACTGCGCCCACGCCCACGGTGTTCCAGAACTTACCCTTGGTAAGCTTTGTCAGGCGACCCAGTGCGGCAAAGAAATTGATGTCCTCCTTGTTGCAAATGAAAAAAACCATCGCGAAGTAGATGCACAGTACGAAGAGGGCTACGACGTACAGTAAAATGGCAATGGTGCTGAACAGCGGGCTGATCAAACTGGTAATGAAAATGAGTATGGCCAAGGGGATCATCAGCAAGCCGAGTGATATGGACATACCGCAGTAGTAAAAAAACATGGCGCCGAAGGTATTCCAGAAGAGGCTTCGTGATTTTTTCCACACTTCCCCGACGTCGATGGGTGCACCCTGTTTTTCACGGTACTTGAGAATGTAGGCGTGCGTCGTGGTGACGGTGCTCACCCCTCCGATAAGCATAAAGACCAGCGCCCCCAGCAGGCTCATCCAGAAATTTGCGGATACATAGTACTCATCGACTCCAAAGGGAGACCCGGAGTACGCGGCGCCGGAAAGTTTCATCTGCTGGCTAATAATTTCATAATAGAAAATGTTGCCCAGCAGAACAGCGGGAGCTGCAAAAAAGAGGAGACACTTTGCGAGGCCCTTAATGTTTTGACGCAAAAATTGGTAAGTCACGCTCATTACTCCTCCGAAGTCGCGCGCCTGCCGAAAGTCAATTGGCGTTTGATGTTGCATTCCTGGAAAGCATTCGTGGATAGACGACAAAATAATAACACATGATACCCGCGGAGGCAATGAGGATGGCAAGCTTGATGCTCCAGTGCATGTTTGCGTATCGTGTGACAAAAGATTCTATGAAACCGGCCACGATAAAGAAAGGCATCAATCCCATAACAATCTTGAGCCCCTTGAAGGCGCCTCGCCTGAAAGATTCGAATCGCGAGTATGTGCCCGGAAAGAGGATGCTGTTGCCCATTACAATTCCGGCGGCGCCGGCGATAACGATGGCGCTCAATTCAATTGTTCCGTGAAGCATCACGACGGGCGCTGCCTGAAGGAACGCGCCTTCGTTATAAAACATGGTAAAGAACGCGCCCAGCATCACTCCATTATAGAAAAGCATGAGACCGGTGATCACCGAAGTAAGCACACCCATGACGAACACCCGGAATGATACCATCACGTTGTTGAAGGTGATGTACAGGAACATGTTCCAGGCACTGTCGCTCGCGTAAACGCCGGTAGGCTTGCCCTCCTTGATATTCTCCAGCGTCATGTTAACGTACCAGTCGCCCATAATGAGGCGCACAAAGGTGTCGTCGTATATTGATGAGACTGCGCCGATAAGCGCCGCGACGAGGAAGATGATCAGGGAGTACAACAACGGCCTGCGGACTTCCCACATGACGGAGGGCACTTCGTACTTCCAGAAGTTGAGTATCCTGTTGCTGCGCTCCCGCTTGTTTCGATAGATCTCGAGGTGGATACGCGAAACCAGGTTGTTGAGATAAGTTGTGGTACGACTGGAAGGATATTGTGTTCTTGCGAAGGCAAGATCGTCGGTCAGCTGTATAAACATCTCGGCGAGCTTGTCCGGCGAAATCGGCTTTCCGGGTTCCAGGGCTTTCTCAATTCCTTTCCACCGTTCCTGATTTAATTTTATGAATGCAGCCTCGCGCACAATGAGTCAGATTTGGGAATGACAAAATAACACTTCTTCGCCAAGCGACTGTGAGCGAGTGCCTTGTCATGTACTATTTTCCCTGTGATTGCTCAATTATGGCGTTCCAGGCACGCAAAAGGTTGCCATAACAGATTTTCTGGATGTCGTCATGGCTGTATCCACGTTTTAACAATTCGAAGATGAGATTCGGGTACTGACTGACGTCTTTCAATCCTACGGGCAGCGTGTCGTCTACGCCGTCAAAGTCGGAGCCGAGTCCGACGTGATCAATGCCCACGAGCGCCACGACATGATCGATGTGATCGGCCACGCGTTGGACATCCGAGTAGAGCTCCTGCGCAGTTTTTCCTGTTGCTGCGATAATAGGTTGGGCTTCCGGATCGCGTGAGGTGAGATTTTGTTGCTTCAACTCCTTGATGAGATTCTCCAGGATAGGATCGTTCTTGCGTGCAACGGAGTCGATGAACGTAGCGCCGAAATTGATGTGGATCACGCCACCGTTGCGCGCCAACGCCCGGATCATGTCGTCCGACATGTTGCGTTCGAAGCCGGGGGTGAAGTGGCGGCACGATGAGTGTGTCGCAATGACCGGCGCACTCGATACGGCGATGATATCGTAAAAAGCGCTATCCGATACGTGCGACACGTCAACGATCATACCTATCCGGTTCATTTCCTTCACCACTTCCACGCCGAACGGGCTCAACCCATTCCATGTGCGTTTGGTATCGTAAGACGAGTCGCAGATCTGGTTGTCCCTCGAATGCGTAAGGGTGATGTAGCGAATGCCGCGATCGAAGAAGTACTGTATATTATCAAGCGACTTACCAATGGGTGCACCGTTCTCCATACCCAGTGGAAGTGAAATCTTTCCCTCGGCGGTGTTCTTTTCGATGTCTTCGGGCGAGAAGGCCAACGCGAACTTATCGGGAAGCCCCGTGGCAATCAGTCCCACCATGTCGATGAGCGAGTCTGCCAGAGCCTTTCCGAAGTCGCGTTTGTTCTGGTACGATGCAGGAATATAGATCGACATGAACGGTGCATCAAGGCCGCCTTGTTTGGCCCGTTCGTAGTCAAAGTCGCCATCGCGCGTAGAAAGGATTACGTTGAGGTTATCACCGGTGGGCCGGATCTTTTGATCCACGAGACGGTAGGGAAGGTCAACGTGGGTATCGGCGATGATGATGGCTTGTGCCAGGGAGTCGGCCTGTTCACGCAGCTGCTCTTCGGTAGGCGCAGTAGCGGTTTCGGCGGTCTCCTGCCCGCCAGGTTTAGAACAACCGAGTACAAGCAGAAACACAGGTAAGATGAGCGGCGTGAATTTCATTTTCTGTCCGAAATTATCTGGTAAATTGAGTCCTGAACGCGTTTAGAAGTCCCTAATTTAGAAAGTAAAATGGAAACCATCCGGGTCCGTACGACACAGAACGTATATATAGAGTATCCTGTGGCGAGCCTCGGCGACCGTATTGTCGCTTTTCTCATCGACGCGGTCATCCTCACGGCATATAATTTTGTCGGCTACTTCATCATCGAAGACAGCGGCTTCTCCACCGGCGTCAATATCCTGCTTTTTGTCATACCCTTTTTCCTATATCACCCGGTGTTTGAAATCCTGATGAACGGACAAACACCCGGCAAGAAACAGATGCGTATAAAGGTGGTCAGTGTCGACGGTTCTTCCCCGACTATCGGGGCATACCTGATGCGTTGGTTGTTCCGGTTGGTCGAAGTATTTATGCTTCGCGGTGCGCTGGCGATGATTACGATCGCCGCCAACGGGAAAGGCCAACGGCTGGGCGACATCGCGGCCGGCACCTCTGTCGTCAAACTTGTTCCGCAGGAGGCGACGCGGTCCGCTAATGTGTTTGCCACGGCAGAAGAGGGGTACGAACCGACGTTTCCACAGGCGGCGCAGCTTAACGATGGCGACCTGGAGGTCATCTACCAGGCGCTGGAGGTGAATCGCGATACGGGAAACCCACTGCCCGCCAACCGGCTTAGCGATAAAGTCAAGTCCCTTCTCGGCATTGAGTCGGATTTGCCGCCCGTCAAATTCTTGTACACAATTATTAAAGACCACAACCAGCTTGTCAGCTCGACATGACGGACGACCGTCTGCCCGTTTACACCGTTCGTCAGCTGGCTCTCCGTAACGGCCAGGACCGGCCGGAAATTTGGATTGCATACAAAGGCGTCATTTATGACGTTACAACTTCGACACTGTGGCGGCGGGGCCATCATTACGAACATTGGGCCGGTCAGGATTTAACCCGGGAATTGCCCGACGCCCCGCACACCGAACGCGTATTTGAACGCTTTGGCATCGTAGGACGACTCGAATAGTGCGATCAAATTGATTTTTGGCGTTTGGGTTGTGTGTGTTTTGGATTTCTTGGTGAGAATGTAGTAAATCGTACTGCGTTTACCAGTTCAGGACCCTGATGATAATTATTGCCGATAGCGGAGGCTCAAAAATCGACTGGAGGTTCCTTCATAACGACGGGGCAATCGGCCAGGCTAACGGCCCGGGCTTTAACCCCTATTACCAGCCGATTGAAGATCTGAGAAAGAGTATTACCGATGTGGTGCTACCGTTTGTCACGGACCGCGTCGAGAAGATTTTCTTTTATGGCGCCGGCGTATCGTCACAAAAGAACCAGGAGACCGTTCAGGAGGCCTTCAGGGAATTCTTTCCGGATGCCGAAATTGAAATCGGATGGGACTTGCTGGCGGCTGCCCGTGCCCTATGCGGCCACGAGCCGGGGATTGCCTGTATTATGGGAACCGGATCCAACTCCTGCCTCTACGATGGCGTGAAGATCGTACACAACGTAGCCAACCTGGGGTGGATACTCGCTGATGAAGGGTCGGGAGCGTATATCGGTAAGCGTATCATAGTTGACTACCTCCGCGAAAATATGCCCACGGCGCTGGCCGAACAATTCAGGAAGCGCTACCCTTTCCATCGCGAAGAGATCCTGGAGCACGTATACCAGCGGGAAAAACCGAGCGCATTTCTGGCCAGCTTTACCCGGTTCGTTTTTCAGCATCTTGACGACCCGTATTGCTACAGGGTCGTGTACTCCAGTTTTGAAGAGTTTTACGAAAACAACGTAATGCGGTACGAAAATTATCGCGACTATCCGGTTCACTTTACGGGCTCAATCGCCTTTTACTTCAGCGACATCCTCCGCCAGGTGGCGAACGACAAGGGGATCGTCGTCCGGAATATTCTCGAGGGGCCGATCGCCGGCCTGACATTATATCATCAGCCCGACCTCACCACTAAGCCGCGGTAGCAGACCCTTTGCTCCGTTCGCCGTATATTTGCAACGGGGCAGCACATAATCCCAAAATTGTATGGTATCGACAACAGAATCGTCGTCGCATTACGACCACCTGGAGCATATGAGCATCCAAGACCTGCTGGTCAACATCAACCGGGAGGACGCCATCGTTCCTGCTGCCGTGCAGCGGGCGATTCCGCAGATCACACCCCTGGTGGAGGTGATCGTATCGAAGATGCAGGCAGGCGGAAGGCTGTTCTATATCGGCGCGGGTACGAGCGGGCGCCTGGGGATTGTCGACGCCTCGGAGATTCCGCCTACCTACGGTATGCCGCAGGGGAGGGTCATCGGTATCATCGCGGGAGGCGATTCCGCCATTCGCCGGGCCGTGGAGCATGTTGAGGACAGTGAACAACAGGCGTGGGCAGATTTGCAGGCTTATGAGATAGGTACGGGTGATGTGTTGATCGGGATTGCCGCTTCCGGAAGAACACCCTACGTCATTGGCGGACTCCGCATGGCGCGCGAAAACGGTATTACTACGGGATGCATCACATGCAATGAACGCACCGAACTCGCTCGACATGCCGATTATCCTGTAGAGGTAATTGTTGGCCCCGAGTTTGTGACGGGTAGCACGAGAATGAAATCGGGTACAGCACAAAAGCTGGTGCTCAATATGATATCGACGACGGTTATGGTCAAGCTGGGCCGGGTAAAGGGTAATAAGATGGTCGACATGATGTTGAGCAACAACAAGCTTATTGATCGCGGCACGCGGATGATTATGAACGAACTGGGCGTTGATCATGTGGAGGCGGCGCGCCTGCTGAAGGAGTTCGGTTCAGTGCGGCGAGCGGTGGAGAGCAGGCAGGGTTATGCACGACATTGAGCCATACTATAACTGGTTAAGCTATTACGACCCCTCAAAAGACGAGCGGTCACCTTTCTTCGGCAAAGAGTACAACTACGACCTTTATTCCGAAACCATTTACGGATACTACATCGATCCCGCCTGGGATTTTATGGGCTCAGAAACACTCTACATTAAGGTACTCTTCGCCGACTACACCAATGGCTATGCGATAATCGAATTGATCGGCGAGTGGAACGATGCGATCAACAATGACATTATGCACCTCAAGCGCAATGTCATCGACAATATGATCGCCAACGGGATCAGCCACTTCATCCTCATCGGTGAGAATGTCATGAACTTTCACGGGTCGGACGACAGTTATTACGAAGAGTGGTTCGATGACATCGGTGACGGCTGGATCGCAGCGGTATCCTTTCCGAACTTCATACGGGAAGAGTTGATGAAGTACAACATCGATCGCTACGTCAACATGGGCGGCACGCTCCAGATCGAACGCTGGAGAACCCTCTCGCCGCAGACGTTGTGTGAGGTGACGAGTAGGTTGATACAGCGGAGGCTGGAATCCTGACGTGCGTGCGCCGTGTCGCCTGGCGGCGACGCGGGGCGCTTCAACACAACAAAGAAAGTTGCGCTTCCGACACCAACGCCTCTGCCGGCACGAGGTATTCCCTCCTCGTCCGTATTTCGCGACAGACGACGCGGGTCCTTCTGAGTTTTCCTTTTCGATAGTATTTACCCTGTAGTTTGAACACGGCGCCTTCAGGCAGGTCGGCGACGGTCGTTTGGTTGGCAGCGCCCGGATCATATTGTCTCAGTGCGATGGTGAGTTCGCTGTCGGCAAAAGAGCTGGCTTTGGGGTTGGCCATATGAATCGTGAGACGATGCAGCACGCGGGGCGGAAAGACATGCTCGTTGAGTACGGGTGTCAGCAGATTTTTGAAAATGCGTTTCCATTCGCTCCCGTGCGGTTCAACACGGGTGCCGTAGTGAAGAAAGGTGCGAAGGTGAGCGACCTCATGCACGTAGGTGATGAGGAACAAATAGGGGTTTAGATCGTGGTTGACGGTGATGCGGTGTGTGGCGTGATGACGGCACCCGGTGAAGTCGCCTACCTTACTTGAACGACTTCGCGTAACCTTAAAGACGAAGGGAGTTTCCTTCCATAGTTGAAAAGCGTAGCCCGCCGCTGTCGGCGGCACGTGATGATCGATGAGGTTGCGTACGATTGTTTCTGTCATAAAAAAAGGGCTCTAAAGCCCTTTCTAAATTTAGCGTTCTACGTCCCGGATTATTCGACAGACGTGGTATCGGTTTCAACCGACGTCGTATCCATTGCCGGGGCTTCCTCCTCTTCCATGGGGGTAACAGTTTCTTCCTGTACCGGTTCTTCGGTAGTTTCAGCTTCCTTGGTCGAACCGCCACCGCAGGCGATGAAGGCCGATGCAAAGCAAGCAACTAATAGGAGTGCAAACAGTTTTTTCATAGTTGACAGGTTTTTGAGAAAAATTCCAACAAATATAGTATGAAATGCGTGCAACGTTGAAGCCGGGGTAAGAAAAATTACTTTTTTCTAAATATAAGCCGGAGGGGTACACCCTCGAAATCGAAGTGCGCACGCAATTTATTTTCGAGGAACCGCTCGTAGGGGGTTTGAATGTACTGAGGAAGGTTACAGAAGAATGCGAACGTTGGAAACCTCGCTTTGAGCTGTGTGATGTACTTGATTTGAATATGCTTCCCTTTGATCGCAGGGGGCGGATAGTGGGTAATTTCGGGCAGCATCTTGTCATTCAGCACGGAGGTGGGAATTTTGGTGTTCTTGCGTTCAAAGACGGCAACTGCCATCTCGATCACCTGAAATATGCGCTGGCGTGTGAGCGCTGAAGCGAATATGATAGGGAGATAATCGATGGGTGCCAGCTTCTCCAGGATATGTCTTTTGTATTGGTCGCTCGTCTTTGAATCCTTTTCAATCAGGTCCCATTTGTTGACCATTAGAACGATGCCCTTACCCTGTCGGTGTGCAAGACTGATGATGTTAACATCTTGAGATTCGAGACCGCGTTCCGCGTCGATGACGACGATGCAGACGTCGCAGTTTTCCAATGCATTCAGCGCGCGTAATACGGAGTAGAATTCAATGTCGTCCTTAACCCTGCTCTTGCGGCGGATGCCTGCGGTGTCGACGAGAATAAAGTTCTTCCCATACATCTTGTAGTGTGTATGGATAGCATCGCGTGTCGTGCCCGCCTCATCGGTGACAATGCTGCGTTCAGTGCCAACCAGTGCGTTGAGAAAAGAAGACTTGCCGACATTAGGTCGTCCTACGATGGCAATGCGTGGCACGCCGCCTTCCGGATCTTCGGGACCGGGGTCTGGAAATGCTTTGATGACCTCGTCGAGCAGGTCGCCGGTACCGGCGCCGTTTTCAGCAGAGATGGGGAATATGTCGCCCAGGCCGAGTTGATAGAATTCAGCGGCGAGGGGTGTTTTATCGGGTGTGTCGGTTTTGTTGGCGGCGATGTAAACCGGCTTGTTGGATGCGCGTAAGATGTTAGCGAAGTCCTTGTCGAACCCAGTGAGGCCGTCGCGCACATCGACGACGAATATGATTGCAGACGACTCTTCGATGGCAAGTTTGACCTGTTCGCGGATGGCGGATTCAAACTTGTCTTCGGAGCCCGTGACATACCCTCCCGTGTCGATGACCGTAAAGTTCTTCCCGCACCATTCGGCATAGCCGTAATGGCGATCGCGTGTCACGCCCGGCTCATTGTCCATGATCGCCTGCCGCTTTTCGACAAGACGGTTAAACAATGTTGATTTACCGACGTTGGGTCTACCGACTATGGCTACTATGTTCACGACGCTGTATTCTGGTTATGTTCTTTATTTCGGTAATCGGTATTGTTTCCACGATTACGTATTAGGATTTGTTCGGGGACGCGCAGGTTGCGCGTCTCTACAACACATCCTCCGATCACTTTTTTAAATTCAGTTGCAGATATGTTGGCAAACGCAGGATCTCCTGCATCTGCATCTGCACCTGCACCTGTATCTGATGTCACTCACTCATTCCCAATATCCAAATCTCTTCAACCGCACCTTCTCTCTTCTCCAGTTCTTTGCCACCTTCACGGTTGTTTCGAGGAAGACCTTTTTCTTGAAGAAGCCCTCCATTTTTTTTCGGGCTTCGGTGCCGACCTGTTTCAGCGCGCTACCGCCCTTGCCGATGAGGATGCCTTTTTGCGAATCGCGTTCGACGAAGATCTCTGCACGGATCCTGAGGATGTCGGCCTCCTCTTTGAAGTCGGTGATCGCCACTTCGGTGCTATAGGGTACCTCCTGTTCGTACTGGAGGAAGATCTGTTCGCGAATGATCTCTGAAGCAAAGAACCGTTCCGGGCGGTCGGTTAGTTCATCTTCCGGGAAATAGGGGGGGTGTTCGGGGAGGTGTTCCACGATCGTGTTCAGCAGGTCGGGCACATTTTCGCCCGTGAGCGCGGACGTGGCCATGATGGTAGTGGCGTTCGGAAGTTGTTCTTTCCAGTACGTCGTTTTATCGGCGATTTGGGAGCCCTTTCCCGTGTCGGCCTTGTTGACGACGAGGATGACCGGTATGGAAAGTTGGTTGAAGCGTCCGTACGTTTCGGGGGTGAATTTTTCGTCTGGCTCGACCAACAGGAGGACCAGGTCGGCGTCTTCCAGGGAGACTTTTACGTATCGCATCATCGCTTCATGGAGCGCGTATTTGGGTTCCAGCATTCCCGGCGTATCACTGTAGACGATCTGGTAGTCGTCGCCGTTGATGATCCCCATAATCCGGTGGCGGGTGGTTTGGGCTTTCGGGGTGATAATGGAGAGTTGTTCGCCCACCAGGCGGTTCATCAGGGTTGATTTCCCCACGTTGGGCTTGCCCACTATGCTAACGAAACCGGATTTAAAGGGTTTTTCTGACATATGGAGGGCAAATATCGATCATTTGCGCGATATAGCGGCTTTCGGGGATCGAGAGTAAGAGTGAGTGTGGGGTAAAAGTTGCAGATGCAGACGCAGTTGCAAAGAGACACCCCGCCCCAGCGGGGCGGAATGTTTGTAGCCCGGGGCGAGACCGGAGGTCGAAGCCCCGGGATCAGGCG
>DATGQD010000071.1:0-50788 GCA_035304385.1 Cyclobacteriaceae bacterium
TCTTTGTACGCGCTTTGATGTCCTCCCAAATATGCATTCCTCTCACTGATCCCTATAATCCAGCGCCGGTTCCCTGTCCCCCAACAACGCCTCGTACACATAATCTCCTTTCGAAGCGCTGTGTTCCTTTTTTGCATCAACCAACACTTGCGGCTGCGTGTACAAATCGACGGCGGTGAGCGCCATGGTCCGTGCGGCGACGATCATGCCTTTGATTCCGATAGATGTACCACCACACGCCACCGCCTGCCAGCTGTGGGCCGGCGTACCGGGCACCCACGTGGCGATGCGTACGCCAACGGTAGGTACGGCATAGCTGACGTCGCCGACATCGGTGGAACCTATGCCACCCGTGCGCTCCGCATCAAACGGAATGATCGTCGCGGCCTGCGCCAGGGCGGACGACGTCGTTAAGGTCTCCTGGATCTTTCTTGCGAACGCAATCTCTTCTGCGGTGTATTCTACGCCGCCTACCTGTTCCAGGTTCGCCTGCGCTACACGCGCGAGCGTATTGTTGATGAGCAGGTCGTGTGTACCGCCTATTATCTCGTAGTCGGTTTTGGTGCCGGTACCCGTCGCCGCACCTTGGGCGGCGGCTTCAACACGTTCAAATAATTCTTTGACCACAATCTTATCGGGATGGCGCACGTAGTAATACGCTTCCGCGAAGTCGGGCACCACATTCGGCGCCATGCCGCCACGCGTAATGATGTAGTGCATTCGTGCGTCCTGGGGAATATGTTCGCGCATAAGGTTCGTCATGTAGTTCATCGCCTCAACGCCATCCAAAGCAGACCTGCCTTTGTCTGGCGCACTTGAAGCGTGGGCGGCGACGCCATAAAAGCGGAACTTGGCCGACTTATTCGCGAGGGCGCTCGTAAGTGTCACCTCATTACGGTCGCCGGGATGCCAGTGGATCACCGCATCCAGTCCGTCGAACAACCCTGCCCGCACCATATATACTTTTCCGCTTCCACCTTCTTCAGCCGGACACCCATAAAGTTTTACCGTGCCCTTGAGGTTTCCTTTTTCGATCTGATCCTTAATGGCGATGGCTGCTGCCACGGATGCGGCGCCAAACAGGTGATGTCCGCACGCATGCCCCGCGGCATTTTCTTCAATGGGCTTTCTTTCGGGCACCGCCATTTGCGACAAGCCGGGCAATGCATCGTACTCGGCAAGGATACCGATGGAAGGGCTTCCCGATCCAAACTCCGCGACAAAGGCAGTGGGTATCCCGGCCACACCAGTCGTTACCCGGAAGCCCTGCGACCGCAGGGCTTCTTGTAATAAGGCCGCGCTGCGTTCCTCTTTGTATCCAACCTCTGCATACGCCCAGATCTTCAGCGCGATGGTTTCGTATGCATCCCGGCTGTCCAATATGTTCTGGCTGACCTGTTCCTTCATTCGTTGCACTGTTTTTCTGCTCTGAGGCAGCGCTGGCCACCCTATCGCGATACACATAGTCAGTAAGAGGAAATGTTTCATGTCGTCAGATATTCAAAGGCTTACAAGATTTCGGAGGGAAGTTATGGAAATATGCCGTGGGGTGCATCATAGGAGCAAAACCTAATCGCTATGAAGAAAACCTTTACCATCACACTGATGGCGGTTTGCATTTGCGCGGCCGCCCAGGAAAAGACGCGAAACATAACGGCAGATATCCGGGCCGTTACTGTATTTCTCGAAGGCGCGCAGGTGAACCGGAAAACTTCGGTGAACCTGGAGGCGGGCGTGACAACCTTGTCGTTGTCAGGAATTGCACCCGGCATCAGAGAACAAAGCATCCAGGTAAGCATCACAGCGCCTGCGAAGATCATGTCGGTTTCTTTCAACGTAAACTATCTCGACGAGCTTCAAAAACCTGAAAAGGTCCGGTTACTGGAAGAGGAACAGAAGCGCCTCAAGAGACTTATCGACCATGAAACAGCCTTGCAGGCGGTGTATCATGAGGAGCAGGAGATTTTGAAGACCAACAAGTCCATTGGGGGTACCCAGGAGGGTGTTCAAATAACTGAACTCAGAACCGCAATGAATTATTTCCGCGAGCGGCTTCTGGAAATCAATGACAACCTGGAGGAGAGCAGGCGACGCGAGGAAGGTCTCCGGGAAAACCTTGCGCGAGCGGAGGCACAACTAAAGGAACTGAATGCGGTAAAACCGCAACCTTCGGGTGAGATAGTGGTAAAGGTGACCTCGCCGGTAAAGATGTCGGCCGACATGCAGGTTCAATATCTTGTCGACAATGCGAGGTGGTATCCTTCATACGACATTCGTGCTGTCGACGTAAAATCGCCCATTAGCGTCACTTACAAGGCGAACATTTCACAGCAGTCGGGCGAGGACTGGAGAAACGTCACACTCACCGTGTCCTCTGCGAATCCATTCATCGTTGGAGCGAGGCCCGTGGTCACCCCCTGGATTCTGGGTTTCAACAATACCGTGTCCGTGCAGCTTAGGGGAGCGGTTTCGGGAGTGTCTGCAATTTACGGTTCCCGGGCACCGGAAGTCGTGGGACGGGTTAGAGACTCGAACGGTATGGGAATTCCAGGCGCCAATGTCGTGGTGAAGGGAACTTCGATGGGCACAACTACGGACGCGGATGGCAATTTCTCTATAGCATTACCAGCCCATGCGCAGGAACTGGTCGTTTCATTTGTAGGCTACACGACGCAGGAAGTGTCGCTCGCCGGCCAACGTTATGTCGACATCCAGTTGAATGAAGATGTCAACAGGTTGCAGGAGGTGGTCGTCGTGGGCTATGGTTTGAGTTCCGCAAGGTCGGGTTACTCGTCGTCCTACGTCGCGCGCGAAAAGAAAGTGCTCATGGCAACGCCGGTGGTGCGACAGACAGACGTGGAGTTCACGGTCCGGGAACAGGTCACCATCCGGTCGGATGGGGAGGTGCGTACTACTGAAATGGTGGCGTACGACCTGGATGCAGAATTCGAATACTATTGCGCGCCGAAACTCAGCAAAGAAGCTTTCCTCACAGCTAGGATCACCGAATGGGATGAATTTAACTTCCTGGATGGAGAAGCCAGCGTCTTCTTCGAAGGCAAATACATCGGCAAATCGCTGATCGATTCGCGCAACACAAAAGATACCCTCATGCTTTCCCTCGGGCGAGATGCCGGTATTGTAATCGAGCGGCAAAAGATCCGCGACCTTTCGTCGAAGCAATTTCTCGGGTCGAACAGCAAGGTGGTGATGGCCTACGAAATATCCGTCCGCAACAAAAAGGCGGAGGACATCACCCTCGTTATAGAGGACCAACTTCCCATTCCGAACACGCGATCGATCAACGTCGACATCCTGGAACTCTCGAATGGTGAACACAATGAAGAGACGGGCCTGGTGAAGTGGAAGCAGCGGATTTCTGCCGGCAGCAACTACGCCGTGAAGTTTGCGTTCGCTGTGCGGTATCCCAAATACAGCACGATCCTGCTTGAATAAGTGACATTTGGCAAAGTGGCGGATTAGCTTAGATTTGTGTGGTACACGCCCTACAGCCTATGACAACCCGCACCTGCACGATCTTGCTCGTCTCCGCCCTTTGCTTCGCCGTCGCCTGTCAGGCACCTGAAAAGTCGATATCGCATTCCGCCGAAGAAAAATTGGCTTTGGCTGATACGATGGAACATTTGATTCGCACGGGAACGCTGGAGAAATGGTATCCACAGGCTGTCGATACCGTGTACGGAGGATATCTGAGTGGCTTTTCGCACGACTTCCAGCCGGTAGGCAACCAGGATAAGTTTATCGTTACGCAGGCGCGACATACGTGGACCAATGCGAAGGCCGCCATGCGTTACCCTGAAGTACAACACTATCGGAAAAGCGCTGAACACGGCTTCCGCTTTCTTCGCGATGTGATGTGGGATAAGGAGCATGGCGGATTTCATACGCTCGTCGATCGGCAAGGGAACGTCAAAGCTGAAGGCGGCCGGGAAATTAAGACCGCATATGGTAACGCCTTCGGTATCTATGGCCTGGCTGCCTACTTCGCCGCTACGGGTGATTCGGCTGGCCTGGAGCTGGCTAAAGAGGCGTTCCTATGGCTTGAAGAACACAGCCACGACCCGGTACACAAGGGATATTTTCAACACCTCGAAGCCGATGGTACGGTAGTAGTAAGGCCAGATACCGTTGAGTCTACCGCTGAGACGGGATTCAAGGATCAAAACAGTTCCATCCACCTGCTGGAGGCGTTCACAGAATTATACCAGGTGTGGCCGGACAGCCTGCTGCGCGAACGTCTCGCGGAGATGTTATACCTCATACGCGATACCATCGTCACGCCGAAAGGATACCTTACCCTGTTTCTGACGCCAGACTGGAAACCGGTAACATTCCGCGATTCCACCGAAGAGGTGATCATGCACCATCACAGGCTCGATCACGTTTCCTTCGGCCATGATGTCGAGACGGCATACCTCATGCTGGAGGCGTCACACGTTCTCGGTATCGAGAACGACCAGCAAACGCATACGGTCGCAAAGCGGATGGTAGATCATGCGTTGAACAACGGGTGGGATGAGGAGGTAGGTGGATTCTACGACGAAGGCTACTACTTCCGCGACGCCGACACCATCCGCATCATACGCGACACAAAGAACTGGTGGGCACAGGCAGAAGGGCTGAATACGCTGTTGATGATGTCGGAATTATATCCTGACGATCCTCTTAACTACTACGAAAAGTTCTACAAACTCTGGCGGTACGTTGATACGTACATTATTGACCACGATCACGGCGACTGGTACTCTGGCGGCATCGACAAACAACCGGAATACCGTACCGCCCCCAAAGGTGGGATCTGGAAGGGAAATTATCACCAGTATAGAGGCGTGACGCATTGCGTTGATCGGTTGCGAGGGGAAGGCGGTGTGAAGTAGCCGGGTGTGCGTTGAGGGACCATATTCGGTAGGCAGTACAATCGCGGATGATTTTAGATTATCGATTATCGAGTTTTGATTTTCGATTTGGTGCTAACACCGTGGGGTGAAACGGAGGTACTACCGCTAAATCTTCACGGTGCGTGAGGATTGGAATCGATGGTATACGTTGACGATTGGTATCAACCACTTGATCGTAGGACCTGCGTCCCGTAGGGACGCCATGTTTGTAGAAACGGTGTGGGTGGGGGTACGGCGTCCCGTAGGGACGGGTCGAAATGATTTTCGATTGGCGATTTTTGATTTTTGATTTGGTACTAACACCGTTTGGGGTGAAACGGAGGTACTCATTTCCTGTCAAACATTCCGTCCCCAGGGGACGGGTGTCCACGTTCCACGATGGTGCTACAAACATTTGGTCCCTCTGGGACCGGATGATTTTCGATTATCGATTATCGATTTTTGATTTGCGATTTGGTGCTAAACGCCGTTTGGGGGGAAACCGAAATATCACCGCTAACCTTCACGGTGGGTGAGGATTAGCATTGATAACGGCTAACCTCCGTTCCACGTGCCGGCTACCTCATAAATTATCCCCGCCGCCAGCCTCGCGGTATGGTTATCAATATCAAAGGTGGGATTGAATTCCGCGATGTCCACACACACTACTTTTCCTGAGGCAAGCACGCGATGTAAAACCTCCAATACCTCTCGAGGCGTCCAGCCGAACGCGGCAGGAGCGCTTACGCCTGGAGCATAAGCCTGACCGATCACGTCAAGGTCCAAGGACAGGTACACCCGATCCACCCTCGAGATAAAATCATCGATTGCAGTGAGGCAAACGTCGATAGGATCATTTCGAAGTTTCCAAACCACACCCAACTCACGCGCCGTGTTGAATAACGCCGCGTGATTGGCCCGTTCTTCAATGCCGAGCACGAGGTAATGAAACGGCGCATTCTGCTGTTGAAGCGCCTCACTGATTTGCAGAAAGGGTGTCCCTGAATTTCCCTCGCTTTCATATTGCCGCAGATCAAAATGCGCGTCAATATTTATTATCCCCAGCGTATGCCCCTCCGATTGCACGAACGGATGCACACCGAGGAACGTACCATAGGCAATTTCGTGTCCTCCACCCAATACCAGGGGCCAATAGCCGGCACGCAACAGTTGGAGAACACTTCCGCCAAGCATGGCCTGTGCCGCTTCCATTTTCGTTCCACTGCAGATGACATCCCCCGCATCGAACAGCAACACATTATCCCAGTGAAAGGCCAGGTTGCACAAGGCTTTCCGGATGGCTGCCGGCCCCTCGCGTGCTCCCGGCCGCCCGAGGTTGCGGCGTACGCCCTCATCACAGCAAAAGCCGAGCAAGGCATAGGATGTGGTCGTTGGCGCTGGCGGTAAGTCGGCAGTCAGGTCAAGAGGCTGCATAACGGTGTGCCATCGCTGTGTGTCGATTCCTTTTGGGTGATCGACGCGACCGGTCCAGCGTGACATATCGGGAGGCTGATACATGATATCTTATGTTAACACAGTTACCTCTTCGCCGGCGATCCACACCCGGTCGGGCTTGAGTTTCCCCTGGTGGTACAGGATCTCGCGGAAATCGTCTACCGGGAACGCGATGAAGTCGGCGCGCTTTCCAGCCTCAAGCGTTCCCCTGTCGCCGAGGCCCAGGGCGCGGGCTGCGCGGCAGGTGAGGGCGCTCAAGGTTTCTGCGTTGGATAGCTTTTGTTGCGCTGAAAGCACCGACGCCTGCACCAGCAGGTCGCCCATGGGTGCCGACCCCGGGTTCCAGTCGCTGGCAATGACCACCGCACATCCGCTATCCAGCATTTTTCGCGCAGGCCCAAAATGCATGCCCAACCCGAGCGACGCTCCCGGAAGCAGCGTAGCGATAACATCCGATGCGGCGAGCGTTTTGATTTCGGCATCGCCGGAAGTCTCCAGGTGATCCGCGCTCACAGCGCCGACGTCAATGGCCAGTGCACTACCTCCAGGCGTAAACTGGTCGGCATGTACAACCAGGTCGAATTCCATCGCCTGGGCTCGTTTTAGGAACGGTGCCGCGGTCGCGACAGGGAAGGCATTCGGCTCAACGAAGACATCCACGCGTGTGGCGAGCGACTCGCGTTTGACGACAGGCAAGAGTTCTGCAACGATGTAGTCGAGGTATGCCGCCGCTGAGTTGAACTCCGGTGGTGTAACGTGCGCAGCAAGACACGTTGATACGACGCTTACGGGTTGTAAGCGTGAGGCTTCGCGAATTGTTCGAAGCATTTTCAATTCGTCTTCTACCGTTAACCCGTAACCGGATTTGATTTCGCAAGTCGTCACCCCTTCTGAGGCATGCCGCGCCAACCGTTGCAAAGTCAGCTGAAGCAGCGTAGAGGCATCGCATTCACGCGTCTTTTTCACCGTGTCCATAATGCCACCACCGGAGTCGAGGATTTCCTGGTATGTTTTTCCGGATATCCTGTTGCTATAATCCGCCGCTCTCGATCCTGCAAAGCAAAGGTGGGTGTGTGTGTCGATAAGGCCGGGCACGACAACACAGGGAACGCCTGTTTCCACTACGGTACCTGATGTCTTTAACTCATGAAACGAACCCACCGTCACAATGCGGCCATCCTCCACGAGTATTCCGGCATCCGAGACGACCTGCATTGATGCGTCAGGGATGGCGCCCTTTCGCGGCAGCGAGGCCATCGTCAGCAACTGGGTGATTGGACCGTAAACAATCCGGGGCATATTAAACCTGTTGCGGTCCGGGTTGCCGATGTAACTGCCACGCTTCATCCAGGATCTCCGCGATGTGCATCACCTTTGTCTTGAGGTTACGGCGTCTGAGAATGCCTTCGAGGTGCATGAGGCATGACATATCCGTGCCGGCGATAATTTCCGCACCGTGATTTAAGTGATCGTCGATTCGATCTTCACCCATTCGTACGGAGACGGCTTCTTCGGTTACGGCAAAGGTGCCCCCAAAGCCGCAGCATTCATCGGGCCTGTCGAGTTCAACGAGTTGAAGGCCTTGCACCTTTTGCAACAGGCGCTGTGGTTTGTTGTAATACGGTTCATGCAATTCCGAAGCCCGTGTGAGTCGCAGTCCGCGCAGTCCGTGGCACCCGGAATGAAGACCGACTTTATGAGGAAACCGCAAGCCATCGCCTTGATATGCGACTACATCAGTGAGAAACTCACAAAACTCATACAGCGACGAGCGGATCTTGTTCGCTGTAGCCGTGTCGGTATAATGGGCTATGTGTTCTTTCACATGCAGTACACAACTGCCGGAAGGAGCCACGATGTAATCGTACCTGCTGAAATTGTCGGCAAATAGCCGCAGGGCGTCGCCGCCATAGGAAGCGAACCCGGCGTTGGCGACGGGCTGGCCACAACACGTCTGTCCGTCGGGGTAGTCGACGTTAAGATCCAGGCGGCGAAGCACCTCATAGGTAGCAATCCCGGTCCGGGGGTAGAACTGATCAATATAACAGGGAATAAACAATCCGACATTCATGGGTTCCTCAATATGCGACCAATCTTCCTAATCCTTCAAATCCCATCCATCCTATCCATCCTAATCTTAAACATACACCGGATATCGGTCACGTTGTAGCATTTACGGCAAAATTTGGAATGAGAGCAATCGATTGCTCTGCGGCGGTTCGGCTTTGGAATTTTCTGCACACCGAAATGTTATATACCCGTAGCCGGATCAGGCTCTGTTTATCAGTACAGAACAGGATACAAAACCTTCCGTATCGGGATAATTTTGTTCACTTTGGATTATGCAGCCTATTTACTTCTTTTTTATCTAGAACACACTCCAAAAACGACATGCAGTTAGCAACGAAAATGTTTCAGTACGTAGATTACCTTTGGGACAAGGACAAGGAAGCGGCGCTTGGTGACGATGAGATAGCCTTGCTCATATACCGCTCCAATATCCTGGGCGCAGATTTGCGCATTACGAATTACGGCGGCGGTAACACCAGCTGCAAGACCACCGAAAACGACCCCTTAACAGGAAAGCCCGTAGAGGTCATGTGGGTGAAGGGTTCCGGGGGGGATATTGGCACGCTCACGCGTAAAGGTCTGGCGGGTCTCTATCTCGACAAACTGCGCGCACTCAAGAACGTATACCGGGGGCTGGAATTTGAAGATGAGATGGTGAACCTGTTTAACCATTGCATCTTCGACCTGGATTCGAAGGCCCCTTCCATCGACACGCCGCTGCACGCGTTTCTCCCATTCAAACACATCGACCACTTACACCCCGACGCTGCTATCGCGATAGCGGCTTCGAAAGATGGCGAGGCCATTACGCGTGAATTATTCGACAATCAGATTGCGTGGGTGCCCTGGCAACGTCCCGGTTTCGATCTCGGCCTGCAACTCGAAAAGGCCGTGAATGAAAATCCAGGAATTCGAGGTATCATGCTGGGTGGACACGGCCTCTTCACGTGGGGCGACACATCGTATGAATGTTATATCAATAGCCTGGAAGTTATCGACAAGGCGTCGGCCTACCTGAACGAAAACTATGGTAAGCGCAGGCCCGTATTCGGCGGAGTTGAGTTGGAGTCGCTTGACCCCGACGCCCGCCGTAAACAGGCATCGCGTCTGGCGCCCGTGCTGCGAGGCCTGGCGTCGGCGTATGCCCGCATGGTGGGACACTTTACCGACGACGAACGGGTACTTGAATTTATCAACAGTAAAGATCTCCGCAGGCTCGCGCCTCTGGGTACGAGTTGTCCCGACCACTTTCTACGCACCAAGATCAGGCCCCTGGTGCTCGACCTTCCGGCTACTGCCGATCTTTGCGACCTCGCCGAAGTAAAGAAGAAGCTTGAGACGCCGTTTGAAAATTATAGGAAGGAGTATGCCGACTACTACGAACGTCACAAGCGGCCGGGAAGCCCTGCTATGCGCGACCCAAATCCTGTGATCATCCTGTGGCCCGGTGTAGGGATGTTCTCATTCTCCAAGGATAAGCAGACAGCACGTGTTGCGAGCGAGTTTTACATCAACGCCATCAATGTGATGAAAGGCGCCGAGGCTGTTTCAGAATATGTAGCGCTGCCCTTACAGGAAGCTTTTGACATCGAGTACTGGCTGTTGGAAGAGGCCAAGTTGCAGCGCATGCCGAAAGAAAAGCCGTTGTCGCGCAAGATTGCTTTTATAACCGGTGGGGCGGGCGGTATCGGAAAGGCGATAGCAACCAAACTTGCTTCGGAAGGAGCCTGTGTGTTTGTTGTCGACCTTCATGAGGACCGACTCCGCGAAGCCGTCGACGAATTTTCTCGCGACGTAGGTGCCGGGACGGTCGTGGATGTGACCAGCGAAAGCTCGGTGCGCGAAGCGCTTGCCGAAGTGTGCCTCGCTTTTGGTGGGGTGGACATTGTGGTCAACTGCGCCGGCCTTGCTATCTCCAAGCCCCTTGAGCAAACCACGTCGGCCGACTGGGATTTGCTGAACGACGTCATCGTTAAAGGGCAGTTCGAAGTATCCCGGGCATCCGTCGAGGTGTTGCGCGCCCAGGCGCTGGGGGGAGACATCGTGAATATCGTCAGCAAGAATGCGCTGGTATCCGGACCCAACAATGTGGCCTACGGAACGGCGAAGGCCGCGCAAATCCACATGAGCCGGTTGCTCGCCGCAGAGTTGGGTAAGGACAAAATCCGCGTAAACGTCGTGAATCCCGATGCTGTCATCGAAGGCAGCAAAATATGGGAAGGGGAGTGGGCGCAGGGCCGGGCCAAGGCGTACGGCGTCACCGTCGAGGAGTTGCCCGCGTTTTACGCAAAAAGAACTATCTTGAACGAGATCATTTCCGTTGACGACATAGCCAATGGCGTCTTTGTGCTGGTGGGTGGCCATCTGAACAAAAGCACAGGGAATGTTATCAATGTGGATGGCGGTGTGGCAGCCGCGTTCGTGCGATAAGATATGAGGATACTTGCTGACCAGGTCGGTGAACAGAATCGCCGGCATGAGGCGCGCCATCGTGAAGCCTTCGACTTTCTTGCGTCCCGCCTAACCGTAGACGGGCATGATGTCGACGCCCTCCTTACCAAAATAGCGGCATTGCAGATTGCCGTGCCCAGTTGGGCATTGGGCGCTGGCGGTACCCGCTTTGCCCGCTTTCCCGGCGGCGGCGAACCCCGCAGCCTGGAAGAAAAAATCCTGGACGTCGGCCTGCTCCACGCGCTCAACCGGTCCAGCGGCGCCATATCGCTGCACATTCCCTGGGATATCCCGAAGAACGCATCTGAGATAAAGGCCCTGGCGAACGAACTCGGCCTCGAATTCGACGCGGTTAACTCGAATACGTTTCAGGACCAGCCCGATCAGCCCGTAAGCTACAAGTACGGCTCGCTCGCGCATACCGATAAGTCCGTGCGTAAACACGCCGTAGACCACAACATCGAAGTGATCGAATATGGAAAGCAACTGGGATCGACGGCGCTCACGGTGTGGCTTGCCGATGGGTCGTGCTTTCCGGGACAACTCAACTTTGCCAAAGCGTTTCAGCGCACCTATGCTTCCCTTCAGGAAATTTATGCCGCGCTTCCCGCTGATTGGAAGTTGTTCATTGAGTACAAACCGTATGAACCGAATTTCTACTCAACCGTAATTCAGGACTGGGGTACATCTTTCCTGTTGGCCAACAAACTCGGAGAGAAAGCCTTTACCTTGGTCGACCTGGGACACCATCTGCCAAACACAAACATTGAGCAGATTGTCGCGACACTTATGATGGAAGGCAAGCTGGGAGGATTTCATTTCAATGACTCCAAGTACGGCGACGACGATCTCACCGTAGGAAGCATCAAGCCGTATCAGTTGTTTCTTATTTTCAATGAGCTCGTGTACGGCATGGAAAATCCGGCATCTTCAAACCCTACGCCCGCGTGGATGATCGATGCAAGCCATAATGTAAAGGACCCGCTGGAAGACCTGCTTCAGTCTGTCGAAGCCATTAAGTTAGCATACGCGCAGGCGTTGCTGGTCGATCGTGACGAGCTCGAAGCGGCCCGGGAGAACTGCGACACCGTCATTGCCCAGGAAATTTTGCAGAACGCGTATCGCGCTGACCTGCGGCCGTTACTGGCAGAGGCAAGACTGACCGCAGGCGGCGCGCTTGACCCCATCCGGACGTTCCGTTCCCTGGATGTACGTAAGCAATTGATCAGTGAGCGGGGAATGAAGACGGTGTCGACGGGATTATAGATCTATGGCCAGAGTTGTCACCGCAGTATTCGACATCGGCAAGACCAACAAAAAATACTTTCTCTTCAATGAGGCGCTGGAAGAAATTCGCAACGTGTACGCGGAATTGCCGACCACTGAAGACGAAGACGGCTATCCCTGCGATGATCCGCTAGCGATTGTCGGGTGGATCGAACAAATTCTGGACGGACTGCTCGGCAACCCCGACTTTATTTTGCGTGCAGTCAACTTCTCCACCTACGGCGCCACGCTGGTACACCTCGACGGAGAAGGGAAGCCGGTCACCCCACTGTACAATTATCTTAAGCCTTTTCCTTCCAAACTTGCATCGCAATTTCAGGCTGCGTACGGCGCCACCGACCACGACCTCGCCACGGCCTCGCCCTTTCTCGGCATGTTGAATTCGGGGCTTCAGTTGTACTGGCTAAAATATGAACGCCCGGAACTGTTCCGGAAGGTTCGCCATACGCTGCACTTTCCCCAGTACTTGTCGTATGCCCTGACGGGAAAGATGGTCACCGAACCCACGTCGGTGGGATGTCACACAAAGCTGTGGGACTTTAACCGATCAACATATCATTCCTGGGTAAAAGAGGAAGGGTTTCTCGACTTGTTTCCCGACATGGTCCCGACCGCTACCGCTTTCGAGGTGACCCGCAAGGGAAAGTCGTTTCGGGTGGGTGTCGGAATACACGACAGCTCTTCCGCGCTCGCCGCTTACCTGACGCGTTCGCCGGATCCCTTCCTGTTGGTGTCGACGGGTACCTGGAGTATTACCATGAATCCCTTCACTGAGGAGAACCTCACACGCGAAGAACTGGAGCGCGACTGTCTCAATTATCTTACCCCTTCCGGCAATCCCGTTAAAGCGTCCAGACTTTTTCTGGGGCACGAATTGGATCACCAGCTGAAAACCCTGAACCGGCTATTCGACCGCGATACAAAATACTACAAGCAGATTCGGCTCAACCCGAGTTTCCTTCGCGCCATCGAAGGAGGGGCTGTGGATAATCTGTATTATCCGGAGGTGCTGAATAACGATAAGCTCGTCGCGGATGTGTTTCGTCCCGTAAAGTGGGATCCCCAGGGATGCGCATCGTATGAAGAAGCATACCACCACGTTATCTGGGGCCTCGTCCGCTTACAGGTCGCCTCGATACGTCTTGCGCTGGGTCGCTCCCCGGTGAAGAAAGTGTTCGTCGATGGAGGCTTCGTCGACAATGAGCTGTATATCACCCTCCTCAAGCACTTCCTCCCCGAGCTCTGTATCGAAGCCTCCCACACCCCGTTGGGCTCGGCGTATGGAGCAGCGGCGATTTTGGAATAGACGCAGTTGCAGATGCAGATGCAGGGGCAGTTGCAGACGCAATAGACCCAATCGTCCCTTTTACACCGAACACTCTGGTTAACCTCTGCATCTGCATCTGCGTCTGCCTCTATTCCTGGCTAAGATATTCCACCAATTCCCCCGGCGTCCCCATATCCCGGGCGGTGCCGTCGTCAAATTTTACGTAGTCGACGTGGAGGCCTTCTTTCATGGCGGCGCGGACGATGTCGCCGATATAGAGCTCACGTGCTGTGCCGTCAGCACGTGAGCCTTGAACGTTGTTATCGGCAAGGCGTTGTGAGACCTGACTGTGGAGAAACTCAGTGAAGGCGGGCCCCCATACGGCGAAGGCCCATCCGTAGGTGAGGTCGGGCCGATCTTCCTTTATAACAATGTCGGTGAGGACGTCGCCGTCGAAGGAGAGCATGTCCCACGACTTATACTTACTCGTCTTTATGACACCCAGCACGACATCGGCGTCGGTCTGGATCAACTTCTCCTTAAGACCTCCGAAGTGATCTTCCGGGGTGCAGACCATATCGGGAAACCCCAGCGCTACACCGTGCCCTTTGACAAAAGGGTAGGCCTGGTCCAGCGTGAACGGCGTCCCGTAGGGATGGGTCATCACCAGGTAAGCGATGTTTACACCCAACTCGGCGCCGTCGCGCAGATAGGCGGGGATATCCCACTTGCCCTGACGGAGGATGCAAAGGATCTCGGTGATGCCGGCGAGTCGGTAATACCGGATGAGGTTTTCGCAGATGACGCTGCGCTCAATGCCGTTCTCCGTTTTTCGGATTACCGGGTACACCTCTTTGCTACAGGGAATATTTCCCAGCCTGCTGCCGATTCCGCCAGCGGGTATCAATCCGAAAAATTTCATCCCTTCCGCCTGCGTGCTTTTACGTGCTTAATGTGCTGCTGCCGTCGCGCCTTTCTTGTATGCCCGAATCATGTAGATGTTAAGGATGATGAACGCCACGGTCAGGATTATCGGGAGAATGGCGATGTTCGCCAGCGTTGCCTGGCCTGCTGCCAGTTCCAGGGCTTCTCCCGTAAGTCCTTCAGCGGCTTTCGCAGCCCTGTGGCCGTCAATCCATCCACCGATGATCGGTTGGAAGATCGAGACACCGAGCATTCCGACACCGCCCATGAGCGACAGCCCGAGCGCGCCGGTGCGCGGTAGATATTCAGCGATAAACGATATCATGGTAGGCCAGAAATAGCAGACACCGATGGCGAACAGAATCGCAGCGATGTACACCATGCCTCCCGTGGCCATGTGCATGGTGTAGATGGCAACGGCTGAAATGATTGCTGATCCCAGCAGTACACCTGAGATGTTCAACCGGTGAATAAGCGGACCCGCAAAGAGTCGTCCGACCGCCATCAGCACGGTGACGAGCGCGAGCACCAGGAGCGGCTGAGCGCCTGACGCGGCGAGTATCCGTTCAACCCAGGCCTGGGTACCAAGCTCCGTAGTGGCGGTCATCACCATTAGTACGAGCATTACCCAATACAGCGGAGAGCTGAAAATGGCTTTAACGTTGTCAGCGGTCGAAGCGGTTTCTGTGCCGCCGGTTTTGGGGAACGTCTGTCCCCGGAACATGAAGAAGTATATGAATGCCGGAACGTACATGATGGCCAGCTTGGCTTGCCAGCTGCCACCCATATTGTTAACGAGCAATACCAGCACCGAACCAATGGCTATACCACCGGGGAACCAAACGTGAAAACGGTTCAGCATAGTAGCCTTTTTCTCCGGGTACATGGAAGCGATCATCGGGTTATAGGCCGCTTCCACCATTCCGTTTCCGAAGCTGATAAAGAAGGTCGAGAAGAACAGGGTATAAAAGCTATTGGAAAGGATGGAGAACGTGATACCAAGTATGTGACAGATGAAGGCCACGTTTCCGATGCGGCGGGGACCCAGCGTATTATAGAGTGGGCCTCCCACGAGGGTTGCAATCGGAAAACCGAAAATGCCCATGAAGTTGATCCATCCGAGTTGGGTGTCGGTAAGGCTCATGTCGGCCACCAGGTCATTCATGATGCCGGCCCGAATTCCAAATGCAAAGGCGGTAGTGAGGAGTGCGAGACAACTGGCGATAAACAGCCGGTTGGCATTGATAGCTTTTTCCATGAGGTTTAAGGTTTAAGTAGCCCCAATATGGGCTTAAAATTGTTTTTGTGCAACCGTTTGTGTGGCCTGCCGATGGGCTTGCGGCCGTCAGACGGCGCCAGTCAGTCATCCGTCGCCCCATGCTGAGAATGGCCGACTCAGGGAAGGAGCGACCCGGGCTCCACCGTATTTTTGTAGGGTACCTAACCTAATCTGTAAACCGTTGCGCATCATGCGATTAATCATTTTTTTGATGGTTGTGTCCCTCCCGGGTCTGGCCCAACCGTCCACCTATGGCGACTTCCGGATCTTTGAAAACCGGATCATCTACCAGCATGTGTTCGACTGCTCCTACATGACCGTCGAGCAACTCGACTCCGTGCTGCGGGCGACCCCGAGTGTCAAAGACGTTCAACTAAACGAGGGAACGCTTACCGCCACGCTTTCCGATTTTGTGGTCGATTACAAAAAATTCAAATTCCCCCAGATGGGCACACCGCACATCATCCAGACGGGCCGGTTTGGTGGCAAGTTGACCATTCAGGTTCGGGACGGTCGTTACCGCATCACACTGGATGACATCACCATGAAGGGGAACATTGGCTACAAGAACATTACCGCGCCCGAGCCGATGACGGCCTACGCTACCATTAAGAGTGCTACCTTGCTGGCACAGGATTGGTGCCGGCCGAATATGCTCGGACTCCTCAACCAGGCCATCAACGATCACTTTACCTGCAAATCCGACCCCACCACTTCTGACTGGTGACCGCTAAGGCCACCCGGGACTTCATCGCCCATTCGCCGGCCGGAAAAGTCACGCTGCCTCGCACGGGCATTGAGGTGCCGCCGCCACGCGGAGCGGCCGACCCTTGCTTCTGTCGAACGATATGAGAACTATCAGGGTAAAGCGGCTTTCACCTTTCACAATTATTTCCTTACTTATCGCCCTCAAAAACAGCAATTTCTCAATAACCTTAATCACTATTTGCACGCATGGCAAGAAAATTACGCATGGGGATGGTAGGAGGAGGCCTCGGCTCCTTTATCGGTCCGGTACATAGGAAAGCAGCTGGAATCGATGGACAGATAGAGTTGGTATGCGGAGCCTTCAGCATCGATCCCGCTGAATCGAAAGAAACAGGTAAATCCCTCTATCTCAACCCAGACCGGGTGTATGGTACATACCAGGAAATGTTCGAAAGGGAAAAGGACCTTCCTGCCGACGAGCGGATGGACTTCGTGTCGGTGGTTACGCCCAACCACGTCCACTTTGGCCCGTCCAAGATGGCCCTCGAAAATGGATTCCACGTTGTCGTTGAGAAGCCCATCGCCTTTTCATTACAAGAAGCCAAGACCCTGAAACGCCTGGTGGAAAAGACCGGCCTGATCCTGGCCCTGACCCATACCTACACCGGATACCCCATGGTAAAAGAGGCGCGCAAAATCGTTTCTTCAGGAAAACTCGGAAAGATCCGTAAGGTTTATGCGGAATATCCGCAGGGATGGCTTTCCACCATGGTCGAAAAGACCGGCAACGCCCAGGCCTCGTGGCGTACGGACCCGAAGCAGTCGGGCGCCGGTGGCGCTATCGGCGACATCGGAACACACGCGGCAAACCTGGCAGAGTATATCACCGGCGCACGCATCACCGAGATCTGTGCCTTGCTTAATATTATGGTGAAGGGCCGTAAGATCGACGACGACAGCTCTATGCTGCTGAAGTTCGACAACGGCGCTTCCGGCACCCTCATGGCTACCCAGGTTGCCGCCGGCGAAGAGAACAACCTCAACATCCGGGTTTATGGCGAAAAGGGTGGACTGGAATGGCGCCAGGAAGAACCCAACACGTTGATATTGAAATGGCTCGACCGTCCACGCGAAATCCTGCGCGCCGGATGGGGCTATTTGTCGGACGACGCGAAGGCATTTATCCGTACACCCTCCGGTCACCCCGAAGGATACCTGGAGGCGTTCGCCAATATTTACCGCGCGTTTACGAAGGCGGTACGCGACTACAAGCCCGGCCGGAAGATCAACCCGGCAAAATATGACTTCCCCGACGTCAACGATGGCGTTCGCGGCATGAGTTTCGTCGACACCGTCGTCCGCTCGTCTAACTCGTCACGGAAATGGACGAAGTTGAAGTAATCGCTCACATTCAAACGCACGCATCATGAAGACCATAAAGGGACCCGCAATATTTCTAGCACAGTTTATGGGCGACGAGGCGCCGTTCAACAGCCTGGAGTCGATCTGTCAATGGGTGGCATCGTTAGGATATAAAGGCGTCCAGATACCGACGTGGGACAGCCGTTGTATCGACCTGCAAAAAGCTGCCGAAAGCAAGACCTACGCCGACGAGATTCGCGGAACCGTGGAGCAGTTCGGTCTGGAGATCACCGAATTGTCGACACACTTGCAAGGCCAGCTCGTCGCCGTCCACCCGGCGTACGACGAATTGTTCGACGGCTTTGCACCAAAGTCCGTGAGAAAAAAGCCAAAGGAACGGACAGCCTGGGCGGTGAACCAACTCAAGTATGCCGCCAGGGCAAGCAAAAACCTGGGACTGAACGCGCACGCCACATTCTCAGGCGCGCTGATGTGGCACACCGTCTATCCGTGGCCACAACGGCCGGCAGGTTTGGTCGACGAGGGATTTAAAGAACTGGCCAAGCGCTGGCTTCCTATCCTCAACGCGTTCGACAAAGCCGGTGTCGATGTCTGCTATGAAATTCACCCCGGAGAAGACCTTCACGACGGCATAACCTTCGAACGCTTTTATGAGGCGACGGGTAAACACCCGCGCGCCAACATACTCTATGACCCCAGTCACTTCGTACTGCAACACCTCGATTACCTCCAATATATCGACTTCTATCACGAATTTATCAGAATGTTCCACGTCAAGGATGCGGAACTCAATCCCACCGGAAAGAGCGGCGTGTACGGCGGCTACCAGGATTGGATTGACCGCCCCGGCCGGTTCCGCTCCCTCGGCGACGGCCAGGTAGATTTTCAGTCGATCTTCTCAAAACTTGCTCAGTACAACTTCGACGGGTGGGCGGTGCTCGAGTGGGAGTGTTGCATCAAGCATCCCGAACAAGGCGCGGCCGAAGGAGCGCCGTTCATACAGGATCACATTATACGCGTCACGGAGAAAGCGTTCGACGACTTCGCATCAGCGGGTGTCGACCAAAAACTCAACCGGCGCATTTTAGGACTTACCAAATGATAGTACAATAATGTTTATGAAACGTTCAATAGTAGTTGCCCTGGTCCTCTCCATGTCAGCATCTTTGCTGACTTCGTGTGGAGGTGGAAAAAGTGAAGAATCGAAAACTGACGACGCCTACGGTGAATACGAAATACCCGGCGATGAGACACAGCAGCCGCAGACTGCCGAACCCGCGCCGCCCGCTGCCGAGGAGGAAGATACCGCTGCCCCCGCAGGGAATTCAGCCGAACTGATTGCTGAAGGTAAAGCGCTTGTAGACGGTAGCGACTGCAATACCTGCCATCACCCTACCAATAAGATTATCGGTCCGGCCCATGCAGAGGTCGCTAAAAAGTATGAGTTCACGGATGCTAACGTGAAAATGCTGGCCAAGAAGATTATTGAAGGCGGAAGCGGTGTTTGGGGCGAGATCATGATGAATCCGCATCCCAACGTAAGCCAGGAAGACGCTGAAAAGATGGCCATGTATGTGCTGTCGCTGGATGGCGAGACAGGCGAATAACCAGCTGATAACGCCGTAAGAACCGAAAACCAATACACCATGAGACGAAGAGATTTTATTCACGCCTCGGCTCTGGCCATGGCTGGAATGCTGGCTGCACCCGCCATAGCAGAACCTGCAGCTAAGAAACGCAGGATCGGTATCCAGCTGTACACCCTGAAGGATGTGATCAATGATGATCCCAAGGGGATACTGAAGCAACTCGCTTCATTTGGCTATACCGAGCTGGAAACTTACGGCTACCAGGATGGAAAACTGTTCGGACTGACGGTCGCCGAGTTCGGTAACGAAGTGAAGGCCCTCGGTATGAAAACCGTCAGCGGCCACTTCGGCATCGACCTTGTCAGAAACGACTGGGAGCGTACGGTTGCCGACGCAAAGGCGCTGGGCATGTCGTATGCCTGTGTTCCCTGGCTGGGCGAGGAGGACCGGACCCTCGATGGCATCAAGGCCGTATGCGAAAGCATTAACAAGGGTGCAGAGGTCTGCAAGCAGTACGGCATGAAAATCGGATACCACAACCACGACTTTGAATTCAAAGACGCCGGCAACGGCAAATTGCTCTACGATGTCATGCTCGAAGAACTCGATCCGAAACTCGTAAGCATGGAGATGGATCTCTATTGGGTGGTGGTAGCCGGGCAGGATCCGTTGGCGTATTTTAAGAAGTACCCGAAGCGTTTCCACCAGTGGCACGTCAAGGATCGCGACAAGCAGATGCCTGACCGCAACACGGAGGTGGGCAATGGTTCGATCGACTTCAAGCCGATTTTTGCCCAGGCTCAATTATCCGGTATGAAACACTTCTATGTAGAACAGGAGTTTTTCACCCGGCCCTCAATCGAAAGTGCGAGGATTTGTATCGAAAACCTCAGGAAGATCTTGTGATCTTTCCCGCAGATAACAAAAAGTGCCACCGCGTGTGGCATTTTTTGGTTATGCGCCGGATACTTTTCAGATCTTTGACCCTTAGATACACGTAACCACAGCATGCGCATTTTCAACCTCGTCCTTGCCGTCATGTTTCTGATCTTTGCCTTCGTGCAGGTCAATGACCCCGATCCGTTGATCTGGATTCTTATCTATGGACTGATGGCAGCTACGTGCGTGCTGGCGGCGTTCAACGTATACCTGCCGAAAGCATTGGCAGTGCTGGGTGTGATCCTCGTTGCTTATGGCATTTCCTACTATCCGGGTGTGAGCGAATGGCTGAGTCGCGACAACAAAAGTTTGTTGTTCGACGATATTGCCAAAATGGAGTATCCCTACATTGAAGAGTCGCGCGAATTTCTGGGACTACTGATCTGCGTGGCTGTTCTCGTCATGCACCTGATCCGCTGGAAACGACTGCAGCGCTGACATACCTGATCCCTTGGCTCCGGCAGGAGCAAGGGCCTATATTCACCGCAATCGCTTTTTTTTCATCTTCAAATGTCTAAATTGAAGGCACATCGGCCCCTTTGTGTTCTGGTGTCGTTTGCAGGGACGTGATATCCTCCGGGATGTCGCGAAGGTTAGGGATCGACCCGAAAAAAGCGACAAAAAAATAAACGGTTGTTCATGAAAAGATCGGTACTGCTGCTTGGTCTATGTCTGCCCTTTCTATTCACGTTCTGTTCTTCTCCTAAAGAAAAAATCCCACAAGTGAGCACGTCGAAACCGCCCGGGAGGATGATCGTTTACCAGATGCTGCCCCGCCTGTTCGGAAACAAAATGCAAGTCAACCAGAAGTACGGCACGCGGGATGTCAACGGTGTGGGTAAATTCAACGACATTACCGATACCGCGTTGGTTATGCTCCGCGACATGGGCATCACCCACGTGTGGTATACGGGCGTGCTGGAGCATGCCACACTCTCCGATTATTCCGAACACGGCATCCCGGCCGATGATCCCGCCGTCGTGAAAGGTATCGCCGGTTCACCCTATTCCATTCGTGATTACTACGACGTTGACCCGGACCTCGCGGTTAACGTACCGGACCGAATGAAAGAATTCGAGGCGCTCATCGAACGAACGCATGCAGCAGGCCTTAAAGCGATTATCGACTTCGTGCCGAATCACGTGGCGCGCGCTTATCGTTCCGACAATAAACCGGAGGGTGTAGTCGACTTTGGTGAAGATGACGACGCCACGGTGGCCTATCACCCTAATAACAATTTCTATTACCTCCCGGGTACGTCTTTCGTAGCGCCTGCCAGGACCTTGCCTCCGGGCATGGAGGGACGATACGAAGAATCGCCGGCGAAGGCGACGGCCAACGACCAGTTCCGTCCGGACCCTTCCGTCGACGATTGGTTTGAGGCGGTTAAACTGAACTACGGCGTCGACATCCAGGGCGGTGGCACAAAGTCGTTTGACCCGATCCCCGATACCTGGAACAAAATGAAAGACGTCCTGCTCTTCTGGGCGCCGCGCGTTGACGGCTTTCGTTGCGACATGGCTGAAATGGTTCCGGTGGAATTCTGGAACTGGGTAATACCCCAGGTGAAGGAAGTGAATCCGGAGATTGTTTTTATCGCCGAGATCTATAACCCTGATCAATACAGGACCTACCTCAGCGAGGGTTCGTTTGATTTCCTCTACGACAAAGTCCTGCTCTACGACACGCTCCGAAATCTTATCGCCGGAAAAGGAAGCACCACGGCTATAGACGAAATCCAGCAACGGCTAAAGGGCATCAACCACAATATGCTGCATTTTATGGAGAACCATGACGAGCAGCGGTTGGCCTCGAAGTTCTTCGCAGGCGACATCTGGAAAGGATGCCCTGCCATGGTGATCAGTGCAACCATCGACCGCGGACCGGTCATGATCTATTTCGGGCAGGAAGTGGGAGAACCGGGTGCCGGCGAGGAGGGATTCTCCGGCGATGATGGCCGCACAACCATATACGATTACTGGGGTGTGCCGGAGCATCAAAAGTGGATGAACGGAGGCGCATTCGATGGCGAGTTGCTTTCGATGGAACAGAATACGCTGCGCATGTTCTACGCCGACGTACTCACGCTTGCCGGATCCAACCCCGCATTCACCGCCGGAGATTATTACGACCTCACGGCCTTCAACGTAAACAACGGCAACATTACACCGGACATGCACGCATTCTTAAGAGTGTCTCCTGAAGAAAAAATGCTCGTCATCAACAGCTTCAACAGCGAACCGCGAACCGCCCGTTTTCAGATACCGCCTGAAGTCCTTGACGCAGCCGGATTTGACGATGAAGAAATTTATATAGCACGCGATCTCCTGTGGAAAGAAATCGAGGTTGGATTTGATGAGAATATGAGCTTCGAATTGCTCGTGAAACCGTACAGTTGCTTTATTTTCAAAATCAAATAGCGCACGACGCATGGCTGTGGACGCGAATGGAAGGGTACGGGTTCTCATCGCCAATGTGCAACCATCGGTGGATGGTGGACGCTACCCGGCAAAGCGCACGGTAGGTGAGCGCGTCGATGTAACCGCCGATATTATCGCCGACGGCCATGATCATATTCGCGCGCTGTTGCTGTATCGCCATGAATCGGAAAAAGAGTGGACACGCGCGGAGATGGTTCACGAAAACAACGACAGCTGGCGCGCCTCCTTCACCACTTCGGAGAAGGGCACGTACCGCTTTACCGTAAAGGCCTGGATCGACCACCTGGATACGTGGTACGACGGCTTCCGAAAGAAGGCGGCTGCTGGTGTGGATGCTCCCGTGGAACTGCTAGAAGGCGCCAACTTACTTCTGGCCGCCACCGCCGGGGTCTCGGACGTAACACCGAGGGTGGCTGACCTTGCCGCGCTTATGCAAGATGCTTCCCGCCACGCTGTGGCCAGGGAACAGGTGTTAAGTCGCGAGTTCGGAGATATCGTCCGTAGCTATCCGCTCATCCAGCACGCGGCAGTTTACGAGCAAGAACTTCAGGTGCGGGTCGAACACCGGAAAGCAAACTTCAGCACATGGTATGAACTGTTCCCGAGGTCGGCGGCGCTGGAAGGGGGCCGGCATGGAACGTTCCGCGATGTGATTCGACTCTTGCCCCGCATCCAGGCAATGGGCTTTGATGTGCTGTACCTGCCGCCGATCCATCCCATAGGAGAGGTCAACCGAAAAGGCAAGAACAACTCCGAGCGTTCAACGCCGGGTGAACCGGGATCACCCTGGGCCATCGGCAGTAAACACGGTGGGCACAAAAGCATTCATCCTGAACTGGGTACAGTCGACGACTTTCGTGCGCTCATCGAGGCGGCGTCAGAGATGGGTATCGATATCGCCATGGATATTGCCTTTCAGTGCGCACCCGATCATCCCTATGTCAGGGAACACCCGCAATGGTTTCGCACCAGACCTGACGGTTCGATTCAATACGCCGAAAATCCGCCAAAGAAGTACCAGGATATCTATCCGTTTAATTTCGAGACGGACGACTGGAAAGCGCTATGGGAAGAACTCCGATCGGTGTTCTTCTACTGGATCGAACAGGGCGTAAAGATTTTCCGTGTCGACAACCCGCACACAAAACCCATACCCTTTTGGGAATGGGTGATCGCGGAAGTGAACCGCAAGTATGAGGATATCATCTTCCTTTCTGAAGCGTTTACCCGTCCTAAAGTGATGGCAGCGCTGGCACGTGTCGGCTTCACGCAATCGTATACCTACTTTACCTGGCGTGTCACGCGCAACGAGTTGCAGGAGTATGTCACCGAACTTGTAGGCACTGAACTTCGCAACTATTTTCGCCCGAACTTCTGGCCGAATACACCCGATATCCTGCCGTATCACCTGCAGCACCAGGGAGAGAACATATTCATTATTCGCGTGGCCCTGGCCGCCACATTGTCGTCGAACTATGGTATCTACGGACCGCCGTATGAGTTCTGCGAAAACGTGCCCGTAGAGGGCAAGGAAGAATACCTTGATTCCGAAAAGTACGAGATCAAGCAGTATGCGTGGAAGAAGACGAACCGGATGACGGATATCATCACGCTGCTCAACAAAGCGCGCAAAGATCACGCTGCGCTCCAATCGACCTGGAACGTCAGGTTTCTCAACATTGAGAACCCGCACCTGATCGCGTATCTGAAAGCTACCGACGATCTGGAAAGCATCTTCCTGATTGTCGTGAACCTGGACCCGCATTCGCGGCACTCCGGATATGTGCAACTGCCTATGGATACACTGAAAGTGCAGTGGCCACTCAATATCAAGCTTCATGATCTCATTACGGACGAGCACTACACCTGGACCCAGGAATGGAACTACGTAGAGCTTGATCCGTTTGTGATGCCCTTTCACCTGTTCAAGCTGGAAATCCACGAATCGAATCAGTGATGAGCGCTAAGCTGAAAAACGGTCGAAAGCTCTGGTACAAAGATGCCGTTATATACGAGCTGTCGGTCCGCGCTTTTCACGACAGCAATGGCGACGGCATTGGCGATTTCCCCGGCCTTATTCGAAAACTTGACTACCTCGAAGACCTGGGCGTCAACACGATCTGGCTTTTACCGTTCTACCCGTCACCATTGCACGATGACGGGTATGATGTGACCGACTATTGCGAAGTGGCGCCGGAGTACGGTACCATGACCGACTTCCGGGCTTTCCTCAAGGAAGCGAAGCGTCGTGGAATGCGGGTGATCATCGAACTCATCCTGAACCACACCTCTGACGAACATCCGTGGTTCAGGAAAGCCAGAATGGAGAAAGGCTCCAGTGCTGCGCGAAACTATTACGTATGGAGTGACGACAACAGCCGGTATGCCGATGCGCGGACCCTGGGTTCAAACAGATCGAACTGGACATGGGACGAGGGGGCGGGCGCTTACTATTGGAGTCGCTTTGGGCGGCACCTTCCTGAACTCAATTACGATAATCCGAAAGTTCAGATCGAGATGATCCGCGTGGCCGACTTCTGGCTGAAGAAGGGTGTCGATGGATTCCGGTTGTCGTCTGTGCCGTTCCTCTTTGAAGAGGAGGGGACAAGCTGCGAAAATCTGCCGCAAACCCATGCGTTTGTGCACAAGCTGAGGTCGCACATCGACAAGCACTATGACGACCGTATCCTGATCGCTGAAGCAAACCTCTGGCCGGAAGATGCCGCAAGCTATTTCGGCAACGGAGATGAATGTCACATGGCCTTTCACTATCCGTTGATGCCAAGAATTTTCCTGGCGCTGCGTACGGAGGATAACTACCCCATAACGGACATCATCAGCCAGACACCTGAGATACCGCCGGAAGGCCAGTGGGCGCTCTTCCTCCGCAATCACGATGAACTGGGCCTCGAGATGGTGACAGAAGAAGAGAAAGACTATCTCTTCAAGGCATACGCCAACGATCCCGGAACAACCTTCAACACCGGCATCAATCGCCGGTTGGCGCCGTTGCTGAACAACGATCGCCGGAAGATCGAACTGCTACACGCGCTGCTCTTCTCGCTGCCGGGATCGCCCGTGATCTACTATGGGGACGAGATTGGCATGGGCGACAATGTGTACCTGGGCGGCAGGGCGAGCGTGAGAACCCCGATGCAATGGGATATGAATATCAACGCCGGGTTCTCCGATGCCAATCCGCAAAAATTGTATCTGCCGGTGAACACCGACCCGGTCTACCGCTATGAGTCGGTGAACGTCAGGATGCAAGAGGAAAATCCGTCCTCGTTGCTGCACTGGATCAAGCACGTCGTGGCTGTCCGTAAGCGCATCGCCGCGTTTGGACGGGGCAGCATGCGGTTCCTTCATAGTTCGAACTCGAAGATCCTTTGCTTCGTCCGTACTTTTGAATCCAGGCACGTGATTGTCGCGGCCAACCTTTCGCAGTTCTCACAGTCGGCCGCACTCGACTTTTCCGATTTCAAGCATTGCGATGTCACCGAGGCGTTCAGCCAGAACCGGTTCAGGCGCATCGGTGATGGCGACTACGACATTACGCTCGGACCTTACGGTTATTTCTGGTTCGAGGTTGACACGCAGAATAACAGGCAGGAGGGCGACGCAGAGTTACCCGAGTTGCGCGCCGATGTTTCATGGGAGCGACTGTTTGGCAACTATAACAACGTACGCACCGTCGAGCGGAAGATCCTTCCGCTGTTCGTAAGGAAGTGCCGGTGGTTTGGTGGCAAAGCCAGGGCCATCGGTGGGGTTCGCTTTCATAAAACATTTCCCCTAAAGGTGGACGATGACATGTACCACCTTGCCGTAGTGGAGATCCAATACGTTCAGGGACTGCCTGAATTCTACTTTGTACCGTTGGGCTTCGTACCCGCCGACCAGGTAATGGACAAGGCGGAATACACCGCGCAGGCAGTTGTGTGCCGCGCCGAGCTTAACGGCACCGTAGGGTTTATTCTCGACAGCAGCTACATCAGGCCCTTCCGCGATTACCTGTTCCAATCCATCCAGCGGGATACTCAGATTAAGGAGGGCAACGCGGTATTGCAGTTTCGCTCGGGTATGTTCTCGCGATTGGAAAAAGTAAAAGAGGTGGAATCGCGTTTGTTAAAGTCGGATCAGAGCAATACGGCCATCATCTATAACGACCAATACTTCCTTAAGTTCTATCGGAAAATTGAGCCGGAATTAAATCCCGAACCTGAGATCATACGCTTTTTAACGGAGAACACGTCATTCCGAAACAGTCCGAGTTACGCCGGCAGCATAGAGCTCAGGGATGAAGGGGGAGGTACCTACGTCTTCGCGTTGATGCAGGAAAAAGTCGAACACCAGGGCGATGCGTGGGTGATGACCGTCGATTCTGTGGGCCGGTTCTATGAACGCGTGCTCGCGAGCCCCGATCGTGATCAGGTTCCGCCGCTTGTCGACCGGCCCGTGTTGAGCTTCGAAGAGTCGCCACCCCTTATTCAGACGCTCATCGGCCGCGGCTTCTATGAGCGGATTGCGCGCCTCGGCCAGCGCACCGCAGAGCTGCATCTCGCCCTCGCCTCGAAACCGGACGGAGATCCCGCCTTTGCACCCGAACCGTTTACGGCCAACTATCAGCGCGCGCTGTATTCCTCATTGCGAAAGCTGGTGCGGGAACGTTTCAGTTTGCTGAAACAAGCGCTCTCCGGATTAGTGCCCGAGACGCGGAAAGTTGCCAAACAGGTGCTCGATCTTGAGGATGACATCCTGGAATGCTTCAGTGAAATTTATAAGACCCGCATTCGTGCCGTGAAGACCCGGATACACGGGGACTATCACCTGGGACAGGTACTCTTTACGGGGAACGATTTCATTATTATCGACTTTGAAGGAGAGCCGGGCTTTTCATTCAGCGAAAGAAGGCTGAAGAAACATCCCCTTAAAGACGTCGCAGGGATGATGCGCTCCATTCATTATGCGGCGTTCGGCAAGATCCTGCTCAACGAAAATTATCGTGAGCAGGACCGCGAAACGCTGGAGACGTGGGCCGAGCAATGGCAGCATTATGTGGCACGATATTATATGGGCGCCTATCTCGAACGCTTGGGCGAGGCGAAGTTTACCAATGAACACGAGGTGTTGATTCGCACCTTCCTGCTCGAGAAGGCGGTATATGAGCTGGGGTACGAATTGAACGGCAGGCCCGATTGGGCTATTGTCCCGCTGAGAGGTATATTGTATCACATGACGCGATATTTTGCCGAATCCGGCAAACGACAATCGCGCACCGGAAAAAAGAATTAGTCGGGAGAAGCCGGAGTTCATAGATCAATGGGAAAGCGAAAAAGTAAGACCACTGTGGAAACGACCGAATCGTTTAGCCTGCTAACCGACTTCGACATCTACCTTTTCAAAGCCGGCAAGCACTTCCGGCTGCACGAAAAGATGGGCGCTCATCTTATGGAGTTTCGGGGTGAACGTGGGACGTACTTTGCCGTCTGGGCGCCCAACGCCAGCGCGGTTTCGGTGATCGGAAACTTTAACCACTGGCAGCCGGGACATCACGCGCTCAGCGCCCGGTGGGATGAAAGCGGAATCTGGGAGGGTTTTTTCCCGAACATCGGAAAGGGGGAGGCCTACAAATATGCAATTCGCTCCCATACCGGGGAGATGCTGGAAAAAGCCGATCCTTTCGCGTTCTATTGCGAGCCACCACCGCTGACGGCGTCGATCGTCTGGGAACACGATTACAAATGGAAGGACGACACCTGGATGAAAAAAAGAAGGGAGGCCGCGCCGGAAAAAGCCAGACCTTATGCTGTCTATGAAGTGCACATCGGGTCGTGGAAGAAGGTGTTGCACGACAACAACCGATCGCTGAATTACGACGAGCTCGCGAACGAGTTGGTAGCCTATGTCCGCGACATGGGATACACACACGTTGAATTCATGCCGGTGATGGAGCATCCGTTCTTTGGGTCGTGGGGATATCAGATCACGGGTTACTATGCACCGACAAGCCGGTTCGGGACACCCGAAGACTTTATGTATCTGGTAGATCGCTTCCACCAGGAAGGCATCGGCGTCATCCTCGACTGGGTGCCGTCGCACTTCCCCGGGGACGCCCATGGGCTGTATAACTTCGATGGAACCCACCTTTACGAACACGCCGATCCCAGGAAAGGATTTCATCCCGACTGGAAGAGCTATATCTTCAACTACGGACGCAACGAGGTACGCTGCTTTCTCATCAGCAACGCGCTGTTCTGGCTGGAACGATTCCATGCGGACGGCCTCAGGGTCGATGCCGTGGCCTCCATGCTCTACCTCGACTACTCGCGCGAGCCGGGAGAGTGGATCCCCAATCAGTACGGCGGCAATGAAAACCTGGAGGCGATAAGCTTCCTCAAGGAATTTAATGAAGTCGTGTATGGCGAGATCCCCGATTGCGTGACCATCGCCGAGGAGTCAACCTCTTGGCCGGGCGTTTCGCGGCCCACCTATCTCGGAGGACTAGGATTCGGTCAGAAATGGATGATGGGCTGGATGCACGACACACTCAACTTCTTTAAGAAAGATCCGATCCATCGGAAGTACCATCAGAATGAGATCACGTTCAGCCTGATGTACGCCTTCACCGAGAATTTCATGTTGCCCCTCTCGCACGATGAAGTGGTTCACGGTAAAGGATCGCTTATCGGACGAATGCCCGGCGACGAATGGCAGCGGTTTGCCAACCTGCGCTTGTTGTATGCTTACATGTATACGCATCCGGGTACCAAGTTGCTGTTCATGGGCGGCGAGTTTGGACAGACGTCAGAGTGGAATCATAACCACAGCCTCGACTGGCATCTTCTTGACTATGACCTCCATCAAGGCGTACGCAAACTCGTCATTGCGCTGAACCGGTTTTACAAAGCGGAAAAGGCTTTGTACCAGTATGCTTTTGATCATCGCGGATTTCAGTGGGTCGACTACGGAGACCGCGAAAACAGCGTCATCATCTACCAACGCCAGGGTGAGGACCCGAAAGACCTGCTGGTCGTCATCTGCAACTTTACGCCGGCCGTCCGGCACCACTATCGGGTAGGTGTGCCGTACCGGGGATACTGGAAGGAGGTGTTGAATTCCGACGATCGGGAGTACGGCGGCAGTGGCATCCTCAATACCGGCTTGTCCATGACCTCTCCGGTGAAATACCACGGCCGCGATTTCTCGATCACCCTGACACTACCACCGCTGGCGGTTTCGGTGCTGAAGTGCGAGCGGGAAGTCGCCGAATTTGAGTTCGACGGCTCGTAAGGCAGGTCGGAAAAGCGCGGTTTGGCGCCGGGGCGGGGATTTAGGAATTATAATTGTGGCATTAATATTACATCCGCGTACCTCCGACATTAAAGACCGCGGGAAAGTCCAAAAAGAGGGCATCTTTGCGGGCAAATACGGAAAATAAAGGTTGAAAAGGCGTGGAGCGATATATCTGTATACATGGGCATTTTTATCAGCCACCGCGGGAAAACGCGTGGCTTGAAGTCATAGAAGTTCAGGATTCGGCGCATCCGTACCACGATTGGAACGAGCGGATTTCGGCAGAGTGTTATGCGCCCAACACAGCGTCTCGTATCCTGGACGCAAAGGGCGTCATACGCAACATCATCAACAACTATTCCCGAATAAGCTTCAATTTCGGCCCGACGCTCCTTTCCTGGATGGAGCAAAACGACCCGGAGACGTATGAGGCCATCCTTCGGGCTGATGCCGAGAGCGCAGCGCGCTTTTCGGGCCACGGTTCGGCGCTGGCCCAGGTGTACAACCACGCCATTATGCCCCTGTGCAACGCACGCGACAAGGATACGCAGGTGTACTGGGGTATAAAGGATTTCGTATCCCGCTTTAAGCGCCACCCTGAGGGCATGTGGCTGGCGGAAACGGCCGTCGACCTGGAAACCCTCGACCTGCTGGTGAAATACGGGATCAAATTCACCATCCTCGCACCCCGGCAGGCCAGGGCCGTACGGAAGATCGGTGCAAAGGCATGGCAGGAGGTAGACGAATCATTGCTCGATACCCGGCGGCCCTACATCTGCCGGCTGCCATCGGGCAAATCCATAACGATCTTTTTCTATCATGGCGGCCTTTCCCAATCGGTTGCTTTTAACGGCCTGCTCAACGACGGCGACCGGTTTGCCCAGGCGCTGATGGATGGCTTCGATGCCCGCTCGGAACGCCAGCTGGTCAATATTGCCACTGACGGGGAGACGTACGGGCACCATCACAAGCACGGCGACATGGCGCTGGCGTATTGCCTGGACGAGATCGACAACAGCAGCGATGCCCGCCTGACCAACTACGGCGAATACCTCGCGATGAACGAGGTGGCCGACGAAGCTCAACTCCATGAAAACAGTTCCTGGAGTTGCGTGCACGGTGTGGAACGCTGGCGCGACAACTGCGGATGTAACACCGGCGGACACCCCGAATGGACGCAGGAGTGGAGAAAGCCGTTGCGCGAGGCGCTGGACTGGCTGCGCGATCAGCTGACCCGCATTTACAGCTTTGAGGGCTCTCTGATCCTGAAAGACCCCTGGAAGGCGCGTAACGAATACATCAACGTCATCCTCGACAGAAGGGATGAAGTGGTCGACCGCTTCCTGAAAGAGCACAGCACGGTGGACACTCAGGTCAATCACATTCTTCGACTCCTCGAAATGCAGCGGCATTCCATGCTCATGTTCACAAGCTGCGGCTGGTTCTTCGATGAGGTTTCAGGCATAGAGACAACGCAAATTCTCCAGTACGCGTGTCGCGCGATTCAACTCGCCAACCAGGTTTCTGACGCTAACCTCGAAGCGGAGTTTTTCAAGAAACTTGAAGATGCGCCCAGCAATATTCCCATGATCGGGAATGCGGCGCAGGCCTATCTGCGCTTTGTCGTGCCTGCGAAGACCAACCTTCAGCGCGTGGGCATGCACTATGCCGTCGCTTCGTTATTCGAAGAAGACCCGGAAAACTTCCCGGTGTTCAACCACACCACCACCAACGAATTCTTTGTGCGTAAGGAAGCCGGCGAGCAACGGCTCGTGCAAGGCATCACGCGTGTGAAATCAAACGTCACCCGGTCAGAAAAACGCTTCGCGTTTTGCGTGGTCTACATGGGTAAGCATAACATTATCGGCAACATCTCACAGGAGATGCAGGTGGATAAGTTTCACAGTATGCAGGTGCGCATTGTGCGCGCATTCCAGGAGGGCAGGCTAGGGGATGTTATCGGCCTCATGCAAACATACTTCGGTCCGGACAAATACACGCTGTGGCACTTGTTCAAGGATGAAAAGCGCAAGGTGCTCGATCTGATCACACGCAAGAGCCTCGAAGAACTGGAGTACTCGTTGCGGAGGATTTACAATCACGATTACCCGTTGGTAACCGCGCTCGACAACAACGATGTACCCATACCGAATGCCTACCGCCAGACGTTCCAGTATGTCCTCAACGCCGACCTCCTGAACTGGTTCAGGTCGGACAAGATCAACATTAAGGAGCTGGAGCGCATTATCGGAGAACTGGATAAATGGAAGCTAACCATTGAAGATCCTGATAACGTTGCGCGGCAGGCGGGGGATCGTATTTACAATGAATTGCGGCTGATCGCCACGGAAGAAACGGAAAACCAAAAACGCATTGAGCGGCTTAATCGCGTATTCCCGTTGTTACTGAAATTCGATCTGAAGCCGAACCTGTACAAAAGTCAGAATCTGTACTTCCTGATATCGCGACGCGACCTTTTGGGCGATGGCCATTCGGAAGCGTGGCTCAAGCAATTCCACCTGTTGGGCGAAAATCTCGGCGTGAAGGTGGAGATTCCAGAGACAAAGCTGCCGGCCTAAGACGGGATCATTCTGCGCGAAGGCTCATTTTCCAGGTAGTTCCAAACGAGGCTGCTGGCGCCCAGGATGGGTGCCGCCTGATTTTGCAGTGCCGACGGCAACACCTTGATCTTGCCGCGGAAGAGCGGCATAAGGTTCGCCTCCATGTGCCGGATCGTCGGCTTAAAGATCAGGTCGCCTGCGAGCGAAAGTCCACCAAAGAGAAAGATGGCTTCGGGGTCAGTGTGCACAACGGTGTCGGCGAGTTTCATGCCGAGGATGCGTCCGGTGTATTCGAAAGCCGCCAGCGCTACATCGTCGCCCCGGATGGCGTACTCGGTAATCATTTTTGTGTTGAGGTTGTCGAAGCTGATGCGGCGCAGTTCGCTGGGTTCGAGGTGGTCGGCGAGAAGTTTGTATACGGTACGCTTTATCCCTGTGGCGGAAACGTAGGTTTCCAGGCATCCGCGTTTTCCGCAGTTACAGTATCGACCGGCAGGGTTTACGGAAGTGTGTCCCAATTCGCCGGCAATTCCGTGCTTGCCATTGAGCAGCATACCGTTGGCGACGAATCCGCTGCCGAGTCCGGTGCCCAACGTGATGACGATAAAATCCTTCATCTTCTTGGCCGCGCCGTACACCATTTCTCCTACGGCTGCAGCGTTCGCATCGTTGGTGATAATGGCGGGCAGGTCGAACTCTTCACGGAACATGTCGGCCAGTGGAATAATGCCCTTCCACTTCAGGTTCGTGGCGCGCTCTATGGTACCCTTGTAGTAGTTGCCGTTGGCGGCGCCAACGCCGATGCCGAGAAGTTTGTAATCTGAACCGAGCTCATCGAGTGATTTGCGCAAGGCCCCGGCCAAATCCTTGAAGTAATCGCGAAACTCTTCGTGCCTGGCGGTTGAAATGCTGCCCTGGCTGATAACGTTACCTTCCTTGTCGACCAGTCCGAACTTGGTGTTCGTACCGCCAATGTCAATACCGATTGTAATTTCTCTCATTGCTATTACTTCTAGAGTTACCGGGTTTCTCGTTTATCTAAGATTCCCGCTGAGAAGGATTCATCATATGGAAAGAATTTTGGCGATGCGGAGCGACTCGGCGTCGATCTCGTTGTTCGGTACGGCGATAATGTTTTTGAAGTCGTTGTACACGATCGCGTTGCCCTTAATTCCTACCATGGCGTCGCGTTTGCCTTTCAGCAAGCCTTCTACGGCCGCTACGCCCATCTTGCTTGCAAGTACCCGGTCGAAATAGGTCGGAGATCCGCCACGCTGCAGGTGCCCCAGGATTGTAACCTTGATGTCGAAATACGACGACCGTTCCGCGACCTTACGGGCAAGTTCATACGCGCCGCCAATCTTGGAGCCTTCGGCGATCACCACAAGGTTCGACTTCTTATTCGTTTTCTCACCCGCTTCCAGGGCGGCAAAGAGTTCGTCGAAAGTCGTCATCTCTTCCGGCAGAATGATGGCGACGGCGCCACCGGCCACACCGCTGTTCACGGCGATGTATCCGGAATGCCGGCCCATTACTTCGATGAAGAACACCCGGTTGTGGGATAGTGCAGTGTCACGGATCTTGTCGATGGCCTCGACAGCCGTATTGGTGGCCGTGTCGTAGCCGATGCTGAAGTCCGTACCGGGTAAGTCGTTGTCGATCGTACCCGGAATGCATATCGACGGAATGCCGTGTTCCTTGTAGAACATATGCAGGCCTGTGAATGTGCCGTTCCCCCCGATGGCGACCAGCGCATCGATGCCGATCTTCTTCAGGCTTTCGTAGGCTTTGCCGCGTCCCTCTTCGGTCCGGAATTCCGGACAACGCGCCGTCTTCAGAATTGTGCCTCCGCGCTGAATAATGTTGCTGACAGAACGGGCGCCGAGGCGGACAATGTCGCCGTCGATCATGCCCTCGTAACCGCGCATGATCCCGTATACTTCCTTCTTGTAGTAAATGGCCGATCGTACCACCGCACGGATCGCTGCGTTCATTCCAGGCGCGTCACCGCCCGATGTGAAGACACCGATCTTGCCTATCTCCTTTTCCATTTGAACTTGTGAATTCCGGTAAAATTAAGAACTGCTTATGATTTTATTGAGAACTTATTAATCATCTGAATTTCAAACGTTTGAAATAGTTGATTAGCCCGTTTGTCGAAGCGTCATGTTCGGTAATTTCTTCCGTTGTGTCGAGTTGGGGAAGAATTCTGCGGGCGAGCACCTTGCCGAGTTCGACGCCCCATTGGTCGAAACTGTAGATGTTCCAGACCACGCCCTGCACGAAGATCTTGTGCTCGTACATCGCGATGAGCGATCCCAATGTGCGGGGTGTGAGCTGCTGAAACAGTATGCTGTTGGAGGGGCGGTTTCCTTCGAATGTCCGGAAGGGTGTGTGAAAACGCACCGCTTCGGCATTCATTCCGGACTCCTTCAGTTCGCTTTCCACTTCGTCGGCAGTTTTGCCTTTCATCAGCGCTTTTGTTTGCGCAAAGAAGTTGGAAAGCAGTTTGACGTGATGATCACCGACAGGGTTATGGCTTATGACCGGCGCAATGAAATCGCACGGAATCAATTTGGTGCCCTGATGCAAGAGCTGATAAAAGGCATGTTGACCGTTGGTGCCCGGCTCGCCCCAGATAACCGGACCGGTTTGATAGGTAACCGGGTTGCCGGAACGATCGACGGATTTGCCGTTACTCTCCATATTGCCTTGCTGGAAATACGCTGCAAACCGATGCAGGTATTGATCGTAGGGGAGGATCGCTTCCGTTGAGGCGCCGAAAAAGTTATTGTACCAGATGCCGATCATCGCCAGCAGCACCGGGATGTTTTTGTCGAAGGGTTCGCTCCTGAAATGCTGGTCCATGGCATGCGCGCCTTCGAGCAGCTTTACAAAATTGTCGAAGCCCAGCGTGCAGGCGATGGACAAGCCGATGGAAGACCAGAGCGAGTACCTGCCGCCGACCCAATCCCAGAATTCAAACATGTGGTCGGGCGCGATGCCGAATTCTTCCACCGCCCGCGTGTTTGTGGACACCGCCACGAAATGTCTGGAGACGTCTGCCTGATCTCCGGCTTTTGAGAGGAACCATTCGCGCGCCGTCAAAGCGTTTGTCATGGTTTCCAGTGTAGTAAACGTCTTCGATGCGATGATGAACAAGGTTCTTTCCGGGTCCAGGTGTTTCAGCGTTTCCTGGATGTGCGTTCCGTCAACGTTGGAGACAAAGTGTGGGGTGATATGATGCCAGTAAGGGCGGAGCGCCTCCGTCACCATGTAGGGACCCAGGTCGGATCCGCCTATCCCGATATTGACAATGTCGGTGATGGTTTTTCCTGTACACCCCTTCCAGGCGCCTGAAAGCACCTCTTCGGAAAACGCTTTCATGTGGTCGAGCACGCGGTTTACGGCGGGCATAACATCGGCGCCGTTGGCGACAATAGGGTCGTTGGAGCGGTTTCTCAGGGCGACGTGGAGTACGGGCCTTCCTTCCGTCCGGTTGATCGGCTGGCCGGAAAACATGGCGAGAATCGCCTCTTCCAGACCCGCTTCCTGGGCCAGGAGCGTGAGCAATTTCATGGTCTCCGGCGTGACGATATTCTTGGAATAATCGACCAGAATATCTTCAAACTGAACGTGGAACCGGTCAAACCGTCCCGGATCCTCATCAAAAAGGTCGCGCATGTGGACGGCCTGCATGTGCAGGAAGTGGGCTTCCAATTGGCGCCAGGCCGGAAGTTCTGTAGGATTCAGGCTGGGTAACATAAGAGATGGTTAGAACGGGCGAAGATATACTGCCCAGATGAAAATGTGAAAAGCGACGGGTGCAGGGCTGTCAGCATTGTTGAGGAATCCCTACACATGTTGGGAAGCTTAACCTACAATTTGGCAGAAAACGTGACCGTAATTCCTGCAAAACAGACATGGAACAAAACTTGATACCTTAAAAAGGCGTTGATAATAGTGTACCGCGCGCCTTTTCGCGCGGTTCATGAAAGAGAAATGAATGATTGTCCTGAAAGGTTCAGGAAGTTTCAAACCCAATAACCCGAAGAACTATGAATACAGCAACCAAAATCATCGGCGGTTTCCTGGCGGGAGCTGCCCTCGGTGTAGCCACGGGCCTGCTGATGGCCCCAGACAGCGGCAAGAGAACCCGCAAAAAAATCATGGACAAGTCAAAAGAGGTAGGCGACGAGGTGGCTAAGTCCATCGCCAAAACTCTGGAGAACGTCAAGACCACCTACAATCAAAAGATCGACGAGTTCGCCAACACCGGCAAGTCATCCATCGACACCGCGAAAGAAAAAGTAAAGGCCTAAGGGAACGCCGGCCGTTGAAGAAGTAAATGTTGGTACCCGATACGCCGGGCGCGACCTGTGCCCGGCCGCGGGTTGATTCCGGCGTGGGATTGTACGGAATTAGTGTTTACTTCGTTATTGAATTGTGTTATGCAGATGGTTAGGCGCCTGACCCGGTGGTTCCGGAAGATATCATTAGTACATAAGATTCTGGTTGTTCTCGCCGGACTGGGCACTATCCTCGTCGCCGGTTTTGCACTGCTCATTGGCCTGGTGGCCGCGGGATTTTTTGGCCCGCTACCTGCAAACGAAGAACTGCGCAGCATCAGCCATCCCAACGCCGCAGAAGTCTACAGCGCTGACTCGGTGCTGTTGGGCAAATATTACATCCAGGATCGGAGCGCAGTACCTTTCGACCGCATTGCGCCGGAGGTCATTCAGACGCTAATCGCCACCGAAGACATCCGCTTTTACGAGCACAACGGGATAGACTACCGCAGCCTCGCGCGCGTGCTGGTCAAATCCATTCTGCTTCAAAAGGAATCTTCAGGCGGCGGAAGCACCATCACCCAACAGCTGGCGAAAAATCTGTATCCCCGTCAGCGTTACCGTGTGTTCTCTATCGCGGTCAACAAAATCCGCGAAGCGCTTATCGCCCGACGACTCGAACAATTGCATTCCAAAGATGAGATCCTGGCCCTGTATCTCAACACCATTCCCTTTGGCGATAATACGTTTGGTATCCAGGCGGCCGCAGAACGTTTCTTTTCTACGTCGGCGGACAAGCTGACGTACGATCAGGCGGCGGTCCTCATCGGTATGCTGAAGGCCACGCACCGATACAACCCGAGGCTGTTTCCGGAACGCGCACTCGGGCGACGGAATGTCGTGCTCGGTCAGCTGGCCAAGTATGATTTCGTTTCAGCGGCGAGGGTGGATTCATTGCGAGCGCTGCCTGTCGAATTGAAGTACAAACGAATTACCCATCACAGCGGACTGGCACCTTACTTTCGTGCGTATATCAAAGACGAATTGATGGCCTGGTGTCGCAAGCACCTGAAGAAGTCGGGCGAGCCTTACAACCTCTACACCGACGGCCTCAAAATATACACGACCATAGACTCAAAGTTGCAGGACTATGCCGAGACGGCGGTGCGTGTACGCATGAAAGGTCTTCAGGAGGAGTTCGACAACCACTGGAAGAAACAGGAACCCTGGGCGCATCGTCCCAGAATACTTCAGGATGCTATCCGGCGTTCCGATCACTACCGGCGTTTGAAGGAGCAGGAGTTGCCCGAAGAGGAGATCATGAAGATCATGAACGAGCCGGTGCCCATGACTGTGTTCACCTGGGACGGTGAACAGGAGATGAACCTGAGTCCGATCGACTCGATCAAACATTACCTTCGTTTTCTCAATGCCGGATTCGTCGCGATGAACCCCCGTAACGGACGCATTATGGCGTGGGTAGGAGGGATCGACCACAATTATTTTCAATACGATCACGTACGCCGGAGTACGCGCCGGCAAGTTGGGTCTACGTTCAAGCCGTTCGTTTATGCCTCGGCCCTGGAGAGCGGCGTGCACCCCTGTGATTACACGTCGGCGGAGAAGACGGTGTATACGAACCTCGATAATTGGTCTCCCGCCAACAACGAAGACAACTACGGGATGAAGTATTCGATGGAAGGCGCGTTGGCGTACTCTGTCAATACCGTGTCGGTCCGGCTCCTTGAACAAGGCGGCATTAGCAACACGGTGGCGTTAGCCCGGAGGGCCGGGATCACGGCTGACATCCCCAGGGTTCCATCCATCGCGTTAGGTACAGCTTCGATCTCCATGATCGAAATGGTGACGGCCTACTCAAGTTTTGCTAACGACGGGATGCAGGTGGAACCGTACTACATCACCGTGATTGCCGATCACCGCGACAGCGTGTTGCAGCGATTCAAGCCGCCGAAGCCCGACGAGCGGGTGATGTCGTCGGAGAACGCGGCGCTGATCGTGGAGATGTTAAAGCGCGTTGTGAATGAAGGCACGGGCATAAGACTTCGTACGCAATATGGATTTAGCAACGACATCGCGGGCAAGACCGGCACGACGCAGTCGAACGCCGACGGATGGTTCATGGCGATTACCCCGCACCTGGTTGTCGGCACGTGGGTAGGCGCCTCTGATCCCGGCATCCGGTTCCGCACGACGACGCTCGGCCAGGGCGCCCATACGGCGTTGCCCATTTTTGCTGAGTTTTATAAACGTGTCGTGCGCGACAAAGAGAAGCGGTGGTACACCACGAAGCGATTTCGGCCGCTGTCGGCGGAAAGCCGCCGGTTACTAGACTGCGATCTCTTCAAGGAAGACGCGACGTTCCTGGAGAAGTTGTTCGGCAAGGATGAAGAAGAAACGCAGGTGCGTGCCTATGGTGAAAAGGAACGGAAGGCCGTGAGCCGCCGGCCACAGAAAAAGAAAGAAAAGAAAGACGGATTTTTTCAGCGCCTGTTTGGAAAGAAGCGGTAGCGCTTAGCCGCCTACCGTTTTACGGAGGCCATCGATAAGTCCATCCCACAAGTCCTGCAACTCTTTCATATCGTCAAACCCTGAATAGTCGGTGACTTTGAGATAGACTGACTGCGTGAGCTCGTTGGATTCCAGCTGAAGTTCAAAGTAGGAGGGGTCTCTCTCGTCTTCTTCTGTTTCGGGGAGGAATTCAAAGCGGACGAAATGATTTGTTCGGTGTGCCACCTGGCGGGCAGGATGACTTTCGTTGTCCCAAAAGAAAGTGTATATCTTATTCTGGTTGTTGATCCTCACGTCGTCGGCGAACCATTCAGACAATCCGGATGCAGTCTGGATATAAGGATAGAGCATTTTGACCGACGCATGGATCTCGTAGTCCGCCGTAAAGACTTTCTTCTTCGTGATTCCTGCCGTAGTCATGGTCACCTCCTTCTTAGAATTTTAATATATGCCATTTTTCGTTCTGAGGCAAAATAATAGGACCCTTTTGGGAGTATCCGGGCAAACTCGTAAGTTTGCGCTCCCTAAAGATGCCTCATTCAGGCGCGGTAGCTCAGGTGGTTAGAGCGTTGGATTCATAACCCAAAGGTCGGGGGTTCAACTCCCCCCCGCGCTACTTCAGTTGCAGACGCAGATGCAGACGCAACTGCCCCTGCCCCTGCATCTGCATCTGCACCTGCCTCTGCCTCTACATCTCCCCTTCGCGATAGCATTTGGCCGGCATTTTGCCCAAATTGCGATATGAAGAAGCTGGACAAGCTGGTTCTGGGCGCGTTTATCGGACCATTCCTGATCACCTTCCTCGTCGTTGTGTTCATCCTGCTCAACATTCAGATGATCCGTTACTTCGACGACATCATAGGGAAGGGACTCGAATGGACGGTGGTCGCGCAACTGTTCTTCCACTTTGGTGTTGTAACAACACCTACCGCACTACCCCTTGCCGTCCTGCTCTCCGCGCTCATCGCCTACGGCAACCTCGGTGAACACTTCGAACTCACCGCAGTGAAGGCAGCCGGGGTATCACTGACGCGCACCATACAACCCATCTTCTTCTTCGTACTCATTCTCACCGGCCTCGCCTTTTACGCCAACAACTACCTCGTACCCAAAGCGGCGCTGGAAGCGTACAGCCTCCTATGGGACATCAGGCAAAAGAAACCCGCGCTCGACCTCAGGGAAGGAACGTTCTATTACGGCATCCCCGATATCAGTATCAAGGTCGACAAGAAGTTTGAAGACGGAGAAACACTCAAGGACATTATCATCTACGATCATCGCGACACGGATGGCAATAAGAACGTGTATGTGGCCGACTCCGGACGCATGTACACCATCCTGAACGAACAATACCTTAAACTGGAATTGTTCGACGGCTATAACTATACGGAAGGAATCAGCGCGGAGTCGGAGATGATCGGACAGAAGAAGAGCACCCGGAGTGAAACGCTCAGTCGCAGCAGTTTCGAAAAAACTTTCGTCGTGTTCGACCTGTCGTCGTTCAAACTCGAACGCACCGACAAGAAATGGTTCCAAAGCAACCGCATCATGCGCAACATGAAGGAGCTGGACATGGACCTGGATTCCATCAACCGCGAGATCATGAAGCAGCGGCTGGCGTACTACCAGAACCGGTTGTCGTACTTCCGCTACTTCAACAAAGACGACTCGGTAGTTCTCCCACCCGATGTATACGCGTTCAAACAATGGAACGACTCGGTGACGCAAGCCAAATACCGTGCGCAGTACCAGCGACCTCCGGATACCAGCGCAACGGCGTCCGCAACTTCGCGACCCGATTCATTGGCAACGACCGACACCGCCGTCGTGCGTGACACGTCGCCTTCGGAATCCGCTGCACGTAAGACGGCATTGGCCGTGGCTGCGAAGAACCGGACGCCGGCCCGTCCTGCTCCGAATACTCCCGCTAAGGAAAAGACCGACACCCTTTCATGGGAAGAGCGCGACAAGATCATTGCGCGGCATGTCGACAGCCTGCTTTCCATTAAGCCCGACGCCATGATCCTGCAGAACGCAACGAACATGGCCCGTCAGGTGAAGAACCTGCTCGGCACCACCCTTGCGGAAGTGGAACGGTACAAAGCCGACCTGATCATATTCCGAATCCAATGGCATAAGATCGTCGCAAGCGCGTTCGCCTGTATTGCCATGTTCCTGATCGGCGCGCCTTTGGGTGCGATCATCAAGAAGGGGGGACTTGGAATTCCCTTCCTGGTGTCGGTGCTGTTTTTCATCATTTTCTACGTGCTCACCATCCAGGGAGAAAAATTTGCGAAGCGCGGCGATATCGGGGTTATCCCCGCCGTATGGATGCCTGACGCCGTGTTCCTGATAATCGGGCTCATTTTCCTGCGACAGGCACGCCGCGACGCCCGGCTGTTCGACATCGATTTTTACAATATTATTGTCGACCGCCTCAAAACTGCCTGGAAGACGCGCAAGGCGAAGCGCCTGGAAGGCAAAGTGGGTTAAATGAAAAATAGGCTCGGAATTAGTATTTTCACGGGGATACGCGTATCTTTGCCGCCTAAAAAAGAGGAAAAAAGAACATTAGGATGTACCTAACCGCGGAAAAAAAGAAAGACATCTTTCAAAAACACAGTTTTACGAAAAAAGCTGAAGACACTGGCTCACCCGAGGCGCAAATTGCGCTTTTTACCTATCGAATCAGCCACCTGACCGAACACCTTAAGAAGAACAAGAAGGACTTTTCCACCCAGCAGGGACTATTAAGGCTGGTTGGAAAGCGGAAAAAGCTGCTCACCTACCTACAGGAAACCGACATCGAAAGGTATCGGGCAGTTCTTGCCGATCTCGAGTTGAGAAAATAAAAGACGACTACATGGGGGACCTCACCGGTTCCCCTTTTGCATTTTACCAGGGGCATAGTGTACGATTACGTCCCGCATTTCTGTTATTTGACTGACATTATTTTATGGAGAAAAAAGTGATAACCCGATCTTGCAAGTTGCCGGACGGGCGCGAAATTACTATTGAAACCGGGAAAATGGCGCGGCAGGCCGACGGCTCTGTGGTCCTCCGGATGGGGAATACCATGATCCTCGCCACCGTTGTGTCTTCCGAAAAAGCCGTAGAGGGCGCCGACTTCCTTCCGCTTTCCGTAGACTACCAGGAAAAATTTGCATCCACCGGTAAAGTGCCCGGCGGATTTCTAAAGCGTGAAAGCCGGCTTTCTGATTACGAAATTCTGATCAGCCGCCTGGTCGACCGCGCAATACGTCCCCTGTTCCCGGACGACTACCACGCGGAAACCCAGATCATGCTGTACCTGATCTCGGGTGATGAGACTGCACTGCCGGATGCACTCGCCGCCTTCGCAGCATCATCCGCCCTGTCTGTCTCCGACATCCCCTTCGACGGACCCATCTCGGAAGTACGCGTCGCACGCATCGACGGTAAGTTTGTCATCAACCCTTCACTGGCCGACCGCGACCGTGCCGACATCGACCTGATGGTAGGCGCTTCCATCAAGAACATTCTCATGGTAGAAGGAGAGATGAAAGAGGTCAGCGAAGATGATATGATCGAAGCGCTCAAGGTCGCACACGAAGCCATCAAAGTTCAATGCGAACTTCAACTTGAACTCGCCGCTGCTGTCGGCGCTACCGAAAAGAGAAAGTACGAACACGAGACGAACGACGAAGCGCTCAAACAGCAACTCTGGGATCTTTTGTACGACAAAACCTACAGCGTAGCGAAGCAACTTATATCGAACAAGAAAGAACGCTCCAAAGCATTCAGCAAGATCATCGACGAATACCTGGAATCGCTGCCCGAAGACACGACGGTGGACAAGGACCTGGCGAAGCGTTACTATAAGGAGATCCAGAAGAAAGCATCACGCCGCCTGGTGCTCGACGAAAACGTCAGGCTCGATGGAAGGCAGATGCGTGAGATCCGCCCCATCTCTTGTGAAGTGAACCTGCTTCCTTCCACGCACGGTTCAGCGTTGTTCACCCGCGGTGAAACCCAGTCGCTGAGTACGGTGACTTTAGGTACGAAACTCGATGAACAACTCATCGACGGCGCGATGATCTCCGGTTCAAGCAAATTCATTCTGCATTATAACTTCCCCGGCTTCTCCACCGGCGAAGTGAAACCTAACCGCGGTCCGGGTCGTAGAGAAGTGGGCCACGGTAACCTGGCCTATCGGGCGCTCAAGTATGTGATGCCCGCTCCTGAAGAGAACCCTTACACCGTCCGCGTCGTTTCAGACATATTGGAGTCTAACGGCTCCTCGTCGATGGCGACGGTATGCGCCGGAGCGCTTGCGCTGATGGATTCAGGTCTCCCTGTTAAAGGTCCGGTTTCCGGAATTGCCATGGGGATGATCTCTGACGCCGAGACCGGGAAGTATGCCATTCTCTCGGACATCCTGGGCGACGAGGATCACCTGGGCGACATGGACTTTAAAGTGACAGGAACGGACAAAGGTATGACCGCCTGCCAGATGGATATGAAGGTGGATGGCCTCACGTACGACGTGCTCAAGGAAGCGTTGCTCCAGGCACGCGAAGGCCGCCTGTTCATACTTGAAGAAATGAAGAAGGTGCTTGACGCACCGAGAACGGATCTCAAGCCCCACGCGCCGAGAGCCCAAACCGTCTTCATAGAAAAGGAAATGATCGGCGCCGTAATCGGCCCCGGCGGAAAGATTGTTCAGGACATACAGAACACAACTGGCGCAACCGTTGTTATAGAAGAGGTCGGCAACAAGGGCGTGATCAATGTCTTCGCTACCAACAAGCAAGCCATGGACGCCGCCCTGAAGCGCATCAAAGACATCGTAGCAGTGCCCGAGATCGGACAGATCTACGATGGCAAGGTGAAGTCGATCGTTCCCTTCGGCGCTTTTGTCGAGTTCATGCCCGGCAAAGATGGATTGCTCCACATTTCTGAGATTAAATGGGAGCGCCTCGATAATCTGGAAGGTGTACTGGAAGTAGGGGAGGAAGTAAGGGTTAAACTTGTCGACGTGGACAAGAAAACGGGCAAATACAGACTGTCCCGCAAGGTTTTACTGCCCCGGCCACCCCGGAAAGAAGCCAGTCCCAGCGAGTAACGTAAGCTAATAACGCCTTTCCTCGCCCATTTTAGCGTTGACAGGAACTATGAATTGACCTTATATTGTTACACTTTCGAATTTTTCGCATAACGGGATGAGACAGTTAAAGATCAGCAAACAGATTACCAACCGCGAGAGCCAGTCGCTGGACAAGTACCTCCAGGAGATCGGCAAGGTGGATCTGCTTACTCCTGATGAAGAGGTGGAGCTGGCAAAGCGGATTAAAGAAGGGGATCAGATCGCCCTCGAAAAGCTGACGAAGGCCAACCTTCGTTTTGTGGTGTCTGTTGCCAAGCAATACCAAAACCAGGGGCTTTCCCTCGGTGACTTGATCAACGAGGGCAACCTCGGTCTGATCAAAGCAGCACAACGCTTTGATGAGACGCGTGGGTTTAAGTTCATCTCGTATGCGGTGTGGTGGATCCGTCAGTCCATACTCCAGGCGCTGGCGGAACAATCGCGTATCGTGCGGCTTCCTTTGAACCGTGTCGGATCGCTTAACAAAATCTCCAAGACCTTCTCGGAGCTGGAACAAAAGTATGAACGCGAACCTTCGCCTGAAGAACTCGCCGAAGTGCTCGACGTGACTACCGCGGAAGTCGTGGACACCATGAAGATATCCGGTCGCCACGTGTCTATGGACGCGCCCTTCGTTCAGGGTGAAGAGAACAGCCTGCTCGACGTACTGGAAAACGACAGCGAAGAAACGCCCGACTCCGGGTTGATGAACGATTCGCTGCGTCGTGAAGTACAACGCGCGCTGTCTACCCTCACGCAACGAGAAGCAGATGTCATCACCTTGTATTTCGGACTGAACGGCGAACACTCTATGACCCTCGAAGAAATCGGGGAGAAGTTCAACCTCACGCGTGAGCGGGTGCGCCAGATCAAAGAAAAGGCCATCCGGAGACTTCGCCATACGTCCAGGAGCAAGGCCCTGAAACCGTACCTCGGTTAATTTATCCGTACGGTTCAATAATGTATTAGGTATTACAATTAGGGTCTCCTGTGAGAGACCCTTTATTTTATGTACAGGTAAGCAATTGTCATGGGAAACGAAACCGTTAAAGTAGCCATCATTGGTTCAGGTCCCGCGGGATACACCGCCGCCATCTATGCAGCCCGCGCCGGGCTCAACCCCGTGCTGTATACCGGAAGCCAGCCCGGCGGACAACTCACCACCACGAACGACGTTGAAAACTTTCCGGGATATCCGCAAGGTATCAACGGCCCGCAGATGATGGTGGACTTTCAGCAACAGGCCGAACGGTTTGGTACTAAGATTCATTACTCGATGGTGACCGCCGTCGACTTCTCCGTATATCCCTTAAAACTCGTCATCGATGAGAAGGATACCATCCATGCCGAGTCAGTGATCATTGCCACCGGAGCGTCGGCGAAGTACCTGGGTATTCCCTCAGAGCAAAAGTTTGCCAACCGTGGTGTGTCGGCATGTGCGGTGTGCGACGGTTACTTCTATCGCGACAAAGACGTGGCAGTCGTTGGTGCCGGCGACTCCGCCGCGGAAGAGTCTACCTACCTCGCAAAGCTCTGCCGTAAGGTACACCTGCTCGTGCGACGCGATGAAATGCGCGCCTCGAACATTATGCAACAACGTGTCTTCAATACACCTAACATAGAGATTCACTGGAACACCGAAACGCAGGAAGTGCTCGGCGATGACAGCGGCGTCACCGGCGTACGTGTGGTCAACAATAAGACCGGCTCCATCAGCGAGATCCCCATCCAGGGATTCTTCCTCGCAATCGGACACAAGCCCAATACGGATATCTTCGCCGACTACCTCGACCTGGACGAAGCGGGATACATTAAGGTGATACCCGGTACAACCCGCACGAATGTCGAAGGCGTATTCGCTACCGGCGACGCTGCCGACCGCGTTTACCGTCAGGCCGTAACAGCTGCCGGCACCGGATGTATGGGCGCACTCGACGCCGAGAAGTTCCTGGCCGCGCGCGAAGCCGAGATGGCCGCCCGTGCCGTCAAAGTGTAAGGTTCACCATCTCTTTACGCGTTACACTAATTGATGAAACTGGACATACTCGTACTTGCTGCCCACCCTGACGACGCCGAACTCGGCTGCGGCGGGACGATCGCCAGCCATGTGGCGATGGGTTACAAAGTGGGTATCGTCGACCTGACCCGCGGCGAACTTGGCACCCGGGGTACGCCGGAGATCCGCAGCGCCGAGGCAGCCGCGTCTGCGAAAATTTTGGGTCTCAGCGCGCGGATAAACCTGGGACTTAAAGACGGATTCTTCGCCAATGCCCCCGAGGAACGACTCCTTGTGGTCCGGGCCATCCGAAAATTTCAGCCGCGAATCGTTCTGGCTAACGCGATAGCCGACCGCCATCCCGATCACCCCAGGGCTTCGGAGCTGGCGTTCGACGCTTGCTTTGCCTCCGGGCTGGTTCGTATCGAAACGACCGATGATGAGGGGAAGGTCCAGGATCCGTGGCGCCCTTCTGCCATCTACCACTACATTCAAAGCGAGTTTGTAACTCCGGATTTTATCGTAGACGTTTCCGACTACTGGGAGGTTAAGATGCAGGCTATCCGGGCCTTTACGTCGCAGTTTTACAACGAGAACAGTACTGAGCCCGAAACGTATATCTCCAGCCAGGACTTCATGCGGAAGCTGGAGGCCCGGGGTATCGACATGGGGCATTCCATCGGGGTCAAATACGGAGAAGGATTTACCGTACGCCGTTTTCCGGGCGTGCGCGATATTACGCAGCTATTTTAGGGCGACAGCCGTTGGGCTGTCCAGGCTTCTTTTTTCCGGGTGTAGCAAATGCGGTCGTGAAGCCTGTTGGCCCTTCCTTGCCAGAATTCGATAACGAAAGGCTCGACCCCAAATCCACCCCATTGGCGGGGGCGGGGGATGACCGTATCCGGTCCGAACTTCTTCTCCAGTTGGGCAAATCTTTCCTCAAGGATACGGCGGTTGGCGATGGCGTTGCTTTGGGGTGAGGCCCAGGCGCCGATCTGAGAACCGCGGGGGCGGCTGTGGAAGTATTCGTCGGACCGCTCCGGGGGCAGGCGATGGGCTATGCCTTCCACGCGAACCTGTCGTTCAATTTCGGGCCAGAAAATCGTTAACGCGCACGCGGGATTGTTTTCAAGTTCAATGCCCTTATCGCTTTGATAGTTCGTATAGAACTCCAGCTTGCCGTCGGCGATGCCTTTCAGCAAGACAATACGCGCACGGGGGCGCCCTTGTGGGTTTACGGTGGAAAGGGTCATGGCATTGGGTTCCAATGCCTGGGCGCGGATGGCCTCGTCGATCCAGTTCTGAAGAAAGGGAAGGGGATCGGGTGTGCCGTCCGGGAGTTCGAGGGAAGCGCGGGTGTACTCGCGTCTTATATCAGCCAGGTTATGCATTCGGTTGCAAATAAAGGGGCAAAACTACGCAGGGCCTAAAATTTGGAGGTCTGAATTTGAAGTATTTTATTCATGTAACAATTGCTTTTCGCACGAACTGGGTGGGCGCATAACGGTAGGACTATGGCGGACATGGATTTCTTCAAGTACAGAAACCAGATCAAACCGGAAAAGGGCCGGCTGCTGATTTCGGAACCCTTTCTCCCTGATCCTAATTTCGAACGCACAGTGGTCCTCCTTTGTGAGCACAATGACGACGGGTCTTTCGGTTTTGTGTTGAACAAACCTTCAATCCTCAAAGTTAACGAAGTAATGGAGGATATTAAGAGTATCCAGGAACCCGTGTTCGTCGGCGGACCGGTGCAGCAGGATACCCTCCATTTCATCCACCGCAACACCAGCATCGAGAATTCCTCCCCCATTCTTGAGGGTATTCACTGGGGAGGAAGCTTCGACAGCCTGATGTTCCTGACCGACACCGGGCAGCTTTCGGCGGAGAACATCCGGTTTTTTCTTGGATATAGCGGGTGGGCGCCGGGTCAACTTCAGACTGAACTGGAGGAAGATTCGTGGATCGTCTGCGACTATGTGACGGAGGAACTGCTGTTTGAGACGGACCCGAAATTGATGTGGAAGAAAGCCCTGGACAACATGGGAGGTCGATTTTCCGTGTATTCTAACTATCCGGTCGATCCCCGGCTGAATTGACCAATTTTGAGTAACTTTAAGGAGATTGCGTTCAATCAAGTGGGCCACAAGCATGGAAATGGAAAAAGAAATCAGGGAAGAGAAGAGGTTGGACCCGTCCATCGCGGGTCGGTCCCATGGGGTTGTGTCATCGAACGCCGATCTGGATCGTCATGATGAAGAGGATTCGGACACGGGTTCCCATGACGAGGACCATAAGGAGGACTACAGCACCTTCACAAAAAAGCAATTTGTCGACCTCGTAAAGGAACTGTCGCGTAGCGATGACGTAGCGCGTGCCGATCGCGTGCTTCGTGAGATTAAACCGTTGTTTGACGACATCCGCGAAAAGGAACGGACCGCCGCCAAACAACGCTTTATCGACACGGGTGGCGCCGAGGAAGACTTCGATTACAAAGAAGACGAACTGGACGTCGCCTTTGACGCGCACGTCCGTCTCATCCGCGATAGAAGAACAAAGCAACTTCGGGAGGAAGAAGACCGTAAAACCGAAAACCTTCGGATAAAGCAAGAGCTCCTGGAGAAGCTTCGTGAACTGGTTGACGCGCAGGACATGAACAACCAGTTCGAACAATTCAAGGAACTTCAGAAAGAGTGGAAGGCTGTGGGGCCAGTACCCGGTCCGCAAGCGAAAACCATCTGGGCCAACTATCACGCGTTGGTCGATCGTTTCTACGACAATCAAAGCATCTACTTCGAACTAAAAGAACTCGACCGCAAGAAGAACCTTGAGGCCAAACTGGAGCTTTGCGTTCGCGCCGAACGGCTTGCCGAGGTGGAGATCATCAAGGATGCCATCCGCGAGTTGAACGAACTGCACCACGAGTTCAAGCATATCGGCCCGGTGCCGATGGAAGATAAGGACAGCATCTGGCAGCGTTTCAAGGCGGCATCTGATGCTGTGTACGCGCGTCGTGATGCGTACCTGCAAACCTTGCAGCAGGAATTGAACGTCAACCTGGACAGGAAGATGGCGATTGCTGACGAAGTGCAGGTGTTCACCGAGTTTCAGTCGGACCGCATCAAGGAGTGGAATCAGAAGACGAAGGAGATCCTCGAGCTGCAGCGCAGGTGGGAGCAGGTAGGCGGGTTGCCGCGCGCGAAGGCGAAAGAAGTGAACAAGCGCTTCTGGTCGGCCTTCAAATTGTTCTTCGCCAACAAGAATACGTTCTTTAAGAAACTCGACGAAGAGCGGGAGCAGAACCTCAAGCTCAAGAATGAGTTGGTGGCGCGTGCGCATGAGTTGAAGGAGAGTACCGACTGGGAGACGGCGTCAAATGAATTGAAGGCGTTGCAGGCGAAGTGGAAAGAGATTGGTCCTGTTCCTGAGAAGTTCAGGGAGAAAGTGTTCCAGGAGTTTAAGGCGGCATGCGATTACTTCTTTGAGCAGCGGCGGAGCCAGCACGGCAGGGTAGAGGAGGAGCAGGTGGGGAACCTGGAGAAGAAGCTGGCCATCTGCGACGAGATGGAGCGTCATGCGAGTGCGGGCACGGGCACGGTAGATGTGTTGAAAGAACTACAGAAGCAGTTTAACGAGATCGGCTTTGTGCCGAGGAAGGAGTTGGCTTCGGTACGTGCGCGTTATAACGATGCTGTTGCGAAGTTTGTGGCCGCGTTGCCGGACGTATCTGACGAGGAGAAGGGGATCATTTTGCTGGAGGGTCAGATTGACGGACTCAGGAGCGATCCGAACGCCGATAAGAAATTGTTTCAGAAGGAGCAGGCGATACGGAAGAAGATCAGCAAAGTTGAGAACGACATTGCCGTCTGGCGCAACAACCTGGAGTTTTTTGGTCGTTCCGAGAATGCGGAGAAGTACCGGGAGGAGTTCAATGATAAGATCCGGAGTGCGAGCGATCATTTGGATCAGTTGAAGCAGCAGCTGCGCATTTTGAGGACGGTTTGATCATTTTCACCGCGGAGGCGCACAGCGACTCTCCGCGTCCTTCGACCTTTGCGTCTCAGCGCCTCCGCGTCTTCGCGGTCAACCTCCAGCGTCTCCACCCATAACCCTCCCGCGTCTGCTGCCGTCAGGCGGCCACTAAATTTTGCATTTCTCGTGTCCGTCCGTATTTTTGCCCTTCCGAATCGCGCCGGGGGCATTTCCGAAGGCGTTATTTGGGGATTTTAGCCTCCTTAGCTCAGCTGGTAGAGCAACTGACTTGTAATCAGTAGGTCGCTGGTTCGATCCCGGCAGGGGGCTC
>DATGQD010000072.1:0-40123 GCA_035304385.1 Cyclobacteriaceae bacterium
AAAATGTGGCAACCCCAAAGTAATCCACATTCCAACATCAGTTATTATTGCAATGAATTACTGACACAGTTTAGTTTACAGACCCGTCCAAAAAGCTCCATCCTCAAGTCCTACGAACAGTATAGTATGATACTCTAATCCTTTGCTTTTATGCACTGTCATAATTGGAATTGTATCTAAGCCGCAGAATTGGTCAAGTGCGTCTTTAAAGCTCTTTGCAGATACTAAATAATCGCCCAAAGTCTTTTCAAAGTCAGAAAGCATTTTGGTTAAGTATGCAGATTGTTTGTATTGTGGGAAGATCGCACGTATCCTATCCGCATTTGCATAATCGATCATTGTATGGATTAGCTCGGCTATTGATTGGGCAATCGTCTTTCTTCGGTATGTAGTTTTCTGCTGCTTTATAAAGGAGGCGAGTCGATTCTCCAATTTCAATAATTGCTGGTCTGAAAGCTCGTTGTTAACACGACTTAAGAAATTAAAAACAATAGTTTTCGATTCAACCTTAGGAGCGTCTGAAAGCTCCCCCGAAACTGGTCGCGATTAAAAGTAGAGATTTGATCGCCAAACTTGAAGGAAAATGAAACACATAGGAGATTGGGATTTGATGCGAGGGATGTAGCGATGTAGGGGCATCATTTCTCCGGTAGCTGAGCGTAGTCGAAGCCACCCTTGGTGTTAACATTTGAAATCCTTCGCGGCAGTCCCCTGCCTCTGCCTGCCTCTGCCCCTCACCCCACCTGCGCCATCCTCAACTCCTCGACCACATTCTGGCAATATGCCACAAACTCCTCTACCTTCTGAGGCAAGGCATGCAGGTCGGTACGAGTACGGCCATGTTCTTCGATGAGACTGGCTTTTTCCCGAAGCTGGTCCAGGCCCATGAGCGTGAAGGAAGGTTTGATCTGGTGTGAAAGGCGGGAGACCGCATCCCAATCTTCTGTCGCCACCGCGGCCATAATACCCTCCAGCGTCTGCGGCAACGACGACACAAAGGTCTGGATCATCTCGCGAATGAACTCCTCATTGTTGCCCGACACTCTCTTTAGGTAATCCAGGTTGTAAAATGTTTTGCCATTCGGTACCGGCGCGTGCTTCTCTACCTTGATCTTCGGCGAGGGCTTAATCTTCAGTTCTTCAAACAACTTACGGTACAGGTCGTCCGGAGCAAATGGCTTCGGCAGGTAGTCGTTCATCCCGGCCGCAAGACATCGCTCTATGTCTCCGCGCGTTGCATTCGCCGTTAGCGCGATGATCGGAATACTCCGCAACGGTTCGGGCATCATGCGGATCGCCTTCGTCGTGTCATATCCATCCATCACCGGCATCTGCACATCCATCAGGATCACATCGAACGACGATACCTTCAACTTCTCAATGGCTACCACGCCGTTCTCGGCCGTCTCGGTTCGACAATTCCAGTTCTTCAAAACACTCTTTGCATACAACCGGTTGATGTCGTTATCTTCTACCAATAACACATCCAACGCGTGAGGGCCGATGGCCGCCACTTTCTTTTCGTCCGCACCCGATTTCCTTCGCATGTTGCCGTTTGGTCGCGTATAGGGTATGCGAACGGTGAATGTCGACCCGACATTCTCTTCGCTGACGACAGAAATACTTCCGTCTTGCAGCTCGACAAGCTGCTTGGCGATGGTGAGCCCCAAGCCAGTGCCACCGTACTTGCGCGTTACGCTGGCATCGGCCTGGCTAAAGCTCTCAAAGATCGTATTCAGTTTTTCCTGTGGAATGCCCACGCCGGTGTCGGCAACTTCAATTTTGATCCAGGTTATATTCTTCTGAACGCGTTCGCGTGAGCAGGTAACATGTATGGATCCGGAATGGGTGAACTTCATTGCATTGCTGATCAGGTTGATCAGGATCTGGTTCAAACGCACCGGGTCGCCCAGCAGGAGCGTATTAAGTTCCTCGTCCACCGTGCAGGTGAGGTCGAGTTTCTTTTCACGGGCCTGGTACGTGAACGTATTGAGCAGGGTGGGAAGGAGGTCGTTCAGGTTGAACGGTATTTTTTCAAATTTCAGTTTGCCCGACTGTATAGCGGAGAGGTCAAGCAGGTCGTTGATGATCACCTTGAGGTTCTCCGCCGAGTTCCTGATCGCACTCAGATACATCTCCTGTTCGTCGGGCGTCTGGCTCTGGCTCAACAGGGTGGCCATACCCGCAATGCCGTTGATTGGTGTCCTGATTTCGTGGCTGATATTCGCAAGGAACTGTTCCTTTGCCTTACCGAGCCTGACGAGCTCTTCGGCATCGCGCTTACGCTCGGTGATGTCGCGGCAGTCGAGAATCAGGCCCGGCACATTCTCCTTAAACTTCAGGTTGATGGCGTTGAACTCAAGGAAGCGATAGGTTTTGTCCTTACAGAGGAACTTGAATTCCACCTGCTGCGTATAGGCGCGCCTTAGACTGCGCTTAAATTGTGCACGAACGCCTTCGACGGTGTCGGGATGGATAAAGTCGAAAAAATTCTTGCCGACAAGCGTACCAGACCGATATCCTAACGAGACCTTTACCGCACGATTGTGATACCGAATGTTTCCGTGAAAATCGACAATGAAGATGATGTCTGATCCGTCCTCAACAACGGCTTCATAAAATCGTCCTTTACGAATATAGCCTTCAAGACTCTTCATCCTCAGATGCCTACTGCTTCCATATCCTTGAGGTAGCGGTAGAGCGACGACTTGCCGATGTCGAGCTTGCGGGCGACTTCAAGAACGTTGTTGTCGTACTTGTTCAGATAATGACGAATGATGCGATACATGTACTCCTGCATGGTCATCTCCTGGTACAGGAACGATTCCACCCGCGCCGTGCTGTTGAAGGTGATATCCTGCGGTCGGATCTCCTCGTTCTCGGCCATGACGGCGGAGAGCTCGATGATGGACTTGAGCTCGCGGATATTGCCCGGGTAGGGGTAGTTCAGCAACTTCTCCTGGGCCTCCGGCGTGATCTTGTACCGGTTCATGCCGTTGTCGCGGGCAAATTGATCCAGGAAATACTTGGCGATGAGGATCACATCGTTGCCCCGCTCCCGAAGGGGCGGAAGGTGGACCGGTAATCCCAGGAGGCGATAGTACAGGTCTTCACGGAACCGTCCGGCCTTTACCTCTTCTGCGAGGTCTTTGTGGGTGGCGACAACCAGGCGGACATCCAGCTTGATGATCTGGTTTCCGCCGATGCGCGTGATCTCCCGCTCCTGGAGTACACGGAGCAATTTGGCCTGGAGGTTCAGGTTCATTTCGCCGATCTCGTCGAGAAACAGCGTACCGCCCTCGGCCTCTTCAAATCGGCCGATGCGGCGGGTTACGGCTCCGGTAAACGCGCCCTTTTCGTAGCCGAACAGCTCGCTTTCAATAAGTGTGTCGGGGATGGCCGTAATGTTGACCGCGACAAAAGGTTTATTCTTTCGTTTGGAGTTGTAGTGTATTGCTTTGGCAACCAATTCCTTACCGGTTCCCGTTTCGCCGGATATCGACACGGTGATATTGGTGTTGACGGCCTTTTCCAGCATATCGAATACACGCCGGATTGCTACGCTCGTGCCGATAATGCTCTTCTCAAACTCGTACTTTTCGTGGATCTCCTTCTTAAGGTGGTCGATCTCCCGGATGAGCGACAGCTTGTTGCGCGCATTATTAATAGAGTTGAGGAGCCGGTCCTTCGTTTCTTCGTCTTTGGTGATATAGTCGTAGGCGCCGGCTTTGAGCAATTCCACCGCCGTGCCGATCTTTTCCTGCGCGGAGACGATTATGACGTTGATGTTGGAGTCGTGGCTCCGGATCTGACTGAGCACCTCTTCGCCGGACATATCCGGAAGGGAATAATCCAGGGTGATTACCGACGGGTTCTTGTGCAGATTAGCCAGGCACTCTTTGCCCGTGCTAAAGAACTCTGTTTCATAGTCGGGATTGAGCCCGAGCACGTATTTGAGGAATTTGGTGTAGGCTGGGTCGTCTTCAACAACAAAAATCTTTACGGGATCCTTATCGTACATCTGGGTTGAGTTGAGTTAAAAAAGTTGAAAATCTGGGTAAAATATCCAAAAACGGACCGATTTGACAATCCACAAATGCAGCAAAGCCCGCTCAGGTAAGGTTCTGCCCTGAATTGGAGTTTTACAGGTCGCCGAATGGGTTACATTTGTCGTAACTGTCTTTTCAGGAACTACAATTGGATCATCATGTTACGGGAGTTTGAGGCCCTGGAGGCGTCGGAAGTTGAGTTGATGCTCAAAGCACCCATTCTGGTGTGCATGCTGGTGGCGGGGGCCGATGGGAAGATCGATTCGCGGGAAATTAACAAAGCCATTCAGGTGGCCCGGCGAAAGGCCAAATCGAATAACGTGCTCTGGCAGTACTTCAGCGTCGCCTCGGAGGACTTTGAAGACAAGCTGAGAATCCTCCTGCAGGATTATCCGGCTGCCGCTGACACCCGGAACGAGATACTGGTGAAGGAGCTCGCCGACCTCAACGCTGTGCTGCCCCGCGTGGAGAGTTCGTTCCGCCGCCAGTTCTATTCCCTGCTTCGGGAGCTGGCCCGAGAAGTAGCTGCATCGTCCGGTGGGCTGCTCGGTTATAATGCTATCGATAAAGAGGAAGCCAAGTATATAGGCCTCGACATGATTCAGCCTCCTGAGCTGATTTAGTCGTTTCTCTGCGTTCAGCCTCCGCTAAAATGTGTTAATTGCGGTCAGGTCAACGCAGGTGAATGAACCGTTCCTCCCTCTTTAACAGCTCTATCGTTCCGCTTCGGATCGTCTTCCTTATGTGGTTGATGTTTAGTCTCGAGGCATACTACGGCTGGCCGCTTAGTGTCTTTGGCATAATACCCCGTACCTTGCCCGGGGTTATTGGCATCGTGACCTCGCCACTCCTGCACGGCAACATCTTTCACCTCCTCTCCAACACGGTGCCTATGCTGTTTCTGGGGTCCGTGCTCTACTTTTTCTATCCCCGCCTCGCCCCAACGGTGTTCTTCCGCGCCTATTTCTGGACCAACCTGCTGGTATGGCTCTTCGCGCGGCCCAATAGCATACACATCGGCGCCAGCGGCATTGTCTACGCCCTCGCGTTCTTCCTGATTTTTTTCGGTATCTTCTACCGCGATTTCCGGTCGCTGATAATCACCGTCGTAGTCTTCATGCTCTACGGAGGGGTCTTCTACGGCATCCTTCCCGGCGACCCGCATGTATCGTGGGAGTCTCACTTCGCGGGAGCCTTGGTTGGTATCGGATCAGCGCTTACCTTGTCGCGCAAAGTGTAGATAGGTTGACAACAGCAAAACGGTAGCACTGTGGACGCAAAGAAAATACTGGCTGACCTCAAAGCCCGGAAATTCGGGGCGGTGTATTTCCTGCACGGCGAAGAGCCTTACTTTATCGACCTGATCGCGAATTACATCGAAGAGCACGTTCTCACCGATGCCGAGAAGGGCTTCAACCAGGTTGTCGTCTACGGAAAGGATTCGCCGATGGCGACCATCCTCACCCACGCGCGCCGCTATCCGATGATGGCCGAACGGCAGGTGGTCATCGTCCGTGAGGCCCAGGATATTCCCGACCTGAATCGCGAGGCGGGAAGCAAACTTTTACTGGATTACCTGCAGCGGCCGGTACCCTCCACGGTACTGGTGTTCTGTCATAAGTATAAAACCCTGGACAAGCGGCGGGCCCTGGGCAAGCAGATCGATAAGCTGGCGATCACCCTGGATTCGAAAAAGCTGTACGACCGCCAGCTCCCCGATTTTATTCGCGACTATTTCGCTGAACGCAATGTACCCATTGAAGAAAGGGCGGCGGACATGCTGGCCGAATATGTGGGCAACGATCTGAGTCGCCTCACCAACGAGATAGACAAATTACTGCTGAACCAAAAGCAAGGGGAGGAGGTCACCGTAGAACAGGTGGCCAAACAGGTGGGCATCAGCCGCGAGTATAACATCTTTGAACTTCAGAAGGCCATCGCCGCCGGAGATACTTTGCGGGCCGGGAAGATTGTCAACTATTTCGAAAGTCATACCCGCCGTGTTCCCATCATCCCCGCGGTGGCATTTCTATACTCCTTTTTCAGCAAGTTGCTGGTGGCGGCACACCTTCCTGATAAGAATGAACGGTCGATAGCTAGTGCGCTGAGAGTGAGCCCGTATGCTGCTCGCGACTACAGTCAGGCTTTACGTCGATTTGATCGACAAAAGCTGACGGAAGGGATCTCGTTGCTGAGGCAGGCCGACTTGCAACTCAAGGGTGTCAACAGCGGGTCGGCAACACCCGGTCAGATATTCCGCGAACTGGTCTACAGAATAATGCATTGACTCGTTCGTTTGTTTGGAAAGTACCAGCTTCTTTTTGTTACCTTTGAGTCCATACATTCAAAGGTATGGGTATTTTTTTGACTGACTTTTTTGGTCTCACATTTGCAATAAATCCCGGACGCTTCAGTTTTAATGTAAAATCAGGAGGCACGTGAGCAATCGCTATGCACTTATATGCCTGATGCTCCTGGTGGCAACCACTGGCGTGGCACAGGAACAGTTGTCACAACAAAAGGCGGAATGGTTATTTGCAAAAGGGCGCGAGCTGGTAGAACACAACAACTACGGCGCGGCCCGGCAGGTATTCTCGGAATATCTCGACGCGGCTCCCGTATCCGACAGCCGCAGGAGTGAGGCACAATACTACATGGCGTACAGCGCCCTGAGCCTGGGTCACGAAGACGGTGAGCGGCTCATCAACGACTTCATCGAGGAGAATCCTTCGAGTCCCCGTGCGTCTACCGCCTACTACGACGTCGCCCTGTTCTTTTACGATCAAAAGAGCTACACCAAGGCCGCCAGGTATTTCCGCCAGGTGGACTTCCCGGCGCTAACTGCGGATCAACAAAACAAAGGGCGATTCGCCTGGGGGTACAGCCTCTTCAGTGAGAAGAAACTGAATGAGTCGCTCGAACAATTCAACTTTGTCAAGACGCGGAAGAATGCCTACGCTCCGGCGGCAAGCTACTATGCGGGCTATGTGGAGTACGCCAACGGTGCGTACGATGAAGCCCTGGAAGATTTCAAGCGCGCCGAGCAGAACAGCGCGTATGCTAATGTCGTTCCCTATCTGATCGCCAATGTGTATTACCGGAAGCGCGACTATGACGCGCTGTTGAGCTATGCCGAGTCGGTCCAGTCGCGGCCTAACCTGACAAACGCCAGCGACATTGCGATGCTTGCGGCCGAGGCGTATTACTTTAAGGGCGACTACGAGAAAGCCGTCGCGGCCTATGAACGATACTTTGCGGGTGGCGCTGGAAAAGCCGAAAGCCCGCTGCTCTTCCGCGCCGGTTATGCAAGCTATAGTCTGGGACAACAGGATAAGGCGTTGGACTACCTTCGCAAGGCTGCGGCCTCTCCCGATACGGTTAGCTACTACGCATCGTACTACCTGGGTATCATCTACCTTCGACAGGGCGACAAGCCCCTTGCCATGAACGCGTTCAACTACGCGCGAAAGAACCCGGCAGATCGTGAACTTGCGGAAGAGAGCGCGTTCCAATTCGGCAAGGTTACCTACGACGCGGGAAGAGCGGAAGTCGCCATTCCGGAACTTGAAGCTTTTCTGGAAAAATATCCGTCCAGCACACGTCGCAATGAGGTGCGGGAAATCCTCGCGCAGGCGTACGTCAATGGAAACAATTTCAACAAGGCCATTGAATATATTGAGTCGCTGCCATCGCGGAACGCCAGTATGCAGCAAGCTTATCAAAAGGCGACGTATCTGAAGGGATCGGACCTATTCAATAAGGAAGACTATGACCAGGCGGTAGCCTTCTTCGCAAAGTCGCTCGCCAGCCCTATGGACGCCCGCTATACAGCGTTGGCCAACTTCTGGAGCGGCGAAGCGTATTCTATTCTGGGGCGTCACCAGGAAGCTACGCGGCATTACACTGCCGTGCTTGGGTCCGGCGCCGAGCCTCAACTTGCCACGGCGTCACGATATGGTCTGGCATACGCCTACTACAACCTTAAAGATTATGATCGCGCACGGAGCTACTTTAGAGAGTATGTGAACGCGACCGATCGCCGCAATCCCAATCATACGGATGCGTTGATCCGGCTTGCCGACTGCTACTACGTGTCGCGCTCGTACAGCGAAGCGCTGGAATACTATAACCGCGCCCGCAACATAGGCTCTCCGGATAACGATTACATCTTGTTGCAAACCGGAACGATCACGGGTTTCCAGCGCAACTATACGGAAGCGCGCCGGTTGCTAAACTCACTCGTGTCGAGCTACGCTCGGTCGCAATATCGTGACGATGCGCTGTTCCAGATCGCACAATTTGACATCGAACAAGGTAACTATCAGCAGGCCATCGATGGCCTTACACAGCTGTTGCGGGAAATGCCGGGATCGTCGTTTGCTCCATATGCGCACATGCGTCGCGCGGCATCGTATTTTAACCTGAAGGACTACGATGCCACCATACGCGATTACAGTCATGTGATTCGGGAATATCCGACGCACCCTGCCGCCGAGGAGAGTCTTGTGCCTTTACAGGAAGCGCTCACGCTGGCCGGTAAGGCGGGTGATTTCGATATGTACCTGTCCATGTTCAAGCGCGCTAACCCCGACAGCAAGGGACTGGAGAATGTAGAATTCGAAACCGCTAAGAATCTTTACTTCAACCAACAATACACACAGGCGATTAATGCGCTGCGGTCCTTTATCACATCGTATCCCCGGAGCGCCCGGACTGCCGAAGCGAAATACTATATGGCCGAATCTTATTTCCGTCTCGACAATTACAATGATGCCATTCCGATTTACGAAGAGTTGGCCCGCGACCATTCGTTGGGCTACGGTGCTCGTATCCCCGGACGCCTTGCGGAAATACGGTTCTCGATGGGTCAGTACGACCGGGCGACAGGCGACTTCAGGCGACTTGAACAGCTGGCGTCCAACAAGAAGGATCTGTTCACCGCATGGTCAGGGCTGATGGAATCGTATTTCCACCTGAAGCAATACGACTCGGTGACTGTGTATGCCAACCTCATCCTGGAAAAGGGCAACGTCAACGCCAGTGCGCAAAACAAGGCCACATTGTTTCTCGGCAAAGCAGCGATGGAGAAGGGCGACTATGAAACCGCTAAGGACGAGTTCCTGAATACCCTTAACACGGCACGCGATGAATACGGCGCCGAGGCCAAGTATTTGCTGGGTAAGATATTTTATATGACCGGGCAACACGATCAGTGTTACGAAACGTTGATCGGACTCAACAATGATTTCTCTTCCTATGATCAATGGGTAGGGAAGGCATTCCTGCTCCTGGCCGATAACTTTGTCGCGCAGGATGACGACTTCCAGGCAAAAGCGACCCTTCAGTCGTTGATTGAACACTTTCCCGATCCTAATGTGAAAGAAGAAGCCCGCCAAAAGCTGAGAGCGATCGAAGACCGTCAGGCGGTACAGACGCCTGAGGAAGAATTTGACGAAGTCGCGAACGATTCATTGGAGAACCGCTGATCAACATGACATACAAGAAGCCGGCATATACATGCACATTTCTCCTGATGATGGCAGGTCTCTTTGCATCGACGGTTAGGGCGCAGGATACCGGAGGTCTCGAGGATGTGCAGGTGGAGATCATTAAGGAACGGCAGCTTACCCTTCCGCCCGCCAATCGTAACTACGAGAAGATACCACCGCGACCGGCGGAACAGACGGCGCCTTCCGTCACGTATGACTTTCGCTCGTTCAGTTTTGAGGCGCCCGAAGTCGCTCCGCGCATCAGACCGCTGCGTCTGAAACAGGATGGGACGACGCAGCCGTATGGAGGATATGTAAGCCTTGGATATGGCAACTACGCCAGCCCGTATGCGGAGGCGTTTCTCAATAACAGAAAGGACGCCAGAAAACTTGTGGGAGCGCATCTCTGGCATCGCAGTTCGGCGAAGGGTCCGGTCGACGACAAGAACTCGGGTGGAGGCACTTCAGGCCTGTCGCTCTACGGGAAGACGTTTGGGAATGTCGTGTCAGCGAGTGGCAAAGTGGGTTGGGAGAATATCGGGACACACTTTTATGGCTATCCCGAAGGAGAGGTAGTGAGTCGCGATGATATCCGTCAGTCGTTTAACTTTCTCTCGGTGGGCGGCGAACTGTCTAACACGCGTCATACCAAATTCCAATACACGCTAGGCGCTAACTTTTCGTATATGGCCGATCGGTATGACGCCAGGGAAACGGATGCGGACATATCGTTCAGAACGGGCTATGCTATTGACAAGTTCACCGCCATCGAGGTGCGGGCGGACTATTCGGTTGTCAGCCGCAAGGATGTGTCAATCGACCCGGGCCCCCGCAGTTTGTTTACCGTCGGAGGTCAATATGTATTCTCCCCTTTGGATGGCCTGTCGATCAAGGCAGGAGCCAAGGTTGCATTCGAAAACGACACGCTCGACAGCAAGGACCTGCACATTTTCCCGGACGTTCAGGCCACGTTCTCGCTTACCCCTACCGTTGATCTCGTAGGATCGCTGAGCGGGGGCGTTGACGAAGTGTCGTTGCATTCATTGATACGCGAGAATCGTTGGCTTGCGCCGGATGTTCCGATTTACCATACAAACCGGTTGTTCGAATTTCTTGCCGGCATTAAGGCACGGTTGGGCAGCCAGGTGGAAGTGGAGGGCGGTCTCGCGGCGGCGCATCTGAAAAACCTGTACTCGTTCGTTAATGATCCGGACGATCAGAGTAAGTTCTTAACGGTATTCGACCCGGGTACTGTGAAGCGGAACAATGTCTACGCTGCGATCAGCTATACGCAGTCGGAGCGCACCAAGTTCATGGCACGTGGTGATTTTTATACGTATACGGCAGGCGACCTTCCGGAAGTATGGCATCGCCCAACCTATCGGCTATCGGCCAATGCCTTCTACAATGTTTTCGATAAGATTTTGCTCAAGGCGGATCTCATCGTGCAGGGAGGGATGAAAGCACTGGATCAGACGACGTTGGAGAAAGTGACACTGAACAACGCATTTGACCTGAACGCGAAGGCAGAGTACTTGTTCTCCGACAGCTTTTCTTTCTTTGTGCAGTTGAACAACATCGCATCGAATGAGTACCCGATGTTCTATCACTATCCGGTGCGTGGCATGCAGGTACTCGGTGGTATCACATGGAGCTTCTGATGTTTGGTGATCATGGTATGATTTGGACGCCCGAAAAATTCGCTTAATTTTGTATAGTTTACCATAACTAAACTTAACCGAACCATGGCCAAAGACAACAGACCAGATGAGCCTGAAGATAGTTCCGGTAACTTTGACGAATCAGATGATACCTTCGGCTTGCCCGAGATAGAATACGAACCGATCAAGAGAGAAGAGGAACCTCCGGCAGAACCTGAGACGACGGAATGGCAGGAAGAGAAAAGAGAGGTTGAAGAGCCGGTAGCAGCTGAGCCATCTACCGTACACGAAGAGCCCACCTACGAACCACCGCGTTACGAGGAGCCCACCCATGCACGGTATGAATACTCATACTCTCATGAGACCGGATCGCCCATGTGGCCGAAGGTACTCGGTATCGTTCTGTTGCTGCTCGTGTTGGTAGGAGGCGGGCTATGGTATTTTCTCAAGTATAAGCCGGCACGCGATGAAGAGGCGCGACTGGCAGCGGCACGTCAGGCAGCGGCCGATGCGGCATTTCGCCGCGATCGTGCGCGCGCAGACTCACTCGCTGCAATAGAACGTGAAAGAATAAGGCAGATCAACGATTCGCTGGCCCGTATACCGCCTAAGCCAGCTTCGGGTACCATCGACACACTTACAGGCCGGACCGGACGTTATTATGTTATCGTGGCCAGTAACATCGACGACGATCTGCTGATGGACTACGCGCGAAGGCTGAGTGCGGAAGGTGTGAGCAGCAAACTCATCCCGCCGCATGGGCGCGTTAAGTTCTACCGTCTGGCGATCGCCGAAGGCGACACGTACGCTACTGCGCAGCAGACGGCCGACGGAATGAAAGCCGACTATGGTGATGGCTTGTGGGTGACAAGATATTGAGGACCATCCTATGCTCACTTTTTAACGACTCGTATCGGAAAACAGTTTTTTATTTTTGACTGAATGACATTCGCACAAATTGTAGCAGACACTACGGCCGAGGCGGTTGATGCCGCGGGCCAGACGATATCCGTATGGGAACTTGTTATTGCCGGGGGACCGATTATGATACCGATCGGCCTGATGTGGATAGTAGCCACCTACTTATTTATCGAACGCCTCCTGACCATTAACAAGGCAAACCAGGATCCGGCAACGTTTATGAATAAAGTAAAAGAACTGGTGTTGCGGGGTGATGTCAACGGAGCACGGCTGCTGTGTAATCGTCACGACAGCCCGATAGCGCGCATGATCGAGAAGGGAATATCCCGCATCGGCAGCCCAATGAAGACGATCGAGGCTTCCATCGAAAACGTAGCGAAACTCGAGATATTCAAATTGGAGAAAAATTTGCCGACGCTCGCGACAATCGCTGGCTCTGCACCCATGATTGGCTTCCTGGGTACCGTTATCGGGATGGTACAGGCCTTCATCGCCATCTCGCAGGAAGAGGGCTCTGTCAGCCCCAAACTGCTGTCGAGTGGAATCTACACCGCCATGATTACTACCGTCGCGGGTTTGATTGTGGGTATTATCGCGTACCTGGCGTATAACTTCCTGATCACCCGGGTGCAGAAAATCATCCATAAGATGGAGTATACTTCGATCGACTTCATCGATCTGCTCCAGGAACCACGCTGATGTCGAATTCGTTATCCACTTATCATGAACCTAAAGTCGAATAACAAGGTTGAGGCGAGTTTCAGCATGGCATCTATGACCGACTTGATTTTCCTGTTGCTGGTCTTTTTCATGCTCACATCATCGTTTGTGACACCATCGGGACTTCCTGTGAATCTGCCCAGCAGCAAGTCGAGTACGATCGAGGTGCAAAAGGTTTCTGTGACCGTGACGCGCGACCTGAATTATTACGTGAATGATAAACGGGTGACGCGCGGCACACTCGAAGGCGAACTAAAAAGTCGCTTGACAGGCGCCGGAGGATCCGTCGTCCTGCATATTGATAAAGACGTACCATCGGAGCATTTGGTGTATGTTGCGGGTATCGCGACTTCCCTGGAAGCGAAGGTGGTAGTGGCTACGCGACCCGGACAATGATTGAATCGGAACAGGAGAAAAAGAACAAACGCATCGCCGCGATCTCTACCGCAGGGATCACTGTGGTCGTGTTGGTCCTGCTGTTCGTGATCATCGCGTGGCGGGCGCCCGACCCACCACTTCCCCAATACGGTATCGAGATCAACTTTGGCCTGGACAACGCTGGCTTTGGCGATGTGCAACCCCGGGTTTCTCCGGGCGAGCCGGAAGCCGCCCCTGAAGAGGTGGCCGAAGAGACGCCGGAAGAAAGTGAGCCCGTTCCTCCGGTTGAAAGCATTCCCGAAGAGCAACCTGTTGTTTCTAAGGTTGAAAGTCCGGTAGCCGTAAAGGAAGAGGAGCCAAAGAAGGAAACCCCGCCTGTCGAGGAGCCCGTCAAAAAGCAACCCGAGCCCGTTAAGGAGCCGGTGAAAGAACCCGTAAAGGAGGCGCCCAAGCCCACACCCAAGGCCGTATACAAGCCTAATGCAGAAAAAACCGATGCCTCCAATTCACGGCAGGGCGATGCTGCCAGTCACGGTGATGACCCCGGTCGCACGGGCGACAAGGGTAATCCGCAAGGTAGTGTCGATGCGAAGGCGTTGTACGGGCAACCGGGTGGTGGCGCTGGCGGTTCAAGTCTTGACCTGGCCGGTTGGGTATGGGATGCACGGCCCGCACCGTCTATTCCGCAGGAGGAATTGGGAGGTGTCGTAAAGTTTGAGATCAAAGTGGACGACAGGGGAGAGATCATCAGCATAAGAACCCTGGAGCGGGGCGTTCGACCTGAAACGGAACTGGCATGCCGGAAGGCCATCGAGCGACTTACCTTCAGTAAGACCGGCGAGAATGTCCCGTCCGTCTCCACCGGCACCATCACTTTCGTAATCCGGGCGCGGTAATTTCGCCGCGATGCCATCATTCGAAAATCCGTTACCTTTGCGCGATGACTCCGGGGAGCATCCGGACATCACGTATGTCATCCATGATCACGTCCTATCGAGAGGCGGTAGACTACCTCTACCAGAACCTGCCCATGTTCCAGCGTCTGGGTCCCGCCGCCCTTAAGAATGATCTTTCCAATACCATCGCACTCTGTGCAGCGTTGGGCAATCCGCAAGATCAGTTCCGTACAATTCATATTGCTGGAACCAACGGCAAGGGGAGTACCGCGCACATGATCGCCGCTGTGTTGCAATCGGCCGGCTATAAAACCGGCCTGTATACTTCCCCACATCTTACATCGTTCACGGAACGCATCCGTGTTGACGGCATGGAGATGGAGGAAGATGCCGTAACGGAATTTGTCAACCGCATGCTCCCGTTGATCGACAAGATTAAGCCTTCGTTCTTTGAGATTACGGTGGCGATGGCATTCGACTACTTTGTATCAAAGACGGTGGATATTGCCGTTGTGGAAGTTGGCCTTGGCGGACGACTCGATTCAACGAACGTCATCACGCCGGTGCTTTCCGTGATCACAAATATTGGGATGGATCATAAGGAACTTCTCGGCGGTACGCGGGAGCGCATAGCGCGAGAGAAGGCCGGTATCATTAAAGACGGAATACCCGTCGTAGTGAGCGAGCGTCAACCCGAGGTGGAACACATCTTCCGTGAAGTGGCTGCCGAACGTGAAGCGCCGCTGGTATTTGCCGATAGTGAACTTACGATTCGTAAGAAGCAGGGTATGATAGACATTGAAAAGCGGAACGAGCTCTTGCTTAGCGATGTCGAACCCGGGCTGAAGGGGTCATACCAGGATCAGAACATATGTGGCGTGATGATGGCGCTGCTGATGCTACGCAGTCAGGGATTGGTTATTTCGGACGAGGCAATCCGGCGCGGAATACGCGATGTGTCTATCCTTACGGGACTGCGTGGAAGGTGGCAACAGTTACGCCTGCGGCCGCTCGTCATCTGCGATACCGCACATAACGTCGAAGGCATGGAACGTGTGGGAGCCCAGATACGTGAGCAGCACTATGCGTCGCTGCATATAGTTTTTGGGATGACGAAGGAAAAGGACCCTGACGCGATGCTGGCACTCCTTCCGAAGGAGGCAAGATATTATTTTTGTCAAGCCGCAATTCCCCGCGCCTTAGACGCCAGCGTGCTCGCTGATCGGGCGGCGGCGATGGGGCTGCGTTGCATCGTCATACCGGATGTTCGGCAGGCCGTGCGTGCCGCAATAAGCGCTGCGGATCCGGACGACATGGTCTTTATCGGAGGAAGCATATTTGTTGTGGCAGAAGTCGAAGGAATATGAAAAGGAAACTGGAAAGATTCAGAATCATCGAGGAGCGGGAAAACGTCATCGAGCCTTCGAAGCCTATTTACAATGAGGTGAAAGGAAGGTGGAATGAATTGGTATTCCGAAATGATAATCCCATTACCGTGGAACTTGCCTGTGGTCGCGGCGAATATACTGTAGGTCTTGCAGCACGTTTCCCTGAAAGGAATTTTGTCGGTGTCGATATCAAGGGCGAAAGAATCTGGAAGGGGAGTACCCTCGCCATGGAGGGGGGCCTTGAGAATGCCGTCTTTCTCAGGGCTCAGATACAAATGCTCGAAAGCTTTTTTGCGCCGGGAGAGATTGACGATCTGTGGCTCGTTTTTCCCGATCCCAGGCCGCGCAAGCGTGATGTCAAACGACGACTGACCAACCCTTTCTTTCTCAATATGTACCGGAGGCTGCTTCGCCCGGGCGGCTACATCCGGCTAAAGACCGACAACACGGGATTGTATGAGTACACACTTGAAACTGTTAACACGTTGCCGGGCGTTGAGAACTTGCAGTTTACCGACGACTTATATAATTCTCCGCTGCGATCAGAATGTCACGACATCCGCACGAACTACGAGGAAAAGTTCACGCTTCAGGGCGAACGCATAAAATACATCCGATGGCAGCCCGCACATGCCGCGTCTGCGCCGGCAGATGACGACCGTCAATCCGCGAGTTCTTCGAGTACGCGGGCGATGCTGTCGTAGTCTTTATATCCCGGTCGTTCTTCTGCCGTTCCTTTCAGCGCGATGCCGGTGATATCCCATTGCTCGAGTAGCGGCGAGACCTCCTGGGCGGGGTCGACCGTAAGCAGCACCTCGAATTCGGGACGTAGCGAGGCGATCAACTCCTTGTGTTCGTGATCAACGATCACGTAGCGTATCGACTTTTGGGCGGATCGGATAATGTCGATGTCTTGCCCCCCTCGGATGGCGACGATGATTTCCGGTCCGTCCAGATTTTCGAGCAAGTGAAGGTCGTCCGGGAATACTTCAACCAAGTCAGGTTGATAGGCCTGGAGTATCGCTTGGAGGTTCATCTCCGGTGTGATCCCGTAGAGTTCGGCAACTATGGCAGGGCCGGAGATCCATCCCCGGAGGTCCTGGTACAACGGCTCCGGTACATAACCTTCATGTCCGGGAATTACGGCAAAACCCAGCATGTCGACGCCCATACCGGCACAATACCGCGCATCGCTGAGGTTAGAAATATTGCCAACTTTGACCTGTGTTTTCAGCATCATGCCGATGATATCAAAATAAATTCAGCGGATTTCGCTTATTTGCTTTTTCTGTGACAGGGCAAAAATAAGCGGGCCGATGAATATTTTTGGGTTCGTGTCGTTGTTCATACAAAGATTTTAGCAATACGGTGATGTTCAGGCGATTTTTTAACCTTCTGGCGTCCATTTTAGTCGCCCTTCTGGCCGCCTGCAGCACGTCGCCCACCCCCACAGATTCAGGCTTGTCGTACTTCCCACTAAAGAAAGGCGTCTACCAGGTCTATGATGTCGATTCGATATGGTATACCATAACGGGGCGCCAGGAACAGCACTACGAGCTGCTTACTGAAGTGGTGGACTCTTTCCCGAATACTGAGGGTGGCTTCACATACGTAATATACCGTTACAAGCGGCCGGAATCGAACACGGACTGGATATATCACGACACATGGTCGGCACGGGTCAGTGGTCACCGTGTAATTGTGTCCGAAGGGAATACGGCATTTGTTAAATTTACGCTCCCGGTGTCGGAGGGAACGGCATGGAATGGTAACACCTTCAACGATCTGGGTGAAGATGATTACGAGATGCGCAGGGTAGGAGCGGCGTACACGCTTAACGGCATTTCGTTTGGCGACTGCGCGGAGGTGAACCAAAACGATGACGACGACATTATAGTTCGTACCGACATAAGGCAGGAAGTATATGCCCGGGACGTCGGGTTGGTCCTGCGGGAAATTCGTATCTTGAATTATTGTACCGCCGGATGTAGTGAGTTCGGTGAGATCGAGTCAGGTGTCGAGTATACGCAAACGATTAAATCGTATGGTGTCAGGTAAGAGTGTTCTGTCGTTCGTTTTTGTTTTGTTTGCGTTTTCACTTTCGGCGCAGGACAGTCGATACATGATATTCTTTCAGGATAAACAGGGTACATCCTACGACATAAGCAATCCTGCCGAGTTTCTTGGTCCGCGTGCCGTTGAGCGTCGCACACGTCATGGCTTGCAAGTAGTAGAACAAGATCTTCCGGTATCCAATGCGTATGTGGAAGGTGTCAGGAACGCGGGCGCCACAGTGATGCACACAACCCGTTGGATGAACGGTGTGCTGGTGGCCTGCGATGATGACACGCGCGTTGTGCTTGAGTCCCTCCCTTTTGTGAGTCGCGTCGAATATGTTGCCCCCGGAGGCAAGCCCTCTCCCTCAGGAAGGCGGAGGGTGAGCAGCCGGACGAAAGATTTGGGAGCGTCGCTGGCGACGGCCAAACAATTGTCGCTGGTGGGCATAGACGAAATGCACGCCGAAGGTTATACCGGCGAGGGCGTTCATATAGCCCTCATGGATGCCGGCTATCCAGGCGTCAATACGGCCGAGCCCTTTCAGCACATTTTTGATGATGATCGGCTCATCGACGCGTACGACTTTGTACACGACGACCCCGACGCGTTTGTTCAAAGCAATCACGGCACCAGCGTGTTGTCCGTCATCGCGGGATACGCCCCCGACGTTTACATTGGCGGCGCCTATGGAGCGTCGTTTCATTTGTATATCACGGAAGACGTAGCCGGAGAGTACCGCATTGAAGAGTACAACTGGCTCTTTGCTGCCGAACGTGCCGACAGTGCGGGCGCCGACATCATCAGCACGTCTCTTGGGTACAATACGTTCGATGACCCGGCGATGAATTATGATAAGAGTGCCCTCGACGGGAAGACGACAGTAATAGCGCGCGCCGCACAATGGGCGTCGGAACGGGGACTGGTGGTAGTCTCCAGCGCCGGGAATGAAGGCAATAATGCCTGGAAAACGATCACGACGCCAGCCGATAACGAACATGTGCTTGCCGTTGCCGCCACGAATGCGAACGGTGTGAGGAGCCCTATAAGTTCTATCGGTCCGTCAGCCGATGGCAGGATAAAACCTGACGTAGGGGCTATGGGCATCGGAGTCTCTGTGATCAATCCGTCCGGTGGTCTGGGAATGGCCAGCGGCACCTCCCTTGCGGCGCCGATTGTCACCGGACTCCTGGCCGGTATATGGCAGAAGTATCCGCACCTTTCGAACCATCAACTCCTCCACGCGGTGCGCGCCACGGCCTCACAGTCGGAGAACCCGGACCATCTGCTCGGATATGGAATACCTAATTTCCAGGCCGTATCGAATATGCTGGATTGGCAACCTCAGGATAAGCCAATGATCGTTGCACCGAATCCGGTCGTAGATACGTTACTGATCCGTCCCGACGAGCCGGAACAGGAAACCTGCCTTGTGGAGATCGTGTCATTACAAGGACAAGTGCTGAGCAGCCAAACCGCCACGTTCAATTGGATCGCTCAAGGCTTTCAGGCAGACTTTAGCAAGCTGCCTGTAGGTATGTACTTCCTTCGCGTTCGAACAGGTCAGGAAGTATATTCGTTTAAGATCGTGAAGCTTTGATCTTTTAGATCGATTCTAAATTCCTTCAGTGGTTGTCATTTCAAAGCAGATTGGTTTAACTTTCTGCACCTTCACCACAAAGGGTATTATCTTGGATAAGCTGAAAACGTTCACCAAATAATACCTTTATGATTCCTGAAAAGAGCATTCTATCGCGTAGAAGTTTCATTGCTACGACCGGCGTTGCTATGGCCGGAGGGCTGATGCTCAACCCTTTATCCGTATCATCCAAAGAAGCGCCTGCGAAAACAATGCGTATCGCTATCGTCGGTACCGGCGACCGTGCCCTCGGCATGTGGTCGAAGGATGTTGCCGACGCGTATGGCGACAGGGTAGAGTTTGTTGGATTGTGTGATATTAATCCGGGACGGGTAGCCTACTTTAAATCGGCTACCGGATTCAGTTGCCCTACGTTTACCGATTTCGAAAAAATGATGAAGGAGACCAGGCCGGATACCCTCATCGTTACAACCGTAGATTCCACACACAGCGAATTTATCGTCAAAGGCATGGAGATGGGCGCCAACATCATCACCGAAAAGCCAATGACAACGGATGAGGAAAAGTGCGAAGCCATCCTTCAGGCCGAGAAGCGAACGGGAAAGAAGGTAATCGTAACGTTTAATTACAGGTATTCACCCCACCGGGCACGCGTGTACGAGTTGCTCCGCGCCGGTGAGATCGGCGATATCACATCGGTAGATTTCCATTGGTATCTTGATATACGCCACGGTGCCGACTATTTCCGGCGCTGGCACAGGCTCAAGGAAAAAGGAGGGACCTTGTGGGTACACAAGGCCACCCACCACTTCGATTTGCTCAACTGGTGGATTGAATCCGATCCGGTCGAAGTGTATGGTACCGGCATGCTGGAGTTTTACGGTAAGCACGGACCGTTCCGTCATACACACTGCCGGCCGTGTTCTCACAAAGACAAGTGTCAATTCTATTACGACATCACGACCAATAAACGGCGCATGGAGCTGTATGTGGCGAACGAGAAACATGACAACTACCACCGCGACGGTTGCGTCTTCAGGGAGGATGTGAATATTTACGATAAGATGGCGGCGACCATCAAATATGCCAACGGCGTACATGTTAGCTATTCGCTGACGACGTATTCTCCTTACGAAGGTTATCGCATTGCATTCAACGGAACCAAGGGCCGGATCGACCTGTGGATTGAAGAGAGCAATCCTGTCGAGCCACGCAATTACGACGAGATTATGATCACGCGAAACTTTGGAACGCGTGAGTTCATCCGCGTACCCCACGGCACCAGCGGCCATGGTGGCGGAGACAGAATACTCAAGGACACCATCTTTAAAGGCGTTACCGAAGACCCTCTCAATCAGACGGCCGGTGTGCGCGACGGCGCACTGTCCATTCTCGTCGGCATCGCGGCCCGAAAGAGCTGCGAGACCGGCGAGCCGGTAAAAATTGCTGACCTGACGAGCATTAAGCCGGAGGTGAAGCGGCAATTCGCAGCGAGAGGCTAAAAGGCGCCTGCCCGGCTAACGCGCACAAAATCGGTAATGACGTTGGGGCAGTCGGGCAGGCACTTCAACACGCTTATGGCATCCTTCTCAGACCTTCCCATCTCACGTTCCATTTCCCATCCCTGGGAAATCCGGGTGTGGTAGCTGTTGCGCCATCCCAGCCGGCGGCCATCATCGCGGCTGCGGAAAGCAGGCCGCCGTTGCCGGGAAGGTAGAGGCGGAGACGCTCGTCCTGATAGTTATGGCCGTTCACCAGGTAGGTGTTCTTCTGTACGTCCATAAGCAAGGCGTCGATGGCGCGTTCCGGTTTACCCAGGCGCGCAGCACACATGGCAAGCATGGGGTAGTCCCATCCCCACGTGGTCTCCCAGTTCCATCGGCTCATAATCTCATCGAAGGTGTTGGCCATGATGGTTGTGTCGATCATGTCCGTAAGCGGAAGCATACCGTAGGCGCCGGTGACTATAGGGTGGTCCCTCCGGTTTGCATCGTCGGTGTATGCAGTCACCGCGCGAGCGGCGGGAAGATAATAGTCGTCCTGTTGTGGAAGGGGGGCAAGGTTATCGATCACGTCTTGCCAAGCTGTGACGGGCTCGAGGCCGGCTCTCTTACGCCATTCCTGAGCGAGATGGAGGGCATAATGCCAGTACGCAAGTTCGAATGGAGGATCGTCGGTTTCTGTCGCCGGAAATATTTCCTGAGCCGGAATTAAAGGCTGACATAGGTGATATAGGCTGTCGGTCGCGCTAAACTTCGCATATGATGCCATAAATTCCGCCGTTTCAAAGACAATGTCCTGATATCGCTGCAACGCTGCTTCGGGATCTTCGCGATACAGGAGTTCGGCGTAGTAGATCGGATGGGGCTGTTGCCACGCCAGGAAGACGCCGACGCTGGAGGGGCTTTCATTGCCGTAAGGGTCTGTCATCTTGGGCCATCGTGCGCCGCGATACCCCTGCCATGACGATGTCTGTCGGGCTTTGTTCAGTATCCGGCTGTAGTACGGCATCGATTTTTCCAGCAACTGCGGCCGGCCCCAAAGGGCAAAATGTACGCTATGCCACCAGTGCATTTCGAGGTGAAACTTTCCGTACCAGCTGTTCATGGTAAGTCCTGTTTCCTGCGGCGGAAGTGTTCCGGCGCATTGTGCACGCGTGAGGTATTGCGACAAGATCACGCGCCGCTCAAGTTCTATGGCGCGGGGATCGGTGCATTCAGAGAAATCGATGAAGCCACCGGAAGTCCAAAAGCTGTTCCAGAAGGCGCCGCTCAGGTAGCGTAAATTTCTGAAGGCCGGTAGGAGAGTTTCAGCCTCATCCTGGCTATACCGCACCGTGAACTCGAACGCATCCCCGTCGTCGTCAGGGGTGATCATGAATTCATGCAGCGAGGTCTCTTCGACGCGGGCGCCGGTGTGGCCGATGTAGACCAGGTAACGCATTGAATCGAGACGTCGTTCAAGCACCGTTTCGTGCTTTGTCGATTTCAGGACTAGCGTTTTGTGACGGTCAGGCTTTTCGAAATCATAGCCGGGGCATACATGGCAATCGGCGCCGTAAGGAAAGGTAAGTCGCACGCCAAGCCGGCCGCTATGGATCATCGGCGACGTGACGCGCGCCGCAATGCCATCGGCGTCAGTCAGCGATATGAGTTCCACCTTTACCGGGTCGCCATCAACGGTGTATTGACTGGTAACGGTTCCCGACCAGAGGTCGAGCATCTGGTCGATCGCCTTCAGATCGTCCAAAGCGGCAGGAGTACCATTTTTTTTCAGCAACTGTAGGCCGGTCAATCCCAGATGCAAGCGGTGCGGGTTGGCCCGCAGCCAGTGCGTAGCCAGCTGCGCCCTTCCTTCGGAATGTTGGATGGCGTAGGGTACGACACTACCATCGCACGTTTCGTATTCTTCTGCTACGTCGTTGAGCGTAAAGGCTTCTTCGGTGGGAATAGTGTGCCACCCCCATTCGGCTTGTGTTCCGAGCGGGATGCCATTTTCATATTCGCGGTAAAAGGTCTGTAACCCCGATACGTCTACGGTAAATGTGAACGCGCCATTGCCCACGGCGAGGGACCCGAGCGTGTCGGGTGAGGAGAGGTGAACGTTGTGCCGCGTGACCACCGCTTTTCGGTCGATTGGCGATGTGCCATCCGGTGAGGTTGCACATGCTATGAGCAGTAGAAGAATGGCCAACGTCAGGACGTGTTGCATGCCGGCAGTCCATCGTTGGTGTTACTCCTGTACGGCTGCCACTTCTTCAGCAGTGACAATCGGGCCTGAATTGCCCCAGCTGTTAAGGATGTAATTCATGACGTCGGCAACCTCGGGATCGGTAAGACCCTGGGGTGTCATGAAGTTGTTGTATACGATACCGTTTACAGTGATCTCACCTTCCTGTCCGAATTTGACGGCGTGGATGGAAGCCTCGCGCTTTTGCAGCAGATAGTCCGACCCTGCCAGTGGGGGAAACACCGAAGGGATACCCTGACCATTTTCCATGTGACACGTGATACACTTCTCTTCATAGATGAGCTTTCCGCGCGCCATGCTTTTCGCGAGTTCGTCTTCCTGGTCTCCATCCGGCATAACGAATGAGAATGACAGGATTGCAAGAACGACAACAATAGAGATGGTTACCTTCTTCATAAGAGACAAATATATGGAGGGTATTTGGAAAAATTTCACGATAATAGTTCTCCCTAATACCCAACCGCTTCCCCCATGATCCGTCTGTTCTGCCTCGTATACGCATGTCTTATCGTTACCAGTCTGTGGGCGCAACGTCCGAAGGAAATCTTGTACGTGGGGACATTCTTCGGAACGGGGAGTGAGGGCATATATGTTCTGGAGTTTGATCGTGTGAAGGGGCGGTTCACACAAATTCAGGTGGTTCCCACGTTGGAGAGTCCGACGTTTCTGGACATACATCCATCGGGGAAATTTTTGTATTCGGTCAACAGGGGACCTGTCGAACAAATGGAAAACTCGGGCTCCGTGAGCGCCTTCGCTATCGATGGGGCCACAGGCAAGCTGACGCTGCTCAATGAGCGGCCATCTTACGGCAACGGCCCGTGCCATATCAGTGTCGGCAAAACAGGCCAGTGGGCATTCATTTCCAACTATCATGAGGGCAATTTCGTTATCATGCCCATCTTTGATGACGGGCTCCTGGGGTCAAGCGCCGGTTCGCGCCGGCATCTGGGCAGCAGTGTCAATCCCGGTCGCCAGGAAAAACCTCACGTTCATTCAGCGGTGGTCGCGCCCGACAACAACTTCGTGCTGGTATCTGACCTTGGAACGGACAAGATTCACAGCTATCGGTTTAATTCTGCCGACGGAACGATAGCCGATGCAAACGTTCCGTTTATCACGGTAAAGCCCGGGAGTGGTCCTCGCCATCTGGCCTTTCACCCGAATGGATCGGTGGTGTACTCGGCCGAGGAGCTGACGTCTACTGTCGCCGTACTGGATTATGATAAGGCGACAGGTACCCTTACGATGCGGGCCGACAGTATACTTAGTCTTCCGGCCGACTTCCATGGGGAGAATACCGCTGCCGATATACACGTCCACCCCAATGGCCGTTTCCTCTACATGTCCAACCGTGGCCACAATGCGCTGGCTATATACAAGATCGATAAGGCCGGGATGATCACGCTCATCGGGCACCAGGACACCAGGGGAAAGACGCCCCGTAATTTTCTCATCGATGGGAAAGGAGAGTTTTTGTGGGTAGCGCACCAGGACTCCAACAACATTGTCACGTTCCGGGTGAATCCGAATACAGGGAAGCTGACGTTCGTATCAGACACGCCTGGTATTCCATCTCCCGTTTGCCTCAAGATGCTGGCGTTGAAGTAGAAGCTCGCAACGAAGCGCATTTTTGCTAAATTGCGACCTCATTCTCATCATGACGCCAATTATAGCTCCTTCATTGCTGGCATCCGACTTCGCTAACCTCGAGCGTGAGGTTACCATGATCAATGAAAGCGAGGCCGAGTGGATCCATATCGATATTATGGACGGTGTGTTTGTCCCCAACCTGTCTATGGGGGTACCGGTCGTTGAAGCCATCCAACGACACGCGAAAAAGATCATGGACGTGCATCTCATGATCGTTGACCCGGGTCGTTACGTCCATGCGTTTAGGAAAGCCGGCGCGGACATTATTTCCATCCACCTCGAAGCGTGTCCCCACCTCAACCGTGATATACAGGAGATCAAGGCCTCCGGTGCAAAGGCCGGCGTAGCGATTAACCCGCACACCCCTGTGGCGCTTCTCGAAAACTGTATTGCCGATGTGGATGTTGTCAACCTGATGTCAGTCAACCCCGGATATGGTGGGCAACAATTCCTGGACATCACCTATGAGAAGATCAGGGAGACCGCTGAACTCATAAAGCAGAGAGGGTCGTCGGCTCTTATTGAAATCGACGGCGGCGTCACCCTCGACAACGCCCGGGCTATCCTTGACGCCGGCGCCACCGTGCTCGTCGCCGGGAACACCGTGTTCAGTAGCGCTGATCCCAAGGGCGTTATTAGTCAGCTGAAGAACCCGATTTAAATAGACGCAGAGGCAGTCGCAGATGCAGTTGTGTAATCCGAACGTTCGGGTGTACCGACACGATACTGGGTGTCTTTTGCATCTGCGACTGCGTCTGCGCCTATTCCTACGTCTACTCCGGTGTCTGAAAACAGGCAGGGTTTTTGGTAATTTTCCTAAAAAAACGTCAAACCAATGCTTAGCCGAACATTTCTACTGTTGACAGTCCTTGTCTTTGTGTCGTGCGCCCGGACGGTAACCCGGGTGTCGCCGGATACCCAAATCGACCTCAGCGGTCGTTGGAACGATACCGACTCACGCAAGGTGGCTGACCAGATGATTTACGATCTGTTCAACTCGTCCGACTTCAAAGAGTACGCAGGGGCCATTAATCGGAAGCCTGTTATTATCGTTGGAAATATCCTCAACCGCACGTCGGAGCACATTAACGCCGACAACTACATCCGCAGGTTCGAAGTGGTGATCCACAATTCAAAAGTGGCCGACCTCGTCGAATCGTCGGAGTTTCGCGATGCGCTCAGACGTGAGCGTGCAGAACAGCAGGACTTCGCCGACCCTGCAACGGTCAAGCAATTCGGTAAGGAGCTTGGCGCTGATCTCATGTTGTTCGGGGAGATGACTTCAGAGATTGACGACTACGGCAACCGACGCGTGGTGAACTACATCACCACCCTTTTCCTTACCGACATCGAGACCAACCGAAGGGTTTGGTATGGCCAACACGAGATCAAGAAACTGATCCGGAACTAAACGTCCGCCATGGCCCGCATCGCATCCATCTTGCTGATGGCAGGAACGCTGGTTCTCGCCTGCGCGTGCGCGACCTACTATCACACCCAGGCAGACTTCAACCGTGAATTCGAGCGGGGAGACCTTGATCGTGCGCTCCAGGCTTTGCAGCGCAGGGACCAGGGTGAACAGGGACGAAACAAGTTCCTCTATCTCGTCAACAACGGTCTTGTGTTATCTGTCATGGGAAAATACCGTGAGAGCAACGAGTACTTTGAGAAGGCGTACCTGTTCGGTGAGGACTATCACAAGAATTACATTAACGAGGTGGCGTCTTACTGGACGAACCCGATGGTGACGGTGTACCGCGGCGAAGATCACGAGCATCTGATGGTGTTATACTACAAGGCGCTCAACTTCCTCAAAATGGAAAGGTATGAGCAAGCCCTGGTGGAGTGTCGTCGGCTTAATCTCAGGTTGCAGGAACTGAGCGATAAATACCGGTCGCCGGAAAAGTATCGGCGCGACGCTTTCGTCCATACCCTGATGGGCATAATTTATCAGGCGATGAAGGACTACAACAACGCGTTCATCGCGTACCGGAATGCGCTGGAGATCTATGACGACGACTACACCAGGTTGTTTTCCCTGGAAGCACCACAGCAATTGCGATACGACCTATTAAACACAGCGTGGTGGACGGGATTATATGAGGAATACGACTTCTACCGTGAGCGATTTGGTTTGGAGGACTATGCGCCGCCACGTCCGGACGCTGAACTCGTCTTTTTCTGGCACAATGGGCTCAGCCCGGTGAAAGAGGAATGGAGTATCAATTTTGCCATACACACCCGGCATGGAAATCAGGTTGTGTTCATCAATGAAGGGATGGGACTGGACTTTGCCTTTACGCTGGATGATGACGACGACCGTTCGCGCCTTTCCGGTCTTAACCTATACCGAGTGGCATTTCCACGGTATCGCGAGCGGCCCGTGTTTTACCGGGGCGCACATATCAGGATGGAAGGTCAGGAATATCCGTTGGAGGCTGCGCAAGACCTGAACGGCATTGCCATTCACAGCCTCCGCGAACGCATGATGCTGGAGTTCAGCAAGGGGCTGTTGCGGGCTGCGCTGAAAAAGGCGACGGAAATGAGTGTAAGGAAGGAGGATGCTACCCTGGGAGCGCTCATCGGGGTGGTCAACGCCCTGACGGAGCACGCCGACACCCGCAACTGGCAGACGTTACCGCATACCATTTCCTATGCCCGGATACCCCTGCGGGAAGGGGACAATGCGGTGGAATTTGTCCTCTACGAACCCGGAGGCCGCGACTATACGCATCATTTTACGTACCGGGCTACACGCCATCAGACACTATTTCACACCTTTTCGTCGTTGGAATCAATGGATTCACCGTACAAACCGGCATGGTAACGAACCGACTCAACCGCGGGCATGTATGGTTTGCCCTCAGGATGCACTAGGAAGATATGTGTGTTTCCCGTATTTTTACTCGTTTAATTTCCAGATACTGAGTCGTTTATATTTTTTGACTACAGGCGTTTATTTTTGGACATTTAAACCTGTCACGCACTGAACATCAGGGTCACATGGATATGCCTTTTAATCTGCCTTTTGGGTAGTGGGCATGTATTGGCCCAATACGAAAACGAGCGGGACGCGACAATTCCGCTCGAATACTTTTACATCAAGCGCACAGGCCCATCGTTATTGCGGACTTTATTGTCGAAGATCACCGTCGGTGTGAGCACCGGCTATGGCCTTACCACATTCAATCACGATCTTTCGGGATATGGTGTCTCTCAGAATCCCAACGTCCCCCCCGTAATCTTCAGCGGCACACAGGTGGCCGCAGGGTACTCCAATTGGTTTAATCGTGTCACAACCTCTGCGAATACCGTGACCGGTCAGACGTTTCTGGCAAATTCGGACACGACAAGCCTGGGCTTCCGAAGCCGGGCGGGGAGTATTCCGTTGCGACTTACTTTGCACTTCGAGTTCGACCGGTATCGGATCGGGGGAGGATACTCGGTGGAGTACATGAAGATCGGCGACTTCAAGCCGACTCATTACAGCGATAACATCCGGCCGTTCTCACCTGAAGATCCTTCCGTGTTTCTTCAAAAATATTTTGTCATGCTCGGTGGCGCGGTGTATCGCTATAACGATTACCTGCTCGTCGTCGATTTCAATTTCGGCGGATACAATCCGGGAAGCAGTTTCGATAAGAGCGTGATCAAGAAAGGACTGTACATGAACTTTGGTGCGCAGGTGGAACGGGAGATGTCGGAGTATTTCCGTCTTTTCGTTCGCCCGTCATACGAGTTGAAGAGTTTCAAGCTTAACGTGCCGGAGTCGGCGGCCATCACACATAAGTTTAACGCCTTCTACATAAACGTTGGGTTCACCTACCGACTACCGGAACTGAGGCGATGCGTTTTCAAACAGTGCAGGGCGCAGCTCAACCATGTCCACGGCAACAAAGAGTACAGGAGCCGGGTCCATCCGTTCTACAAAAAGCAGAATCCACACTACGGGGAAAACTACCCCACGTTGTTGAAATACAAGGGGGGCAACAAGAAAAAACTAAACCCTTACTGAGCGGTTTTTTCGGGTCCTTTCAGGCCGGTTTTCCGGACGTGTAAAACCCGGCATTTATTTAGTGGTTTTCGGCGTTTCTGGTGCGATTTTCGCCATTTTTTTGGTATCTTGCGAGGCCTTTTCCAGAGGCCAAAACGTGCCAAAAAACAACTCATTAAATGGCTGAAAACACCGAAGGTCAGACCCCTGGCCGGCAGAGTATAATCCCTATCAATATTGAAGATGAAATGAGGGGGGCGTACATCGATTATTCGATGTCGGTCATCATTTCACGCGCCCTTCCCGACGTTCGCGACGGCCTGAAGCCCGTGCATCGGCGGGTGCTGTTCGGTATGCTCGAACTGGGCGTCAACTACAACAAGCCCTACAAGAAATCCGCGCGGATTGTGGGGGAAGTCCTCGGTAAGTACCACCCCCATGGAGACAAGTCTGTCTATGACACCATGGTGCGGATGGCGCAGGACTGGTCCCTGCGGTATACCCTTGTAGATGGGCAGGGCAATTTCGGCTCCATCGACGGCGACGAACCGGCGGCCATGCGGTATACCGAGGCCCGGCTCAGGCGGATTGCCGAGGAGATGTTATCCGACATCAACAAGGATACAGTCGACTTCCAGCCGAACTTTGACGACTCGCTCAAGGAACCGACCGTATTGCCCGGCAAGCTCCCTAACCTGCTTGTCAATGGCTCTTCCGGTATTGCCGTCGGAATGGCCACAAACATGCCGCCCCACAACCTCCGCGAGGTGGTGGACGGCATTACGGCCTATATCGACAACAACGACATCACCATCCCCGAGCTCATGGAGTACATCACCGCGCCGGATTTCCCGACGGGTGGTCTCATCTATGGGGTGCAGGGGGTACGCGAGGCCTTCCTGAATGGGAGGGGACGGATCGTGGTACGCGGCCGGGCCGAGATTGTGACCGCCTCCAGCGGCAGGGAACAGATCATCGTGACCGAGATTCCCTACCAGGTGAACAAGGCGCAAATGATCGAAAAAACGGCCGCCCTGGTGAATGATAAGGTAATCGAAGGCATTTCCGACATCCGCGATGAATCCGATCGGGAAGGGTTCCGAATCGTTTACGACCTGAAGAAGGATGCCATCGGCAATATTGTCCTGAACAACCTGTACAAGTATACCGCACTTCAGTCGTCCTTCAGCGTCAACAACGTAGCCCTCGTGAAGGGGAGGCCGCTGACGCTCAATCTCAAGGATCTGATCAAATATTTTGTCGACCACCGGCACGACGTGGTGGTCAGACGCACCAAATTTGAACTTGCCGAAGCCGAACGGCGCGCCCATATCCTGGAAGGGTATCTCATAGCCCTGGATAACCTCGACGAGGTCATTGCGCTGATTCGCAATTCCGCCGACCCCGATACGGCCCGCACCGGCCTTATCGAAAGGTTCGGGCTTTCGGAAATCCAGGCAAAGGCCATCCTCGATATGCGTCTCCAGCGCCTTACCGGCCTGGAACGCGAAAAAATCCAGCAGGAGTACAAGGAGGTTCAGGAGCTTATCGCGCGCCTGAAGGACATCCTGGCCAACGAGCCCGTGCGGATGCAGATCATCAAGGATGAGCTGAAAGAACTCCGCGACCGGTACGGCGACGACAGGCGGACAGAGGTCGTCCATCGTGAGGACGAGATCACCCCCGAAGACATGATCCCCAACGAGGAAATGGTGATCACTATCTCCAACCAGGGGTATATCAAACGCACGCTGCTGGCTGATTACCGCACCCAGGGCCGTGGTGGCGTGGGTTCCAGAGGTGTGGCCACCAAGGAAGACGACTTTACAGAACACCTGTTTATCGCCCATGCGCACAATTATCTGCTGATCTTCACCGATCTGGGCAAGGTGTATTGGAAAAAGGTGTACGAAATCCCGGAGGGCTCGAAAATATCAAAGGGTCGGGCCATCCAGAACCTGATCAATATCGAACCCGGCGATCGGGTGCGCGCTGTTATTAATGTCAAGGACCTGGGCGACAAGGATTACGTCAACAGCAATTACGTGGTCTTCTGCACCCGAAACGGTACCATCAAAAAGACCCCGCTGGAAGCCTTTTCACGGCCGCGCATGGGGGGCATCGCCGCGATCAGCATTCACGAAGGAGATCGTCTCATAAATGCCTCATTAACAAACGGTGACAATGAGATTGTTATAGCAAAAAGTGAAGGTAAAGCGGTACGTTTCCACGAGTCGGAAGTGCGTCCCATGGGCCGTACGGCAGCCGGCGTACGGGGTGTCACGCTGGATTCGCCGAACGACAAGGTTATCGGGATGGTTTGCATAACCCGGGATGAGGCCAATTTGCTGGTTGTCTCGGAGAACGGATACGGAAAACGCTCTGAATTGAGTGATTACCGTGTCACACGCCGGGGCGGCAAGGGGGTGAAGACTATCAACATAACGCCCAAAACTGGCAAGCTTGTTGCGATCAAGGAAGTTGTGGATGATGATGAACTGATGATCATCAACCGTTCCGGGATCACTATCCGGATTAAAGTGAGCGAATTGCGGATTATGGGCCGCGCCACACAGGGGGTGAGGCTGATCAAACTCTCTGACGACGACGTTATCTCGTCTGTCGAGAAGATCCAGCGAATCGACGAAAACGGAACTGAGGAAAACGGAGCAGACGAAGACAAAGAAAACTCCCGCGACAACGGTGTGGGATCGTAATTATAGAGCTAAATTTAAATCCTTATTACTAAACAAACCTATGAAACGAGTATTGCTGTTATTGGTCGTTCTGATACCCGCTGTGGCATTCGCCCAAAAGAAGCCCAATATCAATAGAGCGCTGAACGCGTTCAAGGCCGGCAAACTTGATGAGGCCAAGCAAATCATCGACGCCGCCACGACCTACGAGAAGACCATGGATAAGGGAGACACCTGGTATTATCGCGGCCTTATCTATGCCGCCATCGATACCAGCTCGAATGAGGCGTACAAGAGCCTGGCGCCTGATGCGTTTGACGTCGCCCTGGAGTCATTTGACAAGGCCGAGCAGATGTCTGACGGCAAATCAGAGTACAACATTATTGGCGCAAACGGCCTGCCGATCCTGAAGCCGCAGCAGATGGAAATCTGGGCGAGTACCTACATCAACATGGGGGCAACGCAGTATCAGCAGGACGATCTTGAAGGCGCTCTTGAAAATTTTGAAAAGACGAGCAAGATTCTGCCTGACGACACCACAGCTTATTTCTATTCGGCCATTGTCGCTAACAGCCTGGAAAAATACGATGTATCCTATGACAAGTTCAGAGCCTACATCGACAAGGGTGGCACATCGCCCGATGCATACTCCATGATGCTTAACTTGCTCAACGGACCGCTCGACAACAAAGAGAAGGCATTGGAATTGGTGCGTGAGGCGCGGCAGAAGTTTCCGGATCATGCCGACTTCGGAAAAGTTGAAATCGGAACGCTGATCGATATGGGCAAGATCGAGGAAGCCAAGACGGGCCTCGAAGAAGCGGTGAAGAAAGAACCGGATAACAAAATTCTGCACTTCTACCTCGGCTATGTCAATTCCAGTCTCGGTAACTCCGAAGCAGCCATTAAGAGTTATGAGGAAGCATTGCGCATCGATCCCAACTACTTTGACGCCCAGTTGCTGGTCGCCAAGGAAATGTATAAGCCTGCAGAAAAGATCAAGAGGGAAATGGCTAACCTCGGTATATCCGCAGCCGATCGGAAGAAGAAACTTGAGCTGGACAGCCAGCTGGTTGAAAAGTTGAAGCTTGCGTTGCCGTACTGGGAAAAAGCGGAAAAGATGAATCCTACTGAAACGGAAGTTCTCGACGCGCTGTCGTCAATCTATGGCGATCTGGGCATGACTGCACAGGCTCAGCGCATCGAACAGCGATATAAGGAGCTCGGGCAGGACAACTAAATGTCCCGTTCGCGCGTAGCTTTTTAGCTTTGTTCAGAACATACCCGAAAAAGGGCCGGCACGTAAACCGGCCCTTTTTCCTTGGAACGCGCCTATGTCATATTTCCGGGTGTAAAACTTGCCTTCAAGCGCGGATTATTCCCAAATTCATAGCCGATGTCGCGCTCCAAAAGCGGCGTTATCTAACCTACAACTGTAATCATGACTAATACTTTCGGCCAGGATACGGCCACCGTAAACATTAACGGAGCGGGTAAAGACAAAAATACATTTGACGCCATCGTCATCGGCTCCGGCATGAGTGGCGGTTGGGCGGCTAAGGAACTGTGCGAAAAGGGCCTGAAGACGCTCGTACTCGAGCGAGGTCGTAACGTTGTACATATAAAAGACTATCCGACGGCAACCATGGACCCGTGGCAGTTTCCGCATCGCAATCAACTGCCCCGCGAGATCCTCGAAGCCAACCCTATCGTCAGTAAGTGTTACGCATTCCACGAAGACACATTCCACTTTTTTGTCAAAGACGATGAGCATCCGTATGTACAGGTTAAACCATTCGACTGGATCAAGGCATACCAGGTCGGAGGTAAATCGCTGCTATGGGCGCGCATGACGCAGCGTTGGGGTGAGCACGACTTCGAAGCCAATGCGCGCGATGGATTCGGATGCGATTGGCCCATACGATATAAAGACCTGGCGCCGTGGTACTCTTACGTCGAACGCTTTGTAGGCATAAGCGGCAACAGGGACGGCCTGCCTCAGATCCCGGACGGCGAGTTCCTGCCGGCCATGGAGCTTAATTGTGTCGAGAAACATTTCCAGACATCGGTCAATACCAATTTCCCTGATCGTCACGTAGTGATATCAAGAACCGCTAATCTCTCGCAGGCACACAATGGACGCGGCCCATGCCAGTACCGTAACCTGTGTCACCGTGGATGTCCTTTCGGCGGTTACTTCAGTGCCAATGCCTCCACCATTCCCGCTGCGGAAGCTACAGGAAATATGACGCTGCGTCCTCACTCCGTCGTCCATTCCATTATATACGATGAACAGAAGGGACGCGCGGTGGGCGTGCGCGTAATCGACGCACAAACGAAGGAAGCCACCGAGTTTTACGCAAGGATCATCTTCGTCAACGCTGGCACGTTAAACACTACGCTCATTCTGCTTAACTCCACGTCCAGCCGATTCCCTACCGGGTTGGGCAATGATAGCGGCGTGCTGGGACATTATTTGATGGACCACAACTACCGTGGCCGCGTCAGCGGTGAACATGAAGGTTTCCAGGATAAATATTATTCCGGACGCAAACCCGGGGGATGGTATTTGGCCCGGTTCCGAAACTTCGGTAACGACGTTCAGAAAGCGTTCCTTCGCGGGTACGCGTTCTCCGGAAGTGCAAGCCGTTCGCGCGGTAACCTTCAGGAGGGAGATCCAACTATCGGTGTGGATTTCAAAGAGAAACTCAGCGAACCCGGAATCTGGCGTATGGGCGTCACGGGAATGGGCGAGCACCTTCCTTACTTTGAAAATCATGTGCGCCTCAGCAAGGATAAGAAAGATGAATGGGGTATGCCGCTGCTGGAAATCGACTGCACCTATAAAGATAACGAAGTGGCTATGCTTAAAGACCTCCTGACTACAGGCGCGGAGATGCTGGAAAAGGCCGGCTTTACAAACATTCGGGCAACAGACTCAGAACAAGCTCCCGGACTTGGCATTCACGAGATGGGCACGGCGCGAATGGGCAAGGATCCGAAAACATCAGTGCTCAACGGCATTAATCAAATGCACAGCGTGAAGAATGTGTTCGTTTCTGATGGCGCCTGCATGACGTCTTCAGCGTGCCAGAACCCATCCATCACCTACATGGCGCTCACGGCCAGGGCCGTGGATGCGGCAGTGGGAGAGATGAAGAAAGGGAATGTATAGAAGGGCATGTGTCGGGACGGGATTGAATCAACCCCGTCCCACCACATTATCTTGATGCCGTCGCCTTCTGATCGAACTCCAGGCCCACATTTACCAGTACAAACAGGTTCGCACCTTCGGCTGAACCGGGGTTTCTGTATACCAGGTACAGATCATGCATGCCTTCCGTCTTTTGGATAGCCGCCCGCACCTGGATGCCGGCCTGCTGCCCTGCGCCCTGGCCGGGAGCAATGCGTGATGATGTACCGATGACCGGACCTGTAGGGGAGTCAACGCGCACTTCAACGACACCCCCGACAAAACCATAGTTACCCGGCGCTGATGCGGTGAACGTCATGGCACCGACGTTGGTAAGATCAATTTGTTCAAATCCGACGTACGCGCCATCATGCGTACCGATCATAAGTTCGTTATCACCCAGTCTGAATTTGTTGACGCCATCCTCGACTGTTGCCGTGGCAGCGGAAAACGTTGGAGCGCGAAGGATAAGCGTCTGTTCCTTCCGGATAGGAGGAACTCCATTGGCACCTCTGTCGGTATAGGCGGCACGTGCAATGAGCACGCCCTTATTTTCAGCCTCCACCCGGTATTTGCCAGCTACAGGCAATGACACCAGCGCCTGTTGATCTGCGAGGCTAAGGATGTATTCTACCATTTGTGCTGTCTGTTCCTTGGTAAGATCAGGGTGCGCCGCCATGGCTACTTCACCCCATACGCCACTACCGCCGTTGATGATTTTGTCGGCGAGATATTCGCGCGCGTTAGGATCATCCTTATACTTTTTCGCAACGTCGATATACATCGGGCCTATCGATTTCCGGTCTACCTGGTGGCAGGTCATACAGTCGCTTCCGGCCATTAGCGACTTTGCAGCGGCGAACCGGTCAGCGGCCTCGTCAGCAGCCTGGTGGCCCATGGCGATTGCGACCTGGTCATACCCTTCTGCCAGATAGTCGATGGTGACCGATACTGCCTGGGGATCGATAGTACCATCCGCAAGACTTCCGTCTTCTTTATCGGTCACCTTCACGGCATACTCGATATCCGTATTCGGGAAAAAGAAAGTCTTGTTCCCTCCCGTGAGTTCAAACGATACCTCGGGCGGTTCGTTGCCGGCATGAATCTCCGTACTCATTGAAGATGATGCCTTGTGCGTATCCGTTACCGTGAGCTTCACGGTATAGACGCCCGGTTCATTGAAGGTGTGCGTGGGGTTTTCGCCGGACAGTGTTCCTGCATTCTTGCCGTCTGCCGAAGTGATTTCCCATTTATACGTGAGTTTATCGCGATCGAAATCCTGGGTGCCCGCCGTATTGAACGCTACGGTGTGAGGCGTCGCGCCTTTAGGCTTATCGACCGCCAGATGAACCTGCGGCTTGCGGTTGCCTCCATTGTATTCGATACGAACAAGTCGGGAATTATCATTCTTTTGGAACCAGCCTGTGCCATATTCAAGCAGGTAAAGGTCCCCGTCAGGACCAAACGCCATGTCCATAGGGTTGCTGAACTTGTGGCTGGGCATGAATTCCTCCATTTCAAGGAAGTTGCCTTCCTCATCCATGGTGACCGCCATAATCCATCCGCGTACCCATTCGTAGATGAACAGTTTGCCATCGTAGTAATCGGGGAAAGCCCGGGCTGCCCCCTTGAAATCTTCAGCGTAGAATACGGGTCCTGCCATCGCTGTACGTCCGCCCGTGCCCACAAGAGGAAACTTTCGTGAGCGCTCATACGGATACCAAATGAAGGCAGGTTGTGCCGGCGGTAGTTCACGCAATCCGGTGTTGCTGGGAGATTCGTTTATCGGCTTTTGGGGATCGAACTGAGGTCCTGACTTTCCCGTGGCAAAGTCGTAGTCATAGTATGCCTGATTGTCGCCCAAAAAGTAAGGCCAACCGAAGAATCCGGCTTTGCGTGCCTGGTTGATTTCGTCATGGCCCTTCGGACCGTACCCTACAGAATCGCTGTTTGCATCTGGACCGACATCTCCCCAATACAGATAACCTGTTTTCTTATCTACGGATATCCGGTAGGGGTTGCGGGCACCCATCACATAAATTTCCGGTCGGGTATTCGGCGTACCCGGGGGGAACAAGTTGCCTTCAGGTATTGTGTACGTTCCGTCGGGCTGGGGTTTTATCCTGAGGATGCTTCCCCGCAAGTCGTTCGTGTTGGCGGATCCCTTTTGCGCATCCCACGGCTCGCGACCCGGACGTTCGTCGATAGGGGCGTAGCCGGTAGCGTGAGGGTTTGTATTGTCTCCCGTGCTGAGGTACAAATTGCCATCCGCATCCCAGTCGATAGATCCCCCGGTATGGCAGCATTCATCACGCTGCACTTCAACTTCCAGAAGGACTTTTTCTGATTCGGGGATGAGCTTGTTATCGACAAAATCCCATCGCGTCAGGATGTTGACCGGTTTGTCGCCTGGTTTGGAGTAGTACAGGTATATCCAGTTGTTGGTTTCAAAGTTGGGATCAATCCCAAGCCCGAGTAGGCCATCCTCGGCCTCGCCGACACCTCTGTTGTACTTATGGCTCACTTCCAGCTCGTATATCGTCTTCACAGCTCCATCCTCCGGCGTATAGAGCTTAATGGCGCCTTTGCGTTCGATAAAGAGAACGCGATTGTCTTTAAGAATAACAAACTCCACCGGCTCATCGAGGCCTTCGGCGAGAACAACTTTTGTGAAGCGGTTTTCGTCGGGCACCCGTTCGGTTTTTGCCAGCGTGTAATTGAGCCGCTTTGGTGATTCGCCGCCCAGCACGTATTGCAGTCCGCCCCAGACATGATCAATAAAGAGCGGTTCGGAATAGCTCTCTTTGGTATGACCCATGCCGGTATAGAACGCGCGTCCACCGTCATATTCGTGGTACCAAGAAATCGGATGGTCGTCACCGTTGGTACCTCCTTCGTATGTAGACTCGTCGATTTTTACCAGTACGTTGATAAGATCCCGTTTGATGGACCGGTAGTTATAGAACTCATCTGAGCGGGTGAAACGCTCGGGGAGGGAATCCGAGGCGGGGTGATTGTGGTCGGTGACATAGAATTCCGCCGTCCGCACATTGGGATTGTTGGGGTGGCTTTGGAAATACGCACCAACGAGGCCGTTATACCAGGGCCAGTCGTACTCCGTGTCCGCCGCTGCGTGGATGCCCACGAAGCCCCCGCCAGCCTGGATGAAACGCTCAAAGTCGTTTTGTTGCTGCTTGTTGAGCACATCCATTGTCGTGTTTAAGAAGATGACTGCGTGGTAGTTACGGAGGTTCTCTTCATTTATTTTAGAGGCATTTTCGGTCGTGTCGACAAGGAAGCCTTTTTCCTTCCCTAAGGTCTGAAACATCTGGATGCCTTCCGGAATCGCATCATGTCGGTAGCCTGCGGTCTTGCTGAAAACCAGAATTCGCGGAGTGGTCTTCTCAGAGGTGCAGGAAACGCCTGCGACAGTGAGTATCACCGCAAAAAGGGCCAGCATTCGCGCTGCCCTGCTGAACGCTTGAATCATCGTGGTAGGTATGTAGGTGTAGTTAAGTCAAAATATCCCGGGAGGTCTGTCCGGTGATTTTCGCAATATAAAAGAAATGAAGGAAACAAGAAGGCAGTTATTGCTGACCGGTTTACGCCCTCATCAGGAACAAATGCTACACCACGATGTAGACACTTTTTCTCGCGCCGTATGAAAAACGAGCGTAGTAGGCACTATTGATGAAATGGCATAGATGTAGTCCGATGACGGGTGAGGACTACATTGCTATGACAAAGGACTTTGAGATTATACGTGGAAATTCACCCGTAATTGCGGCGGCGATCCACGACGGCCATCACATCAGGGAAGAGTTGCGCGAGTACCTGAACCTGCTCCCGAACGAACGGATGCGGGAAGAGGATCCGTACACGGCCTACCTGACGGAAGTCGCGCCGAACCGGATCATTGTAAACACCTCGCGGTTTGAGGTCGACTTGAACCGACCGCGCGACATGGCCGTATACAAGCAGCCGTCCGACGCCTGGGGTCTTCACGTGTGGAGGAAACCCCTGCCATATGAACTGCTGGATCGCTCACTGGTGGAGTACGACCAGTTTTATCTTGCCGTCCGCGAGCTGTTGGTCAATGTGATCGGCCAATACGGCTTTTTTCTGCTCCTGGACCTGCATACCTACAACTACCGCCGCAATCCCGAGACGGACGACAATACAGAAGATTGCCCTACGATTAACATCGGCACCGAGTCGCTGCCACTGAAGTGGCAGCACGCTAAGGATGAGTTCATGCGCGAACTGGCCAGCACGCCTGTTGACGGTGGTCTGCCCGATGTCCGGGAGAATGTGCGGTTCAAGGGCGGCGAATTTTCGCGGTGGGTCAACACAAATTTTGGAGCATTCGGATTTGCCCTGGCCATTGAGTTCAAGAAGGTATTTATGGATGAATGGACAGGTAGGGTGGATATTCACCATCTGGAAAATTTCAAGTCGGCGCTTATCCAGGCTATACCAGCTGTGCAGGACCAGGCACAAAGGATCGCTACATGAATGCCGCTCGTAACGTGCTGTCCACGATACGGACGCGGCTGAAAAAAGGTGAGCCGATCAACATTGAGCTGCCTGCATCCGGTGTCCTGAACATCGATCGGCCCATGCCGTTTCTCCTCGTTTATCGGTTTCCGCACGATGGCAAGGACTACTTTACCTACCAACTGGGTATGACCGAGTCGTCATACGTCATGGCCCACGACGACGAGGGCGGTTCACTGACGGAACTGCTTCAAGGACTGATTAATGAACTGTCGCAGACCTTTGGATCCTTTCTTTTACTGGAAGTTTGGGTGGGGACCCGTGAAAATGAGACAGACTTTACGATTTATATCAACCACAAAAGCACCGAGGTTGTGGCCCGGACCCTTCAAAAGGAATTGCAGCGAAACATCGGCTACGTGAAAGTCTCGGCGGAGGTACGCGAAACCGATCGCATCGCGCCCCCGGGTTTTCGCGAGTTGATCACCCGTGGCAACGCAAAAAAGATCGGGTGCCAGATGGTGGGACTGGAGATCAAGCCTATATACATCGATTTTAAAACGCGGAAACCGTACCCACTCTTTACCCGTGAATTGCGCAGGATCTTCGGAAAGGCATTGAAGAAGGCGTTTTTCGAGTTCATACGGCTCCACACTTCATTTACACCTTCGCATTTTGAAATTCTGGGCCCGACCCAGGTAGAAGAACTCGTCTGGCAAATTGACGACGCGCTGGCAGAATACAGCGACCAATTCGACCTTCTCGCATTGATCACCCCGGTGAACGTTTCAGAGGCGTGGGAGGAGTTCCGAAAGAACCATTATCGGAAGTCGCCTGTGTTTCACTATCGCCACATGCCTATAGATCCGGAAATTATTAAACGAAAGATATACGAGCTCCCTATTGAGAACATTGCCGATCCAACGATTGCCTATCTCTTCCGCGATAAGCGTAAGGAAATCGACCGAATGCTATCGATGCTCATCGATCGTGAAAAGCCGGATTTTCTCCAGAGTAGTATTCAACTTTTCGGTGGATTGGAAGAGACCGTCACCGACGTGGCCCGTGGTCTGCTGGTAGCCACGCCCATGATTAAGTCGGAAAAATCCGACCAGGTGAATGCCGAGGAATTCGCCGCCATGGCCCGGGCGGAGATGGAATACCTACGAGACCAGCATGACGA
>DATGQD010000073.1:0-8225 GCA_035304385.1 Cyclobacteriaceae bacterium
GAGGGCGGAGGCGGGACTTTAAGCTTTTTCAACACGATCCGGTCGTTCACCGCTTCGTAGTTGATGTAGAGGGGATGAAGAAGCTTGGTCAGGACGGTCGACAGCTTTTGATTGTGCACGTTGATCGTAACCTTCCGGTCGAGCGGCACAAAATTCTTGCTGTAAACAAACCGCACAGCGGCCACCTCCTCGATTTCCTTCAACGCCGTAACCAGGCTCTCGTTCGTGACGTTGAGGGTGACAGGTCGCCCCAGGGCATCCTGGGCGAAACTAACCTCCGCCCGGGATATTCCGGTGAGGACCAGCATTGCTATCACCTGACTCAACGTTACTCTCATAACCGACCCAAGGTTAGGGTTTTGTAGAAAGTGTTTCATACATTTGGTGTTGTTTCGTTCTGTAGGAATGAGACAAAGGCCCCATCACAGCCTTTAGGGAAGTGAACCGGGGCGTCTTCTTGAGACCGGGGATGACGCCACATTCCTGGTCTCTCTTTTTTGGTAGTAAGCTATCTCGTCATATTGGTGGTTTGGGTTTAATTTGGTCGTTTAGTTGGCACATCCTTCACCCTCCAGGTAGAAGATACTATCCTCATACCGGTAGGTGGCGTTGATCGATTTGCTCAGCATCTCCAGGATGTCAGGCAGATTCTGATCATTGAAGTCGGCCCGGATCATGCAGTTGGCGAGCGCTCCGTGGGTCAAATGAATCCGCACCTTGAATCGCTCGTTCAGCGCCTGCAAAACCGAACCGACAGAAGCATTTTCAAAGGACAGGTTGATCGGTTTCCAAATCGCCAGATCATTAGCGGTCTTAGCCTGATCCTCGTCCATTTCCACTTTTGCGTCGCCCCTCCTATACGTTGCCTTCTGATTGGACGTGAGCAGCACTTCCTCCCCCGCCTTGTCTTTGAGCCCCACACGAACCTTCCCCGACATCACTTCCACTTCAATGGACGACTCGTGTTCGTATGCTTTGATGTTAAAACTTGTACCCAGCACAGTGGTGACTACCTCGGAGGTTCTGATGGAGAACGGACGCGCTTCGTCCCGGGCGACAACAAAAAAAGCCTCCCCATTCAAGGTCACCCGCCTCATTCCATTGCTAAAGTCTCGCGAAAATTCAACGGTACTGTTTGGATAGAGCCAGATCAGCGATCCGTCCGGAAGATTTATGCGGCGGATGGTGAGGTCTGAATTGGCAATGAAATTCTCCTGATCAGAGGTGTTCTGTGTTCGAACGGATGACGAAAAATAAAAGGCACCTGCACCGGCAAGCATCAGTACCAGAAGCACTGCCGCATAGCGGAACCAGTGTACCTTATTCCTGACCGGTAGTTCTCGCTCCGGGCCCGAGGTGATTCGGGACTTAATATTGCCCAAAATGCGGTCCTCATCGCCCTCATCGTGAAGGACATCCAAAATTCCGGTCACATCCGACCCGTCACCGAGCGACTCATACCAGGCATTCACCCGCTTTTGTTCCTCCAGACTACATTCGCCCGCGAGGTATCGTCTTAAAAGATCTTCGGTAATATCTCTCTCCATGGTATTGAGTTCGGAGTCGGCTTCTCCCTAAAAAAGAGGGCCTTTTGGATATAGTCGGTCCGCAAACGTTTTTCCCCTACGCAGAAGGGGAAAATTTCTTGAAAAACTTCAGATCAGGAGGAAAAGTGGCGGAGATTCATCCGCAGCAACTTCATTGCCTTGCTAAGCTGATTCTCGACGGTTTTCTCAGAAATGCCAAGCTGTCGGGCAACTTGTTTAATGGAAAGGTTACGCTCCCGGCTCAATTTGAACACCAATTGGCAGCGTGCCGGAAGCTTGTCTATTTCTTTCTGGAGGGCGCCGTTCAGGTCATTGAGTAATACGCTTTCTTCTGTACCGTTGTCCACCAGATTGACGCTGCGGTCGAGCATCATGGCGCGTCGATTCATCTCACGGTGAATGTGGTCGATAACACGATACCGGGCAGCGGTGTGCAAATAAACACTAAGACATTGAATCCTTACGTGCTCGCGGTTATTCCACAAGGCGGCAAAAATATCCTGCACAATTTCTTCGCACAATTCCCGTGAACCGGTGCGTTGAAACGCCGCCACAAAAATCTTTCGCCAGTATCTTCGGTAGATCGCCTCGAAGGCATGCATGTCCCCACGATGAAGCAGGTCAGCAAGAATCTCATCCGAATACGACAGATACTTACTCATAGGTTTACGCGCGGGTGGAGCGCACGTTGGTCAAGTACAATTTACTGAATCGTGTATATTTTACGTCAATAAAAACAAAAAATATCATCGCTTCAAAATGCGCGATGATCTATTCCATCTCCCCTCAATATTAAATAAGAAATGTTTCGATTCTATTTTCCAACACAAAGGCCTTCGATTGACGAAGGCCTTCGTGGATGAAAGTTGAACCAGAACAGTTGGTCTATTGACGCTTAAGGGAGTGTTATTCAACCAGTACTTTCTGGTGTAAGGTCAGTCCGTTTGGGGAAATTATTCTCACATAATATAACCCTGGCGCAATATCTTTGAGTAGCATACCGATCTGTCCATTGGTTGCCTGTTCGACCTGCTCCTGATGAGCTTCCCCGTTTCGATCAAAGATGGTGACCCTATACGCGCCTTCAAGTTCCGGCGTATTGATCTGAATGTGATCGCGAGCGGGGTTCGGATAAACCAGTGGCATTACCTGTGTTGGAAAGTCGGCGACGGCTAACGGCTCGGCAGGCGTCACGCGCTCAGGAACACAATCACGTGTACAAAGTTCCGCGTCTGCGTTCAGACTGCCGACACCCCTGAGTGTATGTGTTTTGCCTCGGTATCTCACCTTTCCGGAATACGAGAACGTACCTCCCAGTCCCAGATCACCATCCCAGCCGTTACCTCCCTTTCCAAATTGAAATCCTACTTTATAGTTGGAAGGCGCATGCGAAAGTTTCAGTTTGCCCTCAAGATCGCCGTTACCCACGAGGTAGCTGTCCCCGGAGAGCTCCCAATAAGTCCACTCCCGATGGCCCCGTAACGCTGCCTTCAATGCCGCCGGTGTATAGACGATCCACGTCCTCCTGATCTTGCTCCAGGCCTCCCAATCGCGGGGTTGCTCAAGTTTCAGATATACTTCGAAAGTAACGCCCTTGTCGAGGGTACTCACAATGGTGCCCCGCACTTCCGCATGGTCGCCGTAGTCGACAAATTGGGCGGGCCCACGCCAGTTGAATCGACTCAAAACCTTGTCGGCCAGGACGATGCCCCAGGGGCAGGAAAGGCAGGGTGTTGGCTTGATCTCGTGCCACTCCGAAAGCCAATACAGATCGAAGTCGGGAACGATAATTCCTGTCTGCTCATAAGCGCCCATATCTACCGCAGGGCCCAATATCCTGGGGCCACCGCGAAAGTCGATGGATACCCCTGCAAGACCCGGCGCCGCACTGTTGCCCACACTCACTGCGGGTGATGAGGCCATCAGGCGCAAACCGTCGTCGTCGGTACCAAAAATATTGTCCGGACCATCGGCGTCACCGGCGTTAACAAAGGACGGACTGGTATCAATGTTGTGGCCCCCATCGGTACCGATCGCCGCATCCCATCCACTGCTGCCACCGGAAAAAAGGATGAGCGAATATGAAAAGGTGGTGTTGCCGCCCATTGTATAAACCTCGGTACCTTCCGGCGAGAGGTTGTTGAACAGTATGGAATTGACTACTGTCTGGTTCAGCACCTCCGACCCCATAGAAATAAACCCGTCGTTGTAGAACGCCCCACCGCGGCCACTGGCGACGTTGAATGTGAAGGTACAATTGGTGAACCGTGGTTCAAGCTCGGGCGTATACGAGGGCGGCGCGATGACACGCGTGAAGTTGGCGACGGCACCGCCCCAGGTGTCCGCCTGATTGCTGACGAACACGCAATTGACATAATCGGGGGCAAGCCTTCCCGCATCGTTAAGGTGCACTACCGCGCCACCCCACGCTGTGGTATTGCCGCCGGCAACATTGGAGCGAAAAGCACAGTTGAAAAAGGTCGGCGCCGACAAACCCAGGTCGGTAGTCTGAGGTTCATTGGTTGACATGTGAATAGCACCGCCACCCCCACCTTCGTAGGCGCCGGTAGGATTTCCTGTCGCGGAGTTGCCGACAAACGTACACGTAGTGAATGCCGCATTCGACGCAACAAGGTTGACGGCCCCACCCGACCCGGTAAACGTCGAGGCGTCCGGCGAAATGGCGGTCGCCCTGTTATTGCGGAAGCGAACCGAATCGACAATGGCGTGATCCCCCACCAAGTACAATGCGCCTGCCGACCGTGTTGCCTCATTGCCGTTAAATTCACAACCGCGAATCACCGGGGTGTAGTCGCCAGCATCAAAAGAACCTAAATACACTGCCCCGGCAGTGACGCCCGCCTCATTACGGATAAACTCGGTATGCCAGATCGACGAAAGCATCTCGGCCCCCTCCGGTCCGGGTTTCGAGTAAAAGGCGCCTCCCTCCGACCCCGCATAGTTGCCCTGGAACCTGGTGTTTCTGATGGTGGGACTGCTGGAAAACTCCGGCGCCTGCAGCGCATTATACCAACCGCCTCCATCTTGATTGGCGTCTGTGATCACAACAGCCGGGTCGGCTTTACCCCCGACAATAACAAAGCCGTCAACGCCAGTATTGGCATCGACATTTACGGTGTAAACAACATGATAGGAATTGGCTCCGGTGACGCCGGTGGTGCTAAAAGGTATTCCGTCAGTAACCGTATCATTCTGATCGAGGTCACCACTTAATATAGTTGGATTCGACTGCCAGTCGCGCTCTCCCCGCGACGCTTCACTCCCCGTAAAGCCGCCGTAGAGCATGACGCCGTTGGGTATTTGAAACGTTCTCTCTCTGGGATCAAGCGCCAGGTCCTGGTTCACATCGACGGTCACCTCCGGATAGTATATTCCGGCGGCCACCCATATTTCTTCGCCGTACGAAGCGGCTGTGAGCGCGTCGGACAACGACGTATAGGCATTCGCCCAACTTGACCCGTTGTTTGCCCCGCCCGCGGCATGATTGACATAAATTACTTGTGCGCCCGACGAAAAGGCCATTGAAACACCTGCCAGGCAAAGCAGACCGGATATAAATTTCCTCATAAACATATCTTTGCTCCTACGCTCCGTTTACGGGGCAAGGTAGATGGAAGGCGATGCAAAATTTGATATGTATGTATCGCTGATTCGCACGGATGTAACAGCGTCGGAAAAATAAATCCGGCGAAGCGCTTCTTATATAATTAATGGGGAAGGACTACCCCTCTTTTATCATGCGACGGGCACCCTCGGCATAGGATGTCGGCGTGAAGTTGTAAGCTTTTTCAAACTTGCTGCTATCGAAAATATAGTCGCGATCATATTGGTAAAGCATCTCACTCAACTCGCGCATCAAGGGATTAAACATTGCCATAATCCTTATCATGAACTTTGGAGCCAGCATCCTTCGTGGTGCGACATTCATTTCCCTCGCCAGAAGGTCGATCCACGCTCCGCCGGTCAGCGGGTTAGGCGCTGTCGGCAGATGCCAAACCTGATTGTAAGCGGCTGCGTCGTTACCCAAAATGGCGGTTGCCCGCGCCGCATCCGGCGTGTAGGTAAAGGAGTGCTTCTTGTCAAAGCTGCAAAACCAATTCGCAGGCTTCCCGTTGCGCATGTTCTTTACGGTCAGTTCATACAACACACTCGTACCATTGGTGATGCGCGGACCGTAGAAGTCGGCCGACCGGGCGATGATCGCCTGAAGTTCACCTTTCGCCATAGCCTCCAAAAGCATGCGGTCGAGTTGGGCACGGACTTCACCTTTTTTAGACGGCGGGTTGATCGGTGATTCTTCTGTCATGTGTCCGACATGCGCAACGTCCAGGGCATACATGTTATCGAAAAATACGAGGCGGGTGCCGTGCTGCTTACAGGCGTTGATGACGTTTTGCATAACCCTGGGCCATTGGTCCTGCCAGACCTTTAACTGGTAGGGAAGGCCGACAGTAAGATAAGCCACCTCCGCGCCCCGAACCGCCGCCTCCACAACGGCGGGATCCAGCAGGTCGCCAGGAAACAGCTCTTCATTCCCATTCACCTTTTGCGGGTTTCTCGAGACCAATCGTATCTGATCCGTATATGACGGAAGGACTCTTGCGAGTTCTTCGCCGATCGCCCCGCCCGCTCCGAGGATGACTTGTCGCGCCATGGTTCCTTTGTTACTTGGAAAATTGATTACAACGATTTGCCCTGCCCCTATCTCCGCCGTAAACTAAATACGTTCGACCATTTTGAAATGGGAAACAACTTCCTCTAAACCAGAAAGGCAGGACAACCGTCCGGCAAGCTACTCAAAACCAACTCATGACCAATGGCAAAGAAAATTAAGAAAGCCAAAAAGAAAGTTAAAAAGGCCGAACAATTGAAAAAGAAGCCGAAGAGTGGAAGGATGTCATCGCGATTCCCCTTCCTCGCGGGCGAGCAACACCCGGGCACGTTCCAGCGCCAGGTCGATATGACTCAGAATATTTTCCGGTGCCGTCACGGAATAAATGTCGGCCTTTTCCAGGTCGTTCTTAATGCTTTCATTCACCCCTGAAAGCAGCGTGACGACATTGCGTTGGTTGAAGTGCCTTATGATTTCCTTGAGTCGGTAAATCCCTGTGGCGTCAATGAAGGGCACACTTCGCAAGCGGATGATGAGGATCTTTGGCTTCTGATCGATATTCCGGATCGTATCCTGGAACTGCTGTGCCGCACCAAAGAAAAGCGCCCCCCTAATCTCGTACAGTGCAACGCCTTTCGGAATCGCTGCGAGTTCCTCTTCGAATAATTCATCGCCATTTTCGTCAGCACCAATCTCGAGCCTTTCGACGCTCACCGAGTCGCTCATCCTTTTCATGAAGGCAAACCCGGAAAGTATCATGCCGATCTCTATCGCCACGACAAGGTCCACCAGCACGGTAAGGAAGAACGTTACGAGCAATACGGCCACGTCCATTTTGTTGCCTTTCAACAGCGACACAAAGTTTTGCCATTCGCTCATATGATAGGCGACGACCACCAGTATCCCTGCCAGGCATGCCATGGGAATCAGTCCTGCGTACGGTCCCAGTGAGATCATGATCAGCAGCAGTACGACGCAGTGAAACAGCCCGGCCAGCGGCGTGCGACCACCATTGCGCACGTTCGTTGCCGTACGCGCAATAGCACCGGTTGCCGGTATGCCGCCGAATAGAGCTGACATTACATTCGCCGCTCCCTGTGCTACCAACTCAGCATTGGACCTGTGTCGGCTTCCCGTCATACCATCGGCAACCACCGCAGAAAGCAAGGATTCAATTCCACCCAGGAGCGCTATAGCAACGGCCGGCTCAATAAGCTTCTTAATCGTTTCATAGGAAATGGAAGGGATCGTCGGTGCAGGAAGGCCACGCGGAATCTCACCATATACGGAGCCGATGGTAGCCACCGGCAAGTCGAAAACCGAAACAACAAATGTACTGAGAAGTATAGCCACCAATGATCCCGGCACCTTGTTCGTCACTTTGTGGAAATACAGTCCGATGAGGACCGTAGAGAACGCGATAATGAATGCAGTCCAGTTGATCTGATTCAGCGCTCCGAAGATCGTAGACCACTTCGCCAAAAAATCGGCAGGTACCGATTCGAGCGGAAGCCCAAAAAAGTCTTTTATCTGCGATGAAAAGATTATAACGGCGATACCGCTGGTGAATCCGACAATGAGAGGATAGGGAATGTACTTAAGAAGGTTTCCCATGCGCGCGAGGCCCATGGCGATGATCAGAAACCCGGCCATGAAGGTGGCGATGGTCAATCCCGCCACACCATGCTCCTGTACGATGGCATAGACAATGACAATGAAGGCGCCGGTAGGTCCGCCGATCTGAACCCGGCTCCCTCCAAAGATGGAGATGATGGCACCGGCTATAACGGCGGTAATAAGACCTTTATCAGGCGAGACTCCCGAGGCAATGGCAAAGGCGATGGCGAGGGGAAGGGCGACCACCCCAACGATCAGTCCCGCTACCAGATCCTTGAAGAACTGCTCCCGCGTTATCCCTTCCCTCAGAACGGAAAAAAGCTTGGGCGTAAACTGATTGTGCTTCATGTATCACATGGAATGGGGGCAAAAATAGAAGATTTTTGCCTTTACTCCAGCATGGGCTCTCTTTCGTCCTGCGGGCGGGG
>DATGQD010000074.1:0-35386 GCA_035304385.1 Cyclobacteriaceae bacterium
TCTACTCAAGAGCCTTGCCCTCCTGCCGTTTGCACCTGCAGCAGCGGCGGCGGGGACAACAGCTGCGACGAGCGCGGCATTGCCTGCGGTAAAGATTCGAAAGGTGTCTGCTATTGCGACGGCACCTGATGGAATCGAACTGGTGGTGGTAAAAGTGGAAACCGACCAGGACGGTCTGTACGGTCTGGGATGCGCCACCTTCCGTCAGCGTGCGCATGCTGTCGTAACGGCAGTCAATCAATATCTCGACGACTTTTGCAGGGGCAAGGACGTTCATAATATCGAAGACATCTGGCAGACCGCCTATGTAAGTTCCTACTGGCGTAACGGCCCGGTGCTGAACAACGCACTGAGCGGACTGGATCAGGCCTTGTGGGACATCAAGGGTAAATTGCTGGGGGTACCGGTTTATCAACTGCTGGGCGGTAAATGCAGATTCGCAGTCGACACCTATACGCATGCCAGTGGTCCAACGCCAGAAGCTGTACTCGAACAGGTTCAAAAATTTGTCGGCCAGGGTTTTCGACACGTGAGAATTCAGCTGGGCGGATATGGATCCACGCACTTGACGACGGAGCCGGATTATAAGAAGAACAATTTTGGAACACCACAGGATAACACGATCAACCCGCAGGTATACAAACGCGGTACCATTGCGGTCTTTGACCTCGTCAGAAAAACAGTCGGCGACGATGTAGAGCTGCTTCACGATATCCACGAACGCCTGCAGCCGATGGACTCCATCGACCTGATCAGGCGACTCGAAGAATACCGTCCCTTCTTCATTGAAGATCCGTTCTCACCCGAGAATATGGGATGGTTCCCCTTGTTGCGCCGGCAGACCAGCGTACCCCTTGCCATGGGCGAATTGTTCAACAATCAAAACGAGTGGCTGGAATACATGGCCGACCGCATGTTCGACTACATTCGTATTCACATCTCCCAAATCGGTGGAATTACACCCGCGATGAAGGTGGCACGTCTCGGCGAATGGTTCAACGTAAGGACGGCGTGGCACGGTCCTGGCGACGTCTCTCCCGTAGGCCATGCCGCAAATGCTCACATCGATATGGCCGTTTGGAATTTCGGCATCCAGGAGGCGGTAAACTTTGGCGAACGCACCCTTGAGGTCTTCCCCGGCGCCCCTGAGATGAAGAACGGCTTCATGGTACTCAACGATAAACCCGGCCTCGGCGTCGACCTCAACGAAAAAGCCGCCAAAAAATATCCGCTTCCCAAGTTTAACTATAACTGGACGCAGCTGAGAACGAATGATGGAACGCCCGTGCGGCCTTAGCGGCAGAGGCAGGGGCAGAGGCAGATGCAGGTGCAGAGGCAGGGGCAGTCCGTAGTCATCGGACGCCCTGCGTCTGCGTCTGCGTCTACGCCTAGCTCCAAAGCCTATCCCACGCCCGGATTTCATTCCATTCCGGAGTAGGCGCGAAGAGTTTTTCGCCTTTGACGAGGAATTCCTTCACAACATCTTCGTTGAGTTCAACACCAATGCCGGGCTTTTCGGGCACTTTCACATAGCCGTTCTGAACGATAGGTTTTTCAATACCGGTGACGAGGTCATCGAATCGAGGTTTGTCGACAGCATGGTGTTCCAGCCACATAAAGTTTTCCGTTGCCGCCGCGCTGTGGACACTGCCCAGGAAGGATACCGGACCTGCGGCGTGGTGGTGCATAAATCCAATGCCGTTGGCGGATGCATAATCACCGATACGTTTCGTTTCCAGGATACCGCCGGCCGTATTCGGGTCAGGGTGTACGATGTCCACCGCGTGCATGTCGATCAGTTCCTTGAATCCGTTTTCGAGGGTATAGATATCTTCCCCGGTTTGTGTCGGCGTCGAGGTTGACTCAGTGATCTCCCGCCATTGCTTCGAGTAATGCCAGGGAATGATATCCTCGATATAGGCGAGGTTATATTTTTCGACAGCGCGTGCAATTTTGACGGCCTCGTTCACACCGAAGTGTCCCCAGTGGTCCGTACCCATAGGGATCTCATACCCGATAGTGGAACGCATGACGTCGAGATATTCCAGGAGCCGGTCCATGCCTTTCTCGGTAATCTGTACCGCAGTGAACGGGTGCTCCGTCATATTGTATTGCCGGTACTCGTACTGGTACGGTTTGAGGCTGCTGTTCGGCGCATTAACCAACGCGCCCGGAACATCACGAAGGAGATTGATTCCGATGTCCATCTTCAGGGCGGTGTATCCCATCTTGACGCGCTCCAGCATGCGGTTCGCGTATTCCTGCGGATCTTGTGAAACCGTGGTATCGCAATACACCCTGACCCTGTCGCGGTATTTGCCGCCGAGCAGCATATATACGGGTACGTTGTACGCCTTTCCTGCAAGATCCCACAGGGCCATTTCCACTCCGGAAACACCTCCCCCTTGCCTGCCGTGGTGACCAAACTGGCGGATCTTTTTGAATAGTCGCTCTACATTACAGGGGTTCTCACCCAACAGCCGGCTTTTCAGAAATAGGGCATACTCTTTAGCGGCGCCATCCCGAACGTCGCCGTGTCCTACGATACCCTGGTTCGTGTAAATTCTAACGATCGGCGTCCGAAAGACGACACCCGTGATCTCGGCAATGCGAACGTCTGTGATCTTCAGTTCCGAAGGCGCGGAGTTTCGGTTTACCTTTCTTGTGGACTCGGCCAAAACGTCTTCGATCGGCATCCCGGTCATGGCGGCAAGGCTCAGCCCTCCCAGCCCGGCTTTCTTCAGAAAGCTTCTGCGGTCTTTGGTGTTATTCTCCTTCATGATGATTTAGTTTATGGGTTTAAGTTTTCTGGACAATCCTCAACGGCATTCCGAAATTGGCTCAGCGACGTCGGGTACCTAATATATCAGGATTTTGGATGGAGAATCCAAGGGACTTTTCCTGTGGCGGCAGCCCGGCCGGGTTACCGGCAATTTATCTGGCGACCCTACTGACGCGGACCGACGTTCTTGTCGAACATCTGGTTTAAGGAAGTAACCAGTGTTCCATCGATTGTCGGGATTTCCCGTACTCTTCTGTCGATTTCCACCGAGACGGTATCCGACATATACCATCCCAGCGGAAGTTTAATGGTCTTGTCTTTCCGGTCGTCGAGACTGAGTACGTGGAATTCGACGTTAGGCGGATAGGCAAAATCAAAACTTTGATGAAAGAGTTGTACGATCGCCTTGGCGGTGAGGGTAGTACCGTTCACATTGAGCACACCCTGGATCGGTGTGATGGCGTCGTGAAGTATGCGGGTGGCGGTAACATCGCCCCTCAGCTCGTCGCGACCATTCTGAAGGTAGATAATGATCAGCCTGATCTCCACGGAATCCGGCGACGGATTGCTGATGCGTTCCTGAACTGTCTTGTAGATATTATAGATCGTCTGCAGGCCTGTGTTTTCACGATACCCGCCGTCAATAATGTGTCCCTTGCGATATCCGGCGGAATCAAGCAAACCGCCGGAGGTGACAAAAGGAAAGCGGCTGCAGTTCAGCGCGGCGAAAGAGCAACTGATGTCCCGACCGGCGGTATGAAAGAAGTCGATGTCGTCACTGAACCATCTTGCGCGATGGACATCCAGGTTTGAAGTGATCACGCGCTGACCGTTTTCTGCCAGTGTGCCATTGAGGATCAAAGAAGGAAGTGTATAATCCGTCTGGCCATCCCGGTACCACAGCTGCAGAAAGGATTCCGAGAACGTGTTTGTCCCGAGCATGTCGGAGTAATACTTCTCCCAGGTGCGTCCTAAGATTTTGGATCGTTCGAGAGCGGCGATAGGCATAGGCAGGAGCTTTTGCAGGTTATCGCCAAAGGCAAGAGAAGCGGTTAGGGGTGAAAGGAAATCGCGACGCGTAAAGGCCTTGAAAACACTGTCCGCGTCAGGTGTTTGAATGCTGCCATAGTGCTGGTCATGGCGAAAGGCAAGATAGGCCATCGCGCCGACGCCCCCGCCGGAGACACCCGAGATCACAAATGTCTGCCGGAGAAAGCCATTGTAGGCGCTGTCCAGAAAATGCAGCGTACGAGTCGTCCAGTTCAGCGCCCGAATACCCCCACCCTGGGTGGCAATAAAGATCACCGGCATGGTGGCATCGGGGTGTTGCTTTCTCCACGCTGCACGCCGAATGGCCAGCCACTCATCAAAAGCCGTCTCGACGGGCTTTCGTTTGCTGACGAGGTCGTTCGGGATATATCGGAGCGACGTGTTGTCGTTCCAGTAGCTGAAGATAATAACGACAATCAAAAGAACGATTCCAAACGGCCTGCGCGTGTAGTTGTGAAAATAAAAGATGATCGTCAGCAACAGCGTAAGGCAGGGGATGGTAATAATGAGGATCGATGCAGGACGCAACCAGGACGACAGAAATAAGTTGGCCGAGGGAAAACAAAAAACCAGGGTCAGTCCCAGTGCAACGGCGCCGAGTTTTACGAAATAGGTCCTTACACTTTTAAACTGCCATATGAAGATCAGTTCCTGGGCGATGGTTGGCGACCAGTCGGTCATCTCCTTGAATTGAATCACCTCTTTCGGCGACGGCCAGTCGCCCACCGCTTTAATGTGAACGAGGAATCGAAGAAAAGGAAAGAGCCCGGTGGGGTGATCATATGAAGGTACGCTCGCTTCTGTGCGATTCAATTCCGGTTGCTTCACAATCGTCGTCGTGCGCAACCACCTGTCGTGGATGGTAAACACGATCCACATGACCGATGCAAGCAAGACCAGGGCGCCGGCGTGAAGAAACTGATACCGGGTTTCCGTAACGTTGGGTACAAACGTGATGGCGACGAGAAGGATGACACATGGAACAATCCCGACGATGCGGGGAACGAGCAACGACAGTCTGCGATGTACCTGGCGGTTTTGCCGGACCAGGCTGGGCTGGATCGGATCGATCTGGAGGATAATGCACCCGCTATACCACGTTACCCAGCACCAGAACGGCAGGGAAAGGTAAACGGCCAAAACATAGTCGAGTTCAAAGTCCTGGGCAAAGGCGTAAACGAAGTCGTCCGACTGCGACGGGATGGTAAACAGAAACAGGCCCAGCAGCAGGACGGCGATGAGATAACCGATGTTAATAATTAGCCACCAGACAGACTTCAGCGCTTCTTGCACAACCGAGAGGGTATGGTTATTAACATTTGAACAACCGCCGGGCGGCTGCCACGTCAACTAGTGCCGGGTTACTTAACCCATGTTATCAGGGGCGACTCATAGAAGTTGATTCCTTTAGCCTGCATTCGCTTTGCATGATTTCCGAGCCGGACCTTATACTCGTCCCACCCCCGGCGTGCGGTTGGCGTCCAGGCCAACTCTGCCACGCCGGGCAGTCGCGGAAACGCCATGTACTCCACCTCGTCGATAGTGGTAAGTGTTTCTGTCCAGAGCGGCGCCTCCACGCCAAGGATCTGCTCCCGGGGGAGGCCGGGCACCAACGTTTCGGGGTCCCAGTTGTAGGCATGGTCTACTTCCACATAGCCTGCCCAATGCAGTCCTAACCGGGTTGTCGAATCGTATTGCATGTCGATATAGATCCTGGAGGATGGGGAAAGGACGACGCGCGCATTCTTGCTCGCTGCCGCTGCAGCAAGCTCATTCGAGTGCCAGTGTTGTGCAATAGCATTGGAATCAAGATCGGCCTGAGCGATGTCTTCCCAGCCTACCATTTGCTTATCATACTTCCGGACGATTTCAGCAAACCGGTTTATAAATTCGATGTAGTCTTCCTTTTTTGTTACGTGTGCCTCATCGCCACCGATGTGCAGGTACGGTCCCGGCGTCATCGCCGCAAGCTCACGCAGCACATCGTCGACGAACTTGAATGTAATGTCGCTGTTAAGTTGCAAGGTACTAAAACCTACTTCGATGCCCGTGTAGATCTCCGTAGGCTTGCCGTCCGGGTTCAGTTCACCGTACGAAGCCAGGGCTGCATTGGTATGACCCGGCATGTCGATTTCCGGGACGATGGTTACGAAGCGGTCGGCCGCATATTGTACAATTTCCGCATACTGTTCTTGCGTGTAATATCCGCCCTCGCCGCCGCCGACCGCCGTAGATCCACCATGTGTAGCAAGTCTGGGCCATGATTTGATTTCAATACGCCAACCCTGGTCGTCGCTCAGGTGAAGGTGAAGCGTGTTCATCTTGTATGCCGTGATGAGGTCGATGTACCGCTTGACGTCGTCGACACCAAAAAAGTGGCGTGCTACATCCAGCATGGCGCCGCGCCATGAGAATTCAGGATAGTCGCGGATTGTCCCGGTCGCCACCTCCCAGGAGAGTTGCTGTGGTTCATTCAGTTCGATTGCCTCCGGTAGCAGCTGCCGTAATGTCTGAACACCGTAAAACAAACCCGCACTTTGGTTGGCGGCGATCGTAACCCGGTCCTCGTCGACTACCAACTCATACCCTTCTGCTCCCAGTTCGGCATCCTCACCGGCACTCGTCAGAAGGATCACGTCCCTGCCTCCCGATCCGGTCGCACTTTCGACGGGCAACGCAAAGCCCGTAGCGGGACGGAGTATTGCTGCAAGGTACTCGGCAACTTCCGCTGAACCCTCAATTCCAGGATCGGAAATAATCCGTGTGTCGGTCGTTAGAAAGAAAGTGTTACCGGACGCTGTGGCAGTGACGGGGCGTGGTATCACGCCTTCAAACCGCAACGCGGCTTCCGGACTAGTAGGTTGCGATGGCCTGCAGGAAAAGAAGCTGAAGGAAAGCGCAATCAGCAGTGTGCCGATTGCACACTGATACTTCGACGATGATGTCATTCGTGGAGATTTTACAAATGTCGAATATAGAAAATATTGTCAGAATAGTTTTCCTACATTTACTAAAACAAGCACCACCCATTACCTATGCATCACGCCGTAAGCTGGTTTGAAATACCGGCGAAAGATCTTGAACGCGCTCAAAAGTTCTATGAAAGCATCATGGGCATCTCCATGATCCCGCTCGACCTCGAAAACGTACGCATGCGCATGTTCCCCGTCGATGATCCGTCGGCAGTTGCAGGTGCACTATGCGAGAGTGAGGGCTTCTACAATCCGTCAATGACAGATGGCCCGTTGATATACCTCAATGGCAATCCTGATCTACAACCTATCCTCGACAAAGTGGAAGCCGCCGGCGGCAAAGTAATCGTCCCAAAGACACAAATATCTCCCGAGTACGGCTATATGGCTGTGATCCGGGACTCGGAAGGAAACCGCATTGCTTTTCATTGTGTCACAAGACAATAGCGTGAATGCGTGATCAACTGATTGCCTTCGGAGCTTTCAGGGTTAAAGCGGGGTGAGCACCACTTTTCTAAATTCCACCTCAACGCCTTCGGCCTGAAGCGCGATACGTCCCTTTGAAGCGGTGCAGTCGTATCCGTAATTGACGAGGTCCTCGTTAACCCATACCTTGATCGTATTGCCCCTGCATTCGATCACCATGGTATTCCATTCTCCCACGGGGTTTTCGCTTCCGTCAGTAAGGTTGAGAATACGTCTGCCCTTTCCTTCTGTAATACCCCACTTTTCCCGGGGGCCGCGTCGTTGCTCCATATCAGGAACCGTAATGTCTTCAACAATGCACCAAAAGTCGCCGGCATTTTCATGCATCATTTGCACTTCTATAGACTTTGGAAACATTCCGTACAGTGCACGAGGCGTCGACGCGAATACCAGCACGCCGCAATTGCCCGGCTCACCAGCAAAACGATACTGCACTTCAAGTCTGAAGTTTTCGTATTCGGCATCGGTGATCAGATGTCCTCCGGGTTTGCCCAGACTAACCAGCATTCCGTTTCGTACGATGAACGGATTTCGCGCGTCCTTATCCTTGTCCATCTCCGGCACATCCCAATGCCATCCCGTGAGATCCTTTCCATTAAAAAGGTCCACCTCCTGTGCGGAGCACCATAAGGTTGAGAACACGATAAAGTAAAACACAAGCGTCAGCCTCATAAGCATCTGGTTATTCATCTTGTTAAACATAGAAAAAAACAGGCATTTAAGCGTGATAGGCTTTCCTGTCCGGCCTGTCCCAGATCGAAAGGCGCCCTGGCATCCGGATTCTCAGTTAACACCGCGACGGTACCGTTTCTTTTCCGCCCTCATCTTTTTCTCCTGGAGACGTTTTTCCTTTGATGCTTTTGTGGGCTTTGTGGCCTTGCGCTTTTTTCGTATTGCAAATGCCCGAGACATCACTCGATCGAACTTGGCAATCACATTTTCGCGGTTGGCGAGTTGTGACCGTTTCTCCTGGGATGAAAGGACGAGCACGCCGTCGGCGGTTAGTTTCGAACGAAGCCGATCCTCTATGATCTCCTTTTCTTCCGGTGTGAGAAGGTTTGAGTTTCGCACATCGAACTTCAGCGTAACTTTCGTACTTACCTTATTGACATGCTGGCCACCAGGCCCCCCACTGCGCGACGTAGTGAAGCGCAGTTCAGGAGAAAGTTTCGATGCATCAGGAGCGGTCTTCATCTATGTGCACAGTAAAGTTAGGACCGATACCGGTTGTCCAAACATGATTAATTCCTTTTTCTTAACTTTCTTATCCAAACCACCTATCCCCTGCCATGAGCAAAAACATCAAGAGACGTGATTTCCTTCGCAAGAGCGCGTTGGGTGCACTAGGGCTTTCAGCATTCCCGGGGTTGATCAACGCATCTTCTTTCGGTAAGCTCAAGACGCCTCCGCCAAGCGACCGCCTGCGCATTGCCCACATAGGGTTGGGTGGCATGGGCAACCAGCACATGAACTGGTTCGCCGCACTTCCCGATGTCGAGATCGTCGCGCTGTGCGATGTGGACCAGGAACATCTGGACAGCACGATGCAAAAACTCCGGGGACTGAAACCTGATACGAAGGCGCAAACGTATCGCGACTTCCGTCATATACTCGACCGCAAAGACGTTGATGCCATTACCTGCGCCACCCCCGACCACTGGCACGCGCAAATCGCCCGGCTTGCGTTTCAGGCCGGCAAAGATGTGTATGGAGAAAAGCCTCTATCCTACGATGTGGCGGAAGGACAGCAGATGCTCAAGGACCTGGAGAAACACAACAGAATATTTCAGCTGGGGACACAAATTCATGCGGGCGACAACTACCACCGCGTAGCCGAGCTGATCCAGTCCGGTGTAATCGGAAAAGTACATACGGTACGATTGTGGAAGAAGGGCTTTTCACCCGGCCTTGGCCAACCGACAGTCCAGACTCCGCCGCCATCGCTCGACTGGGATATGTGGCTGGGGCCTGCACCCTTAGTCGATTATTTTCCTGAACGCTGTCACTTCACGTACCGCTACTTCCTGGATTACAGTGGCGGGATGTTTGCGGATTTCTGGTGCCACATCGCGGACATCGTGTGGTGGTCGGTTCATCCAACAGGGCTTCGGAGTATCTCCGCACGTGGTGAAAGAACCGACGGCGTAGCAGACGCGCCGAAGTGGCTGGACGCAGACTTCGAGTTCGACAACATGAAAGTGTATTGGACGACCGAACCGCCGCAGGTACCCGGCGCTGCCGAACGTGAAATCGGCGCGTTTTTCGAAGGTGATAAGGGAACGCTGATCTGTGATTACCGTACGCGTTCCCTTACCATCAATGGAGAGACCGTGTCTGATGTCGATGAGGTGCCAAAAACCCTTCCCCGATCACCGGGGCACCAGCAGAATTTCGTTGACGCGGTGAAATCGCGCACGCAGCCGGAGTCTAACCTGGCCTATGCCCGGGAGATGACGCTGCCCATGCACCTGGCACTCATTTCGTGGAGGCTGGGACGTTCCCTGCAGTGGAATGCTGAAAAGGAAAAATTCGTCCGTGACAAAGAGGCTAACGCACTATTGTCCCGCCGCTATCGCAGCAAATGGGATCTTGTCTGAGCGTCGTTACTAATGGTTGAGAAAAAGAGGGGAATGATCACCGGATCAGCTTGACGTCGACCGCATTGGGACCCTTGTGCCCCATCTGCACCTCGAACGTCACTTTGTCATTCTCGCGGATTTCATCGACCAGGCCATTTGCATGCACGAAAATGCTTTCCTGGGTCTCATGATCGCGGATAAAGCCGTAGCCTTTCGAATTGTTGAAAAAGGAGACCGTTCCTCGCCGAATCGGATCCAGCGCCTCCGCAGGGCTTTGCCGGGGGACGCCAATAACTATATCTTCCTCGCGTACCTCGCGCTTTTTTGAAGGATCTGGGGGTGTGGAAGTGATGTTGCCGTCTTCATCCACGTACGCGATCATGTCGTCAAGCGAAGTGCTACCCGATTTTGCCTGCGCTCTCCGCTCCTCCCGTCGCTGTTCCTTATCCTGCCGCTTTTTGCGCTTTTTCTTTTCTGTCTCCTTCTTGTTCCATGTTTCGCGTGATTTACTCATAGTGTTTGTTTGGTGTAAGGTATCAATTTAGCAAAAATTTCGCTGGAATCCCGCCGCAAGCCCTGTAAACCCATAGCAGTGCGATGTCGAACGCAGGCGAAAAACGACAAGGTAATTCTTTCCGGTGAAATACCTTAGAAATTATGCGTTTGCGCCGTCTTTCAGGCCATTCTATGCGTGGGTCCCGGGAACCCGGGCACAAATGCAGACCAGGGTCCGGGCGTAACCTTTCGGCCGGTAGCGGTCATGTTAGCAATGATGTCGTCCACAATGCCGGTAAGGCGACGCGGATCGGTCTGGACCCTGGCGTTGATCAATAGCTCGATACGGTCCGCCGGCTTAGCCGTAAACCGATGGAAATCGTTCATAGCGGCCGTAAAGCTTACCTTTCTGTTCCAGCTTCCGGCATCTACAAAAAATTTCAGGTGTCCGATCAGCAATCGTTCTTCGCCGATTCTGCGAAAGATGGCCTCCATAACTTTTCGGGCAACCTCTCCGGCCAGGCCGTCGTCATCTTCAATTACCAGCTTTTTGTCGAGCCAGGCCATCTGCGCCTCACCGTCGCCATAGGTATTGTAGTCAATGTCAAGCACAATACCGGAGGCTTTCAAACCGTCTAGACGATCCAGCCATTGGATAACATCTTCGTCGTCGGTAGAGTTCTGGAACAGGTGCGACTTGCCGACGTACTCCTGCTGCAACATCGCGGAGATCAGTTTCTCCTGTCCGGGAGTTATAAGATCGCACTTGTTGATCACAATCAGGTCCGCTTCCTCAAGCTGTTTCTTGTAAATGTATCGCACCGACTCTTCGACAAAAACCGCCGTGCCCTCCAGGAGCGAAGACAGAAAAGCCGCATCGGCGAAAATGCTGATCACCACATTCACCTCAGGTCGAAACCTGACGAGGGGCAACACGATGGTCGCGGCCAGGTCCGTACAGGTACCTACAGATTCGGCGAAAATGATATCGGGGAGATTTTCGGCTTCCAGCGATCGAACGTGTGCGTCGAACTGATCGTAATTGCAACAAAAGCAACCGCCCGCCACCTCGCGTGCTGGAACACCCAGCCGCGTCATCGTCAGTGTGTCTACCTGCTGCTCGCCCTGATCGTTCGTGATTACACCGACTTTGCGTCCGCGCGCCATAAGCAGCCTGCATGCCGCGGCGATAGCAGTTGTCTTTCCGCTTCCTAAAAATCCGCCGACAAGAAAAATCTTCATGGGTACAGTTTTCAAGTAGAATCGCTCACCCCTCACGAGACACGATGTTCAAGATAGCCAGAATGGTGAAATAACTGCGGACGTGCCTAAAAATTGAATGATTCGCTTAACTTCAGCCCTACTCAGCCGACCCTCGCCTTGCGATCGGGCGACCGACGCTCGGAGGCTGTAGTCGATGTTTTGTTGAGTTTCTAATGCAGCTCCTATCGCTTCAGGGTAAGAATATTGTAATCATCGGCGGCACTTCCGGGATGGGATTGTCGGCCGCGCTTGCGTTTGTGAACGCCGGCGCCCGCGTTCTGGTCACGGGCAAAGACCAGGATGCCACCACGGATGCCGCAAAACAGTTAGGCGACGCAGGAACGGCCATTCATTCGGATGCCAGCGAACCGGGTACCGCTGCTGACGCCATTCACCGGTGTCATGACCTTTTCGGCTCGGTTGATGGCCTTTACCATGTAGCGGGCGGCAGTGGGCGTAAATTCGGCGATGGGCCACTGCACGACTTGACGCTTGAGGGATGGAACCACACTTTGGCGATCAACCTGACCTCGATGATGCTTTCCAATCAGGCGGCCATCCGCTATTTTCTGGATCATAAACGCGCGGGAACCATCCTCAATATGGGGTCTGTCCTCGGATTCGCTCCTTCTCCGATGTATTTCAGCACACATGCGTACGCCGCTGCGAAGGCGGCAATCGTGGGCTTTAGCAAATCGATTGCCGCATACTATGCGTCCCGGAATATTCGCGTCAACGTAATTGCACCGGGACTGGTCGAAACGCCGATGGCAGAACGCGCTGCAAGAGACGCTAAGATTATGCAGTTCATTGGCAACAAACAACCCCTGGACGGTGGAAGGATCGGTGCACCTGCGGATGTGGACGGCCTGGCCTTATATTTCATGAGCGACAGCTCGCGATTTACAACGGGACAGGTGGTAGCCGTCGATGGCGGATGGAGTATTAGTGAAGGTCAATATTACAGTCCCGCAGAATAGGAGCCTATGTCTACACAATCGCTCAGCATTGGTGTCGATCTCGGCGCGAGCCGGATCAAGGCGGTCCTGGTGGATGAGAAGGGAAATGTTCTGCATCAACAGTTCACGGCGACGCATGACGGCGACAGTGGCCTGTGGAAAAATGCTGTCGTCACCATTGTAAAAGACCTGGAGAAAAAATCAGGAGCAGCACCCAGCGTTGGGATTGCCGCTCCCGGCTTGCCGAACGACGAGCAGACAGCTATTGCCGTAATGCCGGGAAGGCTGCACGGATTGGAAAATCTCGACTGGTGTGATCTCCTCGGCACGCCAACGATCGTTCTCAACGACGCGGTATCTGCGCTGATCGCGGAATCCAGATACGGAGCGGCACGAGACTGTCGACACGCCGTCATGCTTACGCTCGGCACTGGCGTGGGAGGCGCTATCCTCATCGAAGGCCAGCCCTACCTCGGTGCGTTCAGCAAAGCGGGACATTTCGGACACATGGTAATCAACGACGATGGACAACCCGGGATCACCGGAATGCCGGGCAGCCTGGAAGAATCGATCGGCAACGCAACCGTCGCTACCCGTTCGGGGGGAAAGTTCAAGACTACATATGAGCTGCTCAAAGCCTACCGCAGCGGCGACGCCCTGGCACGCGACGTGTGGATGACATCCGTACGAAAGCTTGCCATCGGCCTGGCTTCGATCGTTAACATTCTTTCGCCGGAAGTAATCGTGCTGGGAGGTGGTATTACAGAGGCGGGCCCGGACCTTTTCGACCCGCTGGCGGAATTTATGAATCAGTATGAATGGCGGACCGGATCCAAACAGGTCACCATCGTCAAAGCAGCGCACGGCGACATGGCAGGTGCAATAGGCGCGGCGTGTTACGCCCGTGAAACAGCAGCAAGGAAGGACACGAAGCAATGAAGCTCATGAGTTTAACCGCACGATATCTTGAACAATGCAATGCAATTCTCGCTCGTGTCGAAGCACAGCAGGAAACTATCGGACGTGCGGCACGATGGTTCGCCGATAGTATTATCGCCGGCCGGGTCGTTCACGTCTTCGGCAGTGGACACAGTCGCATCATGGTGGAAGAAATGTGGCCCCGCTATGGATCATACCCGGGTTTCAATCCGATTGTCGAGTTATCACTCACGTTTCATAACCTGGTGGTCGGTGCCAACGGCCAACGCCAGGCCATGTTCCTTGAAAACGTAGAAGGACTCGCAGAACGAATTCTCCGCAACTTCGGGCTTTCCGAAAAAGATACCGCTCTTGTGATCTCTTCAAGCGGCTGCAATGTGGTGCCCATCGAAGTCGCCGAACAATTCCAGCGAAGAAAGATCAAGGTGGTGGCACTCGTCACGCGTGAACACATGGAAAAGACCACATCGAAACGCCGCGATGGGAAGAAACTATCCGACTTTGCCGACCTCCTGCTCGACACCGGCGCCCCGGCAGGCGATGCTATGATACAGGTGCCCGGTCTGGATACACCCGTTTCGCCGGGCTCGACCGTAGGAGGCGCCATCATCGTGAATTGCATCAAAGCAGAAACGGCACGGTTGCTCACCGAGGCCGGACTCCCGCCGAAGGTGCTGACGAGTGCCGCACTTGTCGGCAGCGATCGGGCAACCGCCTTGTTTGAAAGCGCGTACGATGAACACGCCCACCGGCTTGCCACAATCTACGCTGGGGCGGGCGTCATGAAGGACCAAACTTTACCGGACACATGACACAAAACATTCCTCTTCGCACGACAGTGATCGGAAGCTATCCATTTCCCGGATGGCTCGAATTCGCCTGCCAGAATCTCGAGCGCTTCGGCAATGCCGATGTTGAAGAAATGATCGAAGATGCCGTGATAGCAGCCATCTTTGATCAGGTCAACGCAGGTCTGGACGTGATTACCGATGGCGAACAGACACGACTCGACTTCAACCTGTCGTTCTATGGATACATCCGGGGAATTCAAAATAACGATTCGGAGAAAAGAAAATTTGGCCCTCCGGCACACGACCAGCGCGGAAAGCATACGATCGTGGATGAACTTACCGCTCCCGAAGGTCTCGGCGCCGTAAGAGAGTTCACCCGGCTGCGCAGGCTCGCACCTCCGGGACCCGTACTCAAAGCGAGCATCCCCGGACCCTACACCCTCAGCGGGCGCCTTCTTCCCAACGACCGTTACAAAGACCGCTACGAAATAACGGAAGCCCTATTGCCTATTGTTCAACAGGAACTTGTAGCCCTCGTGGAAGCGGGTTGTACCGAGATTACCGTCGACGAGCCGTCGATGAGTTGTTATGCTTATCGTGAGGACACCAAACGTTTTGTCGACATATTTAATCGTACGGTAAAGCCGGTTGTGGGGAAGACACGGCTCAGCACTCACCTGTGTTTCGGAAATTTCAAGGGCCGGTCCGTCGGCTACCGCAGCATTAAACCCATGTTACCGGACTTTCTCGACATGACCGTAGACGAAATCCACATAGAAATGGCGAACCGTGAATTTGCAGAACTGCAGTTGCTGGGTGTGTTCGCAGAAAAAATGCATGTCGCCGTCGGGATCATCGATGTTAAGAACTATTACATCGAAACCCTGGAAGACGTTATCGAAAGAATAAAAAAATGTTTGAAATACGTTCCGGCCGACCGGCTGTCGGTTGCACCTGATTGCGGGCTGAGCCAGACGGCGCGATGGGCAGCACGGTTAAAGCTGAAGAACATGGTGGATGGAGCGCGTATTCTGCGGACAGCCTTATGGACCTGATACCCGCATTGAAAAAAGATAAGGAGCTCCTGCGCGAGATGGATTCCTTCCTCAACGCGCCGGGTGTTTACCTGTGGTGGCTCGGTCAAAGCGGCTTCCTGCTCCAATGGAAAGGCCAACGTATCCTCATCGATCCGTACTTATCCGATTCCCTCACGCGTAAGTATGCAGACACAGACAAGCCGCATGTCCGCATGAGCGAACGCGTAATTGACCCCGAACTGCTTGGGGGCATCGACATCGTAACGTCAAGCCACAATCACACCGATCATCTCGACGCGGAGACACTGATCCCTGTCCTTCGGAACAACCCGCACGCGGCTTTTATTATTCCGGAAGCCAACCGAAAATTTGTTTCAGAGCGCACCGGGGCACCGCTCTATTATGCTACCGGACTTACCGACGGCTGTACCGCGCAGATCGGCGACTTTACCTTCCATGGCATTCCGGCAAAGCATAATGAAATCGAACGCGACGAAGACGGCAAGTGTCTGTTTATGGGCTATGTTATTGCATTTGGGGGTTACCATATCTACCACAGTGGCGACACACTCTGGTTTGATGAACTCCCCGGGCTCCTGCGTGCCTGGACCATCGATGTCGCCATCCTCCCCATAAACGGGAATGATCCTGCACGAAGGGTGGCCGGGAATCTGGATCACAAAGAGGCCGTGGCATTGGGGAAAGCTATCGGCGCGCGTTGCGTAATTCCGTGTCACTACGACATGTTTACGTTTAACACGGCAGACGTCGGCAAGTTTATCGCCGAGGCGGAAAAACAAGGCCAGCCTTACCGGGTCCTCCGCCACGGGGAAATGTTTCATTTCTGATGGCCCCGCCGCTCACGGCTAAACCAGGTTCCCCGAACGGAATCTTTTTCTATATTTCGCCACCCCATTAAATCCGTTTACATGAAAAGAAGAAATGTCCTCAAGACAGTAACAGCAGCGGCAGCTTTGGGCTTCGCCGGAACTTTACCCATTGACGCCAACAGCTCGCCGGCCCGGCGCAAGGATCAAAAGTTTAAATTCTGTCTTAACACAAGTACCATCAGCGGCCAAAGGTTGGGTGTCGAGAAGTACATAGACATTACGGCCCGCGCGGGATACGATGCAATAGAAGTATGGATCGGTGACCTGAGGGCATACATGAAAGACGGGAAAACCCTGGGCGCCCTAAAGAAACTCGCGTCCGATGCCGGCGTGGACGTGGTGAACGCCATCGGATTTGCACCGTGGATGACCGACGACGATGAAAAGCGGGAGGCAGGGTTTGCGCAGATGAAAGAAGAAATGGAGATCATGGCAGCGCTGGGCTGTACCCGTATTGCAGCGCCGGCTGCCGGCATATCAGCTCCTCCTGATCTGTATAAGGCAGGCGAACGATACAAGGCATTATTGGAATTGGGAAGGCAGACCGGTGTTACGCCACAACTCGAAGTGTGGGGCGCATCTCCCTTCAGCCACCTCGGCCAGGCGCTGATGGTCGCCGCCGTAGCCGACGATCCCGATGCACACATACTCGCAGACGTGTATCACCTTCACCGCGGTAACTCGGGATTCGATTGCATGAAACTCCTCGATGGAAAAGTGGTGGACCTTTTCCACATGAACGACTACCCGGGCTCCATTCCCCGCGAACAACTCCAGGACAAAGATCGCGTCTATCCGGGTGATGGTGTAGCTCCGTTAAAACAAGTGCTCACGCACCTTAACAATATGAGTGGGGAGAAAATCCTGTCGCTGGAACTGTTTAACCAGGATTACTGGAAGCAAGATCCGCTGACCGTTGCCAAGACGGGGTTGGAGAAAATGAAAAAGGCGGTAGCACAGGTGTAAGGGTCTTTCAGGGCTTAGCGCTCCTGCGGAAGAACAGCCGGGAAACCGGGATCATCATCAGCCCGGCCAGCCCGAACGTAATGAATGCAATGCGGAGGTTGAACGCATGGGCCAGGTAACCGACGAGCGGTGGACCAATAAATACGCCTACAATCCCGTAGGTGGCAATAATGGAGATCGTCACCGGCGTGGAATACTTCTCTACCGTAGAGGCCAGCAGGAAGGTCATCGGCACTATGGCGGCTGTGCCCAGGCCGACGAGGCAAAACCCGATAATGCACATCCAGAAGGACGGGAAAAGTACTGAGATTGCGATACCCGCGACAATCAGGAGGGCACTGAACGTGAAGGTAGCCTTCATCCCCACCCGTTCGACAAACCCGTCTGTGGCAAATCGCGACAAGGCCATGCAGATCATGAACGTGAGGTATCCCAGCGTAAACAGTTCAACGCCCACGACCTCTCTGAAATAGACGCTATTCCAGTCGAACATCCCGCCCTCGCATATTGAGGCGAGAAATACCAGCAATCCCAATAAAACGAGCAAAGGTTCGGGTTTACCCAGCATCAATTTGTTTCGGGTGGTCGACTTATCGTTTCTCAAAATGTGCGGATAGGCGATGGCCCCGGCAAACAGTGCGACCAGGCAAATTGTGAGCATGTGCCAGCGCATGGCGACGTCGTGTGCCACAAACAATGTCGATACCGCGACGCTGGCAATACCGCCGGTGCTCCACAACCCGTGGAATGATCCGAATATTCGCTTCTCAAACTGCTTTTGCAGAGACAGCGCCTGGGCGTTGATGGCTATTCCCAGGATACGGGAGTGGAAAGCAAAAAGGCACATTCCCAGCCCGAGGAAAAAGATGGTCGTGGCCGTGCCGATAACGATGAGGGATAGTGCCAGCATGACCAGGGAAGCCATGAGAGGACCCCTGCTGTTGTATCGCGAGACGAGCCACCCGGAAACGGGAAGGCCGGCGAGAGAACTGAAAGGCATCAGCAGCAAGAGGCTTCCCAACTCCGCATCGTTTAAGTCGAACGCCGCTTTGATCGTGGGAATGCGGGAGGTCCACGCGGCAAAACAGAATCCGGAAAGAAAGAAATATACGCCTATAAAAATGCGGTGTCGGATCCTCGCGTCCATGGGCCACAAAAATCGTATTTTATTCCGCATCAATTCAAAACGCATAGCCCGAAGCCGATTTTTTTCTGTGTATTCTGTACACTCGTGTAAAAAATGTTCCCTACGTTACGCAAGTATTGCTACCTTAATGGCATGAGAAGAATCAGCTTGATCGCCCTGGTCGTGCTTGTTGCTGTAACAATTTCAAGCGCGCAGTCTAAAGAAGAAAAAGCCGTTGCAGCCGCGGTGGAGCATCTGCGGCAGGCTATGCTTAGCGGCGATAAGGCCGCCCTGGAAAGCCTGACTGCGCCGGAGTTGTCATACGGGCACTCCAGCGGATTGATTGAAGACAGAAAGACCTTCGTCGACGCGCTCGTTACAGGCAAATCCAGCTTCAAGGAAATCAACCTGATCAACCAGACGATTACCGTAACCGGCAATGTTGCAGTAGTCCGCCACGAAATGCATGGTGTGGCCAACAGTGGTCCCGTGAAGATCGGTATCCTGCTGGTTTGGCAGGGCAAAGGCGACAAATGGAAGCTGGTAGCCCGACAAGCCTATAAGCTCTAACGGCGCATCAGGCGCTCACCTCCAACACTCGTTCGACACCCCTACGGTCTAACCATCTACTCCTATGAGATTATTACTTAAGATCATTGGCACATTGCTTGTGCTCGCCGTACTCACTGTGTCCGCAGTACTGGCTTACGTGAAATTCGCGATGCCTGACGTAGGCGAAGCGGAAGACCTGCAAATTGACTACACGGCCGAACGAATTGAACGGGGCCGTTACCTGGCCAACGCGGTAAACGTGTGTATGGATTGCCATTCAACACGCGACTGGTCGCGGTTCTCCGGCCCTATTACTCCGGGTACCCTGGGGATGGGTGGCGACCGCTTTGATCAGACGGTCGGCATGCCCGGGGTATTTTACGCCCGGAACATAACGCCCGCGGGTATCGGACGCTATACAGACGGCGAACTGTTTCGCGTCATCACTTCCGGCGTTACCAAAGAGGGCCACGCCATTTTCCCGCTAATGCCGTATCCTTACTATGGTAAAATGGACCCTGAGGACGTATACTCCATCATTGCCTACCTCAGAACCTTGCCGCCTATCGAAAACGCCGTCCCCGAGTCGAAGGCAGATTTCCCCATGAACTTTATTATTAACACCATTCCGCAGCCGGCCGAATTCACCAAAAAGCCTGATCCTTCCGATCTGATCGCGTATGGCAAATACGTGACCAACGCAGGGGGATGCGTAGAATGCCACACCCAGGTTGACAAAGGTCGCATTATCGAAGGAAGGGAATTTGCAGGCGGCCGGGAATTCCAGTTCCCGGATGGTTCCGTCGTTCGTTCCTCCAACATTACTCCCGACGCCGGTAGCGGCATCGGATCATGGACGCGGGAAAATTTTATAGCGCGCTTTAAACAGTACGCCGACTCCACCTACCTGGAACAAACCGTGGCGCCAGGTGAATTTAACAGCATTATGCCCTGGACCATGTACGCCCAAATGACGGAGCAGGATCTCTCCGCCATCTACGCATATCTGAAAACAGTCCCGGCCATTGAGAATAGTGTTACCGTCTGGACACCCGGAAGAGAAGGAGGCGTAGTGGGAAGTCGGTGAAGGATAGTCATCAACCTGGCAGTTTCCACCCATTATGATATTCCGGGACGACGAGTTTATTGGCGTCCGCATTATCGGTGAACTCGCCGGCTTTGCTGTCCCAATAAATCTTTGTTCCCGTCTTGAAGGCGATGTTCCCCATATGCGCGTTGATGGCTGCCACGCTACCCGACTTGATAGGGGTATTCAGGACATCCTGGCTGTTCTTCTTGACGGCGTCGATAAAGTTTTGTGTGTGTAGGTCGAGATAGTTGAGCTCGGGGGGCTTGCCATAGGCTTCAATGCTTTCCATCTTGGGCTTGCCAGTTGACGCATATCCTTGTGCTTCGCGCTCGACGATCACCTCATATCCGCCACGGTTGACGACGAGCGTGCCGTTGTTGCCGATAAACGCGATGCCCTCCGATCTGCCGTACGGTCCGTTGTCGATACCGGTCGCGTGTTCCCACAGCATATTAAAATCGTTGTATTGGAAGACCGCCTGCAGCGTATCCGGCGTTTCAGAGGCATCGTCAGGGTACGCGAGTTTTCCGCCCGAAGCCATTACGGAAATGGGGGCGTCGGCGTTCATTGCATAGAGGGCAATATCGATCTCATGCACACCCCAGTCTGTCATCAGACCACCGGCGTAATCCCAGAACCACCGGAAGTTGAAGTGGAACCGGTTTTGGTTAAAAGGTCGTTCCGGGGCCGGGCCCAGCCAGAACTTGTAGTCGACGCCTGCGGGTGGCTGGCTGTCGGGAACAACAGGTACCGGCTTCATCCAACCCTGGTAGGCCCAGACTTTCACCAGGCGGATTCGTCCGAGAACGCCTGACCGTACGATGTCAAAGGCCTTCCGGTAGTGCGGGCCGCTGCGCTGCCATTGTCCGGCCTGAACTACTTTGCCCGTCTTTTCCTGGGCCTCAACCATAATACGACACTCTTCGATACTGTTCGCGATGGGCTTTTCCACGTAGACGTGCTTACCCGCATTCACCGCATCAACCATCATCCGGCAGTGCCAATGGTCGGGCGTGCCGATTACCACCGCATCGACATCGCGGTCGTTCAGCAGTTCGCGGTAGTCTTTGTAGGTTTTAGGCTTGTTATTCCTGAGTTTCTTGTAGTCGTCGACCCGTTTTTGAACCACATTATCATCCACATCACATATAGCTACCAGGTCGACATCGTTCATCTTTAACAGGGAGGCGACATTTGACCAGCCCATGCCGTTGCAGCCAATCACACCAATGTTGATCTTGTCAGCCAACATGCAACTGGCAGCTGCGCTCATGACGCCGGAATGGGCCAACAGTGTGCCGGCTACCGCTGCACCGGTACCCTTGATGAAGTTTCTGCGTTTCATATCGAATTTGTGTATTTTGTTGCTGACTCAAGAAAAGGAAAAGTTCCGATGACGCAATGGACGTTGCGGGATTTTTAGGTCTTTAACCCTCTTATGAAAGCATTAGTCGTCACTATTCTCGTCATCGCGATCGTCGCGTGCGGCGAACGCCGCCAGGGGGAGCAAATGACCCCGCCACGGACTACCTCTTACCCGCTGGAAATTCTTGAATTCGTGCCCTACGAAAATAATCCTGTGTTTACAGGCGGCGGCCCGGGAGCGTGGGACGAAAAAATTCGCGAACGCGGATACATCCTTCGCGAAGACAGTGTCTATCACATGTGGTATACCGGCTTTCGCGAAGGTTCCGGACAGGCTATGCACCTCGGCTATGCCACTTCGCCGGATGGCCTCACGTGGACGCGGCATGAAAATAATCCCATCCTCGACTCCGGATGGGTGGAGGATATGATGGTCGTCAAAGTAGATGACATCTACTACATGTTTGCCGAAGGAAAAGATGACATCGCTCATATGCTGACATCCGGCGATCGCGTCTCCTGGGAAGATCACGGACCACTCGACATCCGGAAAACCAACGGCGAACCACTTGACGAAGGCCCTTATGGCACGCCGACCGTCTGGATCGAGAAAGGAAAGTGGTATCTTTTTTACGAACGCAACGATGCCGGTATTTGGCTGGCAGAGTCGCGCGATCAAAAAACGTGGACTAACGTTCAGGACGAGCCGGTGATCCGCCCCGGTCCCGAGTCGTACGACTACTACGGCGTGGCCGTAAACCAGATTATCCGGCACGAAGGCAAGTACTACGCCTATTATCACGCGACCGCGTATGAGGATTGGAGGGAGTGGTCCAGCTGTGTGGCGATCTCCGACGACCTCATCCGGTGGACCAAATATGAAAACAACCCGATTATGGGTAATAACAAATCCAGCCCGATCCTGGTCCACGACGGCTTTCAATATAGGTTATACACCATGCACGACGAGGTGCACGTTCATTTCCCGCGCGATATCAACCAAATCCGTGCGTACCGGGAACAGCCACCCGAATAAATTGATTATGTAAGCAACGCCCCCTCCTGTATCTTGCGACAAAAATTTTGCTCACATGTATTTCCGATTTTTCCGTAGCACAATCCTCCCCCTCCTCATTCTAACCTTCCACACATCTCAGGGCCAGGAAATGCCCGAGGTAGTGGCTAAAGGCGCCACGCCCGTTCTTGTATCATCCGACTTTCAATTCACAGAAGGCCCGGCCGTGGACGCCAGCGGTAATGTCTACTTTACAGACCAGCCGAACGATCGGATCATGAAATGGTCACCCCGTGATGGCCTTTCCGTTTTTATGGAAGGCACCGGACGATCCAACGGACTGTACTTCGACCGGGATGGAAATCTGATCTCTTGTGCCGACCTGGATAACCAGCTTTGGTCAATCGCACCTGACAAATCCGTCACTGTACTCGTGCGCGATTTCGAAGGCAAGAAACTCAATGGCCCCAACGACGTATGGGTACACCCTAACGGTGGAATTTATTTTACCGATCCCTTCTATAGACGAAACTACTGGGACAGGACTGAGAAGGAAATCGAAAACGAAGACGTTTACTACCTGGCGCCGGATCGGAAGACCCTGAAGGTTGCGGCTACAGGAATCGTGAAGCCCAATGGCCTCATTGGCAGTCCTGATGGAAAGACACTGTACGTTACCGATATCGGGGATAGAAAAACATACGTATTTGATATTGCGGCCGATGGCAGTTTGTCGAACCGCCGACTTTTTGTCGAAATGGGGGCCGACGGGATGACCATGGACAGCAAGGGCAATATTTATCTTGCCGGCAGAGGTGTAACCGTCTTCAGCCCCAAAGGCGAAAAGCTGGGCGTAATCCCCATCCCGGAAAATTGGACAGCCAACGTATGCTTTGGAGGCAAAGACTTGAAAACGCTGTTCGTTACGGCCTCAAAATCGGTGTATACGGTCAAGATGCGCGTCAAAGGAATTCGCTAAACGCCGGCATTCCAACCATTTAGAGGGGTTACCGGGTCTAAGGAGAACAATACTACCCAGGAACCTATGACCCGCATCTTCTCCCTCTTGCTCTTCGCCGGCGTGCTGGCGTGTTCTTCGGATGACAACGAATTTAAAGCCACCGATACCAGCCTCGCCGTTAAGAAGGCTGCCCTCCTTTGCTCTACCACTCAGACCGAAATGGCCTGGATGTTTCAATTAATAGAATCGTCCAAGGACGATCCTACCCTTCACGGTCCGATCTATGCGTTCCATTCTCATGGGCAAACCGTCTTCGTGCACCAACCCTGGATCATGAGCTGCCTCGCTTGTATTCTGTACGATTGCGAAGGCAACCGCCTGGATAATCAGGAGGTCGACATGGATGTCCTTATGGCGGGCTTTCAGGATCTCACGGAAATCTACATCCCAAAGCTTGAATAGGTCTGTCGTCCGTGATGTGCTGATTGTCTATTGCACTATTCGGTAAACTTTGCCGTCGGGTTTGGTAAACAAATACAGTTCACCATCCGCGTCACGACCGAAACGGAGGTCCACGCGCATGTTTCCGCAGATCTCCGTCAGATCTTTGATCTCTCCGTTCAGTGACACCCGAAACTCCTTTATCGGCGCCTGGCGTCCCAATTGAATGTCTTTCATGTCAACATAAAACAACCTGCCGGACACAATGTCGCCAAAGATGCATTTTCCTTCCAGTGCGGGTACTTTCATGCCCCAGTATTCGTAACCGCCGGAAATGGCATTTCCCTCATCGTGGTCGTACTGTGCCACAGGGTACGTAATACCATACGTCTCGTCGTCTGAGGGCAGTGCGAATACCTCCGCCAGGCTGGTTTGAATGTCCATAACGAAAGTGCCTTCCCGAACAGGCCATCCGTAATTGTGGCCGGGAAGGATAAGGTTGAGTGACTCGATGTTGTGGTGGCCGATGTTGCTGGCGAGGATTTGTCCGGATTTTGTCCAGCTGATGCGGTGAGGATTCCGAAAGCCATACGCATAAACTTCGCCCAACGAATTCCGCTGGCCCACGAACGGATTGCCTGGCGGGATACCGTATTTTCCGTTAGCACTGTTGTTCCCCTTTGGGTCAATGCGAATAATTGTGCCCCATATTTTAGAAGGAGAATGAACCAGTTCCGGATAACCAAATTCCACACTGGCGCCGTCACCTATTCCGATATACAACAGCCCATAGTCTTCATCACCGGATTTCGCCAGCGGGTTAAAGGTAATCTCCTGAACGCCGTGAAATGAATGCACCATATTGACCCGAAGTAATTCGCGCCCCTTCCCTTCGAAAGGAACTCCTGATGGGCTTTCCGTCTTCCATTCGGTAAGCACCCATTGCAACATCACTTTAATGGAATCGCTATAGCTGAAGTCGGGCGTGGCCGAATCAGGTCCCTCGGTATGGGTTGTGTATAAGAGTCCGTTCTGTGCGAACTCAGGATGAAACGCAAAGCTTCCGAAGCCCGTAGCCAGGCCGGGGGTATCGATAAAGGCGGGGCGCAGCGCGGCCATGTCCATGTACAACTCTGGTCCCTCATCGCCCAGTCGGTAGAGCTGTCCGCGAAGGTCCAGCACGAACAGTTCTTTACTGTCCGGCCTGTAGTCGAGTTTGGCAATCCGCGTCCGGAGAGGGGGTTCGGCGGAGGGCGGTATTTCGGCGATCTGCCGGAGTCCCACGACCAGGTCGGACATCGGAATCTTTTCCGGTATCGGGTCTGTGAGCGCATCAGGATGCGCCGGACGCGCGGGCGCGGGCCGTTCATTGCGCGTGTTTAGAAACGCGATAATATCGTTCAGGTCTTCGTCTGTGTAATGCGGAAAGGCCGGCATAATGGTCTTGTAGGATGCCAGCAGCACCTGTGCACGTTCATCGCCGGAATCGATCATCGCCCCGGGATTGCGAATAAAGCCCCGCAGCCACGCTGCCGATACCTCCCTGGTGACACCGGCAAGCTGAGGGCCAATGCCATCCTGCCGGAACCCGTGGCATGAACTGCAGTCGCGAAAAAAAAGCTCGTGACCACGCGCAATAGCGACGGAATCTGTGGCGATTTCTTCGTCGTCCGACTTACTTGAAGTCGAGCATGACGAGAGCATAATCAGGGCGACGCACGCCACACCGACAAAGGATAGTGCGGCGGTCGCATAGCGCCGGCCGGTGAGGGGGTAACATTTTTCGACCATCGCAGATCAACGGCCCAGGCGGACCATAATGTTTTTATAATAGACTTTGCTATCAGGATCGTGACCCTGAAGCGCAATAGTTCCTCCGGTAAGCTTTCCTTCGGTATCGGTGTATTCATTGACGGTCTTTCCATTCACCTTGACCGTGATCTTGTTCCCCTTGACGATAATGTGCTGCGTGAACCACTCGTTGTCTTTAGCAGGAGGTTCACGAAGGTCTTTCAGCGCGTATACACTCCCCGTCCTGCGCCAATCCGTATGCGAGTTGTTAACCTGTATTTCAATACCCTTCTCGGGCCATCCTTCTTCCTGGTATTCCGTATGCACATACATTCCGGAATTGGAGCCCGGCGTTGTCATGACATCGGCCTTCCATTCAAAATCGGTGAAATGATGATTTGCCACTTCACCCACGTAAAACAAGTGTGCCCGCGGACCATGAGCTACGATAGCATTATCGACGACCGTAAACGTCTGCGGGTTCTCATTCACCTTCCAGCCGTTCAACGTTCTTCCATCAAAGAGGCTGATCCAGCCGTCGTCCTGACTTGATACCGGGGCAATCGACAACGCTGAACAAGTTAGTAAGAGGTACGTCAATCGTTTCATGGGTGGAATAATTTGGGGTGATGAAAGTACCGCTATCGGCTGAACGCCCCTGGCGGTACGACGGCGCCGTTCATTTTACTTTCTATAAGGTTGAGCATCTTCAGCGTAGCAGTGATCGCCGCAGCTTGCTGGTCGGCTTCAAATCCACGTGTCTTAAACTGGCGGTCATCCATCTCCCAGGTGATGATGGTCTCCACGAACGCATCGGTACGGCCTCCCGGCGGAATTGATATCTTATAGTCGACGAGCTGAGGCAGTCTTTTTCCGAGCCGGTCGTAGATCGACTTCACCGCCTGCATAAACGCATCATACTGACCGTCACCGGTTGAGGTCGCCTCATACACCTGGCTATCGATCTCAATGCTCAGCGTCGCTACCGGCTTAAGATTATAGACGTGACTCGAATAATAATTCCGGATACGGATCCTTTCCTGGAACAGCTCGCGGCCGAGAACGTCTGATATGATATAAGGAAGATCCTCCGTTGTGATATTCTCCTTCTTGTCGCCCAACTCGACTACCCGTTGCGTGACCTTCTTCAAAGCTTCGGCATCAAGCTCGATACCGAGCTCTTCGAGATTTTTCCTGATGCTGGCATTGCCTGAGGTCTTGCCCAGCGCATATTTTCTAATTCTGCCGAATCGTTCGGGCATCAGGTCGTTCTGATACAGGTTAGCCTTGCTGTCGCCGTCGGCGTGTACGCCGCAGGTTTGTGTGAAGACGTTCTCACCGATAACGGGCTTGTTGTTCGGCACACCGATCCCGGAGAAGACCTCAACCAGTTTGCTCACCCCGTACAGCTTAGTCTCGTCTACCGAAAATTTTACCTTGAGGTGATCTTTCAGCATGGCCACCACGCTGGATAACGGGGCGTTGCCGGCGCGTTCTCCCAAACCGTTCACCGTTACGTGAAGGCCTGTCGCACCCGCTTTTACGCCGGCAAAGCAGTTCGCAACCGCCAGATCATAATCATTATGCGTATGCAAGTCGAAGCCCTTATCGGGGTATCTGTCTACCATTTGCTTGACGAAACGATAGGCCTCATCGGGATTCAGTACACCCAGGGTGTCGGGCAGCATAAACCTCGCGATGTTTTCGTCCTTCAGCGCATCCATGAGCGCAAAGACGTAGTCGGGAGACTCCCGCATGCCGTTGGACCAGTCTTCGAAGTAGACATTGACCCGGATGCCGAGCTTGTCAGCATAGGCGAGCGACGTCTTGATGTCGGCGATATGTTGCTCCGGCGATTTTCTGAGTTGCCCCTCCAGGTGTTTGAGAGAACCCTTGCAGAGCAGGTTCATCACCTTTCCGCCCACCTTGTGAATCCAGTCCAGCGAACGGTTTTCGTCAACGAATCCCAGGATTTCAATACGCTCCAGGTGCCCGTTTTCGGCTCCCCAACGCAAAATCTTGGTAGCTGCTTCAAATTCACCCTCCGAAATGCGCGCGGAAGCAATTTCAATTCGGTCAATACAGACCTCTTCCAACAACATTTTGGCAATGTTCAACTTCTCTGTGGGAGAATACGATACGCCCGACGTCTGTTCCCCGTCGCGCAGGGTGGTATCCATTATTTGTATATGCATGCAGCTATCCCTTTAAATCCCTACTGTGCCTCAAACCGTGAAACGGGCTGATTAGTGCAATGAGAACTGCGAATTTACGAGAAGTTGGCCGTGTAGTGCAAGTTTAGTGCGATTTCTCAACCCGCCAATGCGCCAATTCTCACTAACTTAAGGCATAAACAAGAGGGTATGACAGATATTGGAAAAAAGGCTGGTACAACCCCGCGAAGGCGCTTTCTGAAATCAACGGGGACGGCGGTCCTCGGCGGAACCCTCGCCTATAACATGGGCATCGTCGGTGCCATGGCGGCGGGAGCGTCCAACACGTTGAAGGTCGGACTCATCGGCTGCGGTGGACGCGGCACGGGCGCCGCGGCCCAGGCACTCCGCGCAGATCCGGATGTTGTGCTTACAGCCATGGGCGATGTGTTTGCCGACCGCCTGGAACAGTCGCTCAGCGCGCTTGCCGACGAGGTGCCCGCAGAAAAACTAAAAGTAGGCCGTAACCAAAGGTTTGTTGGCTTTGACGCATACCGAAAGGTCATCGATTCGGACGTCGACGTGGTGCTGCTGGCCACACCGCCGAGTTTCAGACCCGAGCACATGCTGGCAGCCGTGGATGCAGGCAAACACGTATTCTGCGAAAAGCCCGTGGCAGTAGACGCTCCAGGCGTACGGAAGGTGCTGGCCGCGGCGCGAAAGGCGAAAGAGAAAAACCTTTCTGTGATGTCAGGCTTTTGTTACCGATACGACTACGCCAACCGCGCTATGTTTGACAAGGTGCTCAATGGCGAGATCGGCGAACTCATGGCGGTGACTACCATGCGTTACGGAACGGAGCTGTGGTCGTTCCCCCGTCAGCCCGGCTGGAGCGATATGGAATATCAAATGCGCAACTGGTACTACTACCACTGGCTTTCCGGAGATCACATCGTCGAACAAGCGGTACACAGCATCGATCTTATGTGCTGGGTCATGGGCGACCAGGTGCCCGTTCGCGCCACCGGTTCAGGTGGGCGACAGGTTCGTACCGATCCCGTCTTCGGAAATATCTACGACCATTTTGCGATCGAATACGAATATGCCAACGGGGCACGAGGTTACCACTTCTGCCGTCAACATAACAACTGCTCTAATCGCAACACTGTCGAAATGTTTGGAAACAGGGGCCTGGCCAGGATCAGCATGGGCAGACCCGTTCTCGAACTTTCCGGGAAACCCAGCTGGACTTACAATGGCGAAAAGAACGACATGTATCAGACAGAACACGACGAGCTCTTTAAGGCCATACGAAGTGGCAGACCTGTCAACGACGGAGAGTGGATGGCCAACAGTACCATGATGGCCATTATGGGAAGGGACTCCGCCTATAGCGGTCAGACTATTACCTGGGAAGATGCTGTTAACTCCGACAAGCGTGAAGGACCTCCGAACGATCAGTTCAGCTGGGACCTTAAATGGGAAGGACCGGGGGTGCCGATACCGGGTAAGGGAGCGTGGGCCAGGAAATGAGTGTGAGTGTGAGAGTGAAGAAGGGACGGACTATCATACATCGCTGCGGGTAGTCGGTTAATGTAGAGACGTGCGACCCGCGTGTCTTTTGATCTAAAAAACATTTGTTTTCAAGTCTATTCAACAGCTATGTGTTCCCTATGTGTCCTATGTCCTATGAGGGTCACCCGAACGTCAGTCCTATTATTCATGATATCATCCATTGCCCATGCGCAGGATTATACGCTTGAGTTCGGTACAGAGATTCCACTTGGCTCGGCATTGTCAATTGAGGAAAGGGCATCTGCTCCTATCCGATGGATAAATGTGAACACCGCTGATGATACCTGGAGGGTTGAGGGTGAGGAACTGGTAAGCACGGGTCTTCCCATCGGTGTCATGCGCAGTGCGAAACAGTACGAGAATTTTATACTCCATGTGGAATGGATGCACCTTGAAGCCGGCGGTAACTCAGGAGTCTTCGTGTGGAGCAAGGCGATACCCGATGAGAAGTCGCGATTGCCTGACGGCGTTGAGGTTCAAATGCTCGAACTGGATTGGGTGAACTTGAATAAGAGGAATGGCGAAACTCCCCCGATTGCTTACGTACACGGTGAACTTTTTGGCGTTGGCGGTGTAAAAACTGTTCCTGATAATCCCCGCGGTGAGCGCAGCAAATCCATTGAGAACCGCTGTAAGGGTCGCGGCGAATGGAACACGTATGATGTGGTCTGCGTAGACGGCGTGATTAAGCTTTCCGTAAATGGTAAGTTCGTCAACGGCGTCAGCCAATCTACTCAGCGCGAGGGTTACCTCTGTCTGGAGGCGGAAGGCGCACCGATACGTTTTCGGAATTTGACGATTATCGAACTACCCCCGGGGCAGACGGTGAGTGAGGAGTAATGAGTGAATGAGTGAATGAGTGAATGAGTGAATGAGTGAATGAGTGAGTGAGTGAATGGGTGAATGGTGAATGGGGAATTCCCTCACTCGGTCTTGCCATCCAATTCCTTCAGTATCTGATTAACATCCTCTTCTGTTGCATTGAGTTTTGCTTTGCAGATGCGGATGAGGGTTGCGGCCCGCTTTACCTTTTCGGAAAGCTCGTCGATGGTAATGGCGCCTTCTTCGATTTGGGATACGATCTCCTGTAGTTCTTCGAAGGCTTCGGTATAACCGGGATTGTCGTTCATGAGTCAGGATTTTTTGACAAACTTAACCTCGCTTTCTATAGTTCCCTCATACAGTTCCGTATAAAGGATATCGCCATCACGCACATCTGCAGCGTTTTGCAACGCCTTTCCGTCCCGCCGCGTAATACTAAAGCCACGTTTTAACACATTCGCCGGGTCGAGGGCCGACACGGCGCGTTCGAGATGTGACAGGGAAAGTCGGGCATGGTCGGATTGCCGTCGCACGGCTGCCGATAACTCCTGGGAGCGTTGCTCAGTCTTCATGTCCGCTTCACGGACCCGTGAAAGGACGCCTTTCCGAATCGCATCCGTATGACCTGTCAACGCGTGTGACTTCGTAGCACACATTACCTGTACTTTCCGGGACAGGGCATGCACGACGGCCCGATGGAACTCTCGTCCCTGCGTAATGGGGATTCGGGCATACCGCATAAGGTACGTTGCGTGTCGTTCAAGCGTTGCGGACGTGTGATTGAGCATGTTGGTGCCCAGCGTTCTAAACCGTCTGACGGTGTCGGCAAACCGACGCTGTTCGTCGCGAAGCAGCAGACGCGCGTGCTCTTTAATGACAGCTTCGGCTTGTTGGAGTGGAACCGCGAAATCGTGAACCCGCAGCAACAGGAAATTCGCCAGGTCGGTGGGCGTGATGGCATTCCGGTATGCGACCATCTCCACTACCGTTTCGTTGGTGGCATGCCCGATGCCGGTGATGACCGGGAGTGGAAAACATGCAATGTCGCGCGCCAGGGTGTAGTCGTTAAAGCACGACAATCCGGTATCTCCCCCACCTCCGCGAATGATTGCCACCACGTCATACGCCTTCGCCACCCTGTGTATATTTCGTAGCTGGGCGCGTATCGACGCTACCGCGCGGTCGCCTTGCAACAGCGACGGAAACAGCCGGTGCACGAAACGGTATCCCCAGGAGTTGCTTTGAATGACCTTCACGAAATCGGCGTAGCCCTTGCTCGTCTCCACAGAAATCACAGCTACGCGTTTCGGAAGCAGCGCAAGTTCCAGCTGGCGATTCCGATCGAATATTCCCTCTTCCCTGAGCTTCCGAATGCACTCCTGCTTTTCACGCTCCAGTTCGCCCAGGGAGAACACGGGGTCTACGTCCTCGATGGTGAGGCTGAGGCCGTGTACCGAATCAAAGGTGATCCTGGCACAAAAGAGCACGGTGATCCCATCTTTTAATGGCTCGCCTACAACTTCCCTGAATCGTTTGTTGATCCGCTCAAAGTTGTCGCGCCACAGCACTGCCTTCATTTGCGCGACCAGTCTGCCGTCGCGCTTTTCCACAAGTTCGGGATAACAATGTCCGGAGTGAGGATAGCGATGCAGTTTGATCATCTCCGCCTTGACCCAGAAAGAAGATCGATACCGGTCGCCCAGCGTCCGCTGAATACTGCGGGTAACCTGCGAGAGCGAGAATATTTTTTTGTCGATGGCTTCCTGGTTGCTTTCCATGGTGCAGCGGGTCGGGATCCGTGTCCGATAACGATCGTTGCGTAAAGATTGCTCATAAAATAGGTATTTTTCCACCACGGACCTTAGCCTTCACCGGATAAACGTTTCCATCCTTTTTTGGGCTGTGCCGGTTGTCCGGTACGACCTCGCGATACCATAGAGGCTGGTAAATCGCTCGAATATTCCATATGTTCGCAAAAAAGTTGCGGTGAAGTTTTTTCGGACAAGCATTCCAGCAAAGCTCGCACTTTGGTTACTCATAGTGCAGTCCGTCAATATTAGTATTGACCCGCCCGACCCTTTTCCCAGCCATATTGCTGAAGACCTAAGTATCAATGAAGTCGAAAGTTTCGTAGAACTCGTCTGGGAAGAAATCTGCGCCGTTGAGGATGCAATATGCGAAACTGATGATCCTGACGATGAAAAAAACACTGCCCCTGCACGACCTGACATCGCCTTCCTCCGCTACGTCGAAAGACCACACATCACAGCAAGCTTTTACCTGGCATGGATTGCCTACCCTATTGATCAGCACAACGCACACCCGCATGGCTTGAAACCCGAGCCGTTCAGCCCGCCACCCGAAGTACTTTCCTGACCATCTTTTCCTGATTGGACAACAGTTCCCGGCGTGCACCTGCGCATGCTTACGGGCTACGTTGTCCATACATCTTTTATCCTGAAGTCAACAACTCCAGAATCGGCTGGCCGATCTGTACGTGCAGTGGTAATACGACGACTACGGGTTCCTGAGGAAACGAAAATCAACGATGAAATTCATGAAAGTACTCGTAATAGAACGCAAGAACGGAAACAGGGTCGACGGTTGCCCGACGACACCCGTCCGTAAACTGTCCGTGCTTCTATGTCTCCTATTGGCGATCGGTGTATCACCGAACAGCGCCAAAGCCCACAATCTGAATGTGACCCATTCGGATACCCTGGAAATAACCCTGCGTGAAGCCGACAGTTTGTTTCTGCAAAACAATCTCTACCTGTTGGCCTCCTCGATGAACATCGAGGCGCAGAAAGCACTGATCATTCAGGCGAAGACATACCCAAATCCTGTATTTATCGCCGATGTCAATGCCTACGACCCCGACAATGAACGAGCCTTTCACGTTGGAAGAACCGGTCAAAAAGCGTTTCAGCTGGAGCAACTCATCATATTGGGTGGAAAGCGCAAGGCCGAAATAGAACTCGCTAAGACCAACGTCCGTATCGCTGAATTGGCATTTCAGCAACTGCTGCGGGAACTCAAGTTTCGCCTCCGATCCGACCTGTTCACTATGGGCCAGCAAGCGCTCCTGCTCGATAAGTACGATACCCAATTGCATCAATTGAACGACCTGGTGGCGGCATACGAAGAACAGGCCGAAAAAGGCAACGCCCCCCTTAAAGACGTGGTTCGCCTCAAGGGCGCTTACCTGAAATTAAATAACGACCGGGCAGAAGTTTTAAACGAATACCTCAACACGCAGGCCAGTCTGCGAGTGCTTCTCGGCACTTCGGCCATCGTCAAGTTCCACTTCTCCGAACGCGAAGTAGAGAAATACATACAAGAGAAACAGCTCAGTGAAATTCATGCGAAAGCCTGGCAACACCGCCCGGAATACCTGATCCTCGCCCAGAACAAAATACTGGCCCAACAATACCTGGCCTATCAGCGACGCCTTGCGATTCCGGACATTAGCTTTTTCGCCGCCTACGACCAACGTAGCGGGGCCTTTGACGATCAGATCAACGCTGGCTTCGCGATTCCACTTCCGTTGTTCAACAGGAATCAGGGTAACATCAAAGCTTCTTATTTCAAAGTGCAGGAAATCGAATACACCCGCGAAGCCATGCAGATGGAAATCGCCAGCAGTATACAAAGTGCCTTCGCCCTTTACACGCACACCGTTTCAGAGTATCAAAAAGCCAGAACGTTATACGACGAAGATTTTGAAACTACGGTAAAGGGTATGATCGACAATTTCCAAAAGCGAAACGTATCGATTATAGAGTTTCTCGACTTCTTCGAAGCATACAATGAAGTGCTGACTGAGATGACACGAATAAAAACGCAATTGGTCATCTCAGCCGAACAACTCAATCTATTAACCGGAAAAGATATCTACTGATCATGAACCCCAGAATACTTCACGTCTTTATGTTACTCGCTGCATCTGTTGCTTTTCACAATTGCAGCCATGCTCCAATCGAAGAAAACACCAAGGCATTCTTCATGACCGATGCTATGATGGAGCTATGTAAGTTCCACACAGTGGGCAAAGATGATGTAAAAAATGAGATCCGATTCTTTGGAAAGCTGGAAGCAGACAATAACAAAACAGCCCAAGTCTTCTCAGCTGTCGGCGGTCGTGTTAAGACCATAAACATAGGTCTTGGCGATTATGTACGACAAGGACAGGTATTGGCCACCATTCAGAGCAGCGAGGTGGCCACCTATGAAAAGGAACGGCTTGACGCTGTGAATGGGGTGGCTATCGCCGAAAAAAATCTGCAAGTGGCGAAAGATCTTTTTGCCGCCAAGCTAAACACGGAAATGGATGTAAAACTGGCTGAAGCGGAACTGGAAAAGGCCAATGCCACGCTGTCGAAAATAAACGAGATCTATGGGATTTATAATTTCAAACAAGGCTCAATCTTCCCTGTCACCGCGCCGATTAGCGGCTTTGTAATCGTGAAGAAAATAAACAGCAATGAACTGCTCAGACCGGACGAAGGCGAACCGCTCTTCTCCATCGCGAACACAAATCAGATATGGGCCGTGGCCTTCGTCCATGAGAGCAACATAGCCCACATTAAGGAAAACTATGAGGCGACCGTACACACGCTCGCCTTTCCGGACGACGAGTACAAAGGAAGGATCGAAAAAATCTACAATGTAATCGACGGCACGACCAAGTCGATGAAGTTCCGGGTACCACTCGATAATCACGACTTCAAACTGAAGCCCGACATGAACTGTACCGTGACGGTCCATTATTCTGAGAACAGAGAGATGATTACGATTCCCTCGTCCGCGGTCATCTTCGATAAAAACCGTTACTGGGTGATGGTCTTCCAGGACAGAAACAATATAGAGACCCGCGAAATTGAGATCTATAGACAGCTAGGTGACAGGACCTACGTCCTGACGGGCCTCGATGAAGACGAGACCGTAATCTCAGAAAATGGCATTCTCATTTACGACGCCCTGAACGACTAAATCCGCCGCCGTGAACAGATTCATCAAAAATATAATCTCTTTCTCCCTAAAGAATAAGTTCTTCACCTTCTTCTGGGTGGGAATTGTTGCCCTCGCAGGCCTCTACAGCTTCATCAAGATTCCGATCGAAGCCTTCCCGGATGTCACCAATACACAAATCATTATCGTGACGCAATGGAACGGCAGGAGCGCCGAGGAAGTAGAGCGTTTTGTCACGACACCCATCGAGATCGCCATGAACAGCGTACAGCGGAAGACCAACGTGCGCAGCATCACGATGTTCGGGCTGTCGGT